>JAZRFE010000028.1:0-49811 GCA_045661205.1 Bacteroidaceae bacterium | reverse complement strand
TTGTTTTTTTTTAATAGAAAGCGGCGGGCCGGGTGCAAAAAGCACCCCTCCCGACTGTTTTATATGTAACCTATGTTATTTCTTAGGGGTGATGCGTGCTTTTCCGCTACCTATCTTTCCTTTTGGGGTGATGGTGGCTGCATCGCACTTGATGATGTGGCAACGGCCGTTGTTGTAGAACTCGGCCTTTGCTGTTCCTGTGGCATCAGTGCGTAGCAGAGGGTTCCAATAAAGCGTGCGGCGGTAGTCGGTCTCTCCGGGCAGGGGGGCATTGTGGTACTCGGGTGCGAAGAACTCCTTCACTGTCGAGAATCCCTCGATGTATGTTGAGCGGTGGCCTTTAATTTTGTAAGGCGTAACTGCTTTCTTTCGCGGATAGACAAGCATCATGTAGTGTCTATCACGGTCGTTTGCCGGCAACAAGGGCGTTGATTGGTCCATGTTCTTGTGTGAAATGCGCAGATGGGTGTGTGCATAGGGGTTGTTGAAGAAAAGGATATATTCAATCTCGTCGAGGTCCAAAAGTGCCATATTGTTATTGTGCATCTTTGGAATTGTCGAGCCCCACACACTGCCGTCGGTGCGCATGGGAATAATGGTGACAGATATGTTTTTGTAAAACAGTGTGTCGGGATTGACTATTTCCGACTTGCTAGCCTCTATGTTGCTGAAGTATTTAGGTGCCTTTTTGGGGAAGTATTCTGCAATATTGCCCATGAGCACTCCTTTGTCGAGGAACTTCTCGGCTTCGTCGTGTATATAATATACTTCGCAGTCGAGAAGGTCTTTTTTCTCTTTTACAGTCACTCCGGGCAACACCAGGAAGTCCTCTACCTGTGTGGCTTTGTCTAATGCCGCAGTGGTGGTGTTGTAGTATACTATGGGTTTGGGGGTGTTGGTCTCCCACTGTGAGAATACGCGCAGGTGCTCCATGGGCGCTCTGTTTATCTTTATGCGGGCATCTTTGTCGAGTTTCTCATTATCTTTTGACAGTGAGAGTGTGAGGAACCAGTCGCCATAGAACTCCTCTAATTTGAAGTTGAACTCACCTTTTTCGTTGGTTGTTACATTCTGGTTCTGAACAAGTGTGCCGTCGGGCGATGTTGCTCGCATGTACACCTGAATATCTTTCAAGGGCTTGTTGTGCGAGAGTGCAAGCACTTCGCCGTCGATGCTTATGCCGTCTTCGAGATAGTTTGTTATCTTGAAGGGTTTTACACCTGCCATAGTCTGCCACTTGTATCTTCTCCAGCCTTGTACCATCATCAGCAGGTCGAGTGCTTTGCTGTGCTGTTCGTCGTCGCTCTCGAAATAGTATGAGGGGTTGGCAATGTAGCCTTTTATGTCGCTCGACAGCAGCAGGTCGGTGCAGATGTTGTCGGTGTAATGACCGCCGTTGTCAATGTCGCCGTCGCGCACAGCAAGGCTCATGAATGTCTCTACGGGGCTGCCAGCTTTGTCGGTTACTTTGGCCTCTATCTTTATTTTTTCAAAAGGCTTGTAGCTGTTCTTGTCGCTGCTGATAGCTATCTTTACATTGTCGGGCATGTTGCCGTTGCGCACAAAAAGCATGCGCTCGGCAAGTACTTCTCCTTTTTCGGTGAACAGTGTTATCTGCTGCACTCCGGGCAGGAGTTTCTCTTTGCCTATGCTGATGTTTGCTTTGTTGCCGTTCCATCGCAGTGTGTCGAAGTATGCGAGGTTGCCGCGGCACATCAGTGTGGCGCCTATTGCTGTTTTGTGCAACGCTTTGTTGCGTGCGATGCTTATGCGTATGCTGTCGCTCTGCATGTTGTCTACCTGCATGGTGTAGCCGTTTTTCTCGGCTTTGGGCAGCTTGAACTTGTAGCTCTTTCCTTCGTATGTGACGTTTACCTCTCTTTCGCTCTCTTCGGTAGGGGTAAATGTGAAGCTACCCATTCCCTCGTGCTCTATCGCCACATTCTGGCCGTTCACGGTCATGGCGTCGGTAATCTTTGCAGGGATGCCATAGGCGTCGGTTGCTCTGAATGCCACGCGCGACTCCACACCCTCGACAAGTGCGCCACCCTCGGGGTAGAACTCAATGTTCAGGTTGTCGGCCTTCTTGCTTGCCTTGCGTGTGTCGGTGCTACGCTCGGTAACAGTTGTAGTGAACTGCATCTGCGAATAGTCGCCATCGGTCTCGGGAGCGTCGTACACAGGGAACACTCGCGAGAAGTAGGCGCCTTCGCCAAAGTTCTGCATTTCGCGTGTGTAGGCTCTCACTTCGTAGAAGCCCGAACGCAGGGCGTTTATAACATTTATCTTATTGCTGAATCCCTCGGAGAATGTTTGGCTTTGTCCCAAAAGGTGCAGACAGCCGTAACAGCGGCCTGCGACGAGTTTCAGTTTGTTGCTGGCGATGATGTCGCCGTCGGGTGTGAGCAGTTCTACGTAGAGCACGCGGCTTTTGGCAATGGGCAGCAGTGTACCTGCGTCTACCACATAGGCGCTGAACCATATTGTCTCGCCCAAATAGTATGCTTCGTTGTCGAAGTGAAGGAACACCTTCTCTTGTGGGCAACTTTTATTGAATTGCACGATGTGTGTGGCAAAGGCCTTCAAGCGCGAGAATGCGTCGTCTTGCGCTGTTGCCACTGTCGATGATAATAATGACAGTGTAGCGATGGCAGCTACCAATAGTTTATCTCTTTTCATGTAGTTGTTTTTTGCTAAAGTGATTTAATAAGCAAAAATAGAGAAAATATTTGTTGATGCAGTGTGTGGGCGTTTAAAATTTGTTAATAGAAAATATTTTCCAATAATGGTTGCTAATATTTCTTATTTTGTTAGGAAGATGTTTCTTTTTTTGTAAATTTGCCACAGAAGATATATTTTTCTTATGAAATATGTTGCCTTGCCTCACAACGTACAACATAAATTGTCATTTTATCTGGCAATGGAGGAGTATGTGGCTCGTCACCTTGCGGCAGACGACTATTTCTTTATGTGGCAGGTGGAACCTACCGTCATCTTTGGTCGCAATCAGCTTATAGATACCGAGGTGGATGTTGAGTATTGTCGTGCAAACTCCATCGAAATGTATCGTCGCAAGAGCGGTGGTGGCTGCGTGTATGCCGACCGCGACAATCTGATGCTCTCATATATAACACCTGCAAGCAATGTCAATCTCACTTTCAACCGTTATATGCTGATGGTTGAGCACCTTTTGCAAAAGTTGGGTGTGAATGCCAAGACCACCGGACGCAACGACATTCTCATCGATGGCAAAAAGGTGTCGGGCAATGCTTTCTATCATCTTCCCGAACGTAGCATAGTGCATGGCACCATGCTCTACGATACGGATCTTGAACGTATGGTGCGCTCGACCACTCCGTCTGATGCCAAACTCAAAAGCAAGGGGGTGGAGTCGGTGCGTCAGCATGTTACCACCCTGAATAAATATCTTGATATCACGATAGAGCAGTTCAAGGAGTTTGTGCGCACTAATTTGTGCGACTGCGAGATTGTTCTCGACGACTGCGCAGTGCAGGCAATAAAAGAGATTGAGCAGGGCTACCTCACCGACGAGTTTATCTATGGTCGCAACCCTGCATATACCTCTGTGGTGAAAAAGAGAATTGAGGGTGTGGGCGAGTTCGAGGCACGCATGGAGCTGCGCGACGGTGTGCTGCGAAAGATTAATCTCGCTGGCGACTTTTTCCTTGTTGGCGACCTCGACGGCTCGTTGCTTGCTCCGCTATCGGGTGTGAACTTCACTCCTCAGGATGTTGCCGACAGGCTCTCGGGCGTGGAGGTGGAGAGTATAATTCTGAATTTATCGAAACAACAATTTATAAACTTCTTATTCGAGTAAATATATGGAAAACAAGAGAACCTGTCTGTATGACAAACATGTGGCTTTGGGTGCACTCATCAGTCCGTTCGGCGGTTTTGACATGCCGATACAGTATACAAACATTGTCGAGGAGCATAACGCGGTTCGCAAGGCCTGCGGTATCTTCGATGTTTCGCACATGGGCGAGGTGCTTGTTACCGGTCCCGAGAGCGAGAAGTTTGTAAATTACATATTTACAAATGATATTACCGATGCCCCCGATGGCAAAATATATTATGGAATGATGCTGCACCCCACAGGTGGTGTCGTTGACGACCTGCTTGTCTACAAAATGGGCGACAAACGCTTCTTCCTTGTGATAAATGCAGCCAACATCGACAAAGACGTTGCGTGGATAATGCAGCATGCAGCCAATTTCGATGTTACAGTGGAGCATCAGAGCGACAAATATGGTGAGGTGGCCGTTCAGGGCCCCAAGACCGAAGAAATCGTAGAGCGCATTCTGGGAATTCCTTGTAGCGAAATGCAGTTCTACACATGCAAAGAGGTTGAGTATGCCGGCGAAACAATCATCATCAGCCGCACAGGTTACACAGGTGAGGATGGTTTTGAGCTTTACGGTTCGCACGAGTTTACCAACGCAGTGTGGGACAAACTTGTGGGTAGTGGCGAGGTGCTTCCCTGCGGATTGGGCTGTCGCGACACATTGCGTTTCGAGGTAGGTCTGCCGCTATATGGCGACGAACTTACTGACGAGATTACTCCTCTCGAGGCGGGTCTTGGCATCTTCGTCAAGTTGGAGAAAGAGAATTTCATCGGCAAGGATGCTCTTGCAGCGCAAAAGGCCGAGGGTCTCAAACGCAAGATTGTGGGCATAGAACTTGCCGACAAGGCTATCCCCCGTCACGGCTACGATGTAGAGGCTGACGGCAAGGTAATAGGTAGCGTCACCACAGGTTACAACTCAATATCTACCGGAAAAAGTGTCTGCATGGCACTTATCGACACCGAATACTCAAAACTTGGCACCGAGGTTGCTGTGCGTATACGCAAAAAGGTGTTCCCCGGCACAGTTACCAAAAAACGTTTCTACGATAAGAATTATAAGAAATAAGATATTTCTATATTGTTAAACATTTAAATATTTATACTATGAGCAAAATTATAGACGGACTCTTCTATGCTGAGTCACACGAGTATGTAAAGATTGAAGGTGAATATGGTTATGTAGGTATCACCGACTATGCACAGCACGAGCTTGGCAACGTTGTTTACGTGGACATGCCCGAGGTTGATGACGAGGTGTCGGCAGGTGAGGATTTCGGTGCTGTGGAGAGTGTAAAGGCTGCCAGCGACCTTATCTCTCCCGTCAGCGGTGTTGTTGTAGAGATTAACGATGCTCTCAACGACAGTCCCGAACTTGTAAATGCCGATCCCTACGAAAATTGGATTATCAAAGTGAAATTGTCCGATGCTTCAGAGACCGAGAATCTCATGGATGCTGCTGCATATAAAGAGTTTATCAAAGAATAAAAGCATACGAGATGAAGTATTTTCCCCACACTCAACAAGATATTGAGCAGATGTTGCAGGTTGCGGGATTAAAGTCAATAGACGACCTTTTTGCCGAAATACCTGCCGAATTGCAGTTCAATCGCGAGTTTGCGCTGCCCGAGGCCATGTCCGAGGTCGAGATACGTCGATTCTTCGAGGCTCTCGGCAAAAAGAACAGCAATCTCATCTGCTTTGCGGGTGCCGGTGTCGAGGATCACTATGCTCCCTCGATTATCAACCCCATAATCTCGCGTGGCGAGTTCCTGACAGCATATACCCCCTACCAGCCCGAAATTTCGCAGGGTACGTTGCAGTATATTTTCGAGTATCAGTCAATGATTACCCAGCTCACAGGCATGGATGTCACAAATGCTTCGATGTACGATGGCTGCACAGCCACTGCCGAGGCAATGATGATGTGCGTGGCGGCTGCCAAGAAACGCAACAAGATTCTTCTCTCCTCTACCATCAACCCCAAGATAAAGAGGGTAGTGGAGACTTATGCCAAGTTCAACGGCGTTGTCGTTGATATAGTCAGCGAAAATGATGGTGTTACCGACTTGCAAGAGCTTACCGAAAAATTGCAGGCGGGCGATGTGGCAGGTGTAATACTTGCACAGCCCAACTTCTACGGAATAGTCGAGGACTATACAGGCGTTGCCGACGCGTGTCATGCAAACAAAGCCCTGATGGTGATGAATGCCAACCCCTCGACACTTGCGGTGCTGAAAACTCCCGGCGAGTGGGGTGCCGACATTGCATGTGGCGACGGACAGCCTTTGGGAATTCCCATGTCCTACGGCGGTCCTTACGTGGGTTATCTTGCATGCAGCAATGCTCTTGTGCGCAAGCTACCCGGCCGCATTGTGGGCTACACCAACGATGTAGACGGCAAGCGCGCCTTTGTGCTCACATTGCAGGCTCGCGAGCAGCATATACGTCGCGAAAAGGCGAACAGTAACATCTGCTCCAACCAGTCGCTCATGGCACTCTACGTAACAATCTACATGTCGCTGATGGGCGACAAGGGATTGCGCGAGGTGAACGAACTCTCTTACAGCGGTGCCCACTATCTTGCCGAACAGCTTGTTGCGACAGGAAAGTGCACTATGGCTTTCGACAAGCCTTTCCTCAATGAATTTGCAGTAAAGACAAACGTCTGCGCGGCAAAGATACAGGCTGCTCTGCTCGAAAAGGGTATTCTTGGAGGTATACGCATTGCCGACGACATGCTGCTCTTCTGCGTAACCGAACAGCGCACAAAGGCTCAGATTGATACATTGGTTGATGTAATTAAGAACATTTAAAGAGAGGAGGATTGATGTATGATTCGTAATTATGATAAATTGATATTTGAAATCTCGAAAGAGGGACGTACGGGATATTCTCTTCCTAAGAACGAACTGTCGCAATATTCGCTGTCGGCACTGCCACAGGCGTTGCAGCGCTCTTCGTCGCCCGAACTTCCCAACGTTACCGAGTTTGACGTTGTTCGCCACTATACCAATCTCTCTAACAAGAACTTCGGTGTAGATACAGGCTTTTATCCTCTTGGCAGTTGTACAATGAAGTACAACCCCCGCATAAACGAGGAGATATGTTCGTTGCCATCGTTCACAGGTTTGCATCCCGAACTGCCTGCCGAGTGTGCACAGGGTGCGCTCGAGGTTTATTACAACCTCGCGGCTTCGCTTGCCGAGCTAAGCGGCCTGTCGGCCTTCACGCTCAACCCCTATGCGGGTGCTCATGGCGAGCTTACCGGCCTGATGATTATGCGCTCGTACCACATACAGCGCGGCGACCTCAAACGTACAAAGGTGATTGTTCCCGACAGTGCTCATGGTACTAACCCTGCGAGTGCCGCAGTGTGCGGCTTGCAGATTGTCGAGGTGAAATCCACTGCCAACGGCACTGTCGATGTCGAGGATCTCAAACCTCTGCTTGACGACACTGTTGCAGGAATTATGATGACCAACCCCAATACTCTCGGAATTTTCGAGACAGAAATTCCCGAAATTTCGCGTCTCGTGC
Organism: Bacteroidaceae bacterium; assembly: GCA_045661205.1. Lineage (GTDB taxonomy): Bacteria > Bacteroidota > Bacteroidia > Bacteroidales > Bacteroidaceae > HGM04593. Next base: position 42,406 of record JAZRFE010000028.1, on the reverse strand, counting down.
ACGAGTGTGGCGGCTTGCTCTACTACGATGGAGCCAATCTTAATGCCCTTTTGGGTAAGTGTCGCCCCGGAGATATGGGCTTTGACATCATGCACATAAATCTTCACAAGACCTTCTCGACACCTCATGGTGGCGGTGGCCCCGGCGATGGTCCTGTGGGTGTACGTGCCGGTCTCGAAAATCTTCTGCCCAATCCGCAGGTGAAGAAAGATAGCGAAGGTAAATTCTATATCACCTCTGACGATGCTTCGCTCGGCAGTGTATCTTCGTTCCTCGGTAACTTCGGCGTTGCCATGCGTGCCTACACATACATTCTCACGCTCGGTCGCGAGAATGTGAAGATGGTTGGTCCGCTTGCAGTGCTCAATGCCAATTATGTGAAAGAGTCTTTAAAAAATGAATATTATTTGCCTATTGAGGGCGTTTGTAAACATGAGTTTGTGTTTGATGGACTTGCCGACAAATCAACCGGTGTCACTACGCTCGATATAGCTAAACGTTTGCTCGATTATGGTTATCATGCTCCTACTATTTATTTTCCGTTGTTGTTTCATCAGAGCATAATGATAGAACCCACTGAAACGGAAAGCAAAGAGACACTTGACGAATTTATCGCAGTAATGAAACTTGTTGCAAAAGAGGCTATTGAGAACCCCGAAGTGGTGAAGAGTGCTCCGCATACTACACCTGTACGTCGTCTCGACGAAACTACGGCGGCGCGTTTCCCCAAGGTTACGTACAAGCAGATGAAAGGATAAAAATCTTTAGATGTGTGAAAATATTTGTGAAAATGCAAGGCGGTTTTATGGAAAATGCAGCCTTGCATTTTTATTTATCGTTGTTTTCGATAGGTGCTATCGCTAAAATCGATAAATGGTTGCTCTATAATCGGGATATTCTCAGTAACTTTGCAACCGTTTTGAGGAAAAATATTAAAATTATTATAAATTTAAAACCGACTAAACATGTTTAAAAATTTCCCAGGTTTCTCTACTGTCGAGAAAATCCAGAAGGACAAGCAGGAGAAAAGAAAAAAACAGTTGCCCATTAAGCTGATTAAGATTCTTGTAATCGCAGCTATCAGCATCTTTGTGGCAATGTTGCCCACCGAATCTTTCGGTATTGAGGGTTTGACAGTTGTTCACCAGCGTATCATTTCGCTCTTCGTGTTTGCTGCTTTGATGTGGCTCACCGAGGCTATGCCTTCATGGGTGACTTCAATGATTGTGGTTACCGTCATGCTGTTTACGGTATCTACAAGCGCATTTAGTTTCTTGCGTCCCGAGGATCCTACAGCTGCTGCCGGACTCGTACCCTTCAAGAGCATCATGGCTTGTTTCTCTAACCCCACAATCATGCTCTTTATCGGTGGTTTCGTGCTTGCTATCGGATTGACAAAAGTTAAGCTCGATGTTGCTCTTGCACGTTGCCTTCTCAAGCCTTTCGGTACACGTTCCGAGGTTGTTTTGCTTGGTTTTATCCTTGTAACAGCTATCTTCTCGGCTTTCGTGAGCAATACCGCAACAGCGGCTATGATGTTGGCGTTCCTTACTCCTGTGTTGCGTCAGTTGCCCGCCGACGGTAAAGGCCGAATCGCTCTTGCATTGGCAATTCCCATCGGTGCAAACCTCGGTGGTATGATGACTCCCATCGGTACACCTCCCAACATGATTGCACTTGACTATCTTTCATCTATCGGCATGGGTATCAGCTTCGTAGACTGGACCATCAAGATGACTCCCTTTGTGTTGGTACTTCTTGTACTTGCATGGATGTTGCTCCGTTTCCTCTTCCCCTTCAAGCAGAAGAATATCGAAATCAAGATTGAGGGTGACATTGTATGGGACTTCAAGACATGGTCGGTAGTTGCTGCTTTTGCTGTGACAATCTTCATGTGGATGTTCGGTACAGACCTTTGGGGTGTTGATACAAACGTTGTGGCTATGTTGCCTATCGCTATTTTCTGTGCAACAGGTATCTTGACACGTCGCGACCTCGAGGAGATCAACTGGAGCGTACTGTGGATGGTTGCCGGTGGTTTTGCACTTGGTGTTGCCCTCAACTACAAGGGTTCAGGCGAGGGCGTTCAGAGCTTGAGCAACCTCATCGTAAGTTCGGTTCCCTTCAGTAGCTTCTCTCGCATTGCTGTGATGATTCTTGCAGGTCTCATCTGCTTCGGATTCTCTAACTTCATCTCTCACTCTGCCGCAACATCTTTGCTCGTTCCCGTGCTTGGCGTTGTTGCTGTGGGTATGTCAGACGCTCTTGCAGCAGTAGGTGGTGCACAGGCTATGCTCGTGGGTATCGCTATCGCATCTTCAGTATCAATGATTCTTCCCATCAGTACTCCTCCCAATGCTATTGCTCACTCAACAGGTTTCATCGAGCAGAAGGATATGATGAAGGTAGGTATCATCATCGGTGTTCTTGGTATCATCCTCGGATACGCAATGTTGATTTTCATCGGTTTCTAATATAACTCCGATATATTGCCCGACAACAGGTGTTGCTTAATGCAATGCCTGTTGTTTTTTTAATGCGTTGTGTATAAATATTAGCTTGTATTCATTATTGCGATGATTTTATGCATATTTTTGTATAAAAGCTTGTTTTTTGCAGAAAAATAGCTATCTTCGCAAAAAGAGGATTTTTATATATGGAATTGAGACAGTTGAAATATTTTGTGATGAGTGCCGAGTATCTGAATTTTTCCGAGGCGGCCAAGCACCTTTTTATCACTCAGAGTACTTTGTCGCAGCAGATAAAGCAGCTTGAGTATGAGCTTGGTTTTTCCCTCTTTCTGCGCAACAGCCGTCACATCATATTGACCGAAGCGGGCGAGGAGTTTCTTCCGTTTGCCCAAAAGACCATCAGGGACGCCGAGGATGGCGTACAGCGTCTCTACGACCTTCAGAACGTTAAGGCGGGTACTTTGCGTGTGGGGGTTACATACAGCCTCAGCTCGGTACTTACCGAGGGTTTGCTCCGTTTTATGAAAGAATTTCCGGGTATAAAACTCGAAATATGTTACGAGACGGTGAACCGTTTGCTCGAACTGCTGAAAGCCCGCAAACTTGACTTTATCCTTTCGTATAAGCCTGTCGATGAGATGCCCGAGATTGATACAATCACTCTTTTCGAGAATAGCCTTTCGGCGGTTGTCAGCAGCAGCCATCCGCTTGCTAAAGAGCAGAAACTGACGCTGAGCGACCTGAGAAAATATCCTCTGGTATTGCCGTCGCGCGAACTGCAAGCAAGAATGATGCTCGAAAGACTTATGCTGGGTAAGGAATTTACTCTTGCCTCGCAGGTAGAGCTCAACGAAACGAATATCTTGTTGCAGATGGTCTCTACGGGAAACTATGTTACAGTGCTGTCGGCGTCGGCGGTGTTTGGCAACAGACGTTTCAAGGCTGTCATTCTCGACGAACCTAAGAATTTAATGGTGGCTTCGGTGCTGTCGCTAAAGGATGTATATCAAAAAGCGTCGGCTAAGGAGTTTATTAATATATTGCTCGATACCGATGCAGTGAAACGGCGAGCGATAAATTGTTTCGATTAGCGTTGTTTTTCACGACAACCAATCGAACTTTGTGAGTTTTTTTTCGTGTTGAACCTTTAAATTTGATGATTATGATTTGGTTGGCTATTCTTATTATTCTGACGGTGGCTTTTTTCTTTTTGTGCGTGGATAAAGTGTGTAAAGTATCACGCAAGGAACGAGAACGTCGTAATATAATAGATGAAATGGAGATACACGAACTGCTCGAACATTACAGGGATTTTGATGAGTATGACGATTAGTCCTCTCTCTCGGCCTTGATGTATGCAATGTAGTTGTTGCTCTTGCCGGTGGGCACGAGTGGCACGAATCCCGAAACTATTTTTCCGTTTACTATTGTCGGTTGGTTGTAGCTGTTCATTTGTGAAATGAAACTTTGCAGTTCCTCGGTGGTGGGGTAGTAGTCTATCGAAAAGATGGCGCGCGACCCTTCGGCAAGGAACCTCTTGGCGAGAATGGTAGAGAGCACTCCCATGTTCATGCGCATGTTCACCTCCACGCAGGGGTGCAACGCGTTAGCCCCGTCGTTTGTGCGGCATATAATCATGTCCACTCCTATATAGCCTTTGTAGTTGTTGCCGTAGGTTGCAGCGAGCTTTTCGCGCAGCAGGGCATCGGTGGCGTCGAGCTGTTGCAGGCTTATATGCTGCGATAGTCTCTCGCGATGCTTTGCCTCGGATTGCAGTATGTTGCCCTGATAAGCTCCTTTGGTGTTTGTACTGAATAGCGAGTAGCCTATGAAAGTGATGTTACCCTTGCCGTCGCTGTGGTATTCGATGGCAAAGTCCTGAAGTTTTTCGTATATGGGGCAGGCAACAACAAAGCCCTGCTCCTTTATCACTCGCTGACACCACCCGTCGCTCTTGTCGTCGTATTTCCCCCAGCACCATAATAATCCCTTGCCACTGCCCGACCATGGGGCTTTGAATATGCAACGTGGGTTCTTGCCCGCATATTTGCGGCACTCTGCGATGTTGTCGATGATTTTGGCGGTGAACCCTGCCGAGGGTTTCATGCTCAGCAGTATCTCGGTGTCTTTGTCGCGGCCCGACAGCTCTCTGTATTTGGCAAGTTCTTGCGGTGTGGGTAGTAGTTTCTCTGCGACGCCACTGTTAAGCAGCTGCTTGCGCAGTGCTACGTTCCATCCCCAGGGGGTGATTTCAATATTTTCGTCGCCGGGCAACTGTGGCAGCTCTTTTATACATTTTGTCTCTACCTCGAAAAGCCTTTTTGTCTCGGCAAAAAATTCGCCGTTGTCGCGCACCGAGGGCGCGAAGATGCAACTGCCCTCCTCGGCATACCACAAAGGCAGCAGCTCAAGCTCTTGCGTCATCTGCCTCACTCTTGCCGGGGGCATGTAGTTCTCCCTGTTATTGGCAAGTGCAAGGTCGGTGTCGGGATTGAATATGTATAGTTTCATGCAACTGCTCTATTTGCAGATGTAGTCGAGGTATTTCTCTATTGCCGCGCAGCATACGGGGCAGAAGTTGTAAAGCTGGTTCATCATACATTTTGGCCAGGGGCGATAGATGCCCTTCTCGAGATAACCGCCACCTTCGTATGCGCCCACAGGCCATTGGCTGTCGGGCAGGGCGAGCAGCGAATCGTTCACAATGGTGGGAACGGGTGTGCTCTTGTCAATCATCTTCTCCCACTTACCATTGAAGTTCACAAAAGTAGTGAGGTTGGCCTCCCAAGGCTCTTTGCCAGCAGGGTAGAGGGCGCTTACGGTGTTGCCCTTCTCCACATATTCGTCGCCGAGTCCCATCAGGCTGTGTCCGAATTCATGCACGTACACCTCGCCTGTCTTGCCGGTCTTTCCTGCCGAACCGAGTCCGTAGAAATTGTATATTCCGCCGCCACCGTACTTGTCGCTGTTGGTAAGTATGAAGATGCTCTCGTAGGGAGCGTCGGCAGCAATGTCGCGCACCTTTTGCAGGTTGTCAGTCATCTGGTAGCGCTCGCTGCCAAGTGTGTAGAAACGACAGTCGAGGAGTGTCTCTTTCCACACGCCCTTTCCGGGAACGCTGATGCCCGACTCTTTCGACGGTGCCCACACCGCGCGTATGTTTATGCGATTCTTGTTGTTCGAGAAGGGTGCGTAGCCGAAGAGCGCATCCTGCCACGCCTTGCATGCATCGAGGAACTTCTCTTTTTCCTCGGCGGTGAAGCCGTCGGGCAACAGCACAATGTCCAGGCTGTTGGCAATGGTGCCGCCAATGTGAATGTCCACGCTCTCATACTCCTTTTTGTACGGCTCAATGTTATAGTCGTTGATGTTGGCCTTGTAGCTGAACTTCTTCTCGAAAACCTTGCTCACCTTGTTGCGCGCAAAGATTTCTATCGTGAAGTTGCGTTTGGGACAGGGGAAGATAACACCTTCGGGGTAGGAGCGTGTGACCGTCTGCGCCTCGGCAGTTGTCTGCCACTCGTTGAAGAGCGTGCAGTAGTTGTTCTGGTAGATTATCTTGTTCTCCTCGGTGTCGATGATTCTGAACATCTGTTCGCCGTAGCCAAAGGGGCTTATGAGTGCCTTGCGTGAGCCGGCCCACTCGCCCTCGCGCTTCATGCGGTCGTAGCTGTAATGCTCTTCACTGCTGTTTCCCGAGTGCTGAAAGTCGAAACGCATGGTCTCGCCGGTAAAATATTTGTCATACTCTGTCTCGCCTATCTGCGCAAGCTGTGCAGGCTCTTTCTGCTTGCTTTGTGCGTTTTTTACTGCGCATCCTGTTGCAAGGAGCAATAATATGAAAGGTGTAAGAAATAATTTTTTCATAGTTATTTTGAGTTTTGCAGTGCAAAGGTACTTTGTTTTTCTTTAATTTAAGAATAAAGATAGAATAAATACTATTCTGCAATACGCTCCACCACGCTAAGACCGTTTGTGCGCCCTACAATGTAGCGGGCACAACTGCTCTCCTGTTCGTTGCAACGTGTGAAATTGTCCATGTGAAGCTCTTTTCCTTTTTGTATTTGCAGGCAGCGGAATGTGTCGCCGGGGCGTATGGTGGAGTTTTCGACTTTTGTGGCAACGAAACGGTAATTCCCAAGATATTCAACCTCGCACATCCTGTCGGGCTGCCATCCTAACCTTATTCTGCTACCAATTTTCAGGCTGTCGCAGTTTATTATATCATCACCTTCAAACAGTATTGATTCTCTATTCCTGCTTAGTCCGATACAAAAATCTTCCCAGTTGTTTGCGTCTACAAACCTTGCGATAATATCCAATATTCGTTCCGAGATTTTATTGGCGTTTCTGGTTGAGTAACCCCACAGGCGTTCGAGGGTGGTTACCGAAATATGTTCTTTGCACTTATTTTCAATAAGTTCGGTCAGCTTTACGAATTTATCGTGTCCGCCGACATTCCCCACCACTTTTTCAACCTCTCTCCTCAAGGCTGCAACCTGAGGCATCTCAATGTTTATACTCATGTTTCTCTTTTTTTTGTCTATTTTCGATTTAATATCAAAAATAGTTATAATTGAGCGAAAAATCAAATTACCCAGTGGGTATTTTCGGCTCTTGTTTAAATCGTATAGCAAATTTTGTGTTTCGCTCGTTTATTTGTAAATTTGTAATTCTGATTAACCATCATTGATCTTATGTGCGAAAGTGAAGTAGTAATGTCCGCAGGAATACCCATAGAGTATGGCTCGTCATACTCCATGCCCGAGAAGTATATTACAACCTCTTCGTCTGTGTTGTGGCGTGTGCGTAAGGCCGGCAAATATTTCATCATAAAGACTCCTGGGGACAGTTCCTCGCAAGCGCTTGCCTTGTTGCAGCGCGAATATGAGTTCTCGCTTGGGAAATCCCACCCCAATATTGTAAATGTTTTTACTTATGAAGAGCAGACTGTTGTGGGGGCGGGAATAGTCATGGAGTACATAGAGGGGCGTACGTTGGCTGAATTTATTGCCGAAAATCCATCACTTGCCATGCGTCGCAGGGTGTTCATGCAACTGCTGAATGTTGTGTCGTATATTCATTGTTGCGGTTTGGTACATAACGATATAAAACCCGAAAATGTGATAATCACCCGCGCCGATAACGATGCGAAACTTATTGATTTCGGGCTTGCCGACAGCGATGCACACTACCTTGTTCGCACTCTTGGTTGCACCCCTGCATACGCCTCGCCCGAATTGCTTGCACAAGAGAAAAATATAGATGCCCGCAGCGACATATATTCGTTGGGCGTGATAATGAAAGAGATGTTCGGTGGTCGCTATTCGAGCATTGCACGACGCTGCTTGCAACAAGATGCAGCAAAGCGTTACAGCTGTGTAGACGAACTTATTTCGGCTATGCAGCGCAGGGACAAAACCCCTGTTGCGGTGCTTTTGGCAATAGTTGCCATTATAATATCTATACCTCTTGTATATATAAGCAATGCTTTTGTGCAGCAGGGGCACAATGAGACACTAGAAAAAGAACTTCTTTTGCAGATAGAGCACGACGTGGATTCCATATACGCAATAACAGCCGACTCCTTGACACATGCCACATACTTTGAGTTTGCATGCAACAACATTGTCTCCTTTTGGGAGAACCTTACGGTGTATAATAAAGAGCACATTTCCACCCTTACTCCCGTAGCATTGTATAACGTGGCGGCGGTGCACTATACGAGGAAGGTGAACGATTGTCACGAGAAACTATGGCTTATTGCCAATGCTCTGCCATTGTACACCAAAAGCAGTCTCAATGCCGAGGAGATAATATTCTACGATTCTCTCGTCGGCCGTCGTCGCCCCTTTGTGCCATACAAAAAATAATTTTCTTATTTAATGGCAATTGTAAACAATAAAATGTACTTTATATATTAAATGACAAAAAAAGACAAAGGAAATAATATTTTTATCCTTTATTTTTGCATTGTACTAAAAAAAAGCAACAGACTCGGATGGTTATTTAATTTATTTTAGTAATTTTGTGTTATTGAAATAATGAATAAACACGCGAGTGTTTGACATTCTCGCTGATGAACCTAGGAAATTCATTAACGAAAAGAGAGTGCAAACCCTGTCGCAAGTGGTCGTGCATGCATATACGTGATGTATATGTGGTGTGTGCGTCGGCTATTGGCGTAGGCTGTTGCTTTTCTCTTTTTCACGGTTTTCCTAGGACCTATCAGCGGAGATTAAGCAATTAGTCTACGCTTCTTTTTTTTATTTGGGGTGTGGATTTATAATGGAAGTAATAAATTATAAATGTATAAATAATATGAAATTCACATCCTTATTCACAATCTCAGTTATGGCAGTAATGCTGTCGCTCTGTTCGTGTAGCAATGAGCAAGAGAAAAAACTCGATGAAGCAATGGACAAAACTGTTGCTTGCGCCGAATTGGGAACTGTTGAGTACACTATAACAAAACTCATAAAGGCAAATGACAATGCTTTCTATAAACTTGGAGATAGAAAAATAATTTTCTCGTGTCGCACAACTATGAAGGCGGGCATCGACCTTAAAGATTTCTCAAAAAAAGATGCCAAGATTTCCAATGGTGGCAAGACTGTAACAATTACTCTTCCTCAGCCTAAAGTCCTCTCGTTCAATATGGCTGCCGAAGATATAAAGCTTGAGTATTCAAAAATCAGCGGTTTGCGCACCGATTTCAACACTGACGAACGCAACGACCTTCTGAAGCAGGGCGAAAAGGCTATTCTCGACGATGCCGAGAACTTAGGAATCTTTGAGGATGCAAAAAACAATGCAAAAGACTTTTTTAAGGCGATGCTTGCAAATTGTGGCTTCGAGAATATAAATGTATGTTTCAAGGAGCCTGAAGAGGAGAAAAAATAGGGTTATTGCGAACTAACAAAAATGACAAAAGGGTTTTTGACTATGGAAACAAAAGATAAAGTAAATAATCAGGTAGAAGATAATAATCAAACTCCTCAGAGCCAGACAAATATCGATAAAAATACAGAGGAACAGGTTGCAGAAGATAAAATCAAAAGCAGTTTGTTGGGGAACGCCGCAAAGGTAGCAAATACTGTGAGCAAAGTAGCCAAGTCGATTACCGACAACGAAAAGATTGTCGGTGTTGCAAATAAAATAGAAGATGTTGCAAACGCTGTTACCAATGCAAAATCGGGCAAAGATGAAGGTGGTAAAGAAAGTAGTTCGGCCGATGTTGTTGCCACTGCCGGCAAGTTAGTAGCCGACGCTGGCAAGAGTGTTGTTAATAACGCTGTGAAAGGGGGCGTTGCCGTTGCAGGCAACGGTTTTTTTGCGACCCTCTTTGGGTTCATTACAGCCCACATGCCGGCTGTGCTCATCGCTGCTGCTGTGAGCGCAGTTCTTGCAACTACTGCGTATATAGTTGCCGATATGAACAAACCTTTGCTCATAGAAAATACTGCAAATATTGTCGAAGAGGTAAAGAAGATTTCGGAATTCACAACTGCGTGTTACTACGAGGAGAGCGTGATACAAGACCACAAGCTCACCACCAAAAAACAGTGGTTCGGCAACGAACTTGACACAGTAGAAAATTCTATTGTTCTTACAGTGTTGTGCAAGGTGCGCGCGGGCTACGACCTATCGGCCATTGACGGTGATGCACTTGTTGTAAAGGGCGACACAGTGAACATTAAATTGCCCGCTCCCAAAATTTTCGATGTAATAAGCAACCCCTCCGATTACAAGATATTCGAGGAAATAGGAAAATGGGAACACGACGAGGTTATCGTCTTGCAGAAACAGGCCAAAGAGAAGATGTTGCAGAATGCTCTCGACCATAATATACTTGAGAAAGCCAATTCAATAGGCAAGGAGCGTATTAAGACACTTTTTGCAACATTGGGCTTCAAAGTCATTAACGTGACGCTGACCGATGTTCCTGCTCGCGAAGTTGCTCCCAAGTGCGAGGAGGCTCCTGCCACAGCCGACAGTGTGGAGGTGGCAATATCTGCTCCCGCCGATAGCGTGCAACAGGGCGTTGAGCAATAATTTAATGTTAAACATATTTTAAGTACAAAAAAAGTATTATGGCAAGTAAAGTAAGAGTTTATGGCAAGGCACAGAACCGCACGGCATTAGGCATTGCGCATGCCTACATGGTGATGTATCCACAGGCAACCTTAGAGGATTTGCGTAAGGCTTTCCCAAATGAATTGAACCCCGACAAGGGTACAAGTGAGATTTTTATCTACGCCGAGGAGAAGGGTACTGATGCCAATTGGGATGGATACTTCAAAGCCGAGGATGAGTTGCTTGCGACCGGCGATGGCAAGAAGGTATCAGTGGTGAAAATGTGGACAAAACCCAGCTTCGAGCGCATGGTTGAGCATGCAAAGTTGTATGATATTGAGATTGCACAGTTCGAGGCTGCCGACAAGGGAGGCAAGAAGGGTGGTTTCCGTCTTGAGTATCTCAATGGTTATGTTCCCCCCGTGCCTGCCAAGAGAAAGTCGCTTTTGTGGTTGTGGATTTTGCTTGTTCTGTTGCTTGCAGGGGCAGTGGCATTTTTTGCACTTCGCAAACCCGAGGTTGTCGAGGTTGAGAAGATTGTCGAAGTAGAGAAGATTGTCTACGTCGATCGCATCGAAGAGATAGAAAAGAATTTCAATGCTGCGCAGTTTGTACAGGGCAAGGCCGACCTCTCCGAAGATGCTAAGTTTGTTCTTCACGACCTCGCAAAGGAGATGAAAAAACACTCTGAGATTAAGTTGAAAATCGTTGGTCACACATCGGCCGAGGGCGACCCTACATTTAACCTTAAACTTTCTCAGGCTCGTGCACAAGCAGCTGTCGATTTCTTGATTGGTCGCGGTGTCGATGCCGGTCGTTTGCAGGCCGAGGGTAAAGGCTCAAGCGAGCCTCTCGACGAGAATAACCTCGAAGCTAATCGTCGTACAGAATTTATCATTCTTGAATAAGAAACAGTTTCTAATAACCTAGTAACATATTAAAGATATGGCAGTAAAGAAAACAACAGTGAAGAAAACTAAAGATGGCACTGTGGACAAACGTACAAAAGAGGGTAAGGAAATTGCCGAGCGCATGGTATCGACGATGCACGCGCAGTGCTGATGCTTGCCGACCTTGTAAAAGACGAGCCCGAACTGCAAATAGAACTTTAATAATGTTTACATAGCCCTCTGAAGGGTGATACCTTCTTGGGGCACAATTTTTTACGAAAAACAATATAATAATATTATTACTATGGGACTTTTAAACAATTTGATGGATAAATTCAAGAATGCAGAATTTACAGTAGCACCTAACAAAAAACTGAAAACAATTTCGGCTGATTTCAAAAAGGCATTCGACCTTACACTTGTATTCTACAAAGGAGTGCAGATTGCCGATGGTGAACTGACACTTGCTGCGCTCAACAAAACGACAACCAAAGAGGTGAAGAGCAGTGCCGATGCTCTTAAGATAAAGGCAAGCACCAAGGTGGGCGATGCCGAGAAACTATTCGATGCCAATTTTGGTGTAACCGTTCAGATAAAAGATGCTGCTGGCAAGAGACTCGTGCCCAACGAGATTACTATCGGTCAGGCTGCACGTGGTGAGTATTAAGAACAATAAAGCCTATTAGGAAAATGGCAGTGAAAAAGGCAAAAACACAAACACCCTCAGCACACCTTAAAGAGTTGCAAGGACTTTTCAAACTCCTTTCTGCAAAGGATGTTAAAGGACAGTCCGGATTTTCGGTAGATAAAGAGGTTATAGTAAAAGTGTTTGATAAAACCAAGGAAGAGACCTATATGGACATCCTTGCGCGCCTGACACTGATTGATAGCATGTATTCTACTCAAATGAATCGTCGCTATTATGCCCTTGATGAGTTGGCAAGAGTTTTGGTGACAATCTCAAAGGGTGAACCAGGAAAACTTAAACAGCTGTTTCTCGATTTTGCAAAAGCTCCCGAGGCTAAATTACCAATGTTTAACTATGATGAAGCCGGGGGAAATGGTAAAAATGAGAAAAATCTCTTCACGGAGTGCTATGGCATAGGCAAAGATGGCGAGGACAAAGGAGTAGCAATTTCGCTCATCAGTAAGTATGCCTATTTTGAAACAGGATTCCACTTCCCAATATATGACTCCATTGCTTGCGAGATGTTCCCCGTGGTGTGGAGCCATTGTGAGTTTGAAAACAAGAGCAAACCGAAACTAATTCATAAAAATGAAAAGGGGCGAGTTGATGGCGGTAAAACGATGGTAGAGTATGTCAAGGCTATTAATCTTTTGATTAAGAAACTCAATTGCAGTGAGTTGAACTACGATTTACTTGACCGCTTCTTGTGGTACGTTGGTAAAATTCGTCGTGGTAATCTTTCTCTTGTTTTATCTTGCGAAGATTATATAACGACTACCAAACAGAGTAAAGAGGGTACTTTCAATATTGATGAAGTTGATTTACAAAAGTTAAGCTATTTAAAGAATGAAACTCTTTTGTTTGAATTCTTTAGATTGGCAAAGTTTTATGGACATAAGAAATAGTTGAGTATGGCAAAATACGAAATAAAGAATGGAGTAGGAATCATTCCCGAAAGGACGACCCATATTGAAGAAGATGCTTTTAAGTATTGCGATGAATTAAAAAGCATTACAATCCCCAACAGCGTTACAAGCATAGGAGAACGTGCGTTCTTTGGTTGCAGCGGACTTACAAGCATTACGGTCCCTGAAAGTGTTACAAGTATAGGAGGCTATGCGTTCGGGGACTGCGAAGGCCTGTCTAAAATAAGTATATCTAATGGTGTAAAAGAGATTGGTTCTGCTTTCTGTAGATGCAAAAATCTTGTCAGTGTTGAATTGCCAAAGAGCGTTACTACTTTAAGTTCATCTCGTGAAAGTGACTTTTATAATGGTACTTTTTCTAATTGTTGTAATTTAAAGAATGTTAAACTAAATGATGGAATTAGATACCTTGGGCCTGGATTATTTAGAAACTGTCAATGTTTGCAAAATGTTAAAATTCCATGTTCTGTTGAGTATATTGGGGATAGGGCTTTTGAAAATTGTACAGGATTAAAAAGTATATTTGTTCCGGAAGGCGTAGTGAAGATTGATTTCTCAGCATTTGCAGAATGTACAGCATTGGAGAAAGTGGTATTGCCACGCAGTCTGAAAAAACTAATGAAGTCGGCTTTCAACGGTTGTACTGCAATTAAAGAGCTTGTTATATATGCCGAAAATAAGGAATACATAATGAAGCAGTTACCCAAAGAACTGCATAAGTTCGTAAAAGTTACTACCGAGACTCTAGTGGATTCAACTCCCGGGCCTAAATGCAAGAAAGAGTCGTTCTTTGCACGTTTATTTAAGATGTTGTTTGGATAAAACAGAAATGTCCGAAATATACGTAATATTAATGATGGGGAATATCACTACTGCGTTGTGGCAATTTAATTGTAGGAAGTGAAAGTTATGGCAAAAAAGAAACAGCAAAAAGGAATGCCGATAGGTAAGAAAATAGCATTGTTCTTCTTGCTTTTGGCAGCAGTGCTTACAGTGTTGCAGTTTGTCTTTAAGACATATTTCGACATAAACCTCGGTATCACATTTTTTGGAAAAGAGATGTTTTAAGTGAAAAAATAACTAATTATTTTTATTAACAATTTTAGATTTTAAAATTATGGCAGAATTTAAGTTGGATGGCCGCATGAAGGTCAAGACTTTGAAGGAGAACTTCAAGAAAAATTTCGGTTCTACATTGCGCGTTTACAAGAGCATAACATGCAAGGGTGCAATGGCTGATGACAATGCTACATTGGCATCACTCCGCGCTGAGGGCGCTAAGGGTGGCGAGCTTACTGTTGGTGGTAACCTCCGCGTTGGTAACTTCGAGAAGAAGATTGCCGAGTTGTACGGTATCGGTGTTCAGGTTGCTAACGCTGATGATAGCAAGTTGGCTGATAACGAAGCAACTTTGGTTGCTGCAGGTAAGTAATCAGTAACTAAAACTTTAGGTATATGGGGCTTGGTTGCCCCATATACCACAACTTCTTTAAAATATATTGCTATGAGTAAAGAATATTACAAAAAGAAAATCATCGACCTGCGTGCTAAAATTGCAAAGGAAAAAGAGGATAAGAAACGCGAAAATGCCTACTATGCCGACAAGGTAAAGAGTGCATCGGGACCATCGAATAAGGCATACTATCGCAAGTGTAAAATAGACCATGCTGCTGCTCACGATCGCCATATCGAGCAGTACAAACGTGAGATAGAGAGCGCAAAGGATTCGCTTAAGCGTTGTAAGTAAGTTTAGTACTCAATCTCATTTTATAACATTAAGATATTTTATTTATGTTCAAGTTTCTCTTAGGGCATATTGGCTATTTTGCTATAATGCTATTTTTCATTGTGATGTGCTTTATTGTAGAAGGACAACTCCCAGGCAAATTTCTTATGGTTGGTTTTGTGAGCTTTGCAATGGGAACACCTGCGGGTAAACGTACACGTTCCGGATTAATTGATAAGCGTTATAAAGAGCAGCCTGTAATTTGGTGGCAAATATTGGTTGGTATTGCGATTTTTGCAATAGGTATACTTTTAATGAAGATTAATGGTGATTTTAACTGATAAAATTTTGAAACTATGAAGATTCCGGGAGTTTCATTTTCACTCAAACGAGCTTTGGGAGCTACTGCAATTAAGCAGAAAGTAGCGAAAAAGACGGGGGTGCCCCTTACCAAGCAAGGCGTGGAACGCAAAATAGGCGATGCTGTAATAGGTGCTATTTTTGGTAAAAAGAAAAAGTGAAAAGAATGAAGAAATTAATAATACCTGTGGTTGCGGCTGCTATTTTTTGCGGTTGCGCGGGTGATGCGCACAATAGGTCGGTAGAAAACTACAACAAGGCATTGGAACTGATACAAACTCTCGAAAAGTACGATGTTTCAACACTCTCGGGTGAGAATCTTGTAAAGGTGTACAATATTGCAAACGAACTGCACTACGACTACAATCCTATGGAGGTAAAGCCCGAGCAGATATCTGCTTGCGAAGCCATGAAGGTTCGTGTAGAGAGCCTCAGGAAGAAAATATTATCACAGACGCAAGCAAAAATTGCCAATTTCAAGGTAAGTGCATACACTTTCGACGACCAACTTTTCGAGGGAACACGCACTTTTCCTCTCTATCTGATGCGTGGTGAGACGTTGCATTGGAAAGTCACAGCGCAATCACCTGTGACGGTGACAGTGAGCAATGCCGACAGTCGTCGTGAAATAAAAAAACAGAGTGGTCGTGCAACCGTGGCCGACTCGCTTGCCATTGAAAATAGTGCAATATATTTGGTGACTTTGGCTACCACCCAAGCGCAATACATAGGTCTCGACATCAACTATGGGGTAAAGGAGATGGCGCGTTTGGAAAAAGTTACTCCCATAAAAAAAGAGCAGGTCGAATGTAACAAGGGCGATTTTGGTGCACAGGCAGTTCCGAGCATTGAGATGCGCAAATGTTTCGATGAACCTCGTAAGTTCACGCTGCGCGGACAGATAAAGGCTGCCTTCTCGGGTAGTGCAAAGGCGTTGGTGGCAGTGCAGGTTCCTGCCGGTACAACCGACATCCTCTATTCGATGCGAATGTCTACAAGCGAAGCCGACCGTGCCGATGATGGAAAGTTTCACGATAACCTTTCGCGCAGTTATAAACGTATAAAATTCCTTGGATTGCCCATATACGAGAAAACAACGAGCAATGGCTTGCTGAACACCATGCTCGACGATAACCGCCCCATTCGCGACGAAGATGCCTACTGCAACATGTATGTGTTTCGCAATCAGACACAGGCAAAGCAGTTTCAGGATGGCACCAAGCAGATTTCACAGTTGAGCTACGATGTCGATTACTCAACATTGGGTACGCAGTCGTGCTGTGGCCGCATACCTGCCAAAGGTTCAAAAACCATATATCTGGCTTTCGAGAACGAGCGCATGCGTTACACAAACTATCTGTGGGTAGAGGTTGAGGCAGTAGTGCCGAATACCGTATATTACAGAACAAAATATAGCAAAGAATAAACCGGTAATAAGGAATTAAAATGTGATAATCTAAAGTTTTAGAGTATGACAACAATGAAACTTCTTATTACAGGTTTTGAACCATATTGTGATTATCCCGTAAACTCGTCGTGGATGGTTGCCGAAAAGGTGGCCACTCTCTCTGTTTACGGAGTAAATGTTGCTATTGAACAGATGCCTGTCAGCTTTGGCAATGCAGGTGTTGCATTGCGCAGGGCAGTCGAAAAGCACTCTCCCGATACCATTATAATGCTTGGTCAGTCGGGTGGTAGTGACAAGGTGAAACTGGAGCGTGTGGCACTAAATATGATGGATTCCAAATTGCCGGACAACGATGGTTTCACCCCTGACGAGGAGCCTATAAACTACGATGCACCAGTGGCACTATTTACCAACATGCCGATAAAGTCTTTATGTGCGGCTGTTGAAGAGCAAGGTGTTCCTGTGAAAATATCAAATTCGTGCGGGCTTTATGTGTGCAATCGCCTCTATTACGAGGCGTTGATGCTGTGCAAGGAACAACCGCAAATGCAGGCGATATTCGTGCATCTGCCATTCTACATGGGGCACCCCTCTGCAAAACATGGAAAATCAACAATGCCACTCAGTCAAATGGTAAGGGCAATAGAAATAATAATTGAAAAACACAATGACGAAAATAGAAAAGTTTAAGAGACAACTCGCACGAGTTTTCGACAACGACCTGCGTACCAAACAGTGGGAGAATTACCCCGATTATGCTATCATCGGCCTTATAGTTATTTCAACCGTTGAGGTTTTTCTGTCTACATACGACGGCATAGTTGAAAAATATGGAGCGTGGTTGCACTTCATCGATTATTTCACCACCATTTGCTTCACTATCGAGGTGTTGTTGCGCATTTGGGCTGCCGACCAAATCGATGTGAAGTATAAAGGTTTTTGGGGGCGAGTGAAATATTGCCTCAGTTTTTATGGGTTGATAGATATACTCTCTACATTCCCGTTCTATGTGAATATGTTCGTAGAAGTGCCATATATGGCACTGAAGGTGTTGCGAGTAGCGCGTCTGCTTCGTGTGTTCCGCTATGTAAAGGCTTTTAATATCCTTTCACGAGCCATAAAGTCAAAGAAAGAAGAGATGCTGGTGTCGTTGCAGTTTCTTGTTATTATTACATTAATTTTGTCGTTTATCCTCTTCTTTGTTGAGCATAATGCTCAGCCCCAAGTGTATGACAATGGCTGGAAATCTGTTGTGTGGGCTTTTGCGCAGTATATTGGCGACCCGGGTGGTTTTGCCGATACTCCGCCCATCACATTTGTCGGACGACTGATTGCGTGCGTGATTGGTGTGCTTGGTATCGCTATTTTTGCTGTGCCTGCCGGTTTGATAGGCTCGGCATTTACCGAGGTTATGGAAAAGGATTCCAATGCCGAGAAACTGAAAAAGAACAGTTTGCGAATAAATGAGTTTATGCTTGTGAAGAGCATAAAGCGCGCGGGTTTGTTTTTCCCCGCTAAAAACATAAGCATTGGTGACTTACAACTCGAACTTGGATTGTCCGATGCGGAAGTGATTAAGGCTGTCTCAAGTTCAAAAAATATGCGTTTGAAAAATCTTGCTGCCGCCATCAGTTCGGGGCCGAAGAGTGATATGGTTGTGGTGAATCAGTTTCATGTAAACACTTCGTATGGATCTTACATCGACAGAGGCTCATCAGTTACAATTGTCAATCCTCTTGGTCGAGGAGATAATGGCTTGAGCTTTTTCGATTGGCATATTGCTCAGTTGGGCGGTTTCAATTATGTGGCAAATGAGCTGTTTTCGAGAACACACTCCGATGTGAGTTTACGTTGTAATTTCTATACGGTGGATGAACCTGATAACCCGTCGTTCATGGCTTTTGTTGATGATATTACTCGTGGCAAGGAGAAGAACGACTGGATAGTTGTTGTTGCCGGCGAGCAGGTGGTGAAGAATTCGCCTTATGACTTTCATTTTGAATTGGGTGGTGAGCGTGGCGAAACATCATTCGATTTCGAGGGTTGTATTCCCTGGAACGGCGAATTGACAAAACAGTTATATGGGGACTTCTCTAAAACACTTGAAGAGTGCCTTCAGTTAAAGACCGACCTCCATACAGTGCAGCCAAAGGTGGGTGATAAGAATTTGGTTCGATATCTTAAAACACAGACAGGGGCAAATGTGCTGCTACTGACAATCTCTTATAGTTTGATGGTGTTTAATAAGAATGTTCATGAAGCTATGATTGAGGTGGCTACCGTGCTCAATAGAAATCTGGAGACACGCAAACCTCATGGTCTGCATACAGAGGAATACACTGTGCGCCCAATAAAGTCGGAGTATTGGAGAAAGTTGTATCTTGACAATAAGGGTGTTGATATGGAGCAGCACTCTTAATGCTGAATAATATATAAAAGGTGTCTTTCGGCGAGAGATTTTACGCAAAAAAATAAAAAAGTTACTTTTCTTGTTGAAGATTTTAATGTTTATGACTATTTTTGCAGTTGGAAATCTTTTTTAAGGAGTAATTTATAAAAAATATAGAAAAATGAAGAAATTGTTTTTGTTAGGACTGGGCTTGTGCATGGTTATGGCTTTCAGTTCATGTAAATCAAAGAAAGAGAGTGCTTATAAGACAGCTTATGACCAGGCTAAGCAGCAGGAACTTGTTCAGGGTAACTCACAGGCTTCAGACCCCATTGAGATTGCTCCCGTTACAAGCAACACAACAACTAAGGCTGACGCTTCTTATCGTTCAGAGAAGGTTGTTCTTGCAAGCGGTACAGCAGGCTCATTGAAGGCTTACAGCGTTGTTTGCGGTAGCTTCTCTTCTAAGACCAACGCTGACGCTCTCCGCGAGAAACTCATCGGCGAGGGTTACAAAGCTCTTGTTGTTCAGAATCCCGCAACAGGTATGTATCGCGTAGTTTGTGGCTCTTATGACGACCGTCAGCAGGCTGCAGAGGCTCGTGCTCAGTTCAAGGCTAATCACCCCAACGATGCCGATTTCCAGAAGGCATGGTTGCTTTACAACAACTAATATTAGGTTGAAAATTATTTCATAGGCGAGGCTTGCAATAACAAGCCTCGCTTTTTTCGTGCGCAGCTTTCGCCCTAATAAACATCTTCTAACACTTTTTTTCACAGTTTACGGGCGAGGTGCTTGCTTGGCGACGCATTTTGCTGTATTTTTGCGTGTTCATTTGCGAAAAATAAGATTATGGGAAGAATTCTTGCTGTCGATTATGGAAAAAAACGCACAGGTCTTGCTGTCACTGACGAGTTGCAGATAATTGCAGGCGGGCTTACGACTGTCGAGACGACTGCTCTTGTCGATTACATTCTCAACTATGTGAAGAGTGAGAAGGTCGAGAGAATAGTGGTGGGTCTGCCCAAAAAGCTCAATAACGAATATTCCGAGAATATGGTGCGCATAGAGCCTTTTGTGAATCGTTTGCAAAAACTGTTGCCCGAGATGCCCATCGAGTATTACGACGAGCGTTTCACTTCGCAACTTGCTCAGCAGGCTATTCTCGATGCAGGCCTCAAGAAAAAGACGCGACAGAACAAGGCACTTATCGACGAGGTGAGTGCGGTAATCATCCTGCAATCATATCTCGACAGCAAACGTTGGAGCAAATGATGTTGAATTGTTGATAAAATTTTTACTATGATATTACCTATTTATCTTTATGGTCAGCCTGTTCTCAGAAAGGTGGCTACCGACATAGAGCCTGATTATCCCGATCTTCAGGAGCTTATTAAAAATATGTTCGAGACTATGTGGAATGCCGAGGGTATCGGTCTTGCAGCCCCTCAGATAGGTCTGCCCATTCGTCTCGTGGTTATCGACCTTGATCCTCTTGCCGAGGATTATCCCGAGTACAAGGAGTTCCGTCGTGTGTATATCAATGCTCACATCATCGAGACTTCGGAAGAGACTGTCTCAATGGAAGAGGGCTGTCTTTCAGTTCCCGGAATTCACGAGAAGGTTACTCGCCCCGAGCGCATCCGCGTGCAGTATCTCGACGAGAATATGCAGGAGCACGACGAGTGGGTAGAGGGTTTCCTCGCTCGCGCAATGCAGCACGAGTTTGACCACCTCGAAGGCAAGGTGTTTGTAGACAGATTGACTCCTCTGCGTCGTCAGATGAACAAGAACCGCCTGATGAACCTCTTGCGCGGTAAGGCTCATTGTACTTATAAGACAAAGAGAATCCTGAAATGAGGTTTCTGAGAGTACTTCCTCTTTTAATTCTTTTCCTCTCTCCGCTTGCGGTTAGAGCACAGTTGAACATCGAACATGTGATGCTGGTGGGGCGCAACGCGCTCTATTTCGAGGATTATGTACTCTCGATAAGATATTTCAATATGGTGATAGGAGTGAGGCCGCGCTTGAGCGAGCCTTATTTCTATCGCGCACTCGCAAAATACAATCTCGATGATTTTAAAGGTGCCTCCGACGACCTTGCTTTGTCGATAGAGCGCAACCCGTATGTATCGAAGTCCTACCAGCTTCGAGGTCTTTGTCGTGTGTATATGGAGCAGTACGACAGTGCCGAGGTCGATTTTCGCAAGGCGATACACTACGATCCGCAGAATGTGGCTGTGTGGAACAACCTTGTTCTCTGCGCCATGCAGCGTGAACATTGGGAACGAGCCGATGCTTTGCTCGACTCGGTGCAGATGTTTGCTCCGCGCAACTCCGATATTCATCTTATGCGCATGCAGGTGTCGGTGAAACGTGGCGACACTATTGCTGCCCGTCGTTGGGTGGACAAGGCGGTACATTATGATAAATATTCGGCTAACGTCTATCAGGCGCGTGCGATGCTACTGGCTCAGGTCGAGCAGTACGACAGTGCAGAGATTGATATGAACCGAGCCATTGAACTGATGCCCGACCGCAGCGGCTATTATATAAACAGGGCACTTATTCGTTACTATCGCGAAAATCTGCGTGGGGCGATGTCTGACTACGATATGGCACTGAATGCCGACCCTAATAATCTTTTGGGTTATTACAACCGCGGACTGTTGCGCGCTCAGGTGGGTGACGTCAACCGCGCCATCGAGGATTTCGACAAAGTTCTGAAGGTAGACGAAGAGAACACTCTTGCGCGTTTTAACAGGGCTTTGTTGCGCGATCGCACAGGCGACTTGCAGGGTGCAATATCCGATTATACGGCGGTGATTACCGAATATCCCAATTTTGAATATGGCTATCAGTGTCGCGCTGCTGCTCGGCGTAAAGTGGGCGACAAGAAGGGTGCTGCCGCCGACGAGACGTGGTTGCTTAAGCGTCAGATAGAGAGGTATAACAATGCTCGTGACGGCAAGGCTGCCGATAAAGATACTCTCGAACGTGATGATAAGGTGCGCAAAAACTCCGACAGGAGTGTGCATAAATACAATAGGGTGGTGGTGGCCGACGACAGCAACGACAAGAAATATATTTCGAACTATCGAGGCAAGGTGCAGAACCGCAAGGTGGATGTGCGTCTCGAACCGATGTTTGTTGTCTCTTACTACGAAAAGCCTCACGAGCTTGGCGAGGCTATGCAATACTACAAGCCGTTAGCCGATTTTAACAGCCGTAATCTGCTGCCGGCCTCTCTGCTTCTTACAAATGACGAGCGTTCGCTCAGCGAGAGTGAGGTGCAACGCCATTTCGACAACATCGATGTGCGTGCTAAAAACATAGCCGATGCTCCCGAGGAAATTGTGCATCGCGTGGCTCGAGCACTCGACTACTGTCTGGTTCAAGACTTTGATGCGGCTCTCTCCGACCTCACAGCTGCTCTCGCGCTCGATGGTGAGCTGTGGCTCGTCTATTTCATGCGCGCCTCGGTGCGATACAAATTGTTCGAGATACAAGAACTCAACAACGAATTGGCCGGTGGCGATGTTCGCGTTGCAGTTAATGGCAAAAAAGAGATTGCAAACATCGACTATCATATTGTTGCCAACGACCTGACACATGTGATAACCATTATGCCCGATTTTGCACATGCTTATTACAATCGCGCGAATATCTACGTGAAGATGGGCGACTATAAGTCTGCCATTGCCGACTACAACGAGGCGATAAGGCTCGACTACGATTTTGCTGAGGCTTATTTCAATCGCGGTCTTACATATATATATCAAGGTAAGAACAGCGAAGGAATAGCCGACTTGAGCAAGGCCGGAGAGCTGGGATTGTACTCGGCCTACAATATTATAAAGCGTTTCAAGGAGAAATAGTAAGCAACAGCTTTTCGTTGCGAAAAAAAACGCTACTTTTTTTTGACTTCAATTAGTTTGCATTATCTTTGCAGAGTTTTGCGAAAGGCGTGCAAATGTAGCCGATAAAACACTATTTTGGTTTTTTCGGTGCCCCTGGCGCATAAGAATTTATAAATGTAAAAATACAGCTATGATAAAGATAACTTTTCCCGATGGCTCTGTGCGTGAGTACGAGAGTGGAATTACAGGATTGCAGGTAGCTCAGAGCATCAGCCAGCGTTTGGCCGATGATGTACTTGCATGCAGCGTTAATGGCGAAGTGTGTGACTTGACATCAAAAATTACAGAGGATGCTACTCTTGTGCTCCATAAGTGGGACGACGCAGAGGGTAAGCGTGCTTTCTGGCACACAAGTGCCCACCTCCTTGCCGAGGCTTTGCAGGAACTCTACCCCGGAATACAGTTCGGTATCGGTCCTGCGATAGAGAATGGCTTCTACTACGATGTAGATGCCGGCGACACTGTTATTAAAGAGGAGAGCCTCGCTGCCATCGAAAAGAAAATGGCCGAGCTTGCTGCCAAAAAATCGGAATTGGTAAGAGCGGAGATTTCAAAAGAGGATGCTCTTAAATTCTTTGGCGATAAGGGTCAGGAGTACAAGTGCGAGCTTATAAGCGAACTCGAGGATGGCAGCATCACCACTTACACTCAGGGTGCGTTCACCGACCTCTGCAAGGGTCCCCATATTCTTTCTACTGCTCCCATCAAGGCTATCAAGTTGCTCTCTGTGGCAGGTGCCTATTGGCGCGGTTGCGAGGATAGAAAACAGCTTACACGTATCTACGGTATCTCTTTCCCTAAGAAAAAGATGCTCGATGAATATCTTGCCATCCTCGAGGAGGCCAAAAAACGCGACCACAGAAAGATTGGCAAGGAGATGAACCTCTTCATGTTCTCCGAGTCGGTTGGTAAGGGCCTTCCCTTGTGGTTGCCCAAGGGTACAGCACTCCGTTTGCGTCTCGAGGAGTTCCTCAAACGCATTCAGCGCCGTTTCGGTTACGAGCAGGTGATGACTCCCCACATTGGTGCCAAGCAGCTTTATGTAACATCGGGACACTATGCAAAGTATGGCAAGGATTCGTTCCAGCCCATCAACACTCCCGAAGAGGGCGAAGAGTACTTGCTGAAACCTATGAACTGTCCTCACCACTGTGAGATTTACAAATGCGTTCCCCGCTCATACAAAGAACTCCCCGTACGTCTTGCCGAGTTTGGTACTGTTTACCGTTACGAGCAGAGTGGTGAGCTTCATGGACTCACACGCGTGCGCAGCTTTACACAGGACGATGCTCACATCTTCTGTCGCCCCGACCAATTGAAAGATGAGTTCCTCGCGGTGATGGATATTATTTTCATCATCTTCAAGGCTCTCAACTTCGAGAACTTCGAGGCTCAGATTTCTTTGCGCGACCCCAATAATCGCGAGAAGTATATCGGTAGCGACGAAAATTGGGAGAAGGCCGAGACTGCTATCATCGAGGCTTGTCAGGAGAAAGGTCTCAAGGCAAGAATCGAGTATGGCGAGGCAGCATTCTATGGCCCCAAACTCGACTTCATGGTGAAAGATGCTATCGGTCGTCGTTGGCAGTTGGGTACAATACAGGTAGACTACAACCTTCCCGAGCGTTTCGAGCTTGAGTACACCGGTGCCGACAACCAGAAGTATCGCCCCATCATGATTCACCGCGCACCCTTCGGCTCAATGGAGCGTTTCGTAGCTGTGCTCATCGAGCACACAGGCGGTAAATTCCCCTTGTGGCTGACACCCGACCAGGTGGCTGTGCTCCCCGTAAGCGAGAAGTACAACGAGTATGCCGAGCAGGTAAGCAAATACCTCGACCTTAACGGTGTTCGCGCCATTGTCGATGACAGAAACGAAAAAATCGGTCGCAAGATACGCGACAACGAAATGAAACGCATCCCCTACATGCTCATCGTGGGCGAAAAAGAGGCTGCTTCAGGTGAAGTTTCGGTAAGAAAACAGGGCGAAGGCGACCAGGGAAGCATGAAATTTGAAGATTTTGCAAAAAAAATCAACGAAGAAGTTAATAATATGATAAATAAGTGGTAAATTTGCACGCTGAAATTATCAAAAACATAAAAGGAACTTATAAATTAATTAATGAAGAACGACAACCTTAAGAATCAGTACCGCGTAAATGAGCAGATTCGCGCTCGCGAAGTGCGTATTGTCGGTGATGATATTGAATCAGTAGTAATGCCTTTGAACAAGGCGTTGAGTCTGGCCGAAGAGAAAGAACTCGACCTCGTTGAGATTTCTCCTACCGCAGTTCCCCCGGTTTGCCGCTTGATTGAGTATTCAAAGTTCCTCTATCAGTTGAAAAAACGCGCCAAGGAGCAGAAGGCAAAACAGGTGAAGATTGATGTCAAAGAGATTCGTTTTGGTCCTCAGACTGACGAGCACGACTACAACTTCAAACTTAAACATGCTATCAGCTTCCTTAAAGATGGTGACAAAGTAAAGGCTTACGTGTTTTTCAAAGGCCGTTCAATCCTCTTCAAAGAGCAGGGCGAAGTGTTGCTTTTACGTTTCGCAAACGACCTCGAAGAGTATGGCAAGCTCGATATGATGCCTGTGCTCGAAGGTAAGCGCATGACAATAATGATGTCACCCAAAAAGGCGGCTCAGCCCAAGAAAGCAGCTCAGCCCAAAGAGGCCAAGCCCGAGCAGAAACCTGCAAACGAAACAAAAAGCGAGTAATGTTGGATAGTACATTGCCGCAATTAAATATTAACTATTAATTTTTAAGAAATGCCAAAAGTTAAAACTAACTCCGGTGCCAAAAAAAGATTCGCTCTTACCGGAACGGGTAAAATCAAAAGGAAACATGCTTATCACAGCCACATCCTGACAAAGAAAACAAAGAAGCAGAAACGTAACCTTGTTAAGTTTACAGTTCTCGATTCTTCAAATGTTAAAATGGTAAAAGAGTTGTTGGCTCTGCGCTAAGTAATTAATTATTAACCGAATGTTTTTAGCCTAAAGACCGTTAGAGAACGGCGCTAACATTCAAAAAAAAGAAAACTATGCCAAGATCAGTAAATCATGTTGCTTCAAGAGCACGTAGAAAGAAAATTTTAGGTTTGACCAGAGGTTACTTTGGTGCAAGAAAGAATGTATGGACAGTAGCCAAGAATACTTGGGAGAAGGGTCTTACATACGCTTTCCGTGACCGTCGTAACAAGAAACGCGAGTTCCGCGCTTTGTGGATTCAGCGTATCAATGCTGCTGCTCGTCTCGAGGGTATGTCTTACTCTCAGTTGATGGGTGCATTGCACAAGGCTGGTATCGAGATCAACCGCAAGGTTCTCGCTGACCTCGCAATGAACAATCCTGCAGCGTTCAAAGCTATCGTTGATAAAGTAAAGTAATCTTAGGTCAATGATGCAATATGAGAGTGAAACATCTGTTTCACTCGCTTTTTTTATGCTGTTGATTTTCATCGGGTTTTTGTGGCCTCTAAAAAAATAATGGAAAAATTTTATACAAATAATTTGTTTTTATGATTTCTGTTTGTATTTTTGCCATAGGTTTTGCTGCGTTTGATGACTGGGAAACTCATCAATTATACTCAGAAAACCGAGACAAGTTTCATTCTCAATGGCGGGCCACGCCTTCGGGTAGCAATTAAGTGCCGGTGGATTACAAAGAGATGGGACTCTCAAATCTTACTTACTCGGAGTTTCGTCGTTCTATCGGCGTAGCAAAACTTTCCCATACGAACAGCCACACATCAGTGTGGCTGTTTTGTTTTAATGCTCTTGCTGTTTATTTCGTTTTATATTGTGGGTAAGTTTGCAATGTTCTTTGCATAAAAAAAGTTCCGCTGTACGTACATACAGCGGAACTTTTGCTGGTGGAGATTACTGTTATTTAATCTCGATATTCTGACAGTTCTCGATTTTTACGTAGTCTGTTTTGTTTGCCATGTTGTTCTCTACAACAATGTTCTCTGCATCCTTAAGAAGTACTGCGACATTCTTGTCGGTGTCGAATACGTTGTTGCGGATGATGATGTTCTTGTTGAGGAAGGGAGGGCGCTGACGTGCCTCGGTACTGAGGGTAATGCACGAGGGTGCGTTTGCTCCCGATGCGTAGCCGCAACCTGTGATGTAGTTCTCCTCGACGATGACATTCTCGGCAGGGGCACTTTCGCGCCAGCCAAGCTCTGCGCCGAGTTTGATGGCTGTTTGGGTGCAGTTGAGAATGCAGTTCTTGGCAATAATCACGTCGCGACTCTTGATAAGGAACGAGCGTGCGAGGTGACTGTGTACTGAGTTGTTGTAGATGCGTACTTTGGGGAAACGTGTGTGGTTCCACATGTAGCAGCTTTCAAATTTCTCGGCCTCGATGGGTTTGTCGAGTCCGATAACAACCTTCCAGTCTACTGATGAGGTGTCTACGCTTTGCACTGTGTAGCGACCCTGCTCGGCCATGCTCTTGTTGTCGATGATTACCATTGTGTCTCCAATCTCGGGGTAGTCGAGTGAGAGTGCGTGAAGGTCGGCGCCCTCAATCTTTATCTCAATCTTGTTGCCCTCCTGAGGGTACATGCGATAGTAGTAGCCGTGGATGTTTGTACAGTCGTCGCCCTGTCCTTTGAACTTTGAGTTCTGGATGGTGATGGTGCCCGAACATGATGTGAAGTGTGTGGCGTCGGTATTTGAAGAGATTACGCTACCTACCTCGGGAACTACCTGAAGGTTGTCAATCATGATGTTCTTTGTGAGGTGGCCTACGATACCCATACCCGGCTGGCTGTGTATCTTCACGTCGCGGATGGTTACATCCTCACACTCCTTGACCATGATGGCGGGGCGGTAGTGTCCGCCATGACGCAACACGAAGTAGTCGCCGAGAGGAGGGTTGCTTGTCGAGTGGAAACGTATCTTTCCTGGGGCGATAAGCTCTTTCTTGCTTGCCCAGCCTGTGTAGAGGCGGTTGCGTATGTGGTCGAAGAAGTGCAGACGACCTGTCACCTTATTGTCGATGTAACGATAGCGCTCGGTGTCAAATTCTGCGTCGAACCACTCGGGGGTTGTCTCTACTACGCGGCCGATTGTTGAAGGCGGGCGGTTATAGAGAATAGAGATGCCTTCGAGAGTGATGTTTTTTGCTCCCTGCATGGTGACTACCTCGTACCATCCGTTCAGGTAGAGGGTAGCGCCGTGTGCCTTGATGGTTGTGTTGTTGCAGCCTTGCAAGTCGAGGGCTGTTACATAGGGGCCGTCGGGGCGGAAGAGTACTCCCTGTACATTTTCGCCATAAGCTCCGCTTACAGCTTCAAATTCTATCTTGCGAGCCTTCTCGTTGTCGATGTCGTATGTTCCGGGAGGGAAGAAAAGGGTGGTGCCGGGGTTCTCGCGGCAGTAAACTGTTGCGGCACGCAGAGCTTCAAAGTCGCTCTTGCCGTCGTTGGGGATTGCTCCAAATTTTTCAACGGAGACTTCTTGCTGTGCATTGCCACACGAGGCGAACAATGTACCTGCGGCTAATGCCGCGTAGCATAAAGTTTTTTTAATGTTCATAATTGTGTGAGTTTATAATTAATATTTTTTATTCTATCTGATGGCGCTGTGCCTTTGCAAAGACGCTACAAGTAATGGTTGTAAACAAACCAAGAATAAAAGTTTTTTCATGGTTTATTTTGTGTTAATAACATATAACAGCAAATATACACAAAAAAAATAAATAGATATGAATTAATACAGTTTCTTCTTTTATATTTATTAAAATTTGCTGTTTTTACATCAGTTCTTAGTATCTTCGCATCGCAAAAAGAAAAACGATGAAACTAATCCTGCGTATATTTTTATTGGTGTTGTTTGCCTGTGGCATTACTCTCGTCGAGGCACAGCAGAGCAGTTATCTGAGATATTTCACTCAGTTTAATGCTGTTACCACCGATGGGGATAATGCACCATATTGGCTCACTGCCAACCGTCAGGGTCTTGTCTCGGCCGAGCCTAATAGCTTGTATGGCCGTTACGGACTCGAGTATGGCGGCAGTTTAAAGAATGATTTCAGTTATAATGTAGTCGGTGATATTGTGACGGCTGCCAACGGCAATGCTGATTTTTTCGTTCAGCAACTCTATGCATCGGCAAGCTGGCGATGGCTTACGTTGAGTATCGGTAGCAAAGAGCGTTTCGCCGAGACGCGTACCCATGTTTCGTTGTTTGACGGTAGCTCTTTCGGTGGGAATCTTGTAAACGAATATTTCCCCAACCTTTACAGCCGACAGTTCATGATGCTCAGCAGTGGAGGAATGTCGTACAGTGGTAACAGTCGTCCTGTTCCGCAGGTGCGTCTCGAAATTCCCGAATATATCCCTTTCCCCGGCACGCATGGCTGGCTGAAGATTCGCGGACATATTGCTTATGGTTGCTTTACCGATGGCGGCTTTCAAGAGAGTTTCACCCGTGGCAATGATATTACCATATATGGAAAGAATATATTGTATCACAGCAAGGCGGGTTTCATAGAGGTGGGAAAGGCCGATAAATTTCCTTTGCTCTTCGAGGGTGGTCTCGAGATGTACACACAGTTCGGAGGCGACCTATACACGCATGGCAAGGGATTGAAGGTGTCGATGCCTGCCGGACTTTTCGACTATTGGAAGGCGTTCATCCCGCTAAGTGGCGGCGGTGATACCCCCGAAGTGGAGCAGACGAATATTTCGGGCAATCAGCTTGGAAGTTGGCATGCGGCTTTTACCGTTCCACTGAAAGAGGTTGAGTTCAGACTTTATGGTGAGCATCTGTTCGAGGATTTTTCGCAGTTGTTCTTCTTTGAATATCAAAGCGACAAGAATGGTCGTCGCAACGTAATCTACTATCCCTGGAAAGATATTCTCATTGGTCTCAGAGTCACAAACAAGTCGCATGTGTTGCCCTTTGTGTCAGCTGTGCAGTATGAATATGTCTCCACAAAGGAGCAGAGTGGTGCGCTCTATCACGACCCTAACGACTACTTCAGCGAGCAGATGGACGGCAACGACAATTATTACAATCATGGTATCTACCCCGGTTGGCACCATTGGGGCATGGGCATGGGCAATCCGCTTGTTATCTCTCCCGCATATAATGATAATGGCAGTCTTAAGTTCCGTGGCAACCGTCTTGTGGCTCATAATATCGGTGTCAATGGTACTTTCTGCGGGCTGTTGCCGCTAACATATAGGTTGCAATATACTTATAGTGAAAATTGGGGAACATATCCCAACCCCTTCAGGCATAAGAAATATACAACATCGTTGTTGGGCGAACTTGTCTATGCGCCCTCTGCAAGTAAATGGTTGGGAAAAGTGGCTGTGGCGTATGATAAAAGTACATATATAGGCAATAATTTGGGAGTAATGTTCACCTTCTCGAGAGTGGGCGAAATATTTGACAAAAGATGAAAAAATACTTTTTGATACTTTTTTTTGCTATGATGTTTGTTGCCTGTGACAAGGTGTATATCAATGGCGAGCTTGACGGCATGTGGCAACTGCAACGTGTTGAGAGTGCCGGGGGGGTAGTTACTCCCGAGAATATATATTACTCTTTTCAGCGTCATCTTACGTTTGTGAGCAAGCATTACGACGAGGAGATGCCTCTGCGTTATTTGGGTAATTTGCGTTATTCGGGCGACACTGTTGTGATGAGCGGTTTTCGCAAGTTCCTCGAAGAACATATTGTTGCCACACCCGAGGCTTTGTCGGGCTTTTATCTATATTCCGACAGCACTGTGTTTGTCATTGAAACCCTCAACGACGAGAAGTTAATAATGAACAGTGGCGACAGACGTTACACGTTGCGTAAATGGTAATGATAGGAATTGAATGTTTATATGATATATCCCGATAATTTTGAAAATAAGATAGAGTTTGACGCGGTGCGACGCATGCTCAAAGAGTATACTTTGTGCCGTTTGGGCGAGGAGCGTGTCGATGATATGCAGTTTATGACCGACTTCAAGACTATAAACAGACGTCTCGACGAGGTTGTGGAGTTTGTGCGTATCTTGCAACTCGAACAAAATTTTCCAAGCGACTACTATTACGATGTGCGTGAGCCTTTGCAGCGCATACGCATTTCGGGCATGTACATGGGCGAGGAGGAACTTTTTTCGCTTCGTCGCTCACTAGAAACGATAGGTCGCATGCTGTCGTTGCTGCGCAAACAGGGCGATGGTTCGGAGAGTGGCGAGGATAATCCTCTCTATCCCAATCTCCGTCGTTTGGCTGGCGACATAGATGTTCTCCCCTCGCTGTTGCGTTCGATAGATACTATCATCGACAAGTTTGGCAAAGTGAAGGACTCAGCTTCGCCGGCATTGGCATCGCTGCGCAGTGAGCTTTCCCGCACTTCGGGAAGCATCTCCCGCACGTTGAACTCCATTCTGCGTCGTGCGCAGGCCGAGGGTCTTGTCGAGAAAGATGCTTCGCCCACGTTGCGCGACGGCCGTTTGGTTATTCCTGTTGCTCCGGCTCTCAAACGCAAGATGAACGGTATCATTCACGATGAGTCGGCAAGTGGAAAGACTGTCTTTATAGAGCCTGCCGAGGTGGTGCAGGCCAACAACCGCATACGTGAGCTTGAGGCCGAGGAGCGTCGAGAGGTCATTCGCATACTTACTGCATTTTCCGATGAACTGCGCCCGCATGTGCCCGACCTTTTGTCGGCTTACGACTTCTTGGGCGAAATGGATTTTATTCGTGCAAAGGCACAGCTTGCGATGCGTTTCGATGCTGTAAAGCCGGCAATGCTCATGCGCCCCATGATGGATTGGGGAGCCGCTTGCCATCCGCTTCTCGAGCTTTCGTTGCAGAAGCATGGCAAACGCATGTCGCGCCTAGATATTCAGCTCGATGGTGACAGACGCATATTGCTCATTTCGGGTCCCAATGCGGGTGGAAAATCTGTATGTCTTAAGACAGCCGGACTTTTGCAGTATATGTTGCAGTGTGGTTTGCTGATTCCTGTGCATGAGCGTAGCAACGCAGGAATTTTCCGTCATCTTTTCATCGATATTGGCGACCAGCAGAGCATCGAAGACGACCTAAGTACCTATTCGAGCCATCTGCTGAACATGAAGAACACTCTGCGTCGTTGCGATGCCCACTCTCTTATCCTTATCGATGAGTTCGGCAACGGTACCGAGCCTCTCATTGGTGGTGCTATGGCCGAGGCTATCCTCAAACGATTCAATGAGCGCGGGGCATTTGGAATTATCACTACCCACTATCAGAATCTTAAGCATTTTGCCGACTCCACGCCGGGTGTGGTGAATGGTGCCATGCTTTACGACAGGGGCGAAATGAGACCGTTGTTCCAATTGCAGATAGGTAATCCCGGCAGCTCATTTGCTGTGGAGATTGCACGCAAGATAGGTCTGCCCGAGGATATTATAAAGGATGCATCGGAAATTGTAGGTAGCGACTATATCCAGTCGGACAAATATTTGCAGGACATAGTGCGTGACAAACGCTATTGGGAGTCGAAGAGAAAAAATGTACACCTCAAAGAGAAAGAACTTGATGATGCCCTAGATAAGTATCGTGCTTCGGCCGAGGAGTTGCGTCGCAGTCGCAAAGAGGTGATGCGCGAGGCGCGCGAAGAGGCCGAGCGTCTGATAAAAGAGGCAAACGCAAAGATTGAAAATACCATCCGCGAGATAGTAGAGGCGAAGGCCGAGAAGGAACGCACGAAACTTGTGCGCAAGGAACTGAGCGATTTCAGTCGCGAGGTCGAGGAGCTTGCACGTCGTCAGCAGAGCGAGCGAACCGACCGTGAAATGGCTAAACTTCTTGCTCGTCAGGAGCGCAAGAAGAACGGCAAACGCGAAAAGAAAAACGAAGCTCCCAATGCTCCTGTTGTGGAGAAAAAGACTCCTGCTATTGTGGTGGGTTCTTATGTGAAAATTCGCGGACAGCAGGTTGCTGGCGAGGTGCTTACGGTAAACAAGAAAGATGCCGTAGTGCGTTTCGGAGCAATAAAATCTACCGTTTCGTTGGAACGTCTCGAACAGTGCGATGCTCCTAAGGCCGAGAAACGTGCCGTCTCTTTCCTTACAAGCGAGACTCAAGAGAATCTGCATAACAAACGACTCAACTTCAAGAGTGAACTTGATGTGCGTGGCATGCGTGGTGAGGAGGCAGTGCAAGCAGTTAGCTATTTTATAGACGATGCAACGGTGTGTGGTGTACGTCAGGTGCGTGTGCTACATGGTACGGGTAACGGTATTTTACGCACCCTGCTCAGACAATACCTCAGCACAATACCTGTGGTAGAGAGCTTCCGCGACGAGCATGTACAGTTTGGTGGCGCGGGAATAACCATTGTGGAATTGGCATAAATTATTTATAGCATGAAAAAGCATATATTTTTCTTTCTTGTCTTTTTGTCGGCGTGTGGTGCAGTTGCTGCAAAATCCCCTATTAATGTTAAGATTATTTCCTATAATATCCGTACACTTGCGCGTGACGGAGAGAATAGCTGGCAGTTTCGCAAGCATGCTACAAAAAATATGGTCGAGCAGCACCGGCCCGATGCTTTTGGTCTACAAGAGGCCATGCTTCCTCACATGCAATATATTGACAGCGTGTGTCCTCAATATGCTCGTGTAGGCGTAGGTCGTTCCGATGGAAAGAACGGTGGCGAGTTTGTGACTATATATTATAATAAGGAGCGTTTCGACCTTCTCGACAGTGGCACATTCTGGTTGAGCGATACACCCGAGAAGGTGTCGCGTGGATGGGATGCGGCTCTTCCGCGTATAACCACGTGGGTGAAGCTACGCGATAAAGCCACGAAGCAGAAGTTCTTCTATTTTAATACACACTTCGACCACAAAGGAAAAGTGGCTCGTGTGGAGTCGTCGAAGTTGATAGTGGAGAAAATTCGTGAGATTGCAGGCAAGAATGCAAATGTGGTACTTACAGGTGACTTTAATATCGAGAGCGAAAATGAAGCCCTTAGTCCTTTGTATGAAAATATGAAAGCAGCGCGTAAGTGTGCTCCTGTCACTGACAATAAAGGCACTTATAATGGCTTTGGTGGTGCAAAACGAATGACTGTTATTGACCATATTTTTTATCGTGGCCGCAGAGTGGTGTGCAATGAGTTCCGCACTCTTGACGGAGACTTTGGAGCGAAATATATTTCGGACCACTTCCCCATAGAAGCCAAGTTTACTTTACGATAGTTGCATGACAAACAATAGACGCGCCGAACGGCGCGTCTATTGTTTGCGGTTGTTATTTATTTTCGTTTTTTTTGCCCTTTCTCTCCTGACGCATCGATTTAAGTTTCTCTTGTTGCTCGGGAGTGAGAATCTCGTTCAGTTTGGCGTTGTAGGCTTTGCGTGTCTCACGCATCTCCTCTCCGCGTTTTTTCATCATTTCCTCGCGTTTTTTCATCATCTCCTCACGTTTTTTTATCATCTCTTCGCGTTTTTTCATCATCTCTTTGTGCTTTTTCATCTGCTTCTTTGAGGGCTTCTTGAATTTATTGTCGCCTTTGGGGGCTTTGTCGCATTTTGCGCTCTCTTTGTGGCATTGGCAAGAACAGTTGCAGCATTTGTCACCTTTCATTCCTTTGAAATTCTCTTTGGGGTGGTTACTGTTGGGGCGACCGGGCTTGTGACGGCGCATAGCAGGTTGTCCAGTTCTCATTTTGGGTAGATACTCGTTGTTGAGTGCCTCCAGCTTTGCTGTCTGCTCGTCGCTCAGCGACAGGTTGTTTTTCATGCGCTCGGTAGCTTTTTTTACCATTTCGGCGCGTTTGGCTTCGAATGCTGCCTTCTTGTCGTTTGCGTTATTTTGTGCTGTACCGATTGTTATTGCTGCGAACATAGCGCAGAACATAAAAATAATTCTTTTCTTCATCTTTTAAATAAGGTTGGTTGTTGGTGTTTTTATGTATATACGACTAATAGACTTCTTTTCTGCTGCGTGGTTTAATCGCTGTTTACCTATTTTATCTTTTTTAAGGCTGTTTGACATTAATTTGAGAATAGTCAATTTTTATGGTTCTTCTAAGGTTTTGATAAACCTTTGCATTTGCTTGCTTGTTTTTTGAATGAAAATTTCAAAAACTTAAAATTATGGGAAAAGTATTTAAATCAATTTTTGTCCTTACGGGATTTTTGATGTTGTCGCTCGCGTCGCATGCACAGGGTGCAGGGCAGTATGGCGAACAGTCTCCTATTATTTATATAACGGAGAATGTATATGAACAGCCCGATATTATTGCTGTTTTCAACAACACCCATACAGGGTATTTCCGCGATCCTAAGGCTTCGCGTTTCATTTTTATCGACCAGAAGGGGCGTTGGGGACTTGGCGTAGGCGGTTACGTGCAGACAAAGGCCGAGTATGATTTTGGCGGTATAGTTGACAATGTCGATTTCCTCCCATCTTACATCTCTACCGGCGGACAGGCGTCGAGCCGCTATCAGATGGATGCAACCACTTCGTTGCTTTTCTTGAAACTTGTTGGTAGCAGCCCTTTCCTTGGCGATTTTACCGTTTATACTGCGGGTACATGGCGTGGTGCCGGCAAGACCTTCAAACTGCACAATGCCTACATGCAGTTCAAGTATGCTACGATAGGTTACAACACCGGTAACTTTATGGATGTGGCGGCTGTGCCTTTCACGCTCGACTATGCCGGCCCTTGCGGAATGGTCTTTTACCGCACTGTACAGGCTGCATTCAACTACGGTTTCGATTGGGGTCTTTCAATGGGAGTGGCTTTCGAGGTGCCCGATGTCAATGGCACGAGCGACGAATTTGTTACTGTCGGTAAACAGCGCATGCCCAATATTCCCATATATGTCTCTTACAGTTGGGCTGACAAAAGCCATGTGCGTTTGAGTGGTATTTTGCGCGACCTCTCCTACGACGACCATGTGAATAATAAAAACAGGCAGAAACTTGCATGGGGCGGACAGGCTACCACTCTTATGACTTTCGGCAATTTTCAGTTCCGCGGACAGTACTGTATTGGAGAGGGTATAGGTTCTTTGTTTAACGATATTTCAAATGTGAATGTGGATATTGTTCCCAACCCCAACAACCCCAGCCGTATGTCAATGTTGCTTACCGACGGATGGTACGCAGGTATGCAGTACAATTTTACTCCCCGTCTGTTCGCATCGGCTACATATAGCCAATGTTCGGTGCACTCCAAAAATGGTTACGGCAGTGCCAATCCCGACAATTACAAACGTGGACAGTATGTTGTTGCCAATGTCTGCTACAACCTGACGTCAAACATACAGATTGGTGCGGAATACCTGCATGGCTGGCGCACAGATTTTGAAAGTAATACCAATAATGCCAATCGCGTCAATCTATCGGCGCAATTTAATTTCTAAATTTTAGACTTTTTATTGCAAAACCTGCAAACGTGTTGATAATTTCCATTAAGAAAAATTGTCTATTCGTTTGTAGGTTTTGACTTTTTTTTTAACTTCGCCACATGAAAATTATATTGCGGTAATGTTCCGCAATTGCAATTATCCGTAGCAGACTTATGAAATATATTGGAGCTCATGTTTCATCGAGCGGGGGTGTGGAGAATGCTCCTGCCAATGCATTGGCAATAGGTGCCGACGCATTTGCTCTCTTTACCAAAAACCAACGTCAGTGGGTTTCTGCACCACTGAGCGAGAAGAGCATTACCCTCTTTAAGCAGCGTTGCGAGCAGGGAAACCTCGACGCACGTTATATCCTTCCTCACGACAGCTATCTTATAAATCTTGGAAGCCCCGACGAAGAGGGGTTGCACAAGTCGCGCACTGCTTTCTTCGATGAGATGAGCCGTTGCGAGCAGTTGGGCTTGACGATGCTCAATTTTCACCCAGGCAGCCATTTGAACAAAATTTCACTCGAAGAGTGTCTCGACAGAATAGCCGATAGCATAAATATGGCACATGCGCGCACTTCGGGTGTTACTGCTGTCATTGAGAATACAGCAGGACAGGGTAGCAATGTGGGCAACCGTTTCGAGCATATACGTTACATTATAGATAAGGTCGATGATAAAAGTCGTGTGGGTGTCTGCATAGATACCTGTCACACCTATTCGGCCGGTTACGACATTGTTGGCGAGTACGACGCGGTGTTCGAGGAGTTTGACAAGGTAATAGGTTTCGGCTATTTGCGAGGAGTGCATCTGAACGACAGCAAAAAGTTGCTAGCTTCGCGCGTGGACCGTCACGATAGTTTGGGCGACGGAACGTTGGGCGTGGAATTTTTCAAGCGTTTCATGCGTGACGAGCGTTTCGATAACATGCCTATAATACTCGAAACACCCGACGAGAGTCGTTGGCGTGACGAAATTTTGATGTTACGCAGTTTTTTGGAGTAGATAATAGGCGCATGTTACAAAAATGTAACAATTATAACATACTTTTGCCCAAATGAAAAAATAAATGGAAAACACAAAAAAATAAAATATGGAAATTGCTTATTTAGTAATCGTTATTTTCTTGTTTACGCTTGCCATCATAGACTTGACGGTAGGTGTTAGTAACGATGCTGTGAATTTTTTGAGTGCAGCAGTAGGTAGTAAGGCTGCGAAACTGAAATGGATATTGCTGGTGGCTGCGCTTGGCGTGTTTATTGGTGCGTCGTTCAGCAGTGGCATGATGGATATTGCCCGCCACGGAATATTTAATCCTAACTTCTTCTATTTCAGGGAGGTTATGTGTATATTCCTGGCAGTGGTAATCAGCGACGTCTTTTTGCTCGACCTCTTCAACTCCTTAGGGTTGCCCACTTCGACAACTGTTTCTATGGTGTTCGAGCTGTTGGGAGCGTCGTTCATAGTCTCCATGATAAAGCTCACTACCAATAACTATCCTGTTGTCGAGGGGCTTGGCGGTGACCCCACAATGGCTAATTTCCTTAACTCGG
This sequence comes from Bacteroidaceae bacterium, assembly GCA_045661205.1. GTDB lineage: Bacteria > Bacteroidota > Bacteroidia > Bacteroidales > Bacteroidaceae > HGM04593. Next base: position 4,621 of record JAZRFE010000028.1, on the reverse strand, counting down.
ATAAGGCACTGACAATGATTATCTCCATATTCCTGTCGGTGGCAATAGCATTCTTGTTCGGTCTTATCGTGCAGTGGATTTCGCGTCTGCTCTTCACTTTCCATTTCCGCAAAAATCTTGGTAAAAAAATAGGTGTCTTTGGTGGAGTGGCAGTGACTTCGATAATGTACTTCATGCTGATAAAAGGACTCAAAGGCAGTGCCATTGTTACTCCCGAATTTCAGACATGGGTGGCCGATAATACAGCTATGTTGCTCATGTGCTCTTTTGTGTTCTTCACTATTCTCATGCAGATATTGCATTGGCTCAAAGTCAATGTGTTCAGAATAATTGTTCTCATCGGAACATTCTCGCTGGCGATGGCGTTTGCCGGTAACGACCTCGTAAACTTCATCGGAGTTACATTGGCAGGATTCTCGTCATTTATGGACTTTACCGCAAATGCCGGTGCCGCAACTGCTGACACCTTTGTAATGAACTCTCTTGCCTCCTCGGCAAAGACTCCGGTATATTTCCTCATCGGTGCGGGTGCGATAATGGTGTTTGCTCTCTACACAAGTAAAAAAGCAAAGAAGGTGTTGCAGACATCTATCGACCTCACAAGTCAGCAGAACGAAGAGAATGAAATGTTCGGTACATCATCAATTGCCCGCAACATGGTTCGTACTGCAACAAACATGATTGACGGTATTTCACGCAAAATGCCTCAGAATGTGAAGAATTGGGTTAACGACCGTTTCCGCCCCCTCGAAGACCGAAGCGAGGTTGTAGCTTTTGACCTTGTTCGTGCATCGGTGAATCTGGTGCTTGCAGGTCTGCTCATAGCGGTTGGTACTTCAATGAAGCTCCCCCTCTCTACAACATACGTTGCCTTCATGGTGGGTATGGGTTCTTCGCTTGCCGACCGTGCGTGGAGCCGCGAGAGTGCTGTTTATCGCGTGACAGGTGTCGTTTCGGTTGTCGGCGGATGGTTCGTAACAGCCGGTGCAGCCTTCCTGCTTGCATGTATTGTTGCTACGATAATGTATTTCGGCGGTCTAATAGCCATGTTCATAATGATTGCCCTTGTGATATATCTGCTTATCCACAGCCACATTCGCTACAATAAAAAACAGCAGCAGGTGAAGGTTGATGAAAAGATGGAGATTATTACAAAGTCTGACAATAAAGACGAGGTGTGGGATGCTCTCAAGGGACATACATCCGAGACATTGAACGGTGCAGTGCTCTTTGCAGCCGAGACCTACAAGACACTCTTCGAGGCATTCTCAAAAGAGGAGGTGCGTCCGTTGAAGAATGCGCTTGTGAACATTGTCGTGGAGAAAAAGAAGGTGAAAAAGACACGTCGCAGCGAGACACAGGGTTTCCAGCGAGTGCACACATCCATTGCTCTGGAACGTAGCACATGGTATCACCTGTGTACAAACAGTTGCTTGCAGATGCTCAATACACTTATACGCATCGACGAACCCATGAAAGAGCATACCGACAATAGCTTCAGTCCACTCACCGAGGCCTATATTCAGGAGTTTTCTCCCTATTGCCGCGATATTTATCATGTGCTCGACGATATTGCGCAAATGATACGCACAAACGATTTCTCAAATTCCGAGAGTGTGTCGCTACGTGCAAAAGATCTTAAGCACAAGCTTGCCACACTGCGCAAGGAGCAGACTATGAGACTGCATCAAAAGAGTGGCAGCCTGAAGATGGACTTTGTTTATCTCAACCTCATACAAGAGTCGCACGAGTTGCTTAGCGAGGTGCGTAACCTGTTGCGCGGAAGCATTAAACTTTTTGCTCCCTTCGAGGAATAAAAGAGACTAAAATTGTTGAACAATAATATTTAGGGGCTGTTCTATGTACGTCTGATGTAATGCAGGAGAACAGCCCCTGTTATTTGAACCATAAAATGTCGAAAATTCTTGTTGTTGATGACGAAGCCGATGTTTGCGAGATACTAAAGTTTAATCTCGAGAGCAACGGTCACGAAGTGGATACCGCAAACTCTGCCGAGGAGGCCATTGCCATGTTGTCGCGTGGATATAATCTTTTTCTGCTCGATGTGATGATGGATGGCATGAGCGGGTTTTCCTTTGCGTCGTATTTGCGTGGGCAAGCGACAACAGCTCTCACTCCCATCATCTTTGTTACAGCAAAAGATACGGAGAACGATACACTGACAGGTTTCAGTCTCGGTGCCGATGACTATATACGCAAGCCCTTCAGCGTGGTAGAGGTGTTGGCGCGTGTCGAGGCTGTGTTACGCAGGTTTAGGGGTAGTCGCCCCATGGCGAGCAATATGTTAAGTTTTGAAACATTGGTACTAAACCCCGACACCAAGCGCGCCACCGTAGACGGAAAGGATGTGTCACTTACAAAAAAAGAGTTTGAAATTCTCCACCTGTTGCTTGGAACGCCGGGAAAAGTATATTCGCGCGAAGAGCTTTTGAATATCATCTGGCCCGACGATGCAAATATCCTGGAACGCAGTGTGGATGTGAATATAGCACGCATGCGCAAAAAGATTGGAACTTATGCCCGACACATAATTTCGCGTAGCGGCTACGGATATTGTTTCACCGAGTCTGTTTCCGAATAGTATGAAGGTATTTTTTAAGTCTCCCCTTTTCCCTCTGTTTGTGGCTTTTTTTGTGTTGCTGGCAGGCTTTTTTCTCAGAGATTACTACAATGACAGCAAATTGCTGTGGTTCGAACTTTGCATTACCTTTATCTTTGTCGTGGTAATATATATTGTTGCGCGTCGCATGGACTCCTCGCAGATAGCCAAAGAGAAACTGCTCGCGCATCTGAGAATTGCCCAAGAGGGGCTTGCGGTGTTTGACAGCCGTCGCCATCTTGTGTTGGCAAACAAGCTTTTCAGCACCTATGGCGACCTTATTTCGGCAAAGCATCTCTCGTCGACAGAGAAAATAATATATCAGCCCGAGTTTTACAATGTTAGAATGTTTCTCGAAAAGCACGAAGAGGTATCCGATGGAGGTGAAAAATGCTTTTCGGATAAGATCGAAAAGGATGGCCGCACCTTCTCTGTACGTTGCGTACGTTTCCGCGACGGCAGTTTCGAGATTTCCATAAACGATATTACACGTCTCGAAGCGCAGTCGCAGATGAAACAGCAACTGACTCAAAATGTGGCGCACGAGTTCAAGACTCCTGTTTGCAGTATTCAAGGCTATTTAGAGACAGTTCTTTCAAACTATCCCGAGAGAATGTCCGACGAGCAGATGAAACATTTTCTGCAACGTTGCTATTCGCAGAGCACCCGCCTGAACAATCTTGTCAAGGATATGTCGCAGTTGATGGTAACAAGCGAAAATTCGCAATATGTCGAGAAAGAGCCGGTGAATCTCTCGCTTGTTGTACGTAATCTGCTGCAAGAGATAAACAACAAGATAGTAGAGCTGGATATAAAAGTTGTCAATGAACTGCCCGACGTACTGTTGCTTTCGGGCAACTCTTCTATGCTATATTCAATATTCCGCAATCTTTTTGACAATGCAATCTCGTATGCGGGTGAAGGCTGTGAGATACGTTTGCGTAACTATCGTACAGATTCGGAATTTTACTATTTCAGTTTTTCTGACAATGGCGTGGGTGTTTCGCCGGAACACCTCAACCGTCTCTTCGAGAGATTCTATCGTGTGGACAAGGGACGCAGTCGCAAATTGGGCGGTACAGGTTTGGGATTGGCGATAGTTAAGAATGCTGTAATCTTTCACGGAGGTACAATTTCGGCGCGTGGAAGCAGTGGTGGAGGTCTTGAATTTGTCTTTACTTTGAGAAAATAATATTTTTTTTGAAAAAAGTTTCGTTTTTATTTGGAGGTATCAAGAAAAAGCTATACCTTTGCATCGACAAAATCAAGGGGCGCCTTGCAGATGACAAAAGAAATATTGGAAAGGTGGCAGAGTGGTCGATTGCACCGGTCTTGAAAACCGACGTACTGAGAGGTACCGGGGGTTCGAATCCCTCCCTTTCCGCTAAAAAATCTTCAACTTTAAGTTGAAGATTTTTTTTTGTTTCTATTTTTTGCTGAGCCGAGGGTGGGGCAGTCGGTAGGTGAGCCGCAGGTGATTTTTCAAATTGTACACAAAAGCGGACACACTGTCCGAAAACGGACACCTCTCTTTTTGCGAATATTATTTATTATCAAAGAAATAAAATTCTGGCACGATTTTTGTAGGAACGTAATATAAAAAGGTGATTTCTCTTATATGGTTGAATGTATAAAATATATTTTAGAATTATTAACATATAAGAGTGCAACAAATATATAATTGTTGCGTCTAATAATAAAAAAACTATGCTACGAAAAACGCTCCTATCGATATTACTGCTTGCAGTTGCCCTCGTCGCCCGCGCCGACGAAAAGAGCCTCGACACCCTTGTCCTGAAAAGTATAATCGCCAGCCGAGCATTGCCACAGGAACGCGTGTATCTGCATTTTGACAACAGTGGTTACTATCTTGGCGAGACAATGTGGTTCAAGGCCTACTGTGTGGGTGGCAACGGCACGAACGTAGCTGCTGCTCCGCAGAGTAAGGTGCTGTACGTGGAACTATGCGCCCCCGAGGGTTATGTAGTCGAGACAAAGAAA
>JAZRFE010000027.1:0-1897 GCA_045661205.1 Bacteroidaceae bacterium | reverse complement strand
GAGGTAATGGCGATTACGAGTTGCCGGGATTTGGTAGCGAGAAAGAAGAAGCTGGATGGTAAACATCTTTTCATTGATGTTTTAAGTAATGGTTAATAGGAAGGGGCTTGCGCAGAGATGTGCGAGTCCCTTTTTTTATGGGGTGTCGTCGGAACTCTGAAAGGAATCACGGCAAAGGTTTAACTGAGGTTTACTGGGATGCGCGGAGAGGAAATTAAAATAATTGCGCCGCAGTCCTAAAAAAATCTTTAATTGTCAATTTACGCAGTTACGGGGGGGGGATGGTATGTATCTTGTATTTTTTTCATCGGCAACACAATAATTATATTTTTTTTGCGTTATATAGGTGAAATAAGTATATTGTAAAAAAATTAGAGCGTATGAAAAAGATTCTATTTTCGGCATTAGCAGTTGCCTCACTTACAATTGTTCAAGCAACTGCCGACAACATCCCTATCACAGCACAACAACTACCAAAGGTTGCGCAGGAGTGGCTCGGTGCGCACTATCCTAACTGCAAGGTTATCACCGCATTGCACGACCGCGACATTACCGACAACGACTATTCGGTACGCCTCGACAACGGAACAAAGGTTGAGTTCGACTCGAAAGGCGAGTGGGAGAGCGTAAAGAGCTACGACAAAGCACTTCCATCGGGTATTGTGCCTGCAACAATCGAGAAGTATGTGTCGCAGCACTTCCCTCAGTCGCCAATCGTAAAGATTGAGCGCAAGCGTTATGGCTACGAGGTGGAACTCGCCAACGACCTCGACTTGAAGTTCGACTCGAATGGTAAGTTTATCGCCATAGACGATTAAAAGATAGTGCAAAGACAATTCTCACAAGTAGGAGCGTGTCCACATTTTGTACTGCCCCCAGAAGTTTGGATAAAAAACTTTTGGGGGCATTTCAAAATATTAGCATTTCTTTATATTTAAGATTTTACTTGCTTTTACGCAAAGTTTTCATACCTTTGTGATAGATTACAAACACATTTTTAACCCCATTTTGCTTTATGAAGAGATTTTTCAGATTACTATTGTTATTCCTTTTACCATTTCTTGTGGTTAATTGCGATGTCGAAGGACCAAGTAGTCCCGAAGTTGGAGAGATAGAGCTATCTCAAACCAGCATTGAGATAACATCAAAGGCTACCACAAATAGCGTGAATGTAAATGCCCCATACGCTTGGCAGGCTCAAACATCTGAAAGTTGGATATCTCTTCTGCAAGACAACGGCGATTCAGGTGAAGGTATTCTCGTGTTTTCTGTATCTGAGAATGAGAGTAATCAACCACGAGAAGGCTCAATCTTCATCTCAACTGACGACTACAATCTATCCGCAGAATTACGCGTAGTACAGATGGGTTACGCAGACCAAGGTCTTGTACTCTCGGTGGATAAGCTCTTCATCTACAACAATGGCGGAGCTGACGAGAATGGTGTTGCTACATTTACCGTAACCTACAATGGCAAGGATGTTACCGCCGATAGCACAATCTTCAAGGGCGAGGATGAGGAGCTCGATGGCAACACCTTCTCCTCTACGGCTGAGCCTTGCAGCTTCCGCTTCTGGGCAAGCTATGGCACCGAGGTAACAAGAGCCGACATCTTATTAAACATCGTGGCTACCCCACCTTCGGCACCTGCTGTTCCTGTGGATAACAACCCAACAAAGACAAACTTCGTGCGTCGAGTATTGCTCACTCAGTTCACCGGTACTTCGTGTGGCTTCTGCCCTGAGATGATGAACGCACTCTACACCGTAGCTCAAAACGAATATTACAGCAGCAAATATGTCCTTGCAGCAGCACACCTCTACGGTGCAGCAGACCCTGCATACCTCAACGATGCAAAGACTTTGGATAAGTCGATGGGTGTAAGTTCGTTCCCTACC
>JAZRFE010000026.1:0-92206 GCA_045661205.1 Bacteroidaceae bacterium | reverse complement strand
AACAGACTATCTGCTTGCATCCTATGTAGGAACAAGCTACAAGATTGGTACCTATGTGCAGGGAAGCAACAAATACACAAAGACCACACAGGCCGGAACATTGTTGCCATTTGCAATAAACATCAAGGCACTGCCCGCAAGTACAAACTCGGCAAGCGCCATAGTACTCTACTACGACGAGACCACAGGTATCGAAGATATTGAGGCGGCTGGCGAGGAACAGGATATATACGACCTCACAGGTAGAAAAATTGAAAAAATAACAGCACCCGGTATCTACATCATTAACAAGAAAAAGGTGATTGTAAAGAACGTAGAGTAAAGATTTTAAATAAAAACATACCCTTATCTTTGCCATTCCTCGACAAAGGTAAGGGTATGCTTGCTAAATTCTGATTATCATCAATAAAATTCAGTTCTTATATATGAAACGTATATTTTTATCTATTCTGACAGTTACATTGAGCATATTAGGAGCAACCGCACAAGCTTCTGAGTTCTCAGGCACAGATTGGTATTACACAATATTCGCACCCGACGGCGGTAAAATTTTAAATACCGAAGAAAACGGAGTGATGGTAATGCAGAATTACGTAAAAACAAAACTATACAACCTTAACACCGAAACCCAGGGATTGCGTTTCACTGTCGTTGAAACCAATAAAGGCAGTACAAGAAATGGCTACTGTTATTTTGTACTCGGCGAATTCAGAGTACTCGATGCAGATGGAAACCCTGTTGCATATACAGTTACTTCAAATGCCGACTATAATGAATTCAACGGCAGAGATGGTGACGGACTGCCGGCATTGAACGACGGAATACTAAACAATTATTTCCACTCGAATTATAGCAATGGTGCACCCGAAGAATACCACTACATAGAGCTTACATTCGAAAAGCCGATAAGCAAATTCTCTTTGGAGTGGTACGGAAGACCAAATAACAGCGATTTTGATTTCAGCCCCACATTGTGCGGAATCACCCCGAAAGGATGCGAGTTTACAGAAGATATGATAGAACCGTGGAACTACACAATATCTGCACCCAATGGCGGTAAAATTTTAAATACCGAAGAAAACGGAGTGATGGTAATGCAGAATTACGTGAAAACAAAACTATACAACCTTAACACCAATACCAAAGGATTACGTTTCACTGTCGTAGAGACCAATCAACCTGACAATAGAGCGAATGGTTTTTGCTTCTTTGTACTCGGAGAATTCAGAGTGCTCGATGCCGATGGTAACCCCATAGCATATACAGTAACATCAAACTGCGACTATAACGAGTTCAACGGCAGAGATGGTGATGGACTGCCGGCATTGAACGACGGAGTGCTGAACAACTATTTCCACTCAAATTATGGTAATGGCGCACCCGACGAATACCACTACATAGAGCTGACATTTGAGAGCCCCATAAAGGAATTCTCTTTGGAGTGGTACGGAAGACCAAACAAGAGCGAATTTGAGTTCAGCCCCACATTGTGCGGAATCACCCCGAAAGGATGCGAGTTTACAGAAGATATGATTAATATTGACGACCCGATAGGCGACGATGATGACGATGATGACGTTAATATCATCTACAACACCATCGATGTGTTTAGTGAGCCTTGCATATTCATATCTCTTGCCGACGGCGGAATTGACGCATACCCCTCAAACACACTTGCAAAAGAGCAATACCAAGAGGGCGATACATTATATGTACCATTGACTTCGGGCAACACAATAAAGTATCACAAAAGCGAATACAAAGACATAAGCAACGAAATACCGCAGTTGCCCTATATGACGTCATACAAATTCAATAATAAATACAATGCCAATCTGAATGTTGACGTCGTTGCTGACTGCTCGAACGAGAAGATAGAGGTGAGCTTTAATTCGATAGGCAAGAGCCTGACAGCAAGTTTCCAACTGAGCGAAGAACGAGCTATTGCATATATAGGCAACCAGCTGCAAACAAGCAAAAAAACACGTAACCGCTTTGCCGAGGATGTGAAATATACAGTAACCTACCCCGGCTATAACGTCATAATGAATGCAACAGTACAAGGTGCAAACCAAGATGTAAAAGTGCCCTTTGGCCGTATATACACAGTTGTACCCGATTGGCTTGCAGACTATAGTGAGGTTCTCCGCATAGACATAGACATGATACACTCTGCATCGAGTATCACCAAAGAGACATATCTTGATGCAAAAATAAGTATTTCGGGAAACGGAATGTACGACGACTTTGCCGACTCTGTAATGATTAAAGGTCGCGGAAACTCTACATGGAGCTACCCCAAAAAACCATACAGACTTAAGTTTGACTCTAAAGTGAAACCTTTCGGCCTGACAAAAGGCAAAAGCTGGGTGTTGCTTGCCAATGCACAGAGAGGAGCACTCATGGCAAATGCCATAGCCATGAAGGTTGGACAGCTTATCGAAGTGCCCTACACCAACCACATTATCCCCGTAGAGCTTTATATCAATGGAGAATACAAGGGAAACTACATGTTTACCGAGCACATAGGACTCAGCAACAACAGCGTAGACGAGGAAGAAGACCTTGGATACATACTCGAACTCGATGATTACTTCGACGAAGATTACAGGTTCAGATCGGATAAGTACAATCTCCCTGTAAACATCAAGGACCCCGACCTTAACGACTACAACGAAGAAGAGAGAGAGGCAAAATTCAATTCAATTCAAGAAGATTTTGCAAAATTTGAAGATGCCCTCTATTACAATACCGGCGAACTTGGCAAATATCTCGACCTTGACGTTGCCGCACGTTTTATTTTGGTAAACGAATTAATACTCAACAAAGAGCTTTGCCACCCTAAAAGTACATACCTGTGGAAAGCCGACATGTACTCACCTGAATCGAAAATAAAATTCGGACCATTGTGGGATTTCGACTGGGCTTTCGGCTACGAGAACACCCACAGCTACTTCGACATCGACTACAAGTTAAAACTTCTTTCAATGAGTGGAAACGGTAAAAACTTCTTCCAAGTATTGATGGCCAACGATGAGTTCCTGACACACTACTACAAAGTGTGGAAAGAGTTTATCAAGGCGAAACACATCGAAGAGGTCAAAGAGTTTATAAACGATTATTACACTTTTGTAGAACCCTCGTTCGAAAACAACTATTACTTATGGGGCGATGGAGACGAATATGGATTTAAGATTGAACAAATGCAGAATTGGATGCAAAATCGCCACGACTACATAGCTTCGCTCCTCACAAAGTTTGACATTACAGACTTAATCCACACACTGCTTGGCGACATCGACTGCAACGACATGCTGACAATACGCGACGTTGCGTTGCTCGTCGATTACCTTAATGGTAAAACCGAGAATGAAGGGTTCAATATGAAAAAGGCCGATAGCGACAACAACGGAAATATAGACGTGAAAGACTTGAACAATACAGTGAAACAGCTTGCATACGGCGAGCCTGTTCCATCACTGTACCACTACAACACCCCTGTTTCAAAAGCAGTACTTATGACTGACGATGCAAGCAGTGCGGAAAACACCACTACTATTCCTGTGTATATACAGAACAACACACAAGAAGAAATAAAGGCAATTCAGGCAGATATTATAATACCGACAGATATATCAGTTGAAAAAATTACTGCACAAAACAATGCTCAGGGAGACACAGTTGTTTATGCACAAATCACAAACGAGCATTACCGCATTGTAGCATACAATAAAAACGGAACCTCGCTTGTATGTGACAATCCTATTTTCAATATAGAACTGAACAACAGTCAATATACAACCGAAGAGCCTTATAAGGCACAAATCAAAGATATTCTTGCTGTTGATGTCTTGAATTTGGAAAAACGAATGAAGGAGACACAATTCGATATAAATATCACAACTGACATTGTTTCGGTAGCCGACACTGATGTAACCATTAAAGTTTATGGTAACAGCATCGTTGTAACAGGTGCAGACAACAACAGTGTATCTGTTTACTCTATCGCCGGAACACTTGTGAAGGAAATCAACAATTATGCGGGTGAACCTATTGTTCTCGACAATGGATTATACATTGTACGCACAAAGAACAAGACTATAAAAGTAAAGCTGTAAACAACGCAATATGAATAAAATAAGAGTAATAATAGCTGTGCTTCTTGTAAGCATCGCCACGCATGCACAAAGCGACTACACGCATGGCCTGTCCGTTTGGTTCGACCAACCAACGAGCCTCAAAGGACAAGCCTTGTGGTACGGTGGTCGCCCCGACCTGTGGCGCGACAAAGGAAAACCCGAGACAGCCGGATATGAAAACTACAACCGAGACAGGGAGTGGGAGTCGCAATCACTCCCTATTGGCAACGGCAACATCGGCGCAAATATTCTTGGTTCGGTGGAGGCCGAGAGAATAACCTTCAACGAAAAGACATTGTGGCGCGGCGGACCCAACACCTCGAAAGGTGCAAAATATTATTGGGATGTAAACAAAAATTCGGCACATCTACTTAAAGATATCCGTCAGGCATTCAAGGATGGCGACGATGCAAAGGCAGCAAAGCTCACCCGCGAGAATTTCAATGGAAAAGCATCGTATGAGTACAACGACGAAAAGCCTTTCCGTTTCGGAAACTTCACCACAATGGGCGAGTTCTACATAGAGACGGGACACAGCCTTGTGGGAATGGGCGACTACAAACGCGCCCTCTCTCTCGACTCGGCAGTAGCTGTCGTGCAGTACGAGAAAGACAATATAAATTTCACCCGCAAATACTTTGTCTCGCACCCCGCAAACATGATGGTGATACAATATAGTGCCGACAAACCCGGCAAGCAAAATTTGATATTCAGCTACGCACCCAACCCTGTGAGCGAAGGCACTATGGAGGCTACCGGCAACAGCGGACTCACATACCGTGCCACCCTCGACAACAATGGCATGAAATATACCGTACGCATCGAGAGTGAGTGCAAGGGTGGAACAACCACTGTCAAGGATGGAAAAATATATATATCGGGAGCCGACGAAGTGATATTCTACGTAACGGCAGACACCGACTACAAGATGAACTTTGCACCCGACTTTGACGACGCACAAGCATATGTAGGTATAAACCCCGACGAGACTACCGCCGCGTGGATGAAAGCAGCAAAGGAAAAGGGCTTCAAAAAACTGTTCGAGGAGCACTATGCCGACTACTCGGCACTCTTCGGTCGTGTGCAATTGCAACTGAACCCCAACGCCCCAATGACTCTCGAATATCCGGGAGTGAACGACCTCCCCACTCCACAACGTCTTGCACGCTACCGTCAAGGAAAATCCGACTATGGGCTGGAACAGATATATTTTCAGTTCGGCCGATACCTGCTTATAGCAAGCTCGCGTGCGGGAAACATGCCCGCCAATTTGCAAGGATTGTGGCACAACAATGTCGATGGCCCCTGGCACGTAGACTACCACAACAACATCAACATACAGATGAACTATTGGCCTGCATGCGCCACCAACCTCACAGAGTGTATGCTTCCGATGGTGGACTTTATAAAGACACTCATAAAACCAGGCACCGTGACAGCCAAAGCCTACTATGGTGCACGAGGCTGGACGGCGGGAATATCGGGAAATATTTTCGGATTTACAGCACCGCTGAGCAGTCAGGAGATGTCGTGGAACTTCAACCCCATGGCAGGCCCCTGGCTTGCAACACACGTGTGGGAGTATTACGACTACACACGCGACAAAAAATTCCTCAAAGAGACAGGATATGAGATAATAAAGAGCAGTGCGATGTTTGCAACAGACTATCTGTGGAAACGCGACGACGGCAGCTACACAGCCGCACCCTCAACATCGCCCGAACATGGCCCCGTAGACCAAGGGGCAACGTTTGTACACGCTGTAATACGCGAGATACTCATCGACGCCATAGAAGCAAGCAAAGTGCTGGGAGTGGATGCCAAACTGCGCAAAGAGTGGAACAAAGTGCTTGCCAACCTTGCACCCTATAAAATTGGTCGCTACGGACAGTTGATGGAATGGAGCAAGGATATCGACAACCCAAAAGACCAACATCGCCATGTGAACCACCTATTCGGCCTGCACCCGGGACACACAGTGTCGCCAGTAACCACACCCGACCTTGCCGAAGCATCCCGAGTGGTGCTTGAGCACCGAGGCGACGGAGCCACAGGATGGAGCATGGGTTGGAAACTGAACCAATGGGCACGTCTGCACGACGGAAACCACGCCTATACCCTATTTGGCAATCTGTTGAAGAACGGCACACTCGACAATCTATGGGACACACACGCACCCTTCCAGATAGATGGTAATTTCGGAGGAACGGCAGGAATCACAGAGATGCTAATGCAGAGCCACATGGGCTTCATACACCTGCTGCCCGCCCTACCCGACGCATGGAACGAAGGCCGCATTGCGGGAATTTGTGCCAAAGGAGGTTTCGACGTAGAAATAATATGGAGCGAGGGAAAATTGAAAGAGGCTGTAATAACCTCTAAAAACGGCTCACATTGCAATTTAAGATACGGAACAAGCACACTATCATTTAACACAAAAAAAGGCAACAGTTACCGTATAACAGCCAAAGATGGCAAACTAACAAGACTATAATAAAGAATAATTAAAAATGGTGCCTCATTTTATAAAGTGAGGCACCATTTTTAATGTTTATAAATTTATCAATCTACAAACTTCACTTTTCCCCAATCGCGGGGCTTGGCATCGGGTGACTCATTGGCATAACCGAACCCCACGCACAAAGCAAGTTTGTAACCCTCACTGAATCCCAACTTCTCCAAAATGGGGGCACATGCAGGGTTGTCGTTGATGAAACGCACAGGGCTGCCCAAGCAAATGGAACCTACTCCGAGCGATGTTGCCGAAAGCATCATATTCTCGGCAAGAAGTCCGCAATCGTAAGCCGAAAAATCGTAAGAGAGGTCGCGAGCGATGAATGTCATCACAGGGGCACCGCGAAAACAACCTGTCACTCTTTTAGCCTCGTCATCGGGATAGGCAGCAGCCATAATAGCCTTAATCTCCTCCATAATGGCAGGATTATCGACCACACGCACTTCCCACGACTGTTTATTCTGTCCGTTGGGAGCATTTATGCCACACTCGAGGATTTTTTTCATTGTCTCTCTATCCACAGTCTCGGGTTTATAGTTGCGTATGCTGCGACGAGCCATTATATTCTCGATAACACAGTTCTTATCACACTTTTCCACATCAGCATTGCTGTTGCAACATGCTGTTGCCATTGTAGCAAAAACAACACTCGCTATAATTACTCTTATAAATTTCATAGAAAACAAATTTAAATAATCTCTGACGCGAAGATAAATAAAAAGTGCAAATATTCAATTATGATTATTTGCACTTTTATAATATTTACTCTTTAAACATTGCAGACACATACTTTACATCGTCGTTGAAGAGATAGGTAACACCATGGTGCGAGACGTAAAGGAAATTATCGTAAACCGACAACTGTACAGCAGCGAACTTCTCATCAGACGAAATACAAGCATCAATTCTCACATTACTGTTGTCTCTTTTTTGAAAATTGCCACATGAGTACTTAAAACCGCTCTCAGCCCACTTTTCGACCTGCACAAGCTGCGAAGGTTCTATGCAGCAAAAATAGTGTTTTATAGGGCTTGTTGTGGGTGTATATACTACCCTCTTTACCTTATTAAACAATTGATAGATGGAAAATATCGCCACAATGGCACCAACTGAAAAAAGAGACATTGTGGCAATGTCCGATTCTAACTTCAGCATAGACGATGCTACTATCATAACCGCAGATGTGCATAACAACACAAGTGCAAGTATCAGACTACTGACATCTATTACTTTTTTAATTTGTTCACTCTCTATTTCTATTAACGAAAACTGATATTTATTTGTACTCATAATTATTTTATTTAAAAGTTATTAGACATAAAAAAACACTGCTTTATCTATATAAAACAGTATAAAAGAGGAATAAAACAATTATGCTAAATAATCAGATGTCGTAACGCAAACACATAATATCTGTTTGCAGGGGTACAATAGAATGGCGAAGAAAGATTATAGAGTTTGAATTTAGAATTAGCTGCAAGACTTCTATTTATACATAGTGCTCCGCTCTGCAATATTCTGGAATATCCCATTAAACGCAGTAAATTATTATGCGAATTATTGCGTTCTAAAGATTGTGCCGGGACAGTTATAATGTTCGATATATTTCCCGCCGAACATTCAGGAATATTGCACGAAGAGAAAAAACAATCCTTTTCTATGATTACAGGGAGAGTATCTGCATAGCTGTTAGATGCAAGTTTGGTACCGCAAACATGACACAGTAAAACAAAAGAAAAAAAAACAAATATTTTACATACTCTCTCTTTCATCAGTATAGAAATAGTGATATAATCTGCCACACTACTATTTTTGTGTGGCAGATTATATGAATTTATTTACTTTATATACATTTTCTTGCCATTCACAATGTAAATGCCGGGTAAGGTAACTCTCTTCACCTTGCGACCTCGTGAATCGTAAATAACAGCATTCTGCTCGTCTGCATTAACGCCGTTGATACCTGTGATAACAGAATAACCACCCTTAACGGTTGCAATCAATGCTGTGAGCTCGTCGATGAGTGCAGGACACTTCTCGTAATACTTTTTCTCGATAACATTCTGAGAAGTTGCAACCTTCGCCATCATCGCATCTATGTCGGCTGTGAGAGTCTGGCTTGATACAACCACCCAATCGTACACTGTTGTAGCATCGGTTTTTGTACTATCGACAATAAAGTCGTGAATAGATACAGCCTCACTGATGAGAGCATTGAGAGATTTCTCGTCGGCCTTCTCTTTCTTCTGGTTCACACACTGGAGAGTCCATAACGAGGGGTCTTCGGTGTGATTCCAGCCTACCACTTTATATTTCTGGTCACAATGTAATCCCAAGTCGGTGTCACCTGTCTTATAGATGTAGTATTTAGCAGTACCATACTCGCCAACGGTAAATCTCAAAGCATCGGCTTTTTTAGTGGTGGCTGCCTTAGCCTGTGAACTTCGGCCTATATAACTTATGTAGTTTCCATTAGTTGAAATACAATATTCATTTTCTTTTTCAGCGGCAACAAATGTGAAAGTACGATATTTTGAACCCGAAGTACCAGTTTTACATGTGAGACCATCTGATAAATAATACATGGAGTGATTAGGATAGTTCACATTGAAAAGCTGGTAGCTGTTGCCCGCGTGCAACTGCACACGGTTGCTCTTGTCGGCACGAATTTCATTAATCTTATCTGTGAGAATTACGGCCCACTCGCCATAAGTGTGCAAACTGAGATCCTTATTCTCGGCGACAGTCCTGATGCTGTCTACAAAAGGAGTAAACTCGTCGATGATACTTTTATAGAAGTAACCTACTTTCTTGTTGTTATCATCGCAACATGAGATAAGGAAGTCAGCCTCGGCAATAACCTCTTTCAAAGCCTCGAGCTGCTGAGCCTCAGTACCATTCTTCTTGTCGTTTACAGTAACTTCTGTACCATTAGCCGACACCGCAACAATAATGATATCTTTGTCGGCAATACTCTCGGAAAGTGTGAAAGAGTAGAAATTGGAGAAGGTGAGAAGTGTACTGTCACTGTCGTACACCTTGAAACCTACCGCACCTGTACCGTCGGAAATTGTAATCTTATTACCTGTCTTTGAGTAAATGTAGTTGCTTGCAACAACATCTATTGAGTCGGACATGAAAGCTGAATACTGACCAATATTACCAAACTTACCATCAACATACTCCTGTTTGTAGCCCTCGCCACCGTCGGTACGCAATGAGGGTGCCGCACGGTCCTCGATAAACTCTATCGCAGCTGCCTTGGGATATTTAGCCATCACCGCCTTGGTATTGTTTATCATGCTTTGTGAAGAGGTTACCAGATAGTCGCCATAATCACTTGCCGCAGCTCTGTTCATAGGCTTGAAGAATCCCCACGCCTCGAAGAAGTTTGTCAAGTCCTCACCTGCTGCCTCGGCACACTTTTCGGCAAAGTAGAGAAGGTCGTATCGACCATAGTTGAGTGCACCACCCGATGTCTTTTTCATGGGGTTGGCACGCAACAGCTTGAACAATTTGGGATAGAACTGAGTATCGTGTCCGCAAACATGATAGTAGAGGTAGAGCTGAAAATACATACGCATTTTAAGACCGATACCCTGCAAAGTCCACGGAACATCTTCTTCGTAATACTCGGCCATCATATCTATACCGTCGCCCCAGGTAACAAACTTACCAATATTAAAGACGCTGATATTAGAGAAGAGGTTGTTACTCGCCTCGGCACATGCAATCATGTTTATAAGATCCTGATGCACGTGTCCCACCTCGTGAGAGGGACCCCAACAGTGACCACTCTCCTCCAAAATATCCTCAAAGGGAAGCACGTCGTGCAAGCAGCCCTCGACATAATTTGTAACGTGGTTGGTAGCCGACATCAAACCGTCGCCATCAAAAGAAACTGCACAAAGACGGTTGTTGTAACGCGAAGGGCGATACTCCTCGAGTCCCATAATCCCTTGCTGCCATTTTACCATATTGTCCCACCAGCCGATAGCATCGGTGATGGTATTGGGGCACACATTGTCCGAAATCATAACCTCACGGTTCATGAAGTACATCATGTTATCACCCTTCACGAACATATATTTATGTTTCGCATGGTTGCGGGTAAGGTCCACCCAATCGGCATCGGTGTGACGCTGCTTATCCCAATAACCATTCACATAACCACCTTCGATGTGGATGGGAATGGAGTCGAAGTCGGCAAGAACTTTATCTTTACGCGTATCGGCTGTATAAATGATGAAATATGTGAGATTTTTACCTGTTACGGGAATCATATTCATACCCTTCTTAAGAGTGGTACGTTTACCCTTTGAACTATTGTTTACAATAGCATCAATTTCGAGAGTAGAACCGCTTTTAGGCTCTTTGCCTACAAACACATAGAGCATGTCATCGGTTGTGGCACAAATACCTGTTGGGTTGTTCAGCCATGAATAATATTTTGTTTTTACAATCTCTCCCCAATGGTCGGGATTACTGAAAGGACCATAAGTGCTCACGCGGAACTCTTTCTCGCGCTCGGCCCATGTGTCGTTCTTAATCTTGAGAGCAATAGATGTAAGCTCGGAACCACAACTATCCATAGATGCTGCAAGCTCATCGTCGCTCATTGTCTGATACTCGCTCTTGAGAACAGTACACGACTCGTCGGTAAAGTGGCTAAGGAAAATTTCGCTCACACGTTTCTGATTGTTGTACATGTAACGTAAATCCTCGACCTTCTTACGTGCTTCGGCAATCTTTTCGTCAGAAATATCAACTCTCTTGTATGTCCACTCCGAGCCATCCCAATTTTCAGTAGATGAGTACCAGGGTACTATGTCATTGTCACTCTCGCAATGAATACCCCAACGACCACCCTTTTCGTTTACAATGTTGTAGCACTCTTTAGTGAAAGAGTTGTTTCTTACAACATAGAACACAGCGGGATTCTCACCTGTGCGATAAAGTTTGCTGTTACTGCTCTCTATCTGCACATAACGCTCGGTAAGTACATTCTGAAGGTTCCAACCCTCGCCACTTTTAATAAAACGCCATAAATCGTTGCACAATGAACTTTCTGCACTACCGTTAAGCTCGTTTGTGAAATAGTTCTCTGTTAATACAGCATTATCTCTTATAGTATTTATTATACGATAAGTTGCACCTTCCTCGGGAAAGGTTTGAGCCTGCAACGTAAACACTGTTGCAAACATCAAAACGACAGTATAAAAATATTTTCTCATAATTATTTAGTAATGCTGTTTATATACATTTTCTTACCATTCACAATATACACACCCGGGGAGGTTATTACATTCACCTTGCGACCACGTGAATCGTAAATGACTGTATTCTGATCGTCGATGATTACACCGTTGATACCTGTGGGTACAGAGTAACCGGCTGTCACCGAAGCAATTAAAGATGTAAGTTCATCGATGAGTGCAGGGTATTTCTCGTAATATTTACTGTTAATAGCACTTTCAGAGAGAGCTACCTTCGCCATCATTGTCTGGATATCTGTCAAGAGAGTCTCGCTTGAAACAATTACCCAGTCGTACAGTGTGATACTCTCGGTGTTTGTTGTATCGACAATAAGGTCGTAGATAGATACAGCCTCGCTGACAAGAGCTTGGAGAGATTTCTCGTCGGCCTTCTCTTTTTTGAGGTCTACACACTGTAAAGTCCACAAAGATGGATCATCGGTGTGGTTCCAACCTACAACATTGTTGTATGAGTCGCAATGCAAACCAAGGCCTGTATCTCCTGTCTTGTATACATAGAATTGAGCAAATCCATGTTCACCGACTGTAAACTTCAAAGCATCGGCCTTTTTGGTTGTGTTGGTGGTAGCTTGTCTGCTTCGTGCTATATAATCGATGTAACGACTGTTATTTGAAATGTAGAACTCATTCTCTTTTCCTGTGGTAAGGAATGTGAAACGACGAGCTTTGGGAGTTGTATTACCCGATTTACAAGTAATTCTATTCGACTCGCAATACATTGACATTTTAGAGTAGTTCACATTGGTTAGCTGATAGCTGTTACCCGACTGTATCTGCACACGACTATTTTTGTCGGCAAGCAGATAGGTAACCTTCTTGTCAAGTATATCAGCCCACTGACCGTATGTGTGTACACTCTGGTCTTTATTCTCGATAATAGCCTTGATGCTGTCTACCATAGGTGTAAACTCATCGATGACACTCTCATAGAAATAACCAACATATTTGTTGCCATTGTCTTTATGAGAAAGGATAACCTCTGCCGCAGCAAGTGCTTCGTTCAAAGCCTCTAACTGCTGCTCTTCAGTACCATTCTTCTTGTCATTTACGGTAACCTCGGTTCCGTTTGCAGATACTGCCACAATTATAATATCTTTTGATGCAATTTCATCGGAAAGCTCTATCTGATGGAAGTTTGTGAAGGTGAGAAGTGTGCTGTCGCTGTCGTAAATCTTGAAACCAACTGCATTCTTACCCTCGGAGAAGGTGAGTTTATTTCCCGACTTTGTATATATGTATCCGCTTGCAGTAACATTGAGAGAATCGGGATAATAGGCTGTGTACTGACCCATCTCGGCATACTTACCTGCAACATAATCGAGCTTATATCCCTCGCCACCGTCGGTACGCAACGAAGGTGCCGCACGGTCCTCGATAAACTCTATCGCAGCTGCCTTCTTGGGATATTTTGCCATAGTCTTCTTGGCGTCGGTTATCATGGTTTTTGTCGAAGATATATAGTAGTCGCCATAGTCACCTATCATATCTTTAGACATTATCTGGAAGAATCCCCATGCCTCGAAGAAGTTTGTCAAGTCCTCACCTGCTGCCTCGCAACACTTCTTGGCAAAGTGCAGAAGGTCGTTTCGACCATAGTTGATACTGCTGCTTCCGGCTGTCTTTTTCATGGGATCCTCGCGCAGCAACTTGTAGAGTTTGGGATAGAAGAGTGTGTCGTTTCCGGCTACATGGTAGTAGAGATAGAGCTGGAAGTACATACGCATCTTGGCACCGATATCCTGGAGTGTCCATGGGGTTTTTTCTCCATAATACTTTGCCATATTGGTTATCACCGCATCACCAGAAGTGACAAACTTACCCAATTTGTAGATACTGATATTTGAGAAGAGATTGTTACTTGCCTCGGTACAACCAATCATATTGATAGCTTTCTGATGCACGTGTCCCACCTCGTGTGAAGGACCCCAACAGAAACCAGATTTTTCCATAACCTTGTTAAACGGAAGAACCTCGAAAAGACATGTCTCTACATAACTTGTAACGTGGTTGGTGGCAGACATCAGACCGTCACCTGCATAAGAAATTGCACAAAGACGGTTATTGAAACGTGAAGGACGCACATCCTCTAGACCCATAATCTCTTGCTGCCACATTACCATATTGTCCCACCAGCCGATAGCATCGCTGATTGTGTTGGGACATATATTGCTCGAAATCATCAACTCACGGTTCATGAAGTACATTATGTTATCACCCTTCACAAACATATATTTATGTTTCGCATGGTTGCGGGTAAGGTCCACCCAATCGGCATCGGTGTGACGCTGCTTATCCCAATAACCGTTCACATAACCACCTTCGATGTGGATGGGAATGGAGTCGAAGTCGGAAAGAACATAATCTCTTTTTGTATCGGCTGTGTATATGATGAAATAAGTGGGATCTTTACCTACTACGGGAATAATATTCATACCCTTCTTAAGAGTGGTGCGTGTACCTCTTGAATTGTTGTCGATAACAGCATCAATCTCGAGTGTAGAACCCTTTTTGGGTTCCTCGCCAACAAATACATAAAGTACATCTCCTCCCGTACCGCAAATACCGGTGGGGTTGCTCAGCCATGAATAGGAGAATGTAATAAGTTTATCTCCCCAATAATCGGGATCACTGTAAGGAGCATATGTGCTCACGCGATACTCTTTCTCGCGCTCGGCCCATGTGTTATTTTTTATTTTAAGCGCAACGGCTATAAGTTCTCCACCACAACTATCCATAGATGCTGCAAGCTCCTCGTCGCTCATAGCCTGATATTCACTCTTAAGTATTGTGCATGTCTCGTCAGTGAAGTGGCTAAGGAAAATCTCGCTCACATGCTCCTGATTGTTGTAAACATATACCAAATCTTCCAATCTTTCACGTGCGGCAGCAATCACCTCGTCTGAAACATCCACTCTTTCATATGTCCACTCGGTACCCTCGAAACTACTTGTTGCAGGATACCAGGGAACAATCTTGTTGCCCGATGCGCAGTGAATACCATAATTTTTGTTGGTACCATTGAGGATGTTGTAACACTTGGGAGTAAACTTTGTGTTCTGCGACACAAAGAACTGTGCTGGAATAACATCTGTACGGAAAAGAACATTATAACCAATCTCATTCTGCACATAACGGTCGGTCAGTACATTCTGCACACTCCATCCATCGCCATTTTTTGTAAAACGCCACAAATCATTACACAAAGAACTCTTGGCACCACCATCAAGATTGTTGGTAAGATAATCCTCTACCAACACCGCATTATTTTTTACTGTATTGGTGAGACGGTACACCGCACCATCCACAGGGAACTCCTCGGCATGCACAAAGATTACCGATACCATAAGTAAAAAAATAGAGCTTATTATTTTTTTCATATTTAATTGAATTTATTTATACTTTTGGCTATATGCAATATTATTCGAGGCTCTTGAAGTCAATTACAGGTTTCTCTCCTACTCCGTTTTTACGCTCGAAACGTGTGTATCCTTTTGTGTAGTCGTCGAAGAATCCTCCCATCATCAAGTAGAAGCCATTCTCGTCGCAACCGCCTGTATAGTCGAGACGCTTACCTGTTTTTCCTGTATCGCAATGGGTGAACACAGCCTCGGTAACGGGAATCCACTCGCCATCTTTGGTACACGCCCATTGATTGTTATATTGCGCACGACGTGTCTTGTACCCCATTGTGGGATTATAGTTCTCGAGGAACGAGTGAGCATTTCTGTACCATGTGTCGGTTACAGGACGCAGGAACGATGCCATCAGACGCCATTTACCATCGGCAGCATCGCAGAAATATGCTGTGTACACAGTGCTACCCTTTCCGTCGGGACGCACACGCATAAGAAACTTATATGTGTTTCCGGGTTTCCAATCATAGGGCATGAAACTTTGTCCGCCCGAACCTTCTCCGCCAAAATCCTGCACTCTGACAGTCTCTCCTTTCTTAAGCAGTTTAATGCGCAATGAGTCGGGAATCTCCTTTGCATTATCGGTAACATAGGGGCTCCACACAGAGAAGAGCACCTTTCGGCGTTCGGGAGAGTTATTCTGAAATCCGAAATATCCCTCGCCAAAGCCACATGCCATGTAATAACTGCTCACCTTGTCGTAATCCTCGGGAACTGTCACCTCGTTGTAGAACCACTCTATTGTCTTTTCTTTGGGCAAACGATAGTTGAGGTGTACCGAAGGTCCGCGACGTCCGAAGTGTGGATGGTAGTTTTTTCTGATATATGCAAGTTCGCCCAACTCGCCCTCTACTATAATGTCGTAGACATTACCAAAGGTTCCATTTTCGTCACATTTCTTGCCCTGAATATCAACTTTAATATGTCCGGGCTTTTTTACATTATATTTGCCGATATTGTAAACTTTGGGTTCGTCAGATGAGAGTTTTATCTTCTTCTTTTTGCCAAGACAGGTGACTGTGATGGTAGAGTTACCCTTTGCCACCATCTTTAGTTCCATTTTTCCGGCCTTCTCTACTCTGAAATATGTGCTTATAACACTGCTTTTGTCGCACCAGTCGGAAATACCTCCATTGTGCTCATCGATTGTTGCCGATGGTTTTCTCTCGTTTTCTCCACGTGCTACTGGCGGACGACGCATTCTGTTGTGCGAAAGTATTGTCTCCTCGGCATCGGGCGCAGTGATATATCCGTTACCCTTCAAAGGAATAGTATCGCTGCCGGCCATAAGATTTCCGCAAGCAAAAGTCGCGAACACTGCAAGACTCAATAAGTATTTACAATTCATAGTACTTCCAAATTAGTTTATATTTGGGTATAAATTTACAAATATTTTTTATCTATAAAGTAATATTTTATTAATTTAACTATATTTTTTTTATAGGCAGAGGAGGTCTCTTTTCAACTCTATTTTATTTTATTAATTTCTTATTTAAAAATATAAAAAGGAAAAAATAATAATAATACCTGTTGATTATATTGATAAGTTTTTTCTTCAGAAATTTGTTTTTTGGTTATTAATATTCACGATTGGTTTATAAACATTCTGTTAGTGTTTTATATTATTGAATTTATGTATATTACGCACTTTTCAACCAATTGTTTATAATTGATGTTATTTATAAATAATCACTTTTTTGAGCTTTTTTTCATGTTAAGAATCATCTGATAACTTCATGTAAAATATCGGGTTTTCAATTTGGAGTTTTTAAATGTACAGTTGTATATAACGCGATTTTATTTTTCCAAGCAGAAATAACATTTTTTTCTAATAAGTTATTACTGTTTTTTCACTATTGTTTTTCGCTGTTTTCAACAGTTATCAACTATCTTGTGTGGATTGACATCTTTTTTATCGTGTTTATATTTTTAGATTCTCTTTTTGTTTACGTTTTCAACAAAAATATTAAAAAAATATTATTTTATAAAATATTGAAAATAAATAAGTTATATTTGATACTAACAAAAAAATGAACTTTTTTCAAAAAAAAGTTCATTTTTCGCGAACAATTTATACCCCTTAATTGTTATATAGGTGTGTTTCAAATCAATTTTATTTTTATAGGTTAATTTTTGCATCGTTTGTATGCAAGGACCCCCTCAGGTCACTAGCGAGTGCTCCCTGAGGGGGTCTGTTTTTTATCTCTATGCTTTATTAAGCAAGTTTTGCAAGTGCTTCTTTGATGCGTCTGATAGCTTCAATGATATTCTCGTCGCTTGTAGCGTAGCTCATTCTGAAGCAGTCGGGTGCTCCGAATGATGTACCACCAACGGTTGCAACATGTGCCTCAGTCAAAAGATACATTGCAAGGTCGTCAGAGTTGTTTATTGTTTGGCCATTATAGCTTTTTCCGTAGAACGAGCTACATTTGGGGAATAGATAGAATGCACCTTCGGGTACATTTACCTCGAGTCCGGGAATCTCCTTTGTAAGTTTAACAATGAGGTCGCGACGACGCTGGAATGCCTTCTGCATCTCTGCTACGGGTTCCTGAGAACCAATGTAAGCCTCTACCGATGCAATCTGTGACACCGAGCAGGGTCCGCTTGTATATTGTCCCTGGAGCTTGTTACAGCCTTTTACAATCCACTCTGCCGCAGCGATAAATCCAATGCGCCAGCCTGTCATTGCATATGCCTTTGACACTCCGTTCACAATAATTACTCTCTCTCTTACATTCTCGAACTGGGCAATGCTCTCGTGTTTGCCTATATAATTGATGTGCTCGTAAATTTCGTCGGCAACGATAAAAATTTCGGGATATTTTGCGAGTACATTTGCAAGACTTTCAAGCTCCTCTTTGCTATATACCGAACCTGTGGGGTTCGAGGGCGAGCACAGAATGAGCATTTTTGTCTTGGGAGTGATGGCTGCCTCGAGCTGTTCTGCAGTAATCTTGAAGTTCTGCTCTATACCTGCATAAATGGTTACGGGTGTACCGTCGGCAAGTTTCACCATTTCGGGGTAGCTCACCCAGTAAGGTGCGGGAACGATAACCTCATCACCGGGGTTTACAAGTGCCATTATTGCGTTGCACACCGACTGTTTAGCACCGTTTGACACCGAAATTTGTGCTGCTGTATATTCGAGTCCGTTCTCCTTTTTCAGTTTCTCCACTATGGCATTGCGCAATACGGGATATCCGGGTACGGGTGAATATCGTGAATAGTTTTCGTTAACTGCTTTTATTGCAGCCTCTTTTATAGCATCGGGAGTGTTGAAATCGGGCTCTCCGACACTCATGTTTATAACATCTACACCTTGTGCTTTAAGCTCCTGGCTCTTCTGTGACATCGCCAATGTTGCCGATGCTGACAATCTGTTTAGACGGTCTGAAAGTTTATTCATTGTATATATTATTATAATTGTTTACTTATTATTTCTTTTCGTTATATGTAAGTACACTATTTGTTGTCAAAATTCAAGGTGTGTCCCATTCTCTCGGCTTTTGTGTGCAGATAGCGCGAATTGAACTCATTGGGTTTAATTTCGCATCCCACAATCTCCACAATTTCAAGGCCGTAGCTTTCGAGTCCGATGCGTTTTACAGGGTTGTTGGTGATAAGGCGCATTTTGTGCACACCCACTTTGCGCAGAATCTCTGCACCTACTCCATAGTCGCGCTCGTCGGCTTTGAATCCCAGACAAAGGTTGGCATCTACTGTGTCCATGCCCTCCTCTTGCAACTTGTAAGCCTTCATTTTATTCATGAGTCCTATGCCACGACCCTCCTGATTGAGATATACTATTACTCCTTTCTCATCTTTCTCGATAAGCTCCATGGCTTTGTGTAACTGTGCGCCACAGTCGCAACGCTGCGATGCGAAAATATCTCCTGTCATACACGACGAGTGCACTCTCACGAGTATCGGCTCATCCTCGGCCCACTCTCCTTTTATAAGAGCCACATGCTCCAGTCCTGTTGATTTCTGCAAGAAAGGTATCAGTTTGAAGTGTCCATACTTTGTGGGCATATCCACCTCCTCACCAGTCTCCACAAGCGACTCTTTTTCGAGACGATATTTTATAAGATCTCTGATAGAGATTATCTTCATGTCATACTCCTGTGACATCTTCACAAGTTCGGGCATACGTGCCATTGTTCCATCCTCGTTCATTATCTCAATGAGGGCGGCAGCGGGGCGCAATCCTGCCAAACGTGCAAGGTCGATACTAGCTTCGGTGTGTCCTGCGCGGCGCAATACTCCCTTGTCCTGTGCATACAAAGGGTTAATGTGTCCGGGACGTGCAAAGGTTGTGGGTTTGCTGTCGGGGTCGGCGAGAGCCTGTATTGTAGCAGCGCGGTCGGCTGTTGATACTCCGGTGCTGCATCCTTCTATTTTATCTACTGTAACAGTGAAAGGTGTGCCCAGGAGACTTGTGTTGGAGTTTACCTGAGGTTCCAGTTCCAGCTCCTTGCAACGCGACATTGTAATAGGTGCACACAGCACTCCGCGTCCATGTTTCAGCATGAAGTTTACCTTCTCGGGGGTTATTTTTTCTGCGGCGATAATGAAATCTCCTTCATTTTCTCTGTCCTCGTCGTCAACGACAATGACAAATTTACCTTCGCGGAAATCCTCTATCGCCTCTTCGATAGAGCTTAATTTTACATCTTCCATATATCTTGAATAGGTGTGTTATACTAATTTTTCTTTAACCATTCTCTCCATCAATGTTCGCGCATTGTTTCTTATTTTTATAAGGTCACGCGACACTTGTCGGTGGAATTTGCATGTGCGCAGATAGAGTAATATTCCTATGGGCAACAGTATGATTGCAAGGATATTCATCCATCGTTTTTTCAGCGGAGAGCGCAATTCGTCTACCATCATTATGGGGAACTCGTTCAACAACTGTATTATCTTTCTGTTTTTGCTGTTGCTCATCTCCTCTATTAGAGCTTCGAGTTTTTCGTTCATTTTCTCTATGGGACTCTCTTGCTCTTCACTGAAGAACACCTCTATGGGGTTGGGAAGTCTGTTGGGTCGCAAATCGGCAGAGAATTCTTTGCACTTATGCGATATTTCCTCCAGTTTACTGTAATCGGCTGTGTAGTCGGGATCCTCTATTATCACCTCTTTCAAGGGTATGTGGCGTGTATCTCTCAGTCCCAGCAATTTTCTGAAGAATGTCTTGTAGGCATCCACGTTGAAAATGGTAGAGTCTTTGTTGGATTGATAAGTGAATATTATTCCCAACGGTGTCAGCACCATTGTACTCACGAGGCATCCGAACCATGTATACCACTCACCCTCTTTCACCATCTTTTCTCCCGAGGTGTTGAAAATGTAGTATATGATGAATATTGCCACAGAAATGAGCACAGGATATCCCAAGCCTCCTTTTTTCACAATGGCTCCCAGAGGTGCACCGATGAAAAAGAATATTATACACGAGAGCGACAATGTAATCTTTTGCCACCACGAAATATAATGCTTGTTCAAGTCCTTGTCGAGCGAACGCATTATGTTTTTCTTTATTTCATAATCCGTCATCAACTGCTCCACCTTGTTCAGTGCTGCTCTTTTTATTCTCAGCTTTGTCAGCTTCGATGAATTATTGTACACACTGTCGGCATTTATCGCATATATTTTCTCTTTCTGCTGAATGATAGAGTCGTCGGCATTTAATTCAATCTTTTGCGGATAGCCGTTGCGTATGGCTTGCTTCCAGTTGTTACGGCCTACACTGTCGTTGTACTGTGTGAGTGAATCTATCGAATGGTTAAGCTCGATAATGTTTTTACTTGCGGCCTGTTTTTTCAGGAACGAGCCATCTTTCATGTCAAATCCTCCACCGAAGTTTATGACAATGATTTTCTCGCGGAATGTCTCGCGGGTATATGGAATATTGTTTTTATTTCTGCTTTTGTTTTTGTTCTCTTTCAGCTCGGTAGCATTTGCAAAACGTTCACCGTTATATAGCTTGAGCATAAGATGCTGTTGGTCGGCAGTAGTCTCTATCTTTCCCGAGTCGGCCGCTATAATGCTTGCATTTTCAAAGCCTTGAGTCATGTCGTAAATCATCACTCTGTACAGCATACCTGTCTCTTTGTTTTTCTTTTTCACAAAGAGATTATAACCCTCAATTTGGTCGTAGAACACCCCTTCGGGTATTTCCACTTCGGGCGAAGTCTGTTTTATGGAGTATAGCACAGTGTAGAGTTTCACCTGTGCCTTGGGGCCTACAACATTTTGGAAATAGAACGACAAACATCCCAAGATGGCACTCACCACAGCCAGCGGAGCCATGATTCTGAGCAATGGTATTCCTGCGGCCTTCATCGAAAGCAGCTCCAGACGCTCTCCGAAGT
The DNA here is from genome assembly GCA_045661205.1 of Bacteroidaceae bacterium. Lineage (GTDB taxonomy): Bacteria > Bacteroidota > Bacteroidia > Bacteroidales > Bacteroidaceae > HGM04593. The sequence continues at coordinate 70,486 of JAZRFE010000026.1, read as the reverse complement.
TACCGAAAGTCATCAGGGCGGCAAGCAGTATGGCCAGCGGCAATGCCTGCCCTACCATTGTCAGCGAGCCCAGATAGAAGAATTGGGCCATCACCCACATATCGAGTCCTTTGCCGACAAGTTCATCCACCCATCTCCACAGGAATTGCATTATAAAGATGAATGTACATATAAAGAACGTTGCCGAGAAGAGCAACAAAAAACTCTTGATGATGAACCAGTCGAGTTTTTTTATATGTAGTCCTGGAAATTTCATGCTTTATATGCTCCTGTCTTAATTTTTTTTATGGGCTGTTTTTTAAAAAGTATGCACACATTACGCCATACTTTTGCAAAGTTAGCACAAAAGCACGAAAAATATTTATATACAGTTTTAATTTTATTAAAATATTCTGTATAATCCGCCTTTTTATGGGTGAAAAGGCTCTTTTTACATGCCGGTGTTGCGTCGCAACTGTTCAATTTGCGAATCCCACAGGCTTTTTACATCCTCCACCTCATCTTTTTCGGCAAAATCTGTTACCTCAAGCATGTACTGCATCACAAGTTCGTTATATGTGATGCGCATTTCGAAAAAGTTATGTGGTTCCTCGTCTTCCCATTTGAATCTTACGTAAACTCCATTGCGTTGTGACACGAGGTTTGCTTGCTTCTGCTCACTTTTTCCCCAATAGAAATTATATATTTTACCTGTTGCTTCAACTCGGTCGGCGAACCATGTGGATAGTCCCTGAGGCGTGCCTATCGAGCGCCATATCATGTTGGCGCTACCCTTCATGGGGTATTCGATACGAATCTTCTCCTTGTTCATTATCCTGATGATTATTAATGTGTGCTTAGTTGTTTTATTGTCGCAAGTTAGTGAATTATATTTAATTATGCAATAATAAACGCAAAAATCTTTATTTTGTTCAATAAATGTCATTTTTGTCGTCATGGTTCATTTTGTTTATAAGAGCAGCTTTTATCCTTTTCAGTTACAAAATATTTGGTTATATTTGCATATAAATGTAAAAGTGAAAAAAGATGGCAGATAAAGACATAGCGCAGACGCCCATGATGAAGCAGTTTCTCGATTTCAAGTCGAAACATCCCGATGCTGTACTTCTCTTTCGTTGCGGCGACTTTTATGAGACATATTCGACGGATGCAGTGATTGCATCTGAAATTTTGGGTATCACTCTCACCAAACGTTCCAATGGTAAGGGTACAGCCGCTTCCATAGAAATGGCGGGTTTCCCCTTCCATGCTCTCGACACCTATCTGCCCAAGCTTGTGCGTGCGGGACGTCGCGTAGCCATCTGCGACCAACTCGAAGACCCCAAGCTCACCAAGAAACTTGTCAAGCGAGGCATCACCGAGCTTGTTACTCCCGGTGTCTCCATAAACGATAACGTTCTCAATTACAAGGAGAATAACTTCCTTGCAGCCGTACACTTCGGCAAGTCCATGTGTGGCGTCGCTTTTCTCGACATCTCCACCGGAGAGTTCCTCACAGCCGAGGGCACTTTCGACTACATCGATAAGTTACTTATCAATTTCCGCCCCAAAGAGGTACTTTTCGAGCGCGGACAGAAACGCCGTTTTGAAGAGTGTTTCGGCACCAAATATCTTGTCTACGAGCTCGACGACTGGGTGTTCACCGACGAGTTTGCCATGGAGCGTCTCACTAAGCACTTTGAGACAAAAAACCTCAAAGGTTTCGGAATTTCCCATCTCAAGAGCGGTATCATAGCATCGGGAGCTGTGCTACACTACCTGGGTGTTACATTGCACACACAGATTTCCCATATACGCAACATCTCGCGCATAGAAGAGGAGCGTTACGTACGTCTCGACAAATTCACCATACGCAGCCTTGAACTGCTCGACAGTATGCACGACGGCGGCTCTTCACTGCTTTCGGTTATCGACCGCACAAAGACAGCTATGGGAGCGCGTCTGCTCAAGCGTTGGATGGTGTTCCCCCTGAAAGACAAAAAGCCCATCGAGGAGCGTCTCGACGTAGTGGAGTATTATTTCCGCGAGCCCGAGTTCCGCGCCATCGTCGAGGAGCAGCTACACAGCATCGGCGACCTTGAACGCATAATATCCAAAGTGGCAGCAGGGCGAGTGTCGCCCCGCGAGCTTGTGCAGTTGAAGCTCGCACTTCAGGCAGTTGAGCCTATTAAAGCAGCCTGCGAAGGAGCCTCCAACGCAGTGCTTCGAGAGATAGGTGCTCAGCTCGACTGTTGTGCAGAGATAAGAGACAGAATAGCTCGCGAGATAGTTCCCGAACCTCCGTTGCTTCTCAACAAGGGCGGGGTAGTGTCCGACGGAGTAAGCGATGCCCTCGACGAGTTGCGTGCAATATCCTACAACGGCAAGGACTATCTTTTGAAGATACAGCAGCGCGAGAGCGAGCGCACAGCCATTCCCAGCCTCAAAATAGCCTATAACAGCGTTTTTGGCTACTACATTGAGGTGCGTAACACCTACAAAGAGAATGTTCCGCCCGAGTGGATACGCAAGCAGACACTTGTGAATGCCGAGCGTTACATCACACAAGAACTCAAAGAATATGAAGAGAAAATCCTCGGAGCCGAAGAGAAAATCATGGCCCTCGAGACACAGATATACAACAACTTGGTGTGCGACCTTGCACAATATATATCGGCCATACAGGTCGATGCAATGCAGCTTGCACGTCTCGACACACTCCTCTCGTTTGCCGAAGTATCACGTGCATACAAATATATGCGCCCTGTAATCAGCGAAGATGATATTCTCGACATCAAGCGTGGCCGTCATCCCGTCATAGAGCGTCAGATGCCGGTGGGCGAGGAGTATATCCCCAACGACCTTTACCTCGACACCGAGAGTCAGCAGATAATCATCGTCACTGGTCCCAATATGGCTGGTAAGTCGGCGCTTCTGCGTCAGACGGCCCTCATCACCCTGCTTGCACAGATAGGCTGTTTTGTTCCTGCCGACAGTGCCAACATAGGCATCGTCGATAAGATATTCACCCGCGTGGGAGCTAGCGACAACATTTCGGCAGGAGAGTCCACATTCATGGTCGAAATGACCGAGGCCGCCAACATACTAAACAACCTCTCGGGGCACAGCCTTGTGCTCTTCGACGAGCTTGGTCGCGGTACCTCCACCTACGACGGAATGTCCATTGCATGGGCCATAGTAGAGTTCATACACGAATATTCGAGGGGTAGGGCGCGCACCCTCTTTGCCACTCATTATCACGAGCTTAACGAAATGGAGAAGAGTTTCCCGCGCATCAAGAACTTCAATGTCTCTGTTCACGAGAAAGATGGTCGTGTGATATTCCTAAGAAAACTGATGCCGGGTGGTAGTGAGCACTCCTTCGGTATTCACGTAGCCAAGCTTGCGGGAATGCCCAAGAGCATTGTCAAACGCTCCGAGCAGATACTCCACCAGCTTGAATCGTCAAACGACAAGGGCGAGATAAAAGGCGTTGCAGCCGATATTGCCGACAGTCGCGAGGGTATGCAGTTGAACTTTTTCCAGCTCGACGACCCCGTTCTCTCGCAGATACGCGACGAGATACTCAATATAGACGTGAACAACCTCACTCCCCTCGAGGCACTTAACAAACTAAGCGAAATAAAAAAGATTGTAAAAGGAAAATAAAAATATATGGAACTAAATTTTTTCGGATTGCTTGTAGGCATCGCAACTTTTCTCATCATAGGGCTTTTTCACCCTCTTGTAATCAAAGCCGAATACTATCTTGGAGTTAAAAGTTGGTGGCTCTTTTTCGTTGCGGGACTCATCACTTGTGTAGCATCGTTGCTTGTCACCGACCGTGTCGTATCCATATTATTGGGAGTATTTGCATTCTCTTCATTTTGGAGTATAGGCGAAATATTTCATCAACGCAAAAGGGTAGAGAAGGGGTGGTTCCCGGCTAATCCTAAAAGAGACAAAAACAAACACCTTTCAAATTGAGTTTGAAAGGTGTTTGTTTTTTGTCAAATTATACTTTCTTTTTAAATCCTCGCCACATGCAGACGATTCCTATTATCATAAACGGGATGCTCAACCACTGTCCCATATCCAGCGTCATACCCTCTTCAAATGCCGACTGCACCTCTTTCAGGAACTCCACAAAGAAACGGAACGTAAAGATAGTTGCAAGGCAGTAGCCGAAATAAAACAGCGTTCCCACCTTTGTAGGAAATTTTTTATACAGCAGCAATCCGCCGATGAATATCACAAAATATGCAATCGCCTCGTAGAGCTGTGCAGGGTGTCGCGGAAACTCATCCACCTGAGCAAAAATCACACCCCATGGCATCTCCGTCACGTTGCCCAAAATCTCTGAATTAAAGAAGTTACCCATTCTTATCATTCCCGCAACGATGGGAGTGGTGATAGCAATATTGTCAAGCAACCAAGCAAAGGAGATCTTCGTCTTTTTGGTGTACAGCCATAGAGCAGTGAACAGTCCCACCGTTCCACCATGGCTCGCAAGACCCTGATAACCTATAAATTTCCACCCCTCGGCAGTCTCTTTCATGGGCAGGAACATCTCCAAAATATGGTTGAAATAATATTCCGGTTCGTAGAAAATGCAGTGACCCAAGCGTGCACCTATCAGAATACCCAAAAAGCAGTACATGAACAACGGCTCAAACAGTTCCATGTTCATCTTCTGACGCTTATACAGGTGCTGCATTATAAGATAACCTGCCGTCAGACCAATAATCCAGCACAGCGAATAGTAACGCACCTCGAACCCGAAGATAGAGAAAGGACTCATTGACGGGTTCCACACAAAGTAGCAGGGTAGTGCACTCATCTTTTCTTCTTATACGTTAAAGCGGAAGTGCATGATGTCACCATCCTGAACAACATACTCTTTGCCCTCGACGCTCATTTTTCCGGCCTCTTTCACAGCAGCCTCTGAGCCGTAACCAACATAGTCGTCGTACTTTATAACCTCAGCGCGAATAAAACCCTTCTCGAAGTCGGTGTGTATGACACCTGCACACTGAGGAGCCTTCCATCCCTTGCGGAAAGTCCATGCTCTCACCTCCACCTCTCCGGCAGTTATAAATGTCTGCAATGTGAGCAGGCTGTAAATCGACTTTATAAGGCGGTCGCAACCCGACTCCTTAAGACCCATATCCTCGAGGAACATCTGCTTCTCCTCGTAGCTCTCAAGCTCGGCAATTTCGGCCTCGGCCTGTGCCGAGATAATCAGCAATTCGGCATTTTCGTCTTTGATAGCCTCGCGCACAGCCTCTACATACTTGTTGCCGTTAGCAGCCGAAGTGTCGTCCACGTTGCACACGTAGAGCACAGGCTTTGCAGTCAGCAAGAAGAGGTTCTTTGCAATCTGCTGCTCATCGTCAGTGTCGAAAGAGACGGTACGAGCCGACTTTCCGGCCTCCAAAGCAGCCTTGTACTGCATCAGCACATCATACTCCAGTTTAGCCAGCTTGTCGCCACCCACACGAGCCTGTTTCTCCACACGTTTTATGCGGTTCTCCACAGTCTCAAGGTCTTTCAACTGCAATTCAATATCGATAATCTCCTTGTCGCGTACGGGGTTCACCGAGCCATCCACATGCACAATATTGTCGTTGTCGAAGCAACGGAGCACATGAATAATAGCATCAGTCTCGCGTATATTACCCAAAAATTGGTTACCGAGTCCCTCGCCCTTGCTTGCACCTTTCACAAGACCAGCAATGTCTACAATGTCACAAGTAGCGGGAATAATGTTCTTACAGTGCACAAGTTCGGCGAGTTTTGCAAGGCGTTCGTCGGGAACGGTTATCTGTCCCTGCTGTGCATCTATTGTACAAAAGGGGAAGTTTGCTGCCTGCGCTTTTGCGCTCGACAAACAGTTGAAGAGTGTAGATTTTCCTACGTTGGGCAAGCCAACAATTCCTGCTTTTAAAGCCATATTGATATATAATGTTTATTATTCGTAGTTTACAGTTTGCAAAGATACGATTAAGCGAGTGCATTACAAAATAAACAAGTTTATTTTTCTCTCGAACTATGGTGCAAGCGAGTGTAATACAAGTTTACTTGCAAATTGCACATGGCTCATAGTCGGCGCGAGTTTTTCATCAAATTTATATGTCTCTGCCAGCAGTCGGTGCGGAAGTATTATATAATGTTATCTATTTAAGAGCTTTTTTCAGTGCCGGCATAATGTTCTGCACATAGCGCAGTGCGCCCACGTCGGTAAAGTGGCTGCCGTCTACCGTTGCGTCGCCATCGTCGCCCAGCATCTTTTTGGCCGACACATAATAAATTTTCTTCTCTCCTGCCTTTTTCAGTCTCTTGAAAAGCTGTGTCATGGCAATGTTTCGGCCAACAACCTCCTCGTGCAGTTTGGTGTCGAATGCCGAACGAGGGAATATGGGGTCCTCAACAAATATTACAGGCACGCTTGGGTGTGCATCGCGCAACACTCTGAAGAACTTCTCGGCAACCTCGTTTATCAGCTTGTCCGATGAGTTTGGAACAAAATCCAGCACAAAGGCTCCAGGCTCTTCGACACTTGCCATCAGGTGGGCAATCTCCATGTCCAGACGCGCGTTTCCGCTGAATCCCAGGTTGAATACCTCTCTGTTTAATTTTCGACCTATGATATTGGTGTAGGCCATTCCCGGACGGCTGGCACAGCCACCTTGCAGAATGCTCGAACCATACATCACAATGGGCTTTTCGGTCGATGGGCTTGCAACCTCGGGCTGTCCCAGGTACGCCCCTTCGTCTACTCCAATCTCCAGCGATTTTACACCGTCATACAGCGACAAGTACAGCATATACTCTCTTTTTTCGGGGCGCATGTTGCGTATAATAGTCCACTCGTTTACACCCTTATTGGTGGGCCTTGCAGGGGCAACGGCTCGCCATTCGCCATCGACTAAAGCATACAGGTCGAGTCCGCGAGTGCCCAGGTCGGTCATGTGGTTCTGGTCGTTGTTAAACGACGATTCCCATTTTACACGCATGGCTGTGGTGTTTGAGCAAAAACGTATGTACACTCCCGCTGAGCTGCGGCCAAGTCCCCACACCTCTTTGCGGCTCACACCTTTTAGTCTCGATGGCAGACGCTCATATCTCGAATCGGTCTCCGAGGATATTTTCCCATACACGGGGAATTGTGCAGCATCGGTATATACAATGCTTTGTGCATTTGCCGCAACTCCCATGAATAGAAGCAGTAAAAAAACAGAAATTTTCAGTTTCATATATCAGTATACATAACGTTACAAAAATCAGTGTGCCTCCAGCCAGTTTGCACCCCAGCCATAGTCGGCAGTAAGGGGTACACTCATCGCTATTGCACTCTGCATCTCCTCGATAACAAGTTGCAACATGCTGTCGCGCTCCTCGGCAACGATGCTGAAGTTAAGCTCGTCGTGCACCTGCAATATCATTGTCGAGCGCATATTCTCGGCTTTCATGCGGCGATAGATGTTTATCATCGCCACCTTTATAATATCTGCCGCACTGCCCTGTATGGGTGCGTTCACAGCGTTTCGCTCGGCATATCCGCGCACCACTGCGTTGCGTGAGTTAATGTCGGGCAGGAATCGTTTGCGACCGAAAATTGTTGTCACATAGCCGTTGGCACGAGCATCCTCTTTGCGTCGCTCGATGTATGCGCAAATGTCGGGGTATGTAGCAAAATAGTTGTCTATAAGCTCTTTAGCCTCGCGGCGGTCTACGTTCATGCGCTCGGCAAGGCCAAACACCGAAATACCGTATATAATACCGAAGTTGGCAACCTTTGCTTTGCGGCGTTCATCTTTTGTAACCTCTTCGATGGGCTTTTTGTATATTTTCGCGGCGGTGGCAGCGTGAATGTCGTGTCCGCTTTTAAAGTCGTTAATCATGTTCTTGTCGCCGCTCAGGTGTGCCATTATTCTCAGCTCTATCTGCGAATAGTCGGCCGAGAGGAACAGCTCTCCCTCCTCGGGGATGAATGCCTTGCGCACCTCTTTTCCGTCCTCGTCGCGTATGGGTATATTTTGCAGGTTAGGGTTGCTCGAACTCAGTCGGCCTGTGGCTGTCACCGTCTGGTTGTACGATGTGTGTATCTTTCCCGTACGGCTGTTTATCAGTTCGGGCAGTGCATCGACATAAGTGCTCAGCAGTTTTTTCAGTCCTCGATGTTGCAGAATATATTTCACTATCGGGTGTTTGTGCTGCACCTGTGTCAGCACCTCCTCCGAGGTAACAAACTGTCCTGTCTTTGTCTTTTTGGGCTTGTCCACAATCTTCAGCTTGCCAAAGAGAATGTCTCCCACCTGTTTAGGCGAGGAAATATTGAAATATTCGCCGGCAAGCTCATAAATCTTTTGCTCTATGTCGTGCATGCGCCCGGTGAATAGAGTAGAGGTTTCCTTCAGCGAGGCGGTGTTCACCCTTGCTCCGTTGCGCTCCATGTAGGCAAGCACAGGCATCAGTGGCATCTCTATTTCGTAGAACAGTTTCTCGCACTCCTCTTTTTTCAGCTCTTCGGCGAGGATGTTTTTCAGTTTCAGTGTTACGTCGGCATCTTCGCAGGCATACTCATAAATCTGTGTGGCTGTCAGGTCGCGCATGTTTCTCTGGTTCTTGCCGCGCTCGCCAATGAGTGACTCTATCCTTATAGTCTCGTAGTTCAGATAGGTCTCGGCCATGTAGTCCATGCTGTGGTACAGTTCGGGCTGCAACACATAGTGGGCAATCATTGTGTCAAACATCGGCCCCTTCACCTCCACTCCGTAGTTTGCAAGCACAATGATGTCGTACTTCATATTCTGTCCCACCTTCGTGGTGTGCTCGTTCTCGAAAATCTCTTTGAACATATCCACCATTTTTTGTGCAGCCTCTCTCTCGCGCGGAACATGCACATAGTAGGCGCAATTTTCCTCAACAGCGAAGCTCATGCCCACAAGTTCGGCCTCAATAGCGTTGGTGCTTGTGGTCTCAGTGTCGAAACACACAGTTTGTGCATTTTTCAGTACAGAGAGTAAATGGGGTATATCTTCTTCTTTATCAATAAGATGATAGGTGTGTTTAAGGTCTTTTAAGCTCAAATGCGTCGATTTTTTTTCTTCGCCTGTACTCTCCTCCTCAAAAAAGTCAAAGAGCGAGCCTTGAATTTTGTCACTTTTTGTGCTTTGGGGAGTGGCGGATGTTTTTTCCGTTGCAACAGGTTCGCCGAACAGGTCGAGAGTAAAATTGCTCTTCTTCACCCTCTCCTTAAGAGCGCGCAGCTCGTAGAAGTCGAGTAGGGCAGTGAGCTTCTCTTCGTCGGGTGTCTCGCGTCGCAGAGCCTCCATGTCCAGCTCTATGGGAACGTCGGTCTTTATGGTCGCAAGAAATCTGCTGAAAATAATCTTTTCCCTGTTCTCCTCTATTTTTGTTTTCAGGGCACCTTTCAGCTTGTCGGTGTTTGCAAGTAGGTTGTCTATGTTGTCAAACTCGGCAATCAGTTTTTGTGCAGTCTTCTCTCCCACTCCGGGGCATCCGGGAATGTTGTCGCTTGCATCACCCATGAGTCCCAGTAGGTCGATAACCTGTTCGGTCCTTTTTAGTCCAAACTTCTCGGTCACCCTCTGCGGAGTCATAATCTCGAACTCCTTGTCGCCATATTTCGGGCGGTAGATAAGTGTGGTGTCGGTCACCAACTGACCATAGTCCTTGTCGGGTGTCATCATATAGGTGGTAACACCTTTCCCCTTGGCCTGCTTTGCAAGAGTGCCCACAACATCATCGGCCTCGTAGCCGGGCACTTCGAGTATGGGTATCTTGTATGCTGCGAGAATCTCCTTTATCACAGGCACCGACTCGCGTATCACCTCGGGTGTCTCCTCGCGTTGAGCCTTGTACTCCTCGTAAGCCTCGTGACGGAAGGTCTTGCCTTTGGGGTCGAATGCAACACCAATATAGTCGGGGCTCTCCTTTTTCAGCACATCCTCCAATGTGTTCACAAATCCCAGAATGGCCGAAGTGTTGAACCCTTTGGAATTAATTCTCGGGTTCTTTATAAAAGCATAATATGCGCGATATATAAGCGCGTAAGCGTCAAGCAAAAAAAGTTTCTTCATTTTATTTCTAAATGTATGCGAATGTAAAAATACTCAAATTTTGCTATTTAGCCTATTCTTTTTTATTACTTTTGCAAAAATAAGATGTTCTACATATATGAGTCTTGCAACAATACAGCAACCTATCGAGGTTGAATTTACCGCATTCAAGGAGTATTATGCTACGCTTTTTCGCAGCAATATTCCTCTTCTCAACCGTGCACTTTCGCATGTAAGCCGCACTAACGGCAAAATGATGCGCCCCATGCTTGTGCTTCTCACAGCCAAAAGCATAGCAGGCAGTGTAGATGAACGTACGAACTACGCAGCGGCAGCACTCGAACTGTTGCACACAGCAAGCCTTCTCCACGACGATGTTGTCGACGAAAGTCCCATGCGTCGCGGCCTTCCCTCGTTGCACACCCTCTTCTCGAACCGCATAGCCATTCTTGCCGGCGACTACATCTTTTCATCGGCGTTGCAGAATGCCGCAATGACAAAAAACGTCGAAATCATCGATAGTTTGTCGCGCCTCGGCCAAAGCTTGAGTCAGGGCGAGCTGTTGCAGTTGCAATTGCAGCAGAGTGGTGGATTCTCCGAGGAGAACTACATAGAGATTATACGTAACAAGACAGCGTCGCTCTTTGCCACATGCTGTCGTTTCGGTGCACTCTCGGCCGGTGCCGATGCAGCCACCGTCGATGCCTTTGCCCGTTTCGGCGAGCTTTTAGGCATCTGTTTCCAGATAAAAGATGACATTTTCGACTACTACGAATCCGAAGAAGTGGGCAAGCCCACAGGCAGCGACATGCGCGAGGGCAAGATAACCCTTCCCGCTCTGTATGTGCTTAACAACTGCGACACCCCCTTTGTGCGCGGCTTGCTCGTCAAACTCGCCGAGGGCTACACCATGAGCGACAGCGAGGTTGAGATACTCATAAAAATGTCGAAAGAGCATGGTGGAATAGAGTATGCACTCAAGCGCATAGAGGAGTTCCGCGCCGAGGCATTGTCTATTATCCCCTCTGACGTTTCGCCCATATATCGTGCTGCTCTCCAAGCCTACATCGATTTTGCGATAGCAAGAAACAAGTAATTTTTAATAAATAATACCGTATTACAACACAAAAAGCACCGATTAATCGGTGCTTTTTGTGTGTATAAGCTTCTTCTATTTGTTGAATCCTTTTGATGTTAGGAACTCCCAAATTCTGTTGAGATGTGTGTAGCTGCCTGTGCCGGGTGACGAGTTGCTTTGGAAACAGTGGCCTCGTTTGGCAAGAGTGTGCAGCTCCGACTGTATGCCCATCATCAACATCTTTTCCCATGTTTTCACCGAATTCATCGCAGCCCAGCCGTCGGCATCGCCATGTATCAGCAACATGGGGGCAGTCTTCAGGTCAAACGAGAACTCGGGTGCAAGCACTGCATTGTCCTCGTTTCCACCCTGCTTGTTGGGGTTCTCAAGGCCATCGGTAAGCGCGTATGCAGGGTAGATACCTATTCCCCACTGCACGTTGCAGGGGAGCTTGTCAATGTCGTCTATGGGCATATAAGAGTTGTGCAGCGACGATGTTACACCCATCAATGTCAGGTGTCCGCCTGCCGAGCTACCCATGATACCAATGCGGTTGGGGTCAAGTCCGCGTGCTTCGGCCTCTTTTCTCACAATTCTTATGGTACGTTGCAGGTCCTGCCATGCCGTGGTGTGCTTTGAGAGACCGTTTGCGGGGCGCGGAGTGCGGTATTTGAGTGTTACCACAGCCATGCCCTTTTCGTTGAGATAGCGACGTGCTGGTGCCACCTCAAAGCCATCGGGGTCGTTGTGTTCGTAGCTGCCTCCCGAGTAGATAATCTGAATGGCTTTTGTCTTCAACTCTTTGGGCATGTGCCACTCGATGTAGGGTGTGCACTGTCTCTCCTGTGCGTCGGGCATTTTGCCTTCGGGCCAAATATTGGCTTTTGAATGCGATGCGCGGTCGTTGTCGTCGGCATATATATTCATTATATTTTCTGCCTTTGCAAGGGGAGTGATGAAACCCATCTGACGCATGAATTCAATTCCTCTTTCGAGGCCCAGGGCTGCATGTCCGCGGTCGGCATACAAGTGCAACTCTGCGGGAATTTTCATGCGACGCAACTGACGATAGACGAGGGTAGAGGTCTGCGGGGCGTATATATCTCTGCCGCCGTGATGCAGGCTCATGGGGCATGTGCGCTCGTCGAACTTGAACACTTTGCTCAGCTTCACGTCGCTGCCGTAGCCCTGACGTGTGGCGGGTGTGCCACTCTCGGCGTCTGTTGTTCCGTAGGCGGGTGCGTTTACTATCGCCCAATTAATGTGGCACGAGAGCGAGTCGAGCTTGTCTATGGGCTGATAGGCGCGTGTCTGCGAGCTTGTGGCAAGCAGCAGTGCCAGGTGCGAACCTGCCGACATTGATATTACGCCTATCTTCTCGGGGTCGAAGCCTCTCTTCTCGGCCTCGCTGCGTATCATGCGCACTGCACGCTGGCCATCCTCCCACGCTGTCTGGTATATGGGCAGACCCACAGGGCGGGGTGTACGGTAGACAAAGTTCACGCATTGGAAACCGAGCTTTGTGAACTCTTCGCTCCATCTTTTTATGTAGCCTACGTCGCAGCAACATTCGTAGCTGCCGCCCGAAATAAGTATCATGCAGCCACCGTTCTTTGTCTCTGCCGGCGGTGCTTCGTACCAGTCGAGGTAGGCAATTCTGTGCTTGTTAGCCTTGAAACCTTTGGCACTTGTCTCGTTGGTCATTGCTGCTATCTGATGCTCCTGGCTGTTGGGCATCTTCTTTTTCGGCCATATTGTTTCACGCTCCTGAGCATTCAGGGTTAATGCGATGAAAAGGGCGATAAGTTGCAATAGAGTCTTTTTCATATTTGTGTTTTTTTGATGTTTTTATCGGGTATTATTCGCCTGTAATCTCGTCCAGCAGCATGTTGGCGAGACGGCTTGTGCCTATTCTGAACAGCTTGCTGTTGAGCCACTCCTTGCCCAGCACATCTTCAACGATGTTGTAGTAGAGCAGTGCATCCTCCACGCTGTTTATTCCTCCTGCTGCCTTGAAACCCACCTTGCGGCCACTCTTTGCGTAGTACTCTTTTATAGCCTTACACATAATGTATGCAGCCTCGGGGGTTGCTCCTGGAGTCTCTTTGCCGGTAGATGTCTTTATGAAGTCAGCACCGGAATACATTGATAAAATGGCCGCTTTTTTGATGTTTTCGGCACTTTTCAATGCTCCTGTCTCCAGGATTACCTTCAGGCTTTTATCGCCGCAGAGGTCTTTCAGCTCCTGTATCTCGTCGCACACTCCTTCGTAGTCGCCACTCAGGAATTTGCCCACGCTCAGCACGATGTCAATCTCTGTTGCCCCCTCTTTCAGCGCAAGGGCTGTCTCGGCAATCTTCACCTCGGGGAATGTCTGCGACGATGGGAAACCTCCCGACACGCATGCCACCTCCACGCCATCCACCTCGAGTGACTGGCTGACGATGCCTGCAAAATTGGGATATACGCATATTGCTGCAACATTCTTTATGTCGGGGTGTGTCTCTTCGAGACTGTTCACCTTCTCGGTGAGCGCAAGCACGCTCTCGGCATTGTCGGTGCACTTAAGTGTTGTAAGGTCGAGACAAGTGTATATCTCTTTCAGCACCTTTTTGCTTCTGTTTTTTTCTACCTTTTCATCGGCCTTTTTTACAGCCGTTGCAATCTCGGAATCGGCAGGTGTCTCGGCATATTCGCCCAACACAAACTCATATTTGCTCTGCTCCTCGAAACTGTGGTCATGATGCATGCAATCTTCATCATGGCTGTGGAAATGTTCACTCATATCTACTTTAACTTTGGGTTGTTGTTATGTCTGTTACAATCTCTTTTTGTCTTTTTATCGAAGTTTCTCTGCAATGCCTCGGTCAGGTCTATGCCCGTCTGATTGGCAATGCACATAAGCACCCACAGCACGTCGGCAATTTCGTCGCCGAGGTCGCTTTTCTCGCCCTCCTTGAACGACTGTTCGCCGTAGCGTCGTGCCATTATTCGGGCTACTTCGCCCACCTCTTCGGTGAGAATGGCCATGTTGGTAAGTTCGTCGAAGTAGCGCACTCCGTACTCCTTTATCCAAGCATCAACCCTCTCCTGTGCCTCTTTTATCGTCATCCTATTCTTTGTTTTTAGAGTCCATGAATATTGTCACAGGACCGTCGTTTATCAACTCCACCTGCATGTCAGCCCCGAAAACACCCGTCATGATGGGTTTGTTCAACGCGCTCTCCATCCTGCGACAGAATGCCTCGTATAGCGGTATTGAAATGTCGGGTTTTGCGGCTCTGATGTACGATGGACGGTTACCCTTTTTTGTCGATGCCATCAGTGTAAATTGACTCACGGCAAGCACGTCGCCGCCACTTTCGAGGATAGATTTATTCATCACTCCCTGCTCGTCGTCGAAGATGCGCAGGTTTACACTTTTTTTCACCAGCCACTCTATATCTTCGTCGCCATCGCTCTCTTCGATGCCTATAAGTATAAGCATTCCGCCACCTATCATCGATTTCATTTTTTCGTCGATGGTTACCGATGCTTTTTTTACACGTTGTATAAGTATTCTCATTCTTTTTTGTCTTTTCGAGGCATGCCTCAAAGTTAGTAATAAACCTCTTTATTTCTTTAATGCGTCGAGCACTATTTTTGCTTTTGCCGCGCCTATTGTCTTTGTCATTTCCTCGAGCGTAGCCTCTTTTATCCTTTTCACGCTCTTGAAATGCGTAAGCAGTGCCTGCTTGCTCTTTTCTCCTATTCCCTTGATGCTGTCAAGCTCCGAGGCAATTTGTCGCTTGCTTCTCTTGTCGCGGTGAAAGGCTATTGCAAATCGGTGTACCTCGTCTTGTATCTGTGTCATCAATCTGAAAAGCGCGCTGTTCTGCTTCAGGCCTATGCTCTCTCCGCCCTTGCCCACGATAAGCTCCGATGTTCTGTGGCGGCCATCTTTCACCAATCCTGCGATGGCAATATCAAGCCTCAGCTCATCTTCCACCACTTCGCGTATCACCTCCATTTGCCCCTTTCCACCGTCGGCAAGTATCAGTTGGGGTAGGGGGGTCTCCTCCTCTATGGCGCGTTTGTAGCGACGTCGTACCACTTCGCGCATCGACGCATAGTCGTCGGGCCCTTCAACGGTTTTTATATTATATTTGCGATAATCCTTCTTCGATGGTTTCAGCTTTTTGAACACCACGCACGCTGCAACGGCATCGCTTCCCTGTATGTTCGAGTTGTCGAAACATTCGATGATAAGGGGCATCTTTTCCATCTTCATCTCCTGCTGAATCTCTTTCATCAGACGTGTAGCCTTTTGCTCGGGGTTCAGTTTATCCTCCATCTTCATGCGGTCGGCCTTGTACTGTTTCACATTCAGCTGCGACAGTGCCAACAATCTTTTTTTCTCCCCTTTCATCGGTATTGTTATGCTCACTCCTTCTAGGGGCAGATCGATGTTTACGGGCAGAATTATTTCTCGGGCATTGCTCTTGAACCTTTCGCGCATCTCCACAATACCCATTGTCAGCAACTCCTCGTCGCTCTCCTCCAGACGCTTCTTGTATTCAATGGTGAATGCCTGGTTTATGCAGCCGCTTGTAATGTGCAGGAAATTGATAAAAGCACTCTTTTCATCGCTCTCTATCGAGAATACATCCACGTTGGAAATGATGGGGCTGACAACCTCGCTGCGTGTTCTGAATTTCTCGATTAATTCGTATCGTTCTTTTAATGCTTGTGCCTTTTCAAAGTTCAGTTCTGCCGCCTCTTTTTTCATATCCTCGATGATGCCTGCTGCGAGCTTTTTTATGTCTCCACGCAGAATGTCTCTTATCTCTTCGATGTATTTCCTATATTCATCGTGGGATGTTGCCCCTATACAGGGCGCGCAACAGTTTTTTATCTGATACTCCAGACAGGGGGTGAACTTACCGCTTCTAACTGTTTCGGGTGTCAGATTCAGCCTGCATGTGCGCAGGGGGTACAGCTCTTTTATCAGTTGCAGCAGTGCGTTTAATGCCCCTGCGTTGCTGTAAGGGCCGTAGTAGCGGCCCACGCTTGGGATTATTTTTCTGGTCTTGAATATTCGTGGAAAGTATTCCCCTGTGATGCAGATCGAGGGGTAGGTTTTGTCATCCTTTAGCAGCACATTGTAGCGAGGCTTGTGCTTTTTTATCAGGTTATTTTCGAGCAGCAGGGCATCGGTCTCACTGTTTACCACAATATATTTTATGTCGGCAATCTTCGATACAAGCAGGCGGGTTTTCATTGTCTGCTGCTCTTTGTTGAAGTACGACGATACGCGGCGTTTCAGGTTCTTTGCCTTGCCCACATATATTATCACCCCCTCGTCGTTGAGGTATTGATAACAACCGGGAGCATCAGGCAAATTGTTTACGATGCTCCTAAGATAATCACTCTTTGCTGTATGCTCCCGGTTTTCCATGTTATTTGTTTTTTATTCTCCGTCGAGGAAGAGTAACGAATCAATTTGTGCACCTTCGGGGAAAATTTCTCGTCCTTTAAGGTCCTCAAGTTCTATTATGAAATTTATCATCACCTTTTTGGGGTTCATCTTTTTTACAAGATTGTATGCTGCAAGCATTGTGCCACCCGTTGCAAGCAGGTCGTCGTGCAGTAATACAACATCGTTCTCTTCTATTGCATCTCGGTGAATCTCTATGGTGTCGGTACCATACTCCTTGTTGTAGCTCTCGCTGATGGTGTCGGCGGGTAGTTTGCCGGGTTTGCGCACAGGAACAAATCCCGCGCCGAGTCTCACAGCAAGTGACGCGCCCATTACAAAACCACGTGACTCTATTCCCACCACTTTTGTTATTCCGCAATCTTTGTACATTTCGTACAGTGTGTCGTCAATCTCTTTCAGGCACTCGGCATTTTTAAAAAGCGAGGTTACGTCTCTGAACAGAATTCCGGGAATGGGGAAGTCTTTAATCGAGCGAAGGTTCTTTAAAAGCAGTTCTTTGTTCATGGTTTTTGTTTTTTAGGGGTCGATTAACTTTGTGGTTTTGTTTAAAATAGAAGTGTTCCACGTGGAACATTGCTATCTTTGTGCAAGTATCATCAGTGCGTTTATGTCGCTTGGCGATACTCCGGGTATGCGGCTCGCTTGAGCTAATGTCTCGGGGTCGATAACTGCCAACTTCTGACGAGCCTCGGTCGAGAGCGATTGCAGCTCTGCGTAGTTGAACTTTCCTTTTATGCGTATGTTCTCCATGCGGTTCATCTTCTCGGCAAGTTCTCTTTCGCGTTCGATGTAGCCCTTGTACTTAAGCTGTATCTCTGTGGCCTCGGCAATCTCGTCGCGCTCGTCGCCCAGCATTTCGAGCTTTTCGTTCAAGGCTTTTATGTATTTTGCAATACTTATTATTCCTATCTGCGGACGCTCGATGAGCGACACAAGTTTGCAACCGTGCGACAGCGGGGTGGTGCCCAGCTCTTCGAGTGCGGGGTTTATAAGGTGGGGCTTTATTGAGAACTCTTCGATGAATTTCATCAGCTTTTGCATAAGCTCCTCTTTGCGGCACACTCTTTCGTAGCGTTCTTTGTCGGCAAGGCCTATGGCATACGATTTTTTCGTCAGGCGCATGTCGGCATCATCCTCGCGCAATAATATTCTATATTCAGCACGCGAGGTGAACATTCGGTACGGCTCGTCCACACCTTTTGTCACAAGATCGTCGATGAGAACGCCTATATATGCTTCGTCGCGTTTCAAGGTGAAAGGCTCCTCACCTTTAATTTTCAGTGCGGCATTTATTCCTGCAATCAATCCCTGACCTGCGGCCTCCTCGTATCCGGTGGTTCCGTTCACCTGTCCGGCGAAGAACAGATTTTCAAGAATTTTCGATTCCAACGTATGTTTCAACTGTGTGGGATCGAAAAAGTCATACTCTATCGCATATCCCGGACGGTAGGCAACAGCATCTTTCAGTGCGGGTATTTTTCGCAGTGCCGTCAGCTGTGTTTCCATCGGTAAAGACGACGAAAATCCATTTACATATATCTCTTGTGTCTCTTCGCCTTCGGGTTCCAGAAACAGCAGGTGTCTGTCGCGCTCGGCAAAGGTTACAATCTTTGTCTCTATGCTGGGGCAGTATCGTGGGCCTATGCTCTGAATCTGTCCGTTGTAGAGCGGCGAGTCGTCGAGCCCGCTGCGTAGTATCTCGTGAACCTCGGGATTTGTGTAGCACATCCAGCAGGGGCGCTGTTTCAAGTCGCGTTTGATGTTCTTGTACGAGAAACTGTGGAAATCGTTCTCGCCTTCCTGTATTTCGGTCAATTCGAGGTTTATTGAACGTTTGTCGAGACGTACAGGGGTGCCGGTCTTCATTCTGTCGCTTCGTATGCCATGCTTGCAGATAGACTCGGTCAATCCCTTTGCGGCAGGCTCGGCTGTGCGGCCTCCCTCAATCATCACCTTGCCCACGTGCATAAGTCCGTTAAGGAATGTTCCGGCGGTGACAATGATGCACTTTGCGCGAAACTCTGCGCCCAGCTGTGTGGTCACTCCCACTGCTTTTCCGTTCTCTACAATAAGTTCGGTGGCGATGTCCTGCCACATGTGCAGGTTGGGTATGTTTTCGAGTGTCTCGCGCCACAGCAGGCTGAACTTCATTCTGTCGCACTGTGCGCGCGGGCTCCACATCGCAGGACCTTTCGAACGGTTGAGCATGCGGAACTGTATTGCCGACTTGTCGGTGATTATACCCATGTAGCCCCCCAGCGCGTCAATCTCGCGCACTATCTGGCCTTTGGCAATTCCGCCGATAGCAGGGTTGCAGCTCATCTGCGCAATCTTGTTCATGTCGATAGTCATCAAGCAAGTCTTTGCACCCAGGTTGGCAGCGGCAGCTGCCGCCTCGCATCCTGCGTGTCCCGCACCTATGACCAAAATGTCGTATTCAAATTTCACGATACTCCTTTGTTTATATTTATTTCTTCGGCGAAGATAGCACTATTTTTTGGAACGCAAAAGAGGTGGCGCGCGCTTGTCGTCGCAAATGCTTTTTTTGTCACTCTTTTTTTCTTTCCGCGAGAATATTTTACCTCTATTTTTTTTGTTTACATGGTATGTGCTGTCGCCGCCCTGTCGTTGTGCTCTTTTTGCGCTCTGTATGCTTTTTTGAAAATATTTTAATAAATAAAGTCGTTTAAAGGTGGCTGTTTCATAAAAAAACTTTATTTTTGCTAAATGTAAAAGGTGAATTAGAGAGAATTTTTAATAATTTATTAATTAAATAATTTAATATCAATTTATTATGTGGTTAACTAAATCTTCTGTGGGAAGAAAGGTTATCATGAGTGTTTCGGGTATTGCCCTCATTCTCTTCCTTCTTTTCCACATGTCAATGAACTTGGTCGCTATTTTCAGCGGCGAGGCTTACAATGCTATTTGTGAGTTCTTGGGTGCTAACTGGTATGCTCTTGTTGCAACAGCGGGTCTTGCCGCTCTTGTGGTTGTGCATTTCGTTTATGCAATCATCCTCACACTTCAGAACAAGAAGGCACGCGGAGTAGAGCCTTACAAAGTTTCAAAAACAAAAAAACTCAAGAGTGTTGAGTGGGCATCACAGAACATGTTCGTTCTTGGTGTAATCGTTATCTTGGGTATGGTTCTTCACCTCTACAACTTCTGGGCAAACATGCAGCTCGTTGAGGTTATGCACATGATGGGCGCACATGTAGACGCTACTTATGCAGCCGATGGTGTTTACCACATCAAGCAGACATTCTCTTGCCCTGTTTACACAGGTCTCTACCTTGTATGGTTGGCAGCTCTCTGGTTCCACCTTACACACGGTTTCTGGAGCGCACTTCAGACACTCGGCTGGAACAACCAGGTATGGTTCAACCGTTGGCATTGCATCGGTAACATTTTTGCTACCATCATCGTTCTCGGTTTTGCAGCAGTAGCTGTTATCTTCGCTCTCTGCCCTTGCGCCGGTGGATGCTAATTAATTAGATTTGTATAAAATTTTAAAATAAAATATTATGGCTAAAATAAGTTCAGAAAAACTGAATTCCAGAATCCCCGAAGGTCCTTTGGCCGAGAAGTGGGCGAACTATAAGGCACATCAGAAATTGGTAAACCCCGCCAACAAACGTAACCTCGACATCATCGTTGTAGGTACAGGTCTTGCAGGTGCATCGGCAGCCGCTTCATTGGGTGCTATGGGTTTCAACGTACTCAACTTCTGTATTCAGGATTCACCCCGTCGTGCTCACTCTATCGCAGCACAGGGTGGTATCAACGCTGCTAAGAACTATCAGAACGACGGCGACTCTGTTTACCGTCTTTTCTACGATACAATCAAGGGTGGTGACTACCGTGCACGCGAGGCTAACGTTTATCGTCTTGCCGAGGTTTCAGGTGCAATCATCGACCAGTGTGTAGCTCAGTGTGTACCTTTCGCACGTGAGTACGGTGGCTTGCTCGCCAACCGTTCATTCGGTGGTGCTCAGGTATCGCGTACATTCTACGCCCGCGGTCAGACCGGTCAGCAGCTCCTCCTCGGTGCATACTCAGCACTCAACTATCAGGTAAACCAGGGTAAGGTTAAGCTCTACACACGTTACGAAATGCTCGACGTTGTTATCATCGACGGCCGTGCACGCGGTATCATCGCACGTAACCTTGTAACAGGTAAGGTAGAGCGTTTCGCAGCTCACGCGGTTGTAATTGCTACCGGTGGTTACGGAAACACATACTTCCTTTCTACAAATGCTATGGGTAGCAACGGTTCTGCTGCATTGCAGTGCTACCGTAAGGGTGCTCTCTTCGCTAACCCTTGCTACGCTCAGATTCACCCCACATGTATCCCCGTTCACGGCGACAAGCAGTCTAAGCTTACACTTATGTCTGAGTCACTCCGTAACGACGGTCGCATCTGGGTTCCCAAGAAACTCGAGGATGCTAAGGCTCTTCAGGCAGGTACAAAGAAAGCAAGCGATATTCCCGACGAAGATCGCGACTTCTACTTGGAGCGTCGTTATCCCGCCTTCGGTAACCTCGTGCCTCGTGACGTTGCTTCACGTGCAGCAAAAGAGCGTTGCGATAAAGGCTTCGGCGTAAACAACACAGGTCTCGCTGTATTCCTCGA
Organism: Bacteroidaceae bacterium; assembly: GCA_045661205.1. Classification (GTDB taxonomy): domain Bacteria; phylum Bacteroidota; class Bacteroidia; order Bacteroidales; family Bacteroidaceae; genus HGM04593. Next base: position 49,229 of record JAZRFE010000026.1, on the reverse strand, counting down.
CTTCAAATACGCTATCCAGCGTCTCGGTAAAGAGGTTGTTAAACAGCGTTATGGTAACCTCTTCGACATGTACGAGGAGATTACAGACGTAAGCCCCTACGAGGAGCCCATGATGATCTTCCCCGCTATCCACTACACAATGGGTGGTATCTGGGTAGACTACGAGCTTCAGACATCAATCCCCGGTCTCTTCGCTATCGGTGAGGCTAACTTCTCTGACCACGGTGCTAACCGCCTCGGTGCATCTGCCCTCATGCAGGGTCTTGCCGACGGTTACTTCGTACTTCCCTACACAATGCAGAACTATCTTGCCGACCAGATTCAGGTTCCCCGTTTCAGCACAGACGCACCCGAGTTTGTTGCAGCCGAGAAAGAGATCAACGACAAGATTGCGAAACTCATGTCTATCAAGGGTAAACGCAGCGTAGACTCTATCCACAAGGAGCTTGGTCACGTAATGTGGGAGTATGTAGGTATGGCACGTACAAAAGAGTCTCTCGAGACAGCTATCGCTAAGCTTGCCGAGGTAGAGAAACTCTTCTGGAGCGATCTTCGCATCCCCGGCGAGGCAGACACTCTCAACATCGAGCTCGAGAAGGCACTCCGTCTGCTCGACTTCATCGAGATTGGTAAGCTCATGGCATACGACGCACTCAACCGTGAGGAGTCTTGCGGTGGTCACTTCCGCGAAGAGCATCAGACCGAAGAGGGCGAGGCTAAACGTAACGACGAAGAATTCTCTTACGTAGCTTGCTGGCGTTACACCGGCGAGGGTAACGAGCCCGAACTTCTCAAAGAGGATCTCAACTACCAGTACATCAAAGTACAGCAGCGTAACTACAAAAATTAATTAAAAGAATTATAGCAATGGATAAAAATATAAGCTTTAAATTAGAGGTATGGCGTCAGAGAGGTCCTAAGGAGAAAGGTGGCTTCAAGACCTACGAGATGCAAGACATTCCCGGTGATACTTCATTCCTTGAAATGCTCGATATTCTCAACGAGCAGTTGGTAAACAAGGGTGAGGAGCCCATCGTGTTCGACCACGACTGCCGCGAGGGTATCTGCGGTATGTGTTCACTCTACGTGAACGGTCGTCCCCACGGCCCCGCAACAGGTGCAACAACTTGTCAGCTCTACATGCGTCGTTTCAACGATGGCGACACAATCACAGTAGAGCCCTGGCGTTCGGCAGCGTTCCCCGTAATCCGCGACCTCATGGTTGATCGTACAGCGTTCGACAAGATACAGCAGGCCGGTGGTTTCGTATCAATCAACACAGGTGGTATTCCCGATGCTAACGCAATTCCCATCGGCAAGGATATCGCCGAGGAGGCTATGGATGCAGCAGCATGTATCGGTTGTGGTGCTTGCGTAGCAGCATGTAAGAACGGTTCGGCTATGCTCTTCGTCTCAGCTAAGGTTAGCCAGTTTGCACTTCTTCCTCAGGGTAAGGTAGAGGCTGCACGTCGTGCTAAGGCTATGGTTGCCAAAATGGATGAGCTTGGCTTCGGTAACTGTACCAACACACGCGCTTGCGAGGCCGAGTGCCCCAAATGTATTTCTATCAGCAACATCGCTCGCCTCAACCGCGAGTTCATCAAAGCTAAACTTGCTGACTAATTACATATTGCTCCTTATACAAAATAAAAGTGCTGCCGTCACGGGCAGCACTTTTATTTTGTTATCTATTTATTCTTAATACGACGCTGTGGCGTGTATTCCCGCGTTCCTTATCAACTCTACTATACGGTCGAGTTCTTCGCGTGTAGCCTTTTTCAGCCCCTCCTGCGGGGTCTCTCGGTCAATGGTATATATCATCACTTCGCGCGGAGCAATCTTTTTTACAGTCTCCAGCCAGGGAAGCACATATTCGTCGCCGGTATTGTCTACGCTGCGGCCATCCACTTCGCCCTTCATGAACATTGTCTGAATGACGGCGTTTTTGCCGAACTTGGCGAGCTGTTCTATAATCTCCTCCACATTATAAGCTATTGTGGGGCGGTCTACGAAACGTATATACTCCTCGCACACAGTGTCGAGCTTCAGAATGTTGTTGTCCACACGGCTCAGCGCGTCGAACACCGCGGGGCGTGTGACAAGTGTTGCATTTGTGAGTACGCTCACCTTTGCCGCGGGGAAATATTTGTCGCGAAGGGCAAGAGTGTCATCTATAATCCCGGCAAATTTCGGGTGTATCGTCGGCTCGCCGTTGCCTGCAAAGGTAAGCACGTCGGGTGCAACACCTTCGGCTTGCATAGCAATCAGCTTCTCTTCGAGAGCTATGGCAACCTCCTCGCGTGTGGGCAGGGGTTTGTGCGCCTTGCGTGCGGCGTTGAAACCACATTCGCAATAGAGGCAGTCGAATGTACACACTTTGCCATCCTCGGGCAGCAGGTTTATTCCCAGCGACACACCTAAGCGGCGGCTGTGAATGGGGCCGAATATCGGCGAGGGGTATATTATTGTAGACATATTATGTTTCGTTTTTCTATTCGGTTACCAACTTGTCGTTGAGCATGCGTTGCATATACTGCTGTATGATGGCTTTCAGCTCTTTCTCCATCTGCTGTGCAGTCGCAGGCAGTTTCTCAACAAGGTTTTCCTTTAAAAGTTTATCCTCTCTCACATTGTAGAGTGCTTTTGCGGCGTTTCCATCGAATTGCAGCATGTGTGCACCCTTGTAGTATTGATAGATATTATTGTTGTAGTTTACGGCAAAGCTCTTCTCGGCGGGTGTTGTCACAAGGTTTTTACCGAATGCCACAAACTCCTTGTCGTAGTTGAGGCTCTGCAACACTGTGGGCATGATGTCTATCTGCTGTGCTATTGTGCAGCTGTCGATGCCCGGTGCAAATGGCTCGCTCTTGTCGGGCGAGTAGAATATCACCGGCACTTCAAACATTCCCGACGCATTCTTGTAGCGTTCTTCGTTGGTCTGGTTTGCATGGTCGGCGGTTATCACGAAGAGTGTGTTCTTGAACCACTCGCTTTTTTTTGCTTTCTCGAAGAATGTGCGCAGTGCTTTGTCGCTGTAAGTCACGCATTTGTGTATGGGTAGCTCGCCCTCGGGGATGGTAGCCACGTACTCCTCGGGGATGCGGAAGGGGTGGTGGGACGATGCGCTGAACATTGTCGTTACAAAAGGCTCCTCTATGCTCTCCATAGTCTCGGCGAAATATTCAAAGAAGGGCTCGTCCCAAATGGCCCATGTGCCGTCGAAATACTCCTTGTCGCTATCTTTCTTTGCGGTGTTGAACTCGTCGAGCCCGTAATATCTTTGGTAGCCTGTGGTGCGTGCAAATGCCTGGAAACCCATCGAGCCGTTGGGGGCGCCATGAAAGAATGCTGTGTTATACCCCTTTTTGGCAAGTTCTCCGGCAATGCCGCTTACGCGGTTGAGCGATGCGGGTGTTACAAAGAACGGCTCCACAAACATGGGGATGCTCGACAGCACCGAGGGCATTCCGTCGATGCTCTTGCGGCCGTTGCCATAGGAATAGGCATAGGTGCGGCTCTCGGTAATCAGCGAGTCGAGGAAGGGTGTCAGCGATGGGGTGGTGCGTTCGGGGTTGAAAGCACCTATATAGTCTTTGCCGAAGCTCTCAAGGATGAACACCACCACATTCTTCTCTATAAATGCGCTGTCGCTTGCAGGGGTGTGCATGGGCGAGTAGATGCTCTCAAGCTCCTCCTGTGAGTAGAATTTTACCTCTCTGAAAGGGCTTTTGCTTATGGTGCGTATCATAGAGAAGGGTGTGTTCAGCACTATGGCAGCCTCGTTGGGGCTGTTCACATATTGGTTGGCATTACTTATGGTTATAGGGCGCACATGTTTGCCTACACCTCCACGCATACCAATGACAAGCAACGGTGCTGCTATCAGCAGCATTGCTATGCGGGTGATATAATAGCTTTTGGTCTCTCCCTTTTGGTATCTTTTGGCGGGGCGGTAGAGCTTGTAGGCGGCACATATTATTAACGCTCCTCCTATGGTGAGATACCAATGGTTTATCAACTCCACGCCTATGATTTGTGCAATGTTGCCCTCGTTGGAGAATTCGCTGAACACCGACCATGTGCTGCGACGTCCCGTAAAGGGCACGTAAACGCTGTCTGCAAGGTTGGCTATAACTCCTACGGCAACGCCCACTGTGTAGAGAATGTGTGTGAGTTTCTGCGTGAATGCGCCCTCTTTCAAGTGCAACGGCAACAGCAGTGCCAGAATATAAGGTATATTCAGGTAGCATACGGCTGCTGTGTCAAATAGCAATGAGCCGCGCAGCAGCTCTCCAATGCTGTTGGTTGCGAGACTGTCGGCATACAGGTCGCTGTTTACGGCTAGAAATATCACTCGGCACAGCATCAGTATTATATATGCAAGTGCTATGTTGCACACAAGCGCAACAGGCAGTTTGGTCTCTTTCTCCTTGTGCATGTTCATCGTTTTTTATAATCGTCGTAAGTGCTCTGCAAGATAGCTTTTGCCCTCTTCAAACGGCTTTGTGTACTGTCTTTAGGCTCCTCTTTCAGTGTTGTTCCCGCATTAAGGTCGAATACCGAGAAGCCTGTGGAGTCGATATATTGTATGCCGTTGTTGAATGTGTGGTAGGCAAACGGATATTTATATGCAGGGCTCAGTATGTTGCGGCTGAACTTATAATCGTCGGTGGGTAGTTGCAACTGTGCCAGCAGGGTTGCTGCAAGGTCAGTCTGGTTGCACAGTGTTTCAATGCGTTTAGGCTCTTTCACTGCGCCTCCGAGCATCAGTAGTGGTATGTGGGTCATTGCTCGGTCGGTGCGGTCGGCGTTGCGCGGGTAGCACGAAACTGTGTGGTCGGGAATGCACACGATGAGCAGGTTCTCCCACTCCTCGCTCTTCTTCATCTTCTCGACAAATGCTCCCAGACACGAGTCGGTGTAGGCAAAAGCGTTGGCAATCTCATTATCGGGAATGCCGTTGTAGGGCACTATCCAGGGCTCGTGGCTGCTCAGTGTCAGGTAGGTGATGTGCCAGTTCTTATCTTTGGGCTGACGGGCCACCATCTGTGCGAGCGTGTCGAAAGCAATATCGTCGTTCACACCCCATTGATGTTTTTTTGCCTCTCCCGGGAAATCGGTGTCGGCAATGGCACTGCTGTAACCTCCCGAGAATATATAGCTCTTCATGTTGGTGAAGTTGATGTCTCCGCCATAGAGGAATGTGTTGCGGTATCCGACCTTCGACAGCGAGTTAGCTATTCCCGGTAGACCCTGGCTCTTTACAGGGGTTTTCATTACCGATATTTGCGGGAACGAGGGGTAGCCGCTTAACAGGCACACAAGACCTCGGTCGGTGCGGTAGCTGTTGGCGTAGCAGTTGGTGAAAAGCACTCCCTCGTCACTCAGTCGCGACATGTTTTTTGCTATACCTTTTTCACCGCCAAGTTCCTCTACAAACACAGCTCCCATGCCTTCGAGAATGATGGTGATGATGTTGGGGCGTGTGCTTTTGAGCAGTGTGTCGCTTATGGCATTGTCGGTGGTGTAGAGGCTGTCGAAAAGAGCACTGCGCTCCTCCTCACCGTAGAAATTATATGTTTCGCCAAAGTCCTTTATCTTGCCCATCGAATAGATGAAACTGAATATAGGGTTCACTGCCGAGTGGTTAAGGAACAGGTCGTCGCTGTAATATGCCTGTCCCACATTGTTGGTCGATTCCTTCAATCCGCCGCGTATGCCCAGGAATATCAATCCTCCGACAAACACGAACAGCACGAGCGACAATGCCTTTTTGCCGGCCTTGTCGAATTTTTCGGGAGTTATGCGGTGCAGTATCAGGGTAAAAAGGGTTGTCAGTGCAACGAGCACTGCGAATCGTACAAGCAGATAGCCTGTCGTCACGCTGGCAATGGCATTCTCGGGTGAGTCGAGGTATTGAAGGAATGTGCCGTCGAGTTTGAATCCCCAAAAGGGGTAAAGGCTTGCATCGGCAATGAAAGCAAGTGCCGTTGCCAAAGCTATCAGCAGGTTGTACGGCAACAGTATCTTCTTTAGTGGGAGTTTCACGAACAGGCTCACGATGCACAGCAACAGTGGCACAGCGGTGATATATCCTGCAATGGCAATGTCCAGCTTCAGTCCGTTTAGCACTACGTCAAGATAGTCGCTCGCGGTGTAGCTCTTTTCGGCATTCAGGGCGAGGAAAAGCAACCTCAACGGTACGAACATCAATATAGGAGTCACATAGTATCGTATGATGAATTTCAGTCGCTCTTTCATTGTATAAGATATTTTCTATTGGCTGAGTGTGTGTTATTTTCGTCCGAAGTCGGCGGGAATCTCGCCCCACTCTGCGGTCTCCCATTTTATCAGTTGGTTTTTGTATGTATGGGTGTGCAACCACTTTTCGGCTCGCTCTATCATGTCAAAAACCTCGCTTGTCGCGTTGCTCTGTTCAAGTTTGGTCTTGCACTTTTTTTGCTTTATCCACAGCAGGGCATTGCGGCTGTCCGAGTATATGGGTATAGGGCTGTTCTGTTTTTCGAGTAGTGCCAACCCATGCACTATGGCAAGAAATTCGCCAATGTTGTTGGTGCCCATGATGGGGCCGAAGTGAAATATCTCTTCGCCGGTGGCAAGGTATACACCTCTATATTCCATCATTCCGGGGTTGCCACTGCATGCGGCATCTACGGCGATGGCATTGCGGTGGACTGTCGTTGGTATTGCAGTTGCCGCTTTTTCCTCCTTTTTCTCGCCATAGATATATTTATAAGGCGATTCCGAATAGGCATGCTGAGCCTCGTCAAGCGTGGCGAAAGATTTATAGAGCGCCTGCTTCACTCCGTTTATCTGCGCCTGGCACTCGTCCCAAGTGTCGTAGACACCGGGAGCGAGTCCTTTCCAGACAACATAATAGCGTTTTTTGCCCATATATTACATTCTCTCGGGAACATCAATTCCCAAAAGGTTCATAGCGGTCTTGATAACCTTTCCTACGTTGCGTGTCAGCAGTATGCGGAAAGCCTTGATTGTGGTATCCTCCTCGCGCAAGATGCTGAAGTCGTGGTAGAACTGGTTGTACTCTTTGGCAAGCTCGTAGGCATAGTTGGCAATGCCCGAGGGAGAGTAGTCTGTTCCTGCCTGACGTACCACTGCGGGGAAGTCATAAAGCATGCGTATGATTGAACGCTCTTTGGCACTGATGGTTGCGGGTGCCGCAGCTTCGGCAATGTTGATGCCACTCTCGGCAGCCTTGCGCTCGATAGAGCGTGTGCGTGCGTAAGTGTACTGTATGAAGGGGCCTGTGTTTCCGTTGAAGTCGATGGACTCTTTGGGGTTGAAAAGCATGTTCTTGCGAGCATCCACCTTCAGCATGAAGTATTTCAGTGCTCCCAATCCAATGGTGCGTATTGTGTTCTCGGCCTCTTCGGGTGTCAGGTCGTTCAGCTTGCCGCCAAGCTCGGCCGATGTCTCGCGTGCTGTGTCGAACATCTCCTGCATCAGGTCGTCAGCGTCTACAACTGTACCTTCGCGGCTCTTCATCTTACCCTCGGGAAGCTCCACCATTCCGTAAGAGAAGTGCACAAGTCCTTTACCCCATGAGAATCCCAGTTTGTCGAGCAACAGCGACAACACCTGGAAGTGGTAGTTCTGCTCGTTACCCACCACGTACACCATCTTGTCGATGGGGAAGTCGCGGAAGCGGAGCTGTGCAGTACCTATATCCTGTGTCATGTACACCGATGTGCCGTCGCTACGCAGCAACAGTTTCTCGTCGAGCCCCTCGTTTGTGAGGTCGGCCCACACCGACTCATCCTCGCGACGGTAGAATATGCCCTTCTCCAATCCGCCGAGAACAGTCTCTTTACCCACGAGGTAGGTATCCGATTCATAATATATCTTGTCGAAGTTCACGCCTAGCATGCGGTAGGTCTCGTCGAAACCCTCGTACACCCAGCCGTTCATCATCTTCCACAGGTTGCGCACCTCTTCGTCGCCCTGCTCCCATTTCACGAGCATTTCGCGAGCCTCTGCCATCAGAGGCGATGAAGCCTCGGCCTCCTCTTTCGACATGCCCTTCTCCATAGCCTCGCTAATCTCGGCCTTGTAGTGCTTGTCGAATGCCACGTAGTAGTCGCCGATAAGGTGGTCGCCCTTCTTGCCACTGCTCGCGGGAGTCTCGCCGTTGCCCCACTTCTGCCATGCAAGCATCGATTTACAGATGTGTATGCCTCGGTCGTTCACAATGTTAGTCTTAACTACGCGGTTACCGTTTGCCTCGATGATGTTGGAGAGTGCATAACCCAAAAGGTTGTTGCGGATGTGTCCCAAGTGCAGGGGCTTGTTGGTGTTGGGCGAAGAGTACTCCACCATCACCAGCGGAGAGTTTTCGGTAACGGGAGTTATACCCCATTTCTCTGTTGTCTCAATCTTCTGCAACAGCTCTATCCAATAGTTCGAGTCAATGTTTACGTTAAGGAATCCCTTGATTACGTTGTACGATGCAATCAAAGGCTGGTTCTTTGTCAGATAATCTCCAATTTCGGCAGCTGTCTCCTCGGGTTTCTTGCGCGAGAGAGCCAGGAAGGGGAATACTACAAGTGTAAAATCTCCTTCGAACTCCTTGCGTGTCTTTTGCAACTGGATTTTCTCTGCTGTAACCTGCTGACCGTAAAGCGCGTTTATTGCGTCGGCAATGCTCTCAATGAGTATACTTTCTAAGTTCATATTATAATGTGTTTTGTTTTTCTTTATTGTCGGTTGCGTATGCTTTTTGCAACCCAACTGCAAAGATAGTGCAAGCCGAGCGCAATACAAAAAAAGCTCGCTTTTTTTTATTGCCGAGGTGCCGCCTATCTTATTTAAAGATAATGCAAGCCGAGCGGAGAATAAACTTGTTTATTTTTTATCCCAAGGCGAATCCTATCTTATATTAAGGTGGCTTCTTTTGTCCGGAAACGACTCTTTTTTCTCTGAAAATCTTCGTAAAGAGCCTCATGCTTATATAAAATAAAGAACGCCACCTTTTTGAGGCGGCGTTCTTTATTTGCTGTAGGGATGATTATTTTACAGCATCGGCAAGCTCTGCACCGGGCTTGAATTTAGCCACGTTCTTTGCAGCAATCTCAATAGTTGCACCTGTCGCGGGGTTAACACCCTTACGAGCAGCTTTCTGTGAAACTGAGAATGTACCGAAGCCTACAAGAGCAATTTTATCACCCTCTTTGAGAGCATCTGTCACTGTGCTTACGAAAGCATCTACTGCTTTTTTTGCATCAGCCTTGCTGATTTCAGCTTTTTCGGCGATAGCGTTTACAAGTTCTGTTTTGTTCATAATTCAATGTTTTTATGGTAGTTGTATGAAATATTGTGAGCGCAAATATATTATAGAGAACAACACAAAACAAATAAAAGATGAAAAAAATGTGTTTTTTTTAGAAAAACTGATAAATAGAGCCCCTGTATAAAGGTATTGCAATGGATTTTGGCTACCTTTGCGCGGTCTTTAATGAATTTTTATGAGAGAGATTCCGGTAGTAACTAAAAATCTTATAGCCATCAATGTGTTGATGTTTTTGGCATTGTTGGCATTCGAGAGGTCGGGCATCGACCTTAACAATTTGTTGGGTCTGCATCTTTTCCTTGCACCCGACTTCAACCCCTATCAGTTGGTGACATATATGTTTATGCATGGTAGTTTCACACATATTCTTTTTAATATGTATGCGGTGTGGATGTTCGGCAGCATACTCGAACGCGTGTGGGGCTCTTCGCGATTTTTGCTTTTCTACCTCGCGACAGGCATCGGGGCCGGTCTTGTGCAAGAGGCTGTGCAGTACATCTATTTTTCGGTGAACCTTGCACAATACACTCAGGTGAATATGGGTCAGGGAGTCATTGTTCCCATGATTGAGTACCTCAACATGTGGACAACGGTGGGTGCCTCGGGCGCAGTCTATGGCATTCTGCTTGCTTTTGCCATGACCTTCCCCAACGAGCGTCTCTTCATGATTCCTTTCCCCTTCCCTATAAAGGCAAAATATTTCGTAATGATATTCGGCGCATTGGAACTTGTTACAGGACTTAGTAACAATGTAGGCGACAATGTTGCACACTTTGCCCACCTGGGAGGAATGATTTTTGGTTTGGTAATGATTCTTTATTGGCGTAAAAAAGGTAAAATAGATGGTCCGTATAATTTCTGATTTGAAAAAACGCTATTTGGCCGAAAACATTGTCGGTCGTTTCATATATATAAATGTGGGTGTGTTTATAGTGTTTGCCCTGTTCGATGTGGTGGCAACACTCTTCAATTTCACCTCTCCCTCCTATTTTCTGAAAACATGGCTCGAACTGCCATCGGCACCCATGAGCTACATTAAGCAGCCCTGGTCGTTGGTGACATATATGTTTCTGCATGGTGGCCTGACGCACATTCTGTGGAACATGCTCATGCTCTATTGGTTCGGAAAGATATTCCTGTCGTTCTTCTCCACCCGCCACTTTGTGGGACTCTATCTGTTTGGAGGTATCGTCGGAGGTCTCTTTTTTATGCTGGCCTACAATATCTTCCCCATGTTTACCTCCATGAATGCTGTGGCCCATCTTGTAGGTGCTTCGGCGGCAGTGCTCGCCGTTGTTGTGGCCTCGGCAGTGCGTGTGCCCGACCACAAACTGAACCTCCTGCTCATAGGCGAGGTGAAACTCTCAACGCTTGCAGTGGGTATGGTGCTGATATCCTTGTTGCTGGTGACATCCGACAATGCCGGTGGCTCTTTTGCCCATCTAGGCGGTGCCTTTGCCGGTTGGGCTTTTTCCTACTATCTGAACAAAGGTCGCGACCTCACCCTCTACATCAACAAGGTGGTTGATTTTTTTGCAAACTTCGGTAAAGGTGGGTTTAAATTTTCGGGCAAACCTAAAATGCGCATTTTCAAGGGGAAACGTTCCGACGACTACGACTACAACGCACAAAAGAAAGAGCAGAATGCCGACATCGACCGCATACTCGAAAAACTGAAAAAAAACGGTTACTCGTCGCTCACCGAAGAGGAGAAAAAACGCCTCTTCGATGCCTCGAAACAGTAGCGTCATTCCAAGCCTATCACCTTTGAATGTTTTTGAAGCCAAACACATTCAAAGGTTTAATTTTTAAAGAATTTGCATGTAAAGCTAAATAAAATTCATAATCTGCTCTTAAGTTTTGGAAAAATGAACTATATTTGCAAACTTTAAAGGGAAAAGTAATAAAAAATAATAATAAATTTTTAATAAAAATGCAAAACAAAGGATTTGTAAAGGTATTTGCGCTCCTGCTTACATTGGTGTGCATGTTCTATCTCTCGTTCTCTTTTGTAACCAGTTACCACATGGGTAAGGCTGCAGAAGACCCTCAGGGAGAACAACATTACATGGATTCTATGCTCAACGAGAAAGTTTGGCTTGGAATTTACACATTGAAGCAGAGCCGTGACATGGAAATCGGTTTGGGACTTGACCTTAAAGGCGGTATGAACGTCATTATGGAAGTTTCTGTTCCCGATGTTGTGAAAGTATTGGCTGATCACAAAGAAGATGCAGCATTCAATCAGGCTATTGCTAACGCAAAACAGCGTTCGCTGGCAAGTAACTCCGACTTTATTTCTCTTTTCATCGAGGAATACAAGACACTTGCTCCCGACGCATCGCTTGCAACACTTTTCGCTACACAGCAGTTGAAAGACAAGGTGACCACACGCTCAACCGATGCCGATGTTGAGAAGGTTATCCGCGAAGAGGTTCAGGCAGCTATCGACAACTCGTTCAACGTGCTTCGTACACGTATCGACCGTTTTGGCGTTGTTCAGCCTAATATTCAGGCACTCGAGGGTTCAATGGGTCGCATCATGATTGAGCTTCCCGGTGTTAAAGAGCCCGAGCGTGTACGTAAACTTTTGCAGGGTTCTGCAAACCTCGAGTTCTGGGAGACATACAACTCTTCAGAGGTAATTCCCTTCCTCCAGACTGCCGATGCCAAGTATGCTGCCATTGCAACTCCCGCAGTTGAGGCTGATACAACAGTTGTAGCAGCTACCGAGGAGCAGAAAGAGGCTTCAACAGACGATGTTGCAGCAGCTCTCGAGGGCGAGACAGCAACAGATGCTGCTGCTCAGACAAATGCCGAAGAGTACAAAAAACTTCACCCCCTTGCAACTCTCCAGATTGTAAACTCAAACAGCGCATTGATTGGTTACGCTCACTACAAAGACACAGCAGCTATCAATGCTTTCTTTGCTAACCCCGAGGTTAAGAAAATCCTTCCCCGCGAGCTTCGCCTCTACTGGGGTGTTCGTGCAGTAGATGCCGAGACAACAAACCTCTTCTACGAGCTTTATGCTATCAAGTGCACACAGCGTAACGGTCGCGCACCCCTCGAAGGTGACGTGGTTGTTTCGGCTGCCGACACATACGATCAGAATGGCCGTCCTTGCGTAACAATGTCTATGAACACCGAGGGTTCACGTCGTTGGGCTCAGCTCACAAAGAACAACATCGGTCGCGCAGTTGCCATTGTTCTTGACGGTTGTGTATACAGCGCTCCCAACGTAAGCAGCGAAATTACCGGCGGACGTTCCGAGATTACAGGTAACTTCACCATCGAGCAGACAAAGGACTTGTCTAACGTGCTCCGTTCAGGTAAGATGCCTGCTCCCGCACGCATCGTTCAGGAGGATATCGTAGGTCCCTCACTCGGTCAGGAGTCTATCAACCAGGGTATGATGTCATTCATCGTGGCATTTGTACTCCTTATGATATATATGTGCGCAATTTACGGTTGGATTCCCGGTGCGGTTGCCAACGGTGCACTTTTGGTGAACTTCTTCTTCACACTCGGTGTGCTTGCATCTTTCCAGGCTGCACTCACATTGTCGGGTATCGCAGGTATGGTACTCTCATTGGGTATGGCTGTGGATGCTAACGTGCTTATCTATGAGCGTACAAAAGAGGAGTTGCGTGCAGGAAAGAAGACACGTGATGCTCTTACAAGTGGTTACAAGAATGCTTTCTCGGCAATCTTCGACTCTAACTTCACATCTATCATCACAGGTATCATCCTCTTCAACTTCGGTACAGGCCCCATCCGTGGCTTTGCTACAACTCTTATCATCGGTATCCTCTGCTCATTCTTTACAGCAGTGTTCCTTACAAGAATATTCTTCGAGCACTTCATGGAGAAAGGTAAATGGCTCAACCTTACATTTGTTACCAATTTGTCTAAGAAGATGATGGTTAATACTGCGTACAACTTCATGGGTGCACGCAAAAAGTCATTCGCTATCTTCGCTATTCTTGCTCTTGTAATGGTTGTTTCATTTGCACTACGCGGCCTCAGCCAGAGCATCGACTTCACAGGTGGACGCAACTTTGTTGTTCAGTTCGAGAAAGAGGTAGAGCCCGAGACAGTAAGAGAGCTTCTCAAGTCAAAAATCACCGAGGATAACGTTCAGGCTATCGCTCTCGGTACTGACAAGAAGACTATCCGTGTAACAACTAACTATCGTATTAAAGAGGACGGTACAAACGTAGATTCTGAAATCGAGAAGTTCATCTACGACGCGTTTATGGAGGGTAAACTCCTGAGCGAAGGTCTCGACCTTGCTACATTCATCGACCGCGACAACCGTACAGGTGGTTCTATCATCAGCTCTCAGAAGGTAGGTCCCAGCATCGCCGAGGACATCACCAAGGGTGCTATTTGGTCGGTAATCTTCGCGCTTGTAGCTATCTTCCTCTACATCCTTGTACGTTTCCGTAACGTGGCATTCAGCATCGGCTCAATCGTTGCTTTGGGACTCGATACATTGATGATTATCGGTTGCTACTCGTTGTTCTATGGCATTCTTCCCATGTCATTGGAGATTGACCAGACATTCATCGGTGCTGTGCTTACAGCTATCGGTTACTCTATCAACGACAAGGTGGTAGTGTTCGACCGTATCCGCGAGTATATCGGTCTCTATCCCAAACGCGACAAGTTTACACTCTTCAACGATTCTATCAATACAACCCTTTCACGTACAATCAACACTTCTGTAAGTACATTGATCGTGTTGCTCTGTATCTTCATCCTCGGTGGTGACAGCATCCGCAGCTTCTCCTTCGCGATGATTCTCGGTGTTGTATTTGGTACATTATCGTCAATCTTCGTTGCAGCTCCTATGGCTTACGCTACTCTTACAAAGAAAGAGCAGAAGGCTTCAAAGTAATCTGCAATATCAGTTGAAAAAATAAAACTGCGACAGGAATTTCTCCTGTCGCAGTTTTTTGTGTTATATTTACGAGCAATTTATAATGCAAATCCACCATGAACCACATAGACAACGACTCTATGACTGCAAGACTGCTCTATATGTTCAAGAATATATACTACGCCTGTCGTCGTGTTATCATCATTGCTTTGCACAGCAATAGCCGTGCAGTCGATTCCATTATATATATCAGAAATGGTGAGATAAAATTATCGGGAACGGTGTATGGGTCGGTGGGGTATGACTATAAAATAGTTTATCCCGAGGATGCGTTCTTTGTCACCGAGAAGTTCAGATACACCTCGCCCGAGTTGATGAAAGAGGGAGTGTGTGGCGGTGACGAGGCTATCGTGGAGTACACCCTCAAACCACGCAAACGTGGCCTGTTCAAAGTCCGTGAGGATCTCTATTTTCGCGGGAATTTAGAGAAGAGGGTATTCCATCGTTATTGGGTGGTTTGATGGCTCAGACGGCCTCTCAGACGAACATCATCACAATAATCTGTGCAATAATCACACGGCAGAACATTGCCAGCGGATAGACAGTAGCATAGCTTACGGCAGGGTTGTCACCGGGCAGTGTGTCGTTGGCATAATTCAGTGCCATGGGGTTTGCCATACTGCCACACAACATTCCGCAGGCGCTGCCGAAGTCAAGGCGGCTTATGCGCATTGCCACAAGTGCCATTATCACCACAGGAACAAAGGTAATCAAGAATCCCAAAGCTATCCACAAAGCTCCCTCGGGGCACATTACAGTCTCAAAGAAGTGTGCTCCTGCGTCGAGTCCCAGACAGGCAAGATAGAGCGAAAGACCTATGCCTCGCAGCATCAGGTTGGCACTGCGTGTGGTGTATGTAACAAGGTGGAAACGGGGGCCGAAACAGCCAATGAGAATACCCACAATGATAGGGCCTCCGGCGAGTCCCAGCTTCACAGGAGTGCTCATTCCCGGAATGGCAATGGGAATGGAACCAAGTACAAGTCCCAGTACAATACCTATAAATATAGCCGCCAGGTTAGGCTCGTTCAATATCTTCGATGTGTTTCCAAGCAGTTTCTCGATATTTTCGATAGCCTTCTCCTCGCCCACCACAGTCAGACGGTCGCCCATCTGAAGTATCAGTCGGGGTGTTGCAAGCAGTTGCACGCCGTTACGTGTAACGCGGCTGATGTTTATGCCATAACTGTTGCGCAGACGCAGCGAGCCAAGTCTCTTGCCATTTATTTCGGGGCGTGTGATGGCTATGCTGCGCGACACAAGCTGGCTGTCGATGGCATTCCAATCGATGTCCTCCTTGTTCCAATCCTTAGCCTCCATCTGCCCGAATAGTGCAGTGAGCGTGGGTGCATCCTTTTCAGTAGTCACCACCAGCAGACGGTCGCCCTCTTTCAGCATCATTTCCGATGTGGGGATGCTCACCTTCTTATCCCTCCACAGACGCGAGATAACAAATTTAGTGTGAGTAAGTTCGGCAACCTCCTTCACACTTTTCTCGAAAATTCCGGGGTTCTGCACGCAGTATGTGGCAATGAATGTGTGGTTGTGGTCCTCGTGCTCTCCCTTGTCGATGTCGGTGGGGCGTACAAATATCTTGCGCACAGCGAGCATCGCCAATATTACACCCACAACACCCAGAGGGTATGTTACCGCGCAGCTCAATGCCGCTCCTGTTGAAGAAAGGCCTATCTCTTTCAGTGTCTGCTGTGCAGCTCCCAGCGCAGGAGTGTTTGTTGTGGCGCCGCACAGCACACCCACCATCTCGCTCATGGGAATATCGGTCGCGTAGCTCATGGCAATAGCCATAAGGGTACCCAGCACCACCACTCCCATGGCAAGCATGTTCAGTTGCAGTCCGCCTTTGCGGAACGAACTGAAAAATCCGGGGCCCACCTGCAATCCCAGCTCATATACGAACAGTACAAGACCAAGGCTCTCGGCGTATGTCAGCATGCTGTTGTCGATAGAGGCTCCCAGATGTCCGGCGAGAATGCCGGCGAAAAACACGAATGTTACGCCAAGCGAAATGCCAAACATGCGTATTTTCCCCAGTCCCAGGCCTGTCGCAATTATTATCGACAAAATTATAACTGCCTGCAAAGGGCTATGCTCAATAAATAGGCTGTTCAACCACTCCATGATACTCTCTTCTTCTTTTTATGAATCCTTGCGTGGGTGGTCGAGGTTATAGTGCAGACCGCGACTCTCCTTGCGTTCCATTGCCTGACGCATAATCAGGTAACCGACATTTATGACGTTGCGCAGCTCACATATCTCCTTGCTGATAACGCTGCGTTTGAACAGTTCTTCGGTCTCTTCGTAGAGAAGGTCCAGACGATCCCACGCACGTTTCAGACGCAGATCGGTACGTACGATGCCAACGTATGTGCTCATCAGCTGTCCCACTTCGCGTAGGCTCTGAGTTATAAGCACCAGCTCCTCGTTCATCTTTGTACCCTCGTCGTTCCACTCGGGAATCTCCTCGTTGAAAGTGTAGTTGTCGATAGTCGCGAGAGTGTGCTTTGCCGCTGCGTCGGCATATACCACAGCCTCTATCAGCGAATTGCTTGCGAGACGGTTGCCACCATGCAGGCCTGTGCACGAACACTCGCCTACAGCATAGAGCCTGTGTATGCTCGATGCTGCGTTGAGGTCTACCTTGATACCTCCGCACAGATAGTGTGCAGCTGGTGCTACGGGAATATAGTCCTTGGTGATGTCTATGCCCAGCGACAGGCACTTCTTGTATATGTGAGGGAAATGTTTCTTTGTCTCCTCGGCATCTTTGTGGGTGACGTCAAGATAAACAAAATCCTCGCCCCTGTTCTTCATCTCGTTGTCTATGGCACGAGCCACAATGTCGCGCGGAGCCAGCGACAGGCGCGCGTCGTATTTGTGCATGAACTCCTTGCCGTCACTTGTGCGCAACACAGCACCGTAGCCTCTCATCGCCTCGGTAATCAGGAACGACGGGCGGTCGCCTACGTTGTAGAGTGCTGTCGGGTGGAACTGCACAAACTCCATGTCTTTCACTGTTCCTTTTGCGCGGTAGACCATTGCAATGCCATCGCCTGTTGCCACAAGCGGGTTTGTTGTTGTCTGGTACACAGCTCCGCATCCTCCGGTAGCCATCAGTGTCACTTTACTCAAGAAAGTATCCACGCGATTTGTCTTAAGGTCGAGTACATAAGCACCGTAACACTCAATGTCGGGTGTCTGACGGGTGACATTTATTCCCAAATGGTGCTGTGTCAGAATCTCAATGGCAAAGTGGTGGTCGAGAACTGTGATGTTGGGGTTGTTGCGCAGAGCCTTTATCAATGACTTCTGAATTTCGGCACCGGTGCTGTCGGCGTGGTGCAGAATTCTATGCTCCGAGTGTCCTCCTTCGCGGTGCAGGTCGAACTCCCCATTTTCGTTCTTGTCGAAATTCACGCCCCATTCTATCAACTGCCTTATCTGCTCGGGTGCTTCGCGTACCACCTTCTCCACAGCAGTGGGATTGCTTATGTGGTCGCCGGCAATCATCGTGTCCTCGATGTGTTTGTCGAAGTCGTCGGTCAGCAGGTTGGTAACAGAGGCTATGCCTCCTTGTGCAAAATAGGTGTTGGCATCTTCGAGTGTAGTCTTGCAAACGAGTGCTACGCTTCCTTTGTGTGCCACTTTCAGGGCAAAACTCATACCGGCAATTCCGGAGCCGATAACAAGAAAATCGAATTTCTTAACCATATCGCAAGGGATAATTTTCTATTTGCAACCTATTGTTTTTCTACTCGGTTGCATATTCTGTGCAAAAGTACAAAATTCGTGACAAAAACATCTAAACGCGAGGATAAATAAACAGCTGAGGCATCACTTTTTGTTGTTGGCGACTTTTTGCTGCGGCAGCATTCTCGCTTTTTAATTATTTATATTTCACTATTTCCACGTTTCCATCGACAAATTTCGCCTTTACAATAAAGACATTCTTGTTTGTCGGGAACATGATGTGCACCTCTTTTTCGCCGTTGCACTCTGTTTCTGCGAGCAGTGTACCAGCTGTGCTGTATATTGCAACAGATTCAATCTCTTTGTCGGCAGTGATGCTGATGGTACCACTTTCGGCCTTTATGCCGATGTGTGCCTCGTTGCTCTTTGTGTCGGCAATGCCTGTGGTAACCTTTTTTGTAAAGCGATACACACGCACATCCTTCGCAGGTATATTGTAGCTCAACTCATAGTTGTCGTATTCCACCTCTTCGTTCAGCCACAACTCCTTGATGCTCTCGACATTCTCGGGGTCGATGCTCATTCTCTCGCAGCTCACCTTGCCTGTCTTGGCCTCGGAAGTGCTGTAATTGAATACCGCAAGATAGAAATATTTCTCGGTGTCGCGCACAAAGACACTCTCGGCCTGTTGTCCGCTCGATGGCTTGTGTCCGTCTATAGGTCTGAAAGAGCCTGTATTGTTGCGCACGTAGTCGTTGATGTCGGCATTGCCCATAATCTCAATGGCACGGTTGCGCGACTGTGCCGCATAGCCGGGCTTGGCACCACCCTTAAGCCCTTTCAGGCTGAAGTTGTCGCCGAATATATATGCTCCTGTTACCATTCCTGTGGTGGCGCGTGCACGGTTCTCTCCCATAGTCTCTTTTGCACCATTGCCCTGCTTGCACATCACCAGATGGTCTGGATCGTTCACTGCATACAGCTTGTCAGTCCACCATCCGTACGAAACAGCATTAAGCACATATTCGCTCTCGGCAATTTCGCTGAAGCGGTCGCACGACACTCTTCGTCCATGAGCATACTGATAGGGGAATATGGGTGATATTGACTCCACAATATACATGTCGTAGAGTTTGGCAGTCTCGAACAGTATCTTCATTCCGTAGTTATATGCCTGTACGCCGGTCTTTATTTCGGGGTTGTACCAACTGTCGCCCTCGATTATTCCGTTGTTCAAAAAGTCAGCCTTCACATACTTTACACCCCACGAGTTCCACAACTTCAGTGTGTACTCGATGTTTGCTTTTACAGCAGGGTGGGTGGGGTCGGTGGCATATCCTCCGTTGCTCGATATTTTGTATATCTCGCCATTTATTTTCAGTGCTGCGTCCTCCCAATAGTATTCGGGAATTCCGTCGATACCGGTACCCTCCACCTTATCGTCGAGAGTCCACTCCCAAATGATGAATGGGCCATAGTAGTGTCCCAATGTCTGGTTGGTACCTGGGTGTTTTTTGCCGCCCTCAATGTAGTTTGTGGTTGATAATACCTTAGTACCCAATTTCTTGAACTGCTCCTCCGTGATGTTGTCTTCTGCATAAGAATCGAGGCTGATGACCGTCTTTCCCTCTTTGTCGTGGAATCCGTAGTTGTAGAGGCTGTCCTTGATGAATCGTGCCGTCTCGTGCACACCGTCGTAGTTTACTTTTGTCTGCATCACTCCCCACGAGTTCCATCCCATGGGGTTGCCTTTTGTCCACTCGGCAGGTGGCGCAACAAGCGCATTTACACTTGCGTACGCGTCGAGTCCGTCGCGCCAATCATCATATACACCAATAAAGTATCGTGCCGATGAAATCTCCTTGCCGCTTATCTTTCCATGAGAACGTTTGTCGCGTGTGTTGCTGCTTGTGTAGCCCGAGTGGCAGTGCAGTTTGCTCAGTTTGTAACCCTCCTTGCCCTTCACCTTGATACCGCTTTTCCATGTGTCGTGGTCTATGGAGCCGGCAACGAGTCCGAAGCGGCTCTCGCCGTCGAATATGGCGGTCACCTCGTGCGAGATATTCTCGGCATTGTCGGTGAGTGCGAGGTTTTTATATTTTACATGTCCGTCGTTGTCAAACGGTACCCACAGCATGCGGTTGTTATCTCCCTTGAAAGGAGTGGTCTCCGTCTCGGTGGCCAATGCTACCATCTGACGCGACTCCACCTCGATGCCCTCATCACCTGCGATAGTAGCCGAAACTGTCATAAAGGGCTTGTTGTTGTAGAATGTGAACAGTTGGTTCAGTGTCACTCCGTTCTTGTAGTATGCAAACTTATAACGTTTTCCCTTGCCCAAAGCGTCGTCTACGTCGTACGATGAAATAGTGGGCTTCAGGCTCACAGTTCCCGAAGTGATAGTGCTGGTACTTGTGCTTCCCTTCTTATTGTACTGCACACTTGCATAGGCCTTGGAAAAGAGTCTTGTACCATTGTAGTCGATGGAAAGTCCTTTTTCCGCCTCGTTGTATGTGACAGTCCATTTTCCTTCGTTAAGAGTGTAGTTCTCAGCTTTTGCGACGATGGTTGTCATCGCAGCAATGATGATGGATAGACACGAGATAATATATTTTCTCATAATAGTATCATTGGGGATTTTGTGATACGATGTTCAAATTTGTGCAAAATTACAAAATTCGCAGTAAAAAATATTTCCGAGTATAGAAAAATAGACTCTAAAATTCTGCTTTTTTCTTGAAACTGAGCTAATTTTGTAAAAATTTACATACGATGAGACTTCTTACAACCGCAATATTCTCTTTTCTCGTTTGCCTGTTTCTGCCGGCGCAGAATTTCAAGGCATCAATGGATTCCTTGCTCTGCGACGAACTTTTCGCCGATAGCGATGTTTCCGTGGCAGTGTACGACCTCGACGACGATTCCCTTGTGTTTGCCCATCGTGCACAAAAAATGTGCAGGCCTGCTTCGGTGCTCAAACTGCTGACTGCAGGCGTGGCACTCGAAAGGTTGGGTGTGAACTATTCAATATGTACCACTCTCGGCATCGGCGAGGGCGCAACCTACCGCAACCTCTCGTTGCGTGGCGAAATGGACCCTCTCTTCTCCGAGCACGACCTCGATGCGATGGTTGCTTCTGTGGGCGATAGCAGTGTGGTCGATACGCTCTTTATCGATTGCTCTTTTATGGACTCCATCTATTGGGGCCCGGGATGGTCGTGGGATGATACCCCCTGGGATTTTCAACCCTACATGTCGCCACTGATGCTCAACGGCGGTTGCGTAGATGTATCGGTGAAGCCTACCGAGAAAGGGGCTGCGCCCGTGGTAGAGTGCAAGCCTGTATCTTCTTATTACTCGGTAGCAAACGAGGCCGTAAGCCACGATGCGTCGTGTGGCAAGCTGACTATCATGCGCGACTGGCTCGACAACTCCAACGTCATTCGTGTGCGAGGCAACTGTACCGGTGCACGTGGCGAGCGCATGAATATGTACCGTTCCGAGAGGTTTTTTGTCACAGTGATGTGCGAAAAACTTGCTGCACGCGGGGTCGATGTCAGGAATGTAGTCTATGCTGCCTCGCCCGACACTTTTGCCCTGCTGCACCGCACTCAGCGCTCTATACTCGACGTTGTCGATGAAGCACTGAAAGAGAGCGACAACCTCTGCGCCGAGGCACTCACGTTCCATCTGGGCGCACTCTACGGCCATTTCCCTGTTTCTCACAAAGATGGCACCACCCTCATAAAAGGCTTTCTCGATTACAACCTTAAGATGCCTCAGAGATACGACATTGCCGACGGCTCGGGTCTCTCGCTCTACACATATATCTCGGCAGACATCATGGCGCAGATGTTGCGACACATCTACAACAATCCCGTTGTCTATGAGTCGGTGTTGCGAGGACTTCCCATCGCCGGATGGACAGGCACGCTCAAAGGTCGTATGGCTGGCACTGTTGCCGAACGCAAGATTCATGCAAAGACAGGCACTGTAACGGGAATATGCACGTTGGCAGGCTACGCAAAAGCCGGCAACGGGCACACACTTGCTTTTGTCATTTTCAATCAATCGGTGATGGCGTCGAAACTTGCGCGACGTTGGCAGAATAAAGTGTGTGAATTATTGTGCAGATGATACTTTGATTTCCGGTGCAACTCTTTTAATCAATGCGATAAAATCCTCTTCTTCATCCACAGAGAATGGAACGACGTTGTCTGCTGTCTCTATGCGCAGTTGTCCCGGTCGTACACGTTTAATGGCATTTATACTGTTCAGAGGATAACTTTTTCTTAGTATGCAGAATTTCATTTCGCATGTCTCAGTGTCTACTTCTATCTTTTCAAATATAAAGTATAGTGCTCTCAACAGCATGAAAAGCGTGTATGGGGTTATTATCAGAAATGCGATAGTCAGGAAGCTGTCTGCGCATATTGTCTCGAACATTACTGCTATAAATGCAACAATAGCAACAAACATCACTGCATAGATGCTTGCAGTTGTTATTATCACTTTGCATTTTTTGTAGAAATAGGAATGGAAACGTCTCATTTTATTGCTGATTTTATGTTGCGCATAAACTGCTCGTAGTCGCATCGTTGTACCGCGCTATCCTTGAACAGTGTGTTGAATTTATCTTTGGTAAGCTCCTTCCAATCGCTCTCGTTCATTGCCAAGAGCTGTTCGCTTGCGGCAAATTGCGGCTCTTCGTGCGGTTGCGCCACCCTGTTGTGCGGGCATGCACTCTGACATCTGTCGCAACCATAGAAACACTCTCCCAGCTTCTCTCCTGTTGCTGTCGGCAGCTCTCCGCGATACTCTATCGTAAGGTACGACAAACAGCGACGCGCGTCAAGCCCATTCTCGCTGAGTGCTCCCGTGGGGCAGTTTCTTATACAGGCATTGCAGTTGTTGCACAAGTTATCTTTCAACGGAGCATCATACTCTGTTTCTATGTCGATAAAAAGCTCTCCCAGAAAAAAGTGCGTTCCGCAACCGGGGATTATAAGCTGTCTGTTCATTCCACATGTTCCCAATCCCGCCTGCACAGCCCAGTATCGTTCGAGTACCGGTGCCGAGTCGCAAAAAGCGCGCCCCTTTACGGGAGTAATGGTGTTTATGTATTCCAGAAGAAGAAAAAGTTTGTCCTTGACTACGCGATGATAGTCCTTGCCCTGTGCATAACGCGAAATATGTGGCGAGGCAATGGCGGGAAAGTAGTTTTGCGCTACGACAACAATGGTGCGACACCCCTCGACAAGCAGGGTAGGGTTCATGCGTTTTTCGAGGTTGCGGCTCATGTAGTTCATTTCTCCATGAGCACCCTGAGCTATCCACTCTTCATATTCCCTGCGTACTGAAGCATTTACCGCTTCGGCCTTCACGATGCCACATGCCGAAAATCCCAACTCCTCGGCGCGCCTCTTGATAAGCTGTGATAGCCTTTGCTGTTCCGTCATTCAAATACCTTGAAACTGTAACCCTGTTCCAACAGCCAGTCGATAGAGCGTGGCAGGGCATATTTAAGATTTGAGTAAGAGCGCAACGAGTCGTGGAAAGTAATAATAGAGCCGTTCCTTACATAGCGTTTGATGTTTGCAAGCACATCCTCGCCATAGAGACGGAAACTGTAGTCGCGGGTAACAAGGTCCCACATCACTATCTTGTAGCGTTTACTCAGTTCGAGATATTGCGAGCGACGCAAAAGCCCATGCGGTGGCCTGAACAGGTTGCTATGCAGGAAGGCGTCGGCGCGGTCTACGTTGTCGATATATTTTTTGGTGCGTGTGTACAGTCCCTGAAGATGGTTGAACGAGTGGTTGCCTATGCGGTGTCCGCCCTCGACAACCATTCGATACTCCTCGGGGAACTTGTGCACATTGTCTCCCACCATAAAAAACGTAGCTTTTATGTTGTAACGCTCCAGATGTCCCAACACCCAGGGAGTAACCTCGGGTATCGGGCCGTCGTCAAAGGTAAGGTACACCGCCTTTTCCTCCGGATTCATTCTCCAGAGAGCCTTCGGGTATAACCGACGGAAAAACGGGGGTACCTGTTCTATAAACATACCTTTGATGCGTTATTGTCAGCGTTTGTTTTTATTGCGCCACAGTGCGAGATATTTGCCGAACTCGGCTTTGTAATGCTTTAGCTCCTCGTTGTACGATTCGCCACCTTCAGCAATCACGCTCAGCATCATCTGCAACTGATTGAGCTTGTACTCGTGGTCGTATGCGATTGCCTTTTTATGGCCGGCACTCAGGCTCTCGTACCACTTGAGATACTCTAACAGTTCGTCGCATGTAGGTGCAATGATGCCCATAGCTTTGCTCTTTTCGCCGAGCTTAATGTATGCGATACCCATAGTTGCACCACCCATTTGTGCCGAGTGGGGTACCAGAGCACCGGGTATTACTTTCTCGGCATACTCCAACACCTCGAAGGCTCTCTTGTTGTCGCCCTCTTCGATCAGACGCTCGGCAAGCGATGATAGCAGAACACGGTGGGTGTATACCATGCGTATTGTTGTCTCGTCGAGATAATAATCGGGGTTCTCGTCGAGGCCACCGAACTTGAAACGGTGCATAACATTACTATACATCTTGTCGGTGTCGATGATAGTCTCGTACTGATTGCTGTAACCAAGCTCCTTCCAATTGAAGGGAGTGATGCGGTGGGCAAGTCCCTCGGTGATGAAGAAGTCCTGGAGTGACGACAGGTAGTTGTCCTCGCCCACAGTGCGCGACATGTAGAGCGGACGCTCCCAATTACCCTCGGCAAGCATCTCCAGCAACATCAGGTCGCCACGCATCAGCATTTTGCGTCCCTTCAGTGATATCTTCATATATTGGGGCATTGTGTCGCGATATTCGTAGGGGATTAACATACCCGAACGCAACACAGCTTCGCGGTCGATGGGGATATACACAGTGTCGGTGGGTATGTAGTGCAAATTTTCGTTCTTATTGCGTACCCAATATTTCATGATGTTCTTTACCTCGAAGGGATTCTCACCCAGCACCTTCTTGTATTTCTCGGGGTCCTGGGCATACATATTCTTGATAGCTTCCTCCTTTTCGGGCTTCACTTTTACGTGGTCGTTGGCATTTCCGGCATAGTCTATGCGGTCCCATTTAATCGGCAGTGCGGGAGATTCGTATGCAGGACGACGCATCTGGTCGATGTACCAGTCGGTGTGCAGGTACGAGAGGTTACATACACGTGCGTCGGTTCTCACACCCTCTACCTCTTGATTGTACCACAAGGGGAATGTGTCATTGTCGCCGCAAGTGAAGATGATGGGGTTCTTGTCCTGTGAAATAGAGTTCAGGTAGTTCTGACCAAAGTCGCGGCAAGCATAACGTCTGCTGCGGTCGTGGTCGTCCCATGTCTGCGACACCATCTGTATGGGCACAAGCAACGCCACCGCTGCCACAGCTGTGCTTACAATTGCGTTTTTCTTCTTGAACCACTCGGTGATGGCTGCAACACCCATACCTATCCATATAGCAAAGGCGTAGAACGAGCCGGCGTATGCGTAGTCGCGCTCACGAGGCTGCTGTGGTGTCTGGTTTAGATAGAGCACGATGGCAATTCCTGTCATGAAGAACAAGAAGAACACCACCCAGAACTGACGCACTCCGGCGTCGCCCTTCTTGCACTGCCACAGCAATCCCAAGATACCCAATATCAAGGGCAGAGCAAAGAACACGTTGCGGCCTTTGTTCTCTTTCAGAGCCTTGGGCAGGAACTCCTGATTGCCCACAAGTAGGTTGTCAATAAAATCGAAGCCTGTAATCCAGTTGCCTTTGTCAAGGTTTCCATGTCCTTGCAGGTCGTTCTGGCGGCCTACGAAGTTCCAGAAGAAATATCTCCAATACATGTAGTTCAACTGATAGTTCAGGAAGAAGCGCAGGTTGTCCCACTGTGTGGGCATTACCACGTTCATATTGTGGCCTCCAACGCTATATTTGATGACGCGACCAATCTTTTCGCCCACCCACTTTTCGTATAACGGTGCGTAGCGTTTGTCATACATACGGGGGAACAGCATGTTCTGTGCATACACATACTCGAACTTGTGTCCCAACAATTCGTATGAGTCCTTCTCGTCGGGCGAGGCTTTCTCTTTTCTTCTATACTCGGGAGCACCGTTCTTTGTCACTACCTGATACTCCTCGCGGTTCACCTGTTTGTACAAAGGCTCCGAACCGAAAGCATGTCCGTAGATAAGAGGACGTGTACCATACTGCTCACGACCCAAGTACTCACCGAGAGTAAAGATATCCTCGGGAGAGTTCTGGTCCATGGGAGTGTTTGCCGATGAACGTATCACAATAAGCGCATACGACGAGTAACCAATCATTATGAGCATCATACACAGCAGCGAAGTATTCAGTACGCGTGCGTTTACAAAATACCTCTCCTGTACCTTGCGGAAGAGCAGGAATGCAAGTGCTGCAAGCACTACGATACCGATAAGTATGCTGGCAAATCCGTAGCCATAGAAGGGAATACCCAACAACCCCACTGTTACAAGTGTGGATGCAACAAGACGTTTGCGGCTTTTTCCTGTCTCGCTTTCGTAGATACCCCACACAAGTGTGGCGAGCAGTAGTATTATGTACACAATGAGTCCGGTGTTGAAAGGCATGCCCAATGTGTTCACAAAGAACAGCTCGAACCATCCGCCCACTTTTACAACTCCGGGCACAATACCGTAGAGAACAGCAGCCACAAGTGCCATAGATACCGCAAGTGCCACGAGCGAGCCTTTGAGGTTGGCATTGGGGGCTTTTCTAAAGTAAGCCACAAGTACAATGGCGGGAATACAAAGCAAGTTCAGCAGGTGCACACCGATGGAGAGTCCCACAAGATAGGCAATAAGTATCAGCCATCTGTCGCTGTGGGGCGCATCGGCATTCTCTTCCCATTTGAGAATCAACCAGAAAACCACTGCGGTAAAGAGCGACGAATAACCGTACACCTCACCCTCGACAGCACTGAACCAATAGGTGTCGCTCCATGTGTATGCAAGCGCGCCAACGAGTCCCGAACCGATGATTGTCACCATCTGCGAGGTTGTCATCTCGCTACCCTTTGCCACAATAAGCTTGCGTACAAGGTGAGTGATGCTCCAGAAGAGGAACATGATACCTGCCGCACTCAGTATGGCTGACATAATGTTTACCATCAGCGCCACATTCTCGGGCGAAGAGACAAATTGTGAGAAGAGGTTGGCTGTGAGCATGAAGAAGGGTGCACCGGGGGGGTGGCCGATCTCCAGTTTATAGCCCGAAAGGATAAATTCGGGGCAATCCCAAAAACTTGCGGTAGGCTCCACTGTGAGGCAGTATGTTGCTGCCGCAATAAAGAAACAGAGCCATCCGAAAAGATTGTTTACGGTTTTGTAGCTTTTCATATTTTTTTTTGTAGTTATTCTCGATACACTCACTTCGTGCGTGCTTCAATAGCTTTACCTAAAAGGTTGGCACAGTACACGAAATTTCGGCAAAATTACTTATAAGAGCCGATTTTAGCAAATAATATCTGCTAAAATATATTTATTGAGTGCTCGTTTACAGCGGATCTACGTCGTAGTATATGGTGAGGCTGTTATACTGTTTTTGTGACAAAAACTCCTCCTTCAGTGACAGCAAGGCGTCGTTTATTTTGTATTGCGAGGTGTTTGTCTCCACCTTCAGCACAATCTTGCGTATGTACAGCTGTTGTACCTTTGCCACCGGGGGCAGGTCGGGGCCCAGCACGCGCTCGCCGAAAATATCTCTCATGCGGTTGCCGAACCTTTCGGCTGTTGCGTCGAGGAATCTTATGTTGCGGTGCTTCAGATAGACATATACAAGCCTGTAAAATGGAGGGTAGTGGAACAGCATGCGTTCGCCAAGCTGCAAATTGTAAAATTGCAGAAAATCGTTCTCCTTTATTTGTGGTATTATCGTTGCGTCGGGCGACTTTGTTTGCAGATACACTGTTCCCTGCTCGTTTTTACGGCCTGCGCGGCCTGCCACCTGTGCCATCAGCTGGAACGAGCGTTCTGCGGCTCTGAAGTCGGGGTAGTTGAGCAGAATATCGGCATTCAGTATTCCAACCACCGAGACATTGTCAAAGTCCAACCCCTTTGATACCATCTGTGTGCCTATGAGAACATCGCTCTTCCCCTGCTGAAAGTCGTTGATAATCTTTTCGTAGGCTGTTCGTGTGCGTGTGGTGTCGAGGTCCATACGGGCTATGCGCGCTTGGGGGAACATGTTGCTCAGCTCCTCTTCTATTTTTTCTGTGCCGTAGCCCAAGTTTATGAAGTTCGACTCCTCGCAGTTGGGGCACATCTTGGGCGCGGGAATCGTGTAGCCACAGTAGTGGCAGGTGAGTTTGCCGGCACTCTTGTGCAGTGTTAGGCTGACGTCGCAGTGTTTGCAATGGGGCACCCATCCGCATGTGCGACATTCGAGCAGCGGGGCATAGCCTCGGCGGTTCTGGAACAGAATAACCTGCTTCTTCTCTTTCAGTGCGTTGCTTATAGCCTCGAACAAGGGGTCGGAAAATTGTCCCTCCATCTGTTTCCTGCGCCCCAATTCCTTTATATCCACTACCTCTATCTTTGGCATCTTTATAGAACGGTAGCGTTCGGTGAGCGACACCAATCCATACTTTCCGGTAGTGGCATTGTAGTAGCTCTCTATGGCGGGCGTAGCAGTGCCTAAAAGGGTTTTTGCACCGAAAAACGATGCGAGCACTATTGCTGCGTTCTTCGCATTGTAGCGCGGAGCAGGCTCCTGCTGCTTGTAGCTGTTCTCGTGCTCTTCGTCTACAATCACCAAGCCCAGCCTTTTGAATGGCAGGAATAGCGACGAACGCACTCCCAGAATAATATCATAGGGGCTGTCGCTCAGCTGCTTTTTCCATATCTCCACGCGTTCGGCGTCGGAGAATTTCGAGTGGTACAGTCCTATGCGGTTGCCAAACACCTTGCGCAGACGTTCGATAATCTGCTTCGTCAGTGCAATTTCGGGCAGTAGATAAAGTACCTGTTCGCCACGTTCGAGTGCAGACTTTATCAAGTGTATGTATATTTCGGTCTTTCCGGCAGATGTAACGCCATGCAACAGCACAGTGTTCTTTGTGGCGAACTGCTCGTTTATCTGCTCAAAGGCTTTCTGCTGCACAGGGTTCAGCTCGTTAAGCTCCACCGGTTCGTCGCTTGTGTAGGCAAGACGCCCTATCTCCACTTCGTAGCATTCGAAGATACCTTTGTCTATAACCTCTTTGCATACAGTAGGGCTTACTTCGGCAAGTTCTATCAGTTTGTGGCGCGAAATCTCTTTGGTGGCATTCTCAATGTCGCCTCCTATGAATTGCAGGTAGGTGTTCAGCAGCCTCTTCTGTCGCGGAGCACGTGTCAGCGATGCCAGAGCAAGTTCCATACCTCGGCTGTTGCGGTAGGCCTTTGCCACCCTTATGCGTTGTTCGGTGCGCGCCTTGAACTCTCCCTTCAGTCCTTGTGGTACGGCGGCCTTGTATATCTCACCCTGTGTGCACAGATAGTATTTCGCTATCCACTCCCACAGTCTCAGCTGTGTGGGCAACAGTATAGGCACTTCGTCGAGCAATTCGATGAATGAACGTGTCTCGTAGTCCTGTGGCTTTTCATCGTGCGTGCGCATGATGAGTGCAGTGTACCTCTTGCTCTTGCCCAACGGCACGACAACCCTGCAACCTATTGCCACCTGTTCTCTGTGCTCTGTGGGCACCGAATAGGTGTAGGTTGTGGGTAGGGGAAGGGGCAGAAGTACGTCTACGAATTGTGCCATTGTCTTGCTCTTTGCAGATACAAAGATAGTCCGGCATTGCGTGTCGGACTATCTTTATGCTGTTAAATATTGTTTCTTAGAAAAGATAAGCAGCAGAAATCTGCCATGTGTTTGTTTTTGAGTCCATTACTTTGCCCATGCCCTCTGCAACACCGCTTATGCCTGTCAACTCGCTTGTCTTGCCAAGTGCGATGTTGTAGTTGAGGTGTACCTGTATCTTGCTCAACAGGATGGCGCCTGCACCAAGGTTGAGACTCAGATTGCTCTTCTTGTACTCATATTTACCCCAATCGGTCATCTCGTCGGTAGAACCGAATGCAAAGCCGAACTGTGGACCTACTGCGACGAAAGGCACTGCTACCTTGCTTATAAGGGGAAGTGCAAAGTCGTAGCGCAGATATACGGGAATTTCGATACTGTTCTTGTTTACCTCCTCACCTGCAATCTTAGAACCTGTGCGTGAGTAGAGCGCGTCAGCCTCAATGCCGAGACCGAGAACGGGAATAGTGAACTTAGCCATGGGACCAACGAAGAATCCTGTTGTACCATCAGTACCGAGCGCCTGTCCTGCGAGCTCCTGAACGTTAAGGCCGCTGGGAGATTCTGCAAGGTTTACACCGGCTTTCACACCAAACTTGAACTGTGCCTGTGCGGGCACTGCTGCCAAAAGGCTTATCACAAAAAGTAGGCCAAAAATTCTTTTCATAGTGTTTCTTTGTTTTATGTTATTATTTCGCAAATGTATTGTTTTTCCTTAAAAACAACAACTTTTATATAAAAAAGTTCTTTTTTGTGAAAAGAAATGTGGCAACCGACGTACTGTTTCGTAGTGCGATTGCCACAATGTGCGCGATATATTATCTTCTTGTGCGTCTTACCGATACGCGGGGTGCTCCGCTGCCGCCACTGCTCTTGCTGCTGCTTTTCTTTGTGGCCTTGCTTTCCGAACTCTTTTTGGTTGTTCGCTTGGGCTTCTCCTCTTTCACTGTGCTTTTTACGGTAGCGGTGCTGTCCTGAGCTGCGGTGGATGTGCTGTCGGCTGCCTCTTCTTTGGCAACGGGCACTTTCCACAGGTTCTCGCGGAAGCCTTTTAGCTGATTTTCAATATTTTTCTGCTCCTTTTTTACCGCCGAGTCGTCCTTGCAATATTGGTTGAGCGACAGGTTGCGCAGATTGACAGTCTTGTATATCTCACCCTCGTAGCAGTTCTTAGCAAAGTAGTCGGCGAGGGTCATTGTCGATACGTTGTTATAGCTGCTCGACATCACTTTCTGCTGTGCAAGCAGGGGTGATATTTCGTCGAAATTCAACCAGAACATCGGATATTTTGTAACTTCGCTTGTGAAGTCCCCGGTCTTGTGCACCACCGGGCAGATGGCTGTCACGCGCTGGCTGTATGTTGCTGTGCGTTGGTCGTAATAGTAGCTCTCTTTTATGTAGTAGCTGAGCACCTGTGCGCTGGGAATGTCGCTCTGCTCCACGATGATAGCTCCGTTCTTCTCCTCGTAGTAAATACCGAAGTTGTCGAGCAACTCTTTGGCATTCACCTTGTTGTCGGCGGTGAACGATTCGTTGCCGTCGAGGTTGTACGAGTAGGCGGGAATTTGGTTGGCGATGAACAGTTTGAACAGATATGTAAACAGGTTCATGTTGTCGCCCTGCGGCTCCACAGGGTAGTAGAGCGATGCGTTCTTCTCTTTCTTAAGGTCGAGTGTGCGGTACATCTCGCGTTTCCACACCACCTCGGTGGGGGCGTTGTTTGTGGGGTATTGTGCTTTTGCGCGGTCGGTCATGGGAACGCTTACCGCTGTCTGCGCTTTTGCAGCAGCCTCGCTCTTGCGTTTCGGAGGTTGCGCCGTAGCATATTGTCCCATCAGGGATACGCACGCTATCAAAAGGATTTTACTGATGTATTTCATGGTGTATATCTATTATCTTTATTATTTCAGAATAACTTCCATAGATGTGGGCAATTCGCGCTGCACTCCGTCGGGGCCTACTGCCTTTACATGTGAAATGTAGAAACGCTTGCCGGTAGACAGGCGGCGGAACATCTCTTTCTGACGTGCCGAGAAGTTGGCTCCTTCGGAAATCACAGGTACGGCATTTCCCATGTTGTCGTAGAATACCGTCTCGAATGATATTACCTTGAACCCTATGTTCAGCAGTCCGTCGTCGATGGCTGCCACGATGCCGTCGGTAGACATCAGGTCGCGCTTGGCAAAGGCTGTACCTCCGCGGTAGCGTTGTGTATGTCCGTCTTTATCCTTGTACTCTATGAAGGGAGTGGGGTCGGGGAGCTGTTTCACGCGGAAAGTATATTTTCCCATGCTCTGGCGACGACCGCCATCGTGGTTGGCAATCACCTCAATCTCCATATTCTTGCCTATCTGCTTGGGTACGGCTATAAATCCGCCCTTGCCATCGGCTTTCAGTGTGCCGTTGCCGTTCACCACGCTCGCCGAAATGTTCTTTGCCGGTACTCCGGGTACGGAAATACCCACAGGGTTCTCAAATCCTGCATAAAGCACGTTCATCAGCGATGCACTGACGGTGGCTGTGGGGTCTACAACAGTATATTTCTGTGAGAACTCGTAGCGCGAAGATGTTCCCGCACCGTCGTTTACCAGCATGTAACCGTTAAGTGTGTAGTCGCCTGTGCGGTTGCATGTTACAGAGTATTCTCCATTCTCGGTCTCCAGCTTTTTGTCGTCGATGTATATCTCGGGACGTTGTGTAGAGTCCACTGCCGCAAGGATTATCTGTGCGTTGAAGTCGCTGCCACGTACAATATTCTTGGAGCTGGGAATCACGAGTGCGCTTATCTTGTTCACTCTCACGTCGCCCTCGTCGATGTTCTTGGCGAGAATGTGCAACAGTTCGCCCTCGGTGTAGCGAATGTCGTTCTGCAACTTTGTGAGCAGTGTGATAGCTGCAATGGCGGGCATGTTCTCAAAGTTATACTCTTGCCAGTTGCGCATCAGCGAAATATCCTTTTTGGGCACGTCGGTGTTGAAGAGGTCTGCCACGATGCGACGCTGAACAGTGTCGTTTATCATCGTTAGAATCTCGTCGCGGTAGTTGTTTATTGCGTCGTACAGCTTCTGACCATATTTCTCGCTTGTACCCAGCATCACGTATGTCGATGCCTCCAAGTCCTCGCGATTGACAAGTTTGTTGTAATCGCCATCTTCTCCATCGGCCTTTTTTGCTATCAACTCTTTCAGCTCGGTGGCAAAGTCGAACAGTGAGTCGGACTTCTCTTTCACCGTCTTTGCGCGGTTGAACCACTCCTGCACCTTTTCGGGGTTCTGCTCCATGAAACGGGCAAAATCTCTGTATAGTGCAAGGTTCTGCTCGGATGAATTGGCTGTACTCTTGGTGAGGCTTTCGTCAACAAGCGTAAAGCCGTTCAGAACATCCGACGAGACATTCAGTGCCAACATCGCCATCAGAAGCACATACATCAGGTTGATCATCTTCTGACGCGGAGAGACTTTATTCTTTTTTATTTTCATGCTCTTCGGGTTCTGCGGTTCTTATTGAGGTTTGTTCATGTTGGCTGTCATTGCTTCGAGCATGCGGCTGTACACCTGGTTAAGCTCTTCTATCTGCTCGGCCATCTTCTTTGTCTGGTCGTTTACATTGTCGATGTTGTTAAGCTGACTGCTTGCACCACGCAACTGTATCTCGTACATGGCATTTACGGCTGTGAGGTTGCGCGAGAGTGTCTCCATCTCCTCCATGTTGCGGCTCAATGCTTCGGTCTGGTCCGAAATGTGCTTGATTGTTTCGTTGAGGGCGCGTACCTTTTCTATATACTCTTCGGTTACCTCGTCCATCTGCGGGATAAGCTCGGGACTGTTCGAGCTTGCTATTGCCTTGATGTTTACTCCGGTCGAACTTGCAGGGGCGGGTGCAACCTCGCCGGGTGTGCCAATGATTACTGTCGCTCCGCTAGGCAGGTCGCCCAGGGTCTCGCGCTCGGCACGTCTTTCGGCGCGGTCCTCTTTTCTATCCTCTTCGGCAAGTTCGTAGGGACGCTCAAATGCCGAGAAGAAGAATACCACCACCTCGGCGCCCATTCCCACGAACAGCATCAGGTTGGCACCTGCAATGTGTGTCAGTTTGAATAGTGTACCTAAGATAACGATTGCTGCTCCCCAACTGTAAATGTAGTTTGTGTAGGTTCTTCCTTTGGGGGAGTCCATGAACGATTGTATTCGTTTGATTATGCCTTTTGTCTTGCCCATAATTTCTGTTGTCTGTATAAGGTTACTATTCCTATTTTCTATTGTTTCTGCTTATTCCTGTGAAGCTGCGTACGCAACGGAATCCTATGTACGAGCGTGCCTCGTTCTGATACTCGTAGGAGCGTGTGGCACCCTGTATGAACTTTACGGGGTCTTTCCACGAACCTCCGCGCACAGCCTTTTTCTTAAGTGCATAGGGGTCCTCTTTTGCTGCGCGATATTGCAGGTCGGGGTTAATGTCGCCCATCTGCATCACTCCCGCCTCGGTGTACACTGTCGATGTCCACTCTGCCACGTTTCCTGCCATGTCGTAAAGGCCGTTGGTGTTTGCCGAGTATATACCACATTTCGAGGTTATGAGGTTTCCATCCTGTGTATAATCGCCCTCGCCGGGTTTGTAGTTTGCATAGTAGCAGCCCTTGTCGCTCTTGGTGTCACCCGACTCCCAGGGGAATCTTGTTCCCTCCTTGCCGCGAGCCGCATATTCCCACTCGGCCTCCGAGGGCAGACGGTAACGCTGTATGTATTTAGCCTGTCCGCCGAGTCCTTTCAGCAGAAAATCGGTGCGCCATGCACAGAATGCGTTGGCCTGCTCCCAGCTTACACCCACTACGGGGTAGTCGCTGTAATTGGGGTGGCTGAAATAGAGATTGAGATAAACCTCGTTGTTTGAGTTGGGGAAGTCATTCACCCAACATGTGGTGTCGGGGTAGATGTTTACAATGTATGTGTTCAGGAAGTCATAGTAGCTTGACAGGGGGCGCGAAATTGTCTGACTGATTATTCTGCCCTCATCGTCTACGTATGCAGTGTCTTTGGAAATAGTCACCGCCTCGCTGCTCACCGGAACATCTGTGTTGCGGTTGCGTTTCGCGGGGTCGAGGTTATATCGACGCTGTGCAGCAAGCGTGTAGTCGTAAATTTCGTAGCGGTAGTTCAACTGTGAGGCGTCGAGCATCTTGGCACCTGTCACAGGGTGTGTGGTGTAGACGCTTTCAATGGCGCGAAGCTCGTCTTCGTTGGGCTTGCGCCAGGGAATGGGCTTGCTCCAGTTTAGGTGGGGTGTTACAGGCTCACCGAATTTATCTTCGGTAATCTTGTATGTCTCGTCGCCACCATAGGCAGGGTCGGCAAGACGCTCGCGTATGATAGAGTCGCGCACCCAATATACAAATTGTCTGTATTCGGCATTTGTCACCTCGGTCTCGTCCATCCAAAATGCGTCTACCGAAATATCTTTCACTGTCGACGATGTTCCCCAGAGCGAGTCGCTCTCTTCGTCGCCCATTTTTATTGAGCCACGCTCGACAAGCACCATTCCATAGGGTGCAGGCTCGTTGATGGATGCCCCGCTTATTCCGGTAAGTTCGCCACCGATGGCACTGCTGCTCTGCGGACCCATGCACGATGCAAACATCAATGCCGAGAGAATTGCCGATAAACAGAATGTTATTCTTTTCATTGTAGTACTCTTATACTGTTATGTTTGTTTTTACCTTTCTTAAATATATCAAAATCAAAGTCGTAGCCAATGTAAACATCGTGGTTGCCATGTGAGGCTCCCACTCCCGATGTGAACAGCTCGTAGCCGTAGCTAAGCGTGATGTTCATCACCTCTATTCCCGCGAACATGGCTACCGAGGTCGAGGGGCTGTATGTGACACCGCCGAAAAGTGTGCGGTTCTTGTATTTGTAGCAGCCTCGTGCCGTAATGTCTGTGCGGTATGAGACAAAGTCGGTCATCACCATTACCGATGGCTGTATGGTTATTAACGAATTTTTTAACGGAATATTGCCTCCGGCCATAAAATTATAAAAAGGGTCTATCTGCATTTGGTTTTTTTCGCCCAAATAAATGAGTGGTGCATTCAGGTGTAATGCCGATATTCCCGAATAGAAATATTTGTGCTGGAACAGCACGCCTGCGCCAAAGTCCATCTTGTTGCCGTTCTCGGTTTTTGTGGGGAAGGCGGGGTCGTTGCTCTCCTGCCCCAGAATTATTCCCGAGGGGTCGAACTTCTCGTTGAGCAGTCCCACCTGTGCACCTACTGCAAGCCTGCCGCCAAGCAGTTGTATGGCAAATGCGTAGTTCACAAAAAGGTGCTGGTTGGTGAACATGCCCGCCTGGTCGTTGAGTATGCCCACGCCCACTGCATGGTCGCCCTTGAGCATTGTCAGCGGAGCATCAAGGTTGAAAAGCATGCTTTTGGGACTGTTCTCGAAACCCGACATCTGGTTGCTGTATGCAGCGAATATGTGCATCTTTTTTGTGGCTCCTGCTCCGGCGGGGTTGTAAAAGTTCTGCATGTTCCAATAGTGTGTGTAGTGCACATCGTACTGTGCATGCAGCCCTGTGAGCGCACACATCATCACCATTGCAAAAATCAGAATTCTTTTCATCACCTTTTTTAACGCGTTGTTAGCGTAAATAGTATAAATTTCACCAATAAAAATATACCAAAGTACGAAGGTCGTGATTTTTTATGAATTTTCATACATATTTTTTCGATAAACAGCATTGTGATGTATAAAATTCTTTGCGATGTACCCCTTTTACGAAAGATTTTTCCTAACTTGCACCCCATAAACAGTTACATTTTTGTCAAATAATAAATAAAACAGAATAAATGAAAAAGTTAATTGTGGCCGCTGCTGCTGCATGTATGTTCTTTACTGCATCGGCGAAGATTGTTCTGCCACGTGTTTTGGGCAGCAACATGGTTCTGCAACAGCAGAGCGAGGTTAACCTTTGGGGCAAGGCCGACCCCGATAAAAAGGTTGCCGTTACAGTGTCGTGGAGTAAAGAAAAGGTTCGCACCCGCAGCGACAAGGATGGTAATTGGACAGTGAAGGTAGCTACCCCCGACGGCTCTTTCACACCGCACACCATCACCATCAGCGACGGCGAAAAGCTCACGCTCGACAATATTCTCATAGGTGACGTGTGGGTGTGTGTAGGACAAAGCAATATGGAGATGCCTGTTCAGGGCTACATGCACCAGCCTATCGAAAACTCTATGACCTACATACGTCGCGCAAGCTCCATGAAGGACAAGATACGCATGTTCACAGTGAAAAAGGCGCGCTCCTACGACAAAGACCTCGACGACTGTGTGGGCGAGTGGCGCGAGGCGGCACCTCAGAGTGTGGCCGAGACCTCGGCAGTGGCTTACTTCTTTGCCCATGAACTTTCCCACGAGGTAGATTATCCCATCGGTCTTATCACTGCCGGTTGGGGCGGCTCTCGTGTAGAGGCGTGGATGCCTTTGGCAGCGTTGAGAGATGTTGCATCCGAGGAGCAGATTAAACACAAGCACACGTTGCATCCGATTACTCCTTCCGAGCTATATTGCGGAATGATAGCTCCCATACGCAACTACAAGGCAAAAGGTTTCTTGTGGTATCAGGGCGAGGCCAACCTCGGCTATCAGAGCCTCGAATATCTTGGCGACATCGACCACTACGACGTCATGCTGGCGCGTATGGTGAAACAGTGGCGCGAGGATTGGGGCGATACAGAGAACAAAATGCCCTTCTATTATGTGATGATTCCTCCCTATTTCTACTGCAATTCATACACCGACACCACGTTGCCACTCTTTGTCGAGTGTCAGGAACGTGCCATGGGTATTATCCCCAATAGCGGCATGGCAAGCACCACCGATCTTGGCGAGGCTACCTGTCTGCACCCTTCAAAGAAATTCGAGATAGGCGAGCGTCTGGCGGCGTTGGCAATGGCGCAGACCTATGGCCGCAAAGGCTTTGAGGCAAAGGCTCCGCAGTACGAGTCGCACGAGGTGCAAAAAGATGGCAAGGTGAAGGTGAAGATAAAGAATGCTCCCATGGGGCTTGCACCCTGGAGCAACGTGCCGGTAAAGGGCTTTGAACTTGCCGGCGAGGATCGCAAATTCCACCCTGCTGATGCTCGCGTGTGGGGTAGTGTGGTTACGGTATGGAGCAAAGAGGTGCCCAATCCCGTTGCGGTGCGTTACGCATTCCGTAACGTTTGTGGCGAGGTGAACCTTAAAAACCTCTTCGGGGTACCGGTGATTCCTTTCCGCACCGACCGCTGGAACGATGTAAAGTGAGATAGCTTGAATATAAATAGAACAAGCCCCAAATCTGGGGCTTGTTCTATTTATGTAAGTTACCTCGGGGTAGACTTCAACAATACCTTTGTTTATAAATAATATTGTCGAATATGAATCTGATGATGTGCATGAACAATAATTCCTTAAGCGTCTTGACATTTTTTATATTATAATAACAACCGAAACACTATGTTTACTTCGTAAAAAGTAGTATCTTTGTACAATGAAAACGGCGCCGGGTTGCGGGCGAAAACTATTTTCAATCGCCGCAAACGCGAGCTTTTTTATGCGAAATTTAGAAAGCAATTTATAATACTATGGAAATGAACAACATGTTTAAAGAGGGTCTTTGGAACAAAGAAATCAATGTAGCCGACTTTGTACAAAGAAACCTTACCCCTTACGAGGGTGATGCCTCTTTCTTGGCAGGTCCCACCGAAAGGACAAAAAAAGTATGGAATGAGTGTCTCAAAGCTCTCGAAGAAGAGAGAGCCAACAATGGCGTTCGCTCTCTTGATAATGTGACAGTTTCTACAATCTCTTCTCACAAGGCTGGTTACATCGACCGCGAAAACGAACTTATCGTTGGTCTCCAGACAGACGAACTTCTCAAACGTGCCATCAAGCCCTATGGTGGTATCAAGGTTGTAGAGAAGGCGTGTCTCGAAAATGGAGTAGAGGTTGATGCAAAGGTAAAAGACATCTTCTACCACTATCGCAAGACACACAACGACGGTGTGTTCGATGCCTACACCGACGAGATTCGTAAATTCCGTTCGTTGGGCTTCCTCACAGGTCTGCCCGATAACTATGCTCGTGGCCGCATCATCGGCGACTACCGTCGTCTGGCGCTCTACGGTCTCGACCGTCTCATCGAGGCAAAGAAAGAGGACTTGAAAAAGCTCACCAGCCCCATGAGCGACGCGACTATCCGTCTGCGCGAAGAGGTTTCCGAGCAGATAAAGGCTCTCAACGAAATGAAAATCATGGGCGAGTATTACGGTCTCGACCTCAGCCGTCCCGCGACAACCGCTCAAGAGGCTGTGCAGTGGGTGTACATGGCCTACCTCGCCGCAGTGAAAGAGCAGGATGGTGCTGCCATGTCTCTCGGTAATGTATCATCGTTCCTCGATATCTACATTCAGTACGACCTCGACAAAGGCAACATCGACGAAACATTCGCTCAGGAGCTTATCGACCAGTTTGTGATAAAACTGCGTATGGTGCGCCACCTGCGCATGCAGTCTTACAACGATATTTTTGCCGGCGACCCCACATGGGTAACCGAGGCTATCGGTGGCCGTTTCAACGACGGTCGCACAAAGGTTACAAAGACCTCTTTCCGTTTCTTGCAGACACTCTACAATCTTGGTCCCTCGCCCGAGCCTAACATGACAGTGCTGTGGAGCCCCGAACTTCCCGACGGGTTCAAAGAGTTCTGCGCAAAGGTATCTATCGACACCTCTTCGGTGCAGTACGAGAACGATACCCTCATGCGCGAGGTGCGCAACTGCGACGACTACGGAATTGCATGTTGTGTATCTTATCAGGCTATCGGCAAGCAGATACAGTTCTTTGGTGCACGTTGCAACCTTGCTAAGGCTCTGTTGCTTGCTATCAACGGTGGTCGTTGCGAGAACACAGGTACTGTTATTGTCGAGGATATCCCTGTGCTCACAGGCGAGCTTCTCAACTACGAAGAGGTTCTTTTCAACTACAAGAAGGTGCTCATGCAGGTGGCACGTGTCTACAACGACGCGATGAACATCATCCACTACATGCACGACAAATACTACTACGAGAAGGCTCAGATGGCATTCATCGACACAAATCCTCAGATTAACCTCGCTTACGGCGTAGCAGGTCTCTCTATCGTGCTCGACTCACTCTCAGCTATCAAATATGGCAAAGTGACAGTTAAACGCAACGAGATTGGCCTCACCGAGGGCTTCGAGATTGCAAATGAGTTCCCCTGCTTCGGTAACGACGACGACCGCGTAGACCACTTGGGCGTAGACCTTGTATATTTCTTCAACGAAGAGCTCAAGAAGCACCCCGTATACAAAGGCGCATGCCCCACATTGTCGCTGCTTACAATCACCTCTAACGTGATGTACGGTAAAAAGACAGGTGCTACTCCCGACGGTCGTGCCAAAGGTGTGGCTTTTGCTCCCGGTGCCAACCCCATGCACGGTCGCGACAAGAATGGTGCCGTTGCATCGCTCAGCTCAGTGGCAAAATTGCGTTACCGCGACTCTCAGGATGGTATCAGCAACACCTTCTCCATCGTTCCCAAGTCATTGGGCGTCGATGAGGAGACACGCATTGAGAACCTCGTAACCATGATGGACGGTTACTTCACAAAAGGTGCTCACCACCTGAACGTGAATGTGCTCAACCGCGAAATGTTGCTCGACGCAATGGAGCACCCCGAGAAATATCCCCAGCTCACAATTCGTGTATCGGGATATGCGGTGAACTTCATCAAACTCAGTCGTGAACATCAGCTCGAGGTTATCTCTCGCAGTTTCCACGAGAAGATGTAATTTCCCGATAAACAATCCACATACAGGCTGCGCGATGCGCAGCCTGTATTACTCTTTTTAAAAGGGGACTTCCCCGAAAATAAAACCCAATTTATGATACGTGTACATTCCTATGAGTCGATGGGCACTTTCGATGGTCCCGGTCTGCGTCTTGTAGTCTTTTTGCAGGGCTGTAATTTCCGTTGCCTCTATTGTGCCAATCCCGACACGATAGACCTCAAGGGCGAGAGCAAAGAGACCTCTCCCGACGAAATTCTGCGCATGGCAATGAGTCAGAAACCCTTTTTCGGTAAGAAGGGAGGCGTCACCTTCAGCGGTGGTGAGCCTACTGTTCAGGCCAAGGAACTTATCCCTCTCTTCCGTCGTCTCAAAGAGACGGGCATCCACATTTGTGTTGATACCAACGGCAGCATCTGGAACGACGACGTAAAAGAGCTGCTCACCCTTGCCGACCTCATTCTGCTCGACGTCAAGCAGTACAACCCCGAACGCCACAAAGTGCTAACCGAGCGTAGTAACGAGCAGACACTGCGCACCGCCGAGTGGCTCGAATCCATCGGCAAACCCTTCTGGTTGCGCTACGTGCTTGTGCAAGGATACAGCGCCATCGAAGAGGATATACGAGCATTGGGCACACATTTCTCTCCTTATAAAATGTTGCAACGCGTAGAAATACTTCCCTACCACACGTTGGGAGTGCATAAATACGAGGCAATGGGCAAGGAGTACAAGCTCGCAGGAGTAAAAGAGAACACTCCCGCGCAGCTCGACGAGGCAAAAGCCATTTTCGACGAATATTTCCCAAAAGTTTACATAAATTGAAATAAAAGCATATATTTGCACGATAACATTATGTTCAACGCACAAACATACAAAGTATATCATGAAGAAAATCAGACTTATCATTACTGTGGCTCTGCTTGCAACTCTTGCAGCCTGTACATCGGGTGACTGTGCAAAGCAGTGCTGTCGCATCGAGCCTGCCGACAGCAAAGAACTCTCTTTTGAGTCGTCAGATAAAGACCTTGAGCTCACTTTTTATTGGGCAAAGAAGATGGCACTCTCATATGCTCACGACGGTAGCGACCCCGTAGGCTATTGGTACGAGGCGGCTCTGCCCAACCGTCAGGCATTCTGTATGCGCGATGCTGCCCACCAAAGTATCGGTGCCGAAATTCTCGGCCTCTCGAAGCACAACTACAATATTATGTACAAATTTGCTTCAAACATCAGCGAAGCGAAAGATTGGTGTACATATTGGGAGATAGACAAGAACGATAACCCCTGTTCGGCCGACTATGTTGATGACAACGACTTCTGGTACAACCTCAATGCCAATTTCGACGTGATGTATGCTTGCTGGCGTCTCTACGAGTGGACAGGCGACAAACGCTATCTTCTTGATGGCGGAGCGTTCGAGAACTTCTATGCCCTCTCGGCTAAAAACTACGTAGACAGCTGGCAACTTAATCCCGAGCAGATGCTCACTCGTACACGCGAAGTGAACCGCAAGCCCGACGCGAAACGTTTCCGCAGCTCACGCGGCGTTCCTTCGTATGTCGAGAGCTATGGCGGCCTTTACAGCAGCTCCGACCTTGTAGCCACCATCTACGGCGGTTACGACGCATACAGCAAAATCCTCGCCGAGGCAGGCAAGAAAGAGGAGAGCGTGCAGATGGCTGCACGTGCCGAGGAGTATCGCAAACACCTCGACGAAAAGTGGTGGAGCCCCGAAATTAACGCATACCACACATTTTGGACAAACAAAGGCGAATTTGCCGACGGCGAGGGGCTTACACACGTAATTTGGTTCGGCGCAGTGAAAGATGCAGCACGCATCAAAGGAACAGTAGAGAAGATGCTTGCACGCAAAGAGTGGAATATCGAGAACATCTCATACTTCCCCCTCTTGTGGTACCGCTACAACTATAAAGACGAGGCATATAAAATCCTCAAAGACATTGTCATCGCACGCCGTTGCGAGTACCCCGAGGTATCTTATGGAATGGTCGAGGGTATTGTCAGTGGAACAATGGGCATCCAGCCCAGCGCATCGCAGAAACGCGTAGTCACTATGCCTCAGATAACAGGCGAAAACTATTTGCAGGTAAACAACTTGCCTATGTTGGGCGGAACAGTGAGCGTGCGCCACAACGACAACAACACCTCTGCATTTGTAAATAACACTCCCTCGGAAATTACATGGGAGGCAGCTTTCGCGGGCGATTACGAGACAATTCTCGTGAATGGCGAGAGCGTGAAGGCTCTGAAACGCACCGACGCAATGGGTTGCACCATCTCTTATGTCGAGGTTGAGCTGAGAAAAGGTGAGCAGGCTTGCTGCTGCGTTAAGTAGTGCATGTCTCTTGTTTCATGTAAAATTGAATCCTCTGCACCATAATAAAATTGGTGCAGAGGATTATTTATTGTTGGTGTCGAGCATTGCTTTACAATTTCACATTTACATTCTTTTCTTCTCGAAGTAGGCTTTTTTCAATTTTGCCATTGTTGTCAATCTTCACCTTGTAAACGCAAATATTGCAATCGCCATCGTAGGCACTCTCAACGTCAGAAAAACAATATTGTGTGTATGTAATTTCATTTTCGTCAGTTGACGGCTCAATTTTGTAAGCATTTGCTCCATCACTTATACCCACAATATTCTTGTCTATAATCTCTCCTTCTTTGTTGTATGTAGCAAGTATATTATCATCGTATGAGTAGTATTCCCTATTGATGGAGATAATGTAAAAATTATTTCTCTCTATTTTGTA
Source organism: Bacteroidaceae bacterium (assembly GCA_045661205.1). Taxonomy (GTDB): domain Bacteria; phylum Bacteroidota; class Bacteroidia; order Bacteroidales; family Bacteroidaceae; genus HGM04593. The sequence continues at coordinate 5,756 of JAZRFE010000026.1, read as the reverse complement.
ACAAGGTCGGTAGCAAAAATCATTTTCATCATTGCGCGATTCATAGAAAGGCAGATAGGTTAAAAAAATAAATTTATTAATTTCGGGACACCATTTTTCGTCTTTAAACTGTTTGCGCAGTTCAAAGAATGAATCGTCCAGTGGTTTATTGCCATATTGTGCAAATTGTGTAAGAAAGGAGTCGAACTTTTCAACCTCTCTACCTTCTATGGATGTTACATTTGAATGGCGGTTGTTAGAGCAACTGCCTAATATTACAATGCAAATGATGAATGCAAATATACCTCTCATGTTATTTTAATTCGTAAATTTATGCTAAAAAGATGACAATTTCACCTTTACATTCTTTTCTTCTCGTAGTAGGCTTTTTTCAATCTTGCCATTGTTATCAATTGTAACATTGTAAACGCAAATATTGCAATCGCCATCGTAGGCACTCTCAACGTCAGAAAAGTAATATTGTGTGTATGTAATTTCATTTTCGTCAGTTGATGGCTCAATTTTGTAAGTTTGTATGTCGCTACTTGTGCCCACTGATGTAAAATCAATAATTTGTCCCTTCTTATTGTATGTAACCAATGTATTGTCAGTGTATGGATATCCTACTGCTTTTGTAATGTCACAGCAGGTATTCATTGATATAATATAAAAGTTGTTTTTCTCTATTTTGTAGCAAGGTTCATAATATAAATCTTTTGTAACACAATTGCAATTATCATCATAAGGCAATAAAAAAGAGAAATAGTACTTATTTATTTCCGGACTGTTATGTTCTCCTGAAAACTGTTTTCTTACTCTAAAGAATGAATTGTTTAACTGTGTCCCATCGAATAGTGCAAATTGTGTAAGAAAAGAGTCGAACTTTTCAACCTCCCTACCTTCTATGGATGTTGCATTTGAATGGCGGTTGTTAGAGCAACCGCCTAATATTACAAAGCAAATGATAAATGCAAATATACCTCTCATGTTATTTCTATTTATTCAATCGTACAACTTGATGCACAATTCTTCGTGCCTCAAATATTTGTCAAAATTAAATATATTTTTGAGATTTTCAAAAATAGGATATCTCTCAGTAAAAAAACATGCTGCTTATTTTTTCTATATTTGACTTTCATTATCTTTGTCCCTTAAACATATAAACTATGAAAAAAACACTATTCTCTCTTTTGATTTTTGCACTTAGCATTTGTGCAGTATCTGCAAAAAGTTACACAGTCACCAGCCCCGACGGTAATCTGACGATGACAATTGATGTGGGCGACAAGGTTACATATTCGGTGAAGGCTGGCGATGCCACCATCGTCGCACCATCGACAATAGCCCTTGAGCTCGAGGATGGCACGCTGCTTGGCAGCAACCCCAAAGTGACGAGTGTGCGCAAGGGAGGTAATAGCGAGACAATCATCGCCCCTCTCTATCGTCAGAGCAGCTTCAAGAGCGAGTATAACAGTCTGCGACTTACTATGCGCGGAAATTGGGGTATCGAGGCACGAGCCTTCAACGACGGTGTTGCATATAGGCTTTTCACCACACTCAAAAAAGATATCAACATCAAGAACGAGGTTGTCGAGTTCAATTTCGACAAGGACTATAATGTGACACTCCCTTTCAGCGACCAGTTCAGCGATAAATACATTGCCAGCTTCGAGAAACAATACGACTTCGAGCCCATCTCCAATTTCAAGAATCATGGCGGTCGTCTCAGCTTTATGCCCATCATGGTGCACTACGATGGTGGCGGCAAGGCTGTTCTCCTCGAATCGGACGTAGAGGACTATCCGGGAATGTTTATCAATATCAACAGCGAGAAATTGGGCTTTGTCGGCGAGTTTCCTCCCTATCCCCTCAAGCACAAAGATACCTCTAACGGTGTGTTGCGCGTCAGTGAGCGTGCCCCCTACGTTGCCTCGGTAAAGGGCAATCGCACATACCCCTGGCGCATAGTGGCGTACGCTGCCGATGAAAAGCAGATACCCGTAAACAATATGGTATATGCGCTTGCATCGCCCTGCCGCATCGACGATACTTCGTGGATAAAGCCCGGACACTCTACATGGGATTGGTGGAACCACAGCTCTATCTACAATGTCGATTTTAAGGTAGGCTTCAACAACGACACATATAAATACTACATCGATTTTGCAGCAAAATACAATTTCGACTATGTGCTCATCGACGACGGTTGGTACTCCTACCACAATAGAAATGTGATGGATGCCAACCCCGCGCTCGATATTCCCATGCTGTGCGAGTATGCAAAGGGAAAGAACATACGCCTCATACTGTGGATGGTGGGCGATGCCTTTGATAAACAGGCCGAAGAGGTGTGTGCCTACTACTCTAAGATGGGTATTGCGGGTTTCAAACTCGACTTCTTCGAGCGTCAGGACCAGAATGTAATCACCCGCACATACAGCATGGCGCAGGTGGCTGCAAAGTACAAGATGATTCTCAACCTGCATGGAATATATGTTCCTAAGGGACTCAACCGCACCTATCCCAACATCGTGAACTTCGAGTCGGTATTCGGTCTTGAGCAGCTTAAATGGACAGACAAAAAGGTGGCAGACATGGCAAAGAACGATCTTATGGTGCCCTTCATGCGTCAGACGGCAGGCCCGCTCGACTACACCCCCGGTGCCATGCTCAACCGTACACGCGAAATGTTCCGTTCCATCGACCATCGTCCTATGAGCCAGGGCACACGCGCCCATCAGGTGGCCGCTTACATTGTGTTCGACATGCCTGTGTCGGTGTTGTGCGACTCTCCCACCAACTACATACGCGAGGGCGAGACAACGACTTTCATCAACAGCATTCCCGCGGTGTTCGATAGCACTTTCGTCAGCATGAGCGAGTTTGGCAAATATCTTGTCATGGGTCGCAAAAAGGGCGACAGCTACTATCTTGGAGGCTTCAACGATTGGAATGCACGCACTCTTGACGTGTCGCTCTCGTTCCTTCCCGCCGGCGAATATACGGCACGCATCTACAAGGACGGTCTTAACGTAGACCGCGTGGCCGAGGATTATAAACTCATGGAGCAGACTGTGACAGCAGCCGACAAGCTGAACATCGCAATGGGCTCCGGTGGTGGCTTTGCAATTATAATCACTAAAAAACATTAATACACTATGGTACGAAGATTCTTATTTTTAACCCTTCTTCTTTCTTGGGTTGTTGCAGTATCGGCCGAGGTGAAACTCCCCTCTGTGCTCGGCAACGACATGGTATTACAACGCAACAGCGAGGTCAATCTGTGGGGTAGTGCTACTCCCAACCGCACAGTGACTGTGCGCACCTCGTGGAACGGTAAAAAGTACAAGGCCAAGAGCGACAAAGATGGCAAATGGGCATTGAAGGTTGCTACCGGCGAGGCCGGTGGTCCTTACGAGATTGAATTCTCCGACGGCGACAAGCTCACACTCAGCGGCATACTTTTAGGCGAAGTGTGGGTGTGTGGCGGACAGTCCAATATGGAGATGCCCATCAAGGGCTTTGTGGCGCAGCCTGTGCAGGGTGCTGCCGAGGCTATACGCGACAGTTACGCCCACCCCGATATCCGCATCTTCAACGTGGGTCGCAACCGCACCGAGACCCCGCAGGACGACTGCAAGGGTGAGTGGAAAAAGCCCACTCCCCAGAATGTTGCCGATTGCAGCGCAACGGCATATTTCTTTGGTCGCATGCTCACCGATATTCTCGGTGTTCCCGTAGGTCTTGTAACCTCATATTGGGGCGGTACAAAGGCCGAAGTGTGGATGACACGCGATGCTATCAAAAGCACCGAGGGTATCGACCACGCTTTTGCCCTCAAACCCGACGGCAACGGCTTTGCTCCGCAGACAATGTACAACGGTATGATACACCCCATTGCACGCTTCACAGCTAAAGGCTTTATATGGTATCAGGGTGAGTCCAACCGCGACCGCGCTTTCGACTATGGCAAGCTGCTTGTGTCGCTCATTAAAAATTGGCGCGAGGCATGGGGTGATGACAATATGCCTTTCCTCTGCGCACAGCTTGTGCAGTATCGCTACGACGGCGCGCAGTATCTCTCCCTGCCCGTTGTCATCGAGGGACAGTATTATGCAGCGCAGACCCTTAAGAATGTCTATGTGGCTCCCACCACCGACCTTTCGTTCGCATCAATCATCCACCCGCCTTTCAAACGCGAGGTTGGCGAGCGTCTTGCAGGAATAGCTCTTGACAAGAGCTACTCACTACCCGGTTTCGGCTCCGAGTCGCCTCGTTTTGCAAGCATGCAGGTCGATGGCAGCAAGGTGGTGCTCCGCTTTACAGGCATGGCCGACAATGCCGAGTACAACGCAGTGGGCGACAACTTCTCATGGGTGGACAAAAATATGCGTATCATCGGCATCAAGGGCTTTGAGGTTGCCGGTGCCGACAGAAAATTCTATCCCGCAAAGGCACGTAACTCATGGCCGGTGTCCGATCGCATAACCGTCGAGAGCGACTCGGTGAAAAACCCTGTGGCAGTGCGTTACGCATTCCGCAACAGCATTGAGGCTAACGTTATCACAGGCATGGGAACACCTCTTGCCCCCTTCCGTACAGATAATTGGGAAATACCCGAAAATGAACTTTTTAAACGATAAACAATTATGAAACGTAAACTTTTTTCATTAGCAATGGTAATGCTGCTTGCGCTCACATGTGCATATGCCGGCGGCGGTAAGAAAGATTTTGCCATCATTTACATTGGCAACAGTATTACATACGGTGCTTTGCACGAGAACCGCAACGAGACAGCACCTCCTGTGTATGCATCGCAGATGCTCGCAAAGAAATTCAAGGCAAATGTCATTTGGCGCAACTGCGGCTGGAGCGGTGCTACCACCTACGACTTCCTACCCTCGCACAACCGTTACTTCCCCCGTGTGGTGAAGGCGGTGCGTGAGATACAGGCCGAGACCTCTGCTCCCATCGTATTCTCTATCATGCTGGGCACAAACGACAGCGCATGCACAGGCCCCACAGGCTGCCCCGTATCTAACGAGAACTACAAGAAGAACCTTATCACCATCATGGAGGCGCTCAAAGAGATTGCTCCCGGTGCAAAGTTTGTGTTCCATCGTCCCATCTGGTACAGCCCCAATACCTACAATGGCGCGCAGTACCTTCAGAAGGGTCTCAACCGTCTCATTGGTTACACTCCCGTGCTCGAAGAGCTTGACGACGAGCGTGGCGATGCTATGATGGGCGACGACGATGCTTTTGAGTACTTCCACAAGAACTACGAGAAGTACTGCTTTGCCGAGGGCGGTTACGCAGGTACATTCTATCTCCACCCCAACGCAAAGGGTGCGAAGAAACTCGCAAAATTCTGGGTAGAGGGTATTGTTGATGCACTCGACTAAACATCAACGGACATGAACAAAAAAAATAAAGTTGCCCCGCGGCAAGTGCATTTTTTTTGTTATTATACCGAATGTTTGTTTACGGTTTTGCAACGAACTTCTTGCCCTTGCGAACGTAGATTTTGCCAGGCTGCAACTCTTTCACTGTGCGGCCGTTGAGGTCGTAGATGGGAGCATCAGCCTCGTCTGTGTTATCCTCATTTGCCACAGGTGTCTCTATTGCTGTGAAATTGTCGAGGTCGCCTACAATGGTTCCGTATTGAGCCCAAGCCGATGCTTTGTATGCCGCCAACGACGAAGCATATACGTGTATCACAGGTTTGCTCGAGAACAGATATGACGATACAGTGGGAGGTGTAGCAGCATATACAT
>JAZRFE010000025.1:0-94221 GCA_045661205.1 Bacteroidaceae bacterium | reverse complement strand
TGTGGGTGGCAACGGCACGAACGTAGCTGCTGCTCCGCAGAGTAAGGTGCTGTACGTGGAACTATGCGCCCCCGAGGGTTATGTAGTCGAGACAAAGAAATTCAAGCTCGATGAAAAGGGAACGTGCAACGGCGAGTTTGAACTGAAACCCTCGCTGTTGTCCGGTTATTACGAGGTGCGCGCCTACACACGCTATATGCTTAATTGGGGCGACGATGCTGTGTTCAGCCGCGTGTTTCCCGTGTACGACAAAGTGAACGGCGATAACTACGATTTTCGTAACATGCTCGACCGCAAGCGTGGCTTTCTCTATCGTGGCGAGTGGACTACACAAGAGAGCAAAGAGCCTACACTTACATTTTATCCCGAGGGCGGCAATCTTATAAACGGCATTGAGACAAAGGTTGCTTTTGAACTGCGCGACAAGAGCGGAAAGCCGCTGAACGATACAATTTTTGTGTACGCCGATAAAGAACCGTTGCTGACAACAGTTGCCACCCACAATGGAAAAGGCTATTTTATGTTCACTCCGCAAGCGGATGTAAAATACAAAGCCGAGGTTGTTTCTGAAAAGAAAAAATACAAATTCGAGCTTCCGGCAATAGAAAATAGCGGAGCTACCATTGCCGTCAATCACGGTGGCGACAGCATAAGATTTTCCGTAGCTGGCAATATAGGCGAGCAAACAACGGGCCTTGTGATTCTTAACCGCAACCTCGCATACGTTTATAAAAAGAACATCAGCGAGCTTGCCATGCACCGCGACAAACTGCGCGAGGGAGTGAATCGCTGTCTGCTGCTCACCAGCGACGGAACGCCATTGAGCGAGCGAATGTTCTTTGTAAAGCACTCTGCTCCGCAGCAGGGCGACATTCTCCCCGTAAAATTAAAGGCAGAAATTAACGGAATTTCGGCCGAGGAAAAGACATTCTATAAGCCCTACCGCAAGCTGACGGTAAAAATAAGCAGCGAGGATGGCTCGCCTCTGCCAAAGGATGGCAGCTACTCGGTGGCGGTAACGGGCGAGGAGAATAGCATCCTCACAAGCTACAGCAACAACATTTACACACAAATGCTTTTAGCCTCGGAGCTTAAAGGCTACATTCCCGACGCTGCACAGTATTTTGAAGATGATACTGAAAATACCCGCAACAATCTTGACCTTCTGATGCTCACTCACGGATGGACAGCCTACGATTGGAGCATGCTCTCAGGCACAGACAGCGCATTTGCAATCAAGCACCCGATAGAGAAAGGTATACAGGTGAAGGGCTACTTTATGAAGAAAGAGAAGGTAAAAAACTTGGGAAAATGGGCACTTTCAAGGTTACTCCTTTGAAGGATGTAAATGTTCGTTTCGACATTTGCTACGAGGATAGCGTAATTTCCAATTACGACTTTGTAACAGGCGAAGAAGGAAAATTCACTCTTGAGATTGAGGATTTTTACGGCAAAAAGTACGCTTCGCTCACTCCCGAACTTACAGGCAAGCAGATACAAGATACACTGTTTAAATTCTCGCTCGACAAATACTTTTCGCCTAAATTTCGCCTGTTCGACTATTGGCAGCGCAACACAGGCAGCAGCGTGGAGCAGAAAAAAGCAGCTGCTACAGCTACTCTGCTCGACGAAGTAAACGAACTTGAGGCTGTGGATGTAACCTCAAAGAAATATAAAGGTCGTGCTACATTGCCTCCCAAAAGCGAGATTCGTCTCGACTTTATGGACGAATGGGAGTATGCTCAGGATGTAAGCTACATTCACACTCCCAACGACAACTGGATGATAAACAAAGTTGATGATGTTACAGACTTATTCGAAGATGGCAGATATAACGATAAAGTTGTCTATTCTTCGGATGTTGAATATAAATCAGCAGGATACGATACTCTAGCAGCAAGTGTATCAATGGATAAATGGCGTGCATACGGTTGGGAAGGGCCACGTTACTATGGATACGAAAATGTACTCACAGCATACGAAGTGCTGCAAAGTGCTTTTTGGCGACACAACTATAATTGGGCATATTGGACAAAGATGATTGTGCCAGAAGGCGAGTACAGCAGTGAAAAAGTGCCGGTAGAGGACAAAGAGTACATCAAAGGAAAAGACCCTATAAAAATGATGAACTTCAAAGAGATTGTTATACGCAGCGACGAACCGACAAGAATACAATTCAAGAATGAACGATGGGAGCAGCATCGTAATGCATATTTGAACAAACATGTGTACCGCTCGTTCTACTTTGGTTTTTTACTCCGTGCCTCTATTTCCACGCAAGACGATAAGCAGATAGACGGTTATCCAGGACATACTATTTTCCGTAACCAAATGGCAAGAAGGGTATCAAACATTGGAATATACAAACAATATAAAGATTATGAAATTTCTCAAAAAATGTACCCCGAACACCCCAACTACGTAGCCTGCTTCATTCCCAATAAAGAGGAGGACAAAGTAACGCAGGGAATAATTCCTGAACTTGCCGTAAAGACCACCCGCCGCTACACGCGCGTGCAGGGCTACAATGAGAGCAAGCGATTCTATTCGCCCGACTACACCAACAACAAGCCCGACGAAAAGACAAAAGACTACCGCCGCACGCTTCTATGGGAGTCGAACGTCACTGTTGGCGACGACGGTTGCATCACCGTCGAACTGCACAATAACAGCAAAGAGACTATTTTGCTGCTGGATGTTTCGGGAATGAAAGATGGCAAATTTTATACTATTGAATAATTAAGGCAGAATATATTATACTTAGTACAATCTTATTTTAGGTTATTTGTACTTTTTGTATTCTCCCCAACAGCCTTTCATTCTCTCCTTCATTTTATCCTCTACGGCATTTTCCTGCGGCTCCCAAAAAATAGTTCCGGCAAGACTGTCGGGCATAAACTGCTGACGCACAAAATGTCCGGGGTAGTCGTGCGAGTATTTGTAACCGTCGGAATATCCTAAATTTTTCATCAGCTCGGTGGGGGCGTTGCGCAAGTGCAAAGGTACAGGGCGGTTGCCTGTCTCGCGCACTTTTTCCAGTGCTGTGTTTATTCCCATGTATGCCGAATTGCTTTTGGGGGATGTTGCCAGATAGACTGTTGCCTGGGCAAGAGGTATGCGTCCCTCGGGCCATCCTATCTTCATCACTGCGTCGAAGGCTGCGTTTGCCATGAGCAGGGCATTGGGGTTGGCAAGGCCTATATCCTCCGAAGCCGATATTATCAGACGGCGGGCGATGAATGCTGGGTCCTCGCCGCCCTCAATCATGCGGGCTAGCCAGTAGAGTGCCGCGTCGGGGTCGCTGCCGCGAATAGATTTTATGAATGCCGAAATAATGTCGTAGTGCATCTCTCCGTCTTTGTCGTAGGCGGCAGGGTTGGTGAGTATGCGCTGTTTCACCTTTTCGTTGGTTATCACTATTGGGGTGTCGCTGTCGGCCTCGACGACAAGTTCCAGCACGTTAAGCAGCTTGCGTGCATCGCCACCGCTGTGAGCAAGCAGTGCCTCGGTCTCTCGCAGTTCTACGCCGCGTTTTTTTAGCACCTCGTCGGTGGCTACCGCGTGGTGCAGCAGTGTCAGAAGATCCTCTTTTTCGAGTGACTTCAGCACGTAGAGCTGGCAGCGCGACAGCAACGGGCGTATTACCTCGAAAGAGGGGTTCTCGGTGGTTGCACCAATGAGTGTTACCACACCTGTCTCCACTGCGTTCAGCAACGAGTCCTGTTGCGACTTGCTGAATCGGTGTATCTCGTCGATAAAGAGTATGGGCGAGCCTCCCGTAGAGAAAAGCGGCGACGATTTTGCCTTTTCTATTACCTCGCGCACGTCTTTAACACCTGCCGACACTGCGTTGAGTGTGTAGAACGGGCGGTTCAGCTTGTGGGCAATGATTTTGGCAAGTGTGGTCTTACCTGTTCCCGGAGGGCCCCAAAGGATAAACGACAGTATGTGTCCCGATTCCACCATTTTCCTAAGTACGGCATCTTCGCCCACAATATGCTTTTGTCCCACAAAACCGTCGAGGGTGGTGGGTCTCAGTCGTTCTGCCAAAGGTTGCGCCATCTTCTTTTTCTCTTTCTTGTTAATAATGTGTATGCTAAGTATCGGCTGTGTACATGGTTAAAGTTTGCTTAATCTGCACAGAATGTTATGATACTGCTTGCAAAGATAATCACAAAATAGTAACTTTGCGGTATAAATACCACGAAAATAGGTTGCACTATTTTTGATTGGAGATAGTTAAAAATACACACAAAGATGTTGTCGATACTTATTCCGACGAAAGACTATAATTGCCGCATACTCGTCGAGGCGTTACAACGACAGGGCGAGCTTTTGGGTGTTCCTTACGAGATACTGCTCGGCGAGGATGGCTCTTCGCGCGAGGGCATGGAACTCAACCGCCCCATGTCGCAGTTGCCCAAGTGTCGCATCATCGAATATAAAGAGAATCAAGGTCGTGCGCGCATACGCAATCGTCTTGCCGAGGAGGCTAGCTACGAGAATCTCATATTCATCGACAGCGATGCCATTGTCGAGAAAAACGACTATCTTGCAACATATTTGCAGGCCCTGCAGTGCCACGATATTGTCTGTGGTGGGCTTTATCATCCGGTAATCATCCCTTCGCCCGACTGCACGCTCAGGTATAAATACGAAAAACATGCCGACAAAAAACGCCCAGCTTCGGTGCGTGTTAAGCGACCATATAACGACTTTTCCACATTCAATTTTGCCATTAAGCGCGACCTGTTCCTCACTATCCGCTTCGACGAAAATATAAAAGAATATGGCTACGAGGATACTCTTTTCGGTCATCAGGTGAAGGAACGCGGCTTTGTAGTGGAACATATCGACAACCCTCTGCTGCATACGGGACTTGAGAGTAACAAACAGTATCTCAAAAAAATAGAACAGTCGCTCGAAACTCTCTACACCATTCGCGAAGAGATTGATACCACTCCTTTGCTGTCGGCCTATCGCCGTTTGCGAGGCTTGGGGCTTGTCTCCTTTTCTGCGTGGATGTGGCGTCACACTCAGCAGCTTGTGCGTGAGAACCTGATGAGCAAAACACCGTCGCTCTTCCTGTTCAAATTGTATAAATTGGGTTATTATTGCAATTATGTGCTGAGAGAGCGCAAGAAGTGATTGGCTGTTGGCTGTTGGGGATTTTATTCTTTTATTGCTGTTTCTTGGTTTTTTCGCTGTTTTTCTGCAAAATATTTTCATAAAAAATAGATTGCAATATAAGAACTTTTCTTATTTTTGCAGTTTGACAAACATAGACGTGCTGCGGCTTGTGTAGCGCGTTGTTTTAGTATGCAATTTCAACTGTTACCAAACATGGAAATAAAAGAAAACGAAAATCTTGAAAAGAAAAGTATCAGCTTCATCGAGCAGGAGATTATAGACGACCTCAGTCAGGGTAAAAATGCAGGACGTGTGCAGACCCGTTTCCCGCCCGAACCTAACGGCTATCTTCATATCGGTCACGCAAAAGCCATCTGCATGGACTTTGGTATGGCCGAAAAATATAACGGTATATGTAACTTGCGTTTCGACGATACCAACCCCACTAAAGAGGATACAGAGTATGTTGATGCCATAATGGAAGACATCAAATGGCTCGGCTTTGAGTGGGCAAACGTTTACTATGCGTCGGACTATTTCCCCCAACTGTGGGATTTTGCAGTGCGTCTCATCAAAGAAGGTAAGGCTTATATCGATGAGCAGACATCGGCGCAGATTGCCGAGCAGAAGGGTACACCCACTCAGGCGGGTGTGAACAGCCCCTACCGCGACCGCCCCATTGAAGAGAGTCTTGCGCTGTTCGAGAAGATGAATAGTGGCGAGATAGAGGAGGGTGCAATGGTGTTGCGTGCCAAGATTGACATGGCACACTCCAATATGCACTTCCGCGACCCCATTATCTATCGTGTGGTAAAGACTCCCCACCACCGTACAGGTGATACTTGGAAGGCTTATCCCATGTACGACTTTGCGCATGGTCAGAGCGACTTTTTCGAGGGTGTGACACACTCGCTGTGTACATTGGAGTTTGTTCCTCACCGTCCCTTGTACGACTACTTCGTAGACGAGCTTAAAGAGGGCAAGGACCTCGACGACAACCGCCCCCGTCAGTACGAGTTCAACAAACTGAACCTCAACTACACACTCATGAGCAAGCGCAACCTGCTCATTCTGGTGAAAGAGGGTCTTGTGAACGGATGGGACGACCCCCGTATGCCGACACTTTGCGGTTTTCGCCGTCGCGGTTATTCACCCGAATCCATCCGTAACTTCGTAGATAAAATCGGATATACAAAATTTGATGCCCTCAACGACTTTGCACTTCTTGAGTCGGCTGTGCGCGAGGATCTCAACAGTCGCGCTACACGTGTGTCGGCAGTAATCAACCCATTGAAACTTGTCATCACAAACTATCCCGAGGGTCAGAGCGAGACATTGCAGGCAATAAACAACCCCGAAAAACCTGAGGAGGGTTCACATTCAATAGAGTTCAGCCGCGAGCTGTGGATAGAGCGCGATGACTTCATGGAGGACGCTCCCAAGAGCTTCTTCCGTCTCACCCCCGGTCGCGAGGTGCGCTTGAAGAATGCCTACATCGTTCTCTGCACAGGTTGCAACAAAGACGAAAATGGCAATGTTACAGAGGTGCTCTGCGAATACATTCCCGGAACAAAGACCGGCGAGCCCGAGGCTAACCGCAAGGTAAAGAGCACACTCCACTGGGTGAGCTGCAATCACTGCATCAAGGCCGAGGTTCGTCTTTACGACCGTCTGTGGAAGGTCGAGAACCCCCGCGACGAAATTGCTGCCATCCGCGAGGCAAAGAACTGCGACAGCCTCGAGGCTATGAAAGAGGCCATAAACACCGATTCGTTGAAGGTGCTTACCGAGTGCTACGTCGAGAAATATCTCGCCAATGCCAAGCCTCTCGATTACTTGCAGTTCCAGCGTATAGGTTACTTTAACGTAGACCCCGACAGCACTCCCGAGCATCCTGTGTTCAACCGCACAGTGTCGCTCAAAGATACCTGGAGCAAAATAAAAGGAAAATAAACCGAGGATGGATACATCGTTTTTCAAATCGAAAGAGTTTCGTTCGCTTCTCGAGAGGTACGAGCAGATGCGGGAATATGGCATGAACTCATATTTCAGCAGTGACGACCTGCTCGAGATTGCGTCGTACTATCTGTATAAGAATAGGAGCATCGAAGCGGAGAACGTAATATCCTATGCCCGCAGGCTTTACCCCGGAGATACACAGATAACCGAGGCCGAGATACGCACCCTGCTCAGCAAAGGCGAGGTGCAGGAGGCGCGCCGCAAACTCAACGGTATATCGGTGATGGACACCCCCGAGCTTCAGTTGCTGAAAGCCGAAGTGGACATGGCCGATGGCGGCGACAGCCCCATTTCGCGTCTGAACGCAATAATGGAAGAGACGAAGCTACGCGACGAACTTGCCTTAAACACTCTCGATGTGATGATAAAAGGTGGCTTCCTCGCCGAGGCTCTTGTGTGGATAGATAAAGGGCTACGTCGTTACCCCGACGAGGTGTCGTTGCTCGAAGCAAAGGCCGACTGTCTTGTGGAGCAGCGTCGTATGCAAGAGGCTCTCGAACTTTACAATCGTCTGCTCGACAACAACCCCTACAACTATTTCTATTGGGAACAGTTGGGGTATATCTATTATGTCACAGGACGTTACGGCAAGGCTATCGAGTGTTTCGAGTATGAACTTACCACCAACGACGAGGCCGAGTATGCCAAGATGATGCAGGCCTATTGCCACTACTATCTCAAAGATTACCAAAAGGCTTACGATGCTTTTTGCGAATTGACGGCTACATACCCCGGCAATGTCGTTTCCACCTTCTTTGCGGCACTGTCGCTGTGTGGAATGAAAAGGTATGGCGAGGCTCTGCGCTTTTTCGAGGATTTGCAGCTCAGTGGCGAGCTCACAACCATCGAAGCTCTCATAGTAGACATAAACAGAACACTCATATACGACAGTGCGGGCAACAGAGAGGGCGCAGAAATGATGATGCAGAAACTACTCTCGTTCGATGTTCCCGATATTAATATGCTTGCACTGCATGGCGCGGGCTTTCTCGAGATACACGACAAGGAGAGTCTCCTGCTGCGTCACATGGAGGTAATCGAGCGCGAACCGAGAAACCGCGACGAGATACTGCTTGAATTTGCACTCTACATATATTCCTACGGCCACACTTCGCTGGCTGTCACAGTACTGAAACATACACGCGAAAAGATGTTCGACTCCGCCGACGTAGACTCGTTTCTTGTGTACATGCTCTGCCACTCGGGTCGCAAGAGCGAGGCCGCTCCTTATATCGAAAGTGCAATAGAGGGAAAGTCGAATATCTTGTTCGACCTTTTCGGCTTTAAATACGATGCTTCGGTCACAGCCTCCGAGTTTTCCGACCGATTGAATGAAATAATAAAATAAAGATAGAAAATTGATATCTATAAACGATTTACGCGTTGATTTTGGTGGAACGAACCTTTTCCACGACGTCAGTTTCATAATCAACAAAAGAGACCGCATTGCACTTGTCGGCAAGAATGGTGCCGGCAAGACAACAATGTTGCGCATACTCTCGGGCGAGCAATCGCCAAGCAGTGGCAACGTGGCGTTGCCGCGCAACATCACCATCGGCTATCTGCCACAGGTGATGACCCACGCCGACGGGCGCACAGTGTTCCAAGAGGCCGAACTTGCGTTTGAGCACATCCACGAAATGGAGCAGCGTCTTAACCGTCTGAACGACGAACTTGCCACCCGCACCGACTACGAGAGTGAGAGTTATCACGAACTTATCGAAGATTACACCCATCTTAACGAACAATATACAATGATGGGTGGCAGTCACTACGAGGCCGAAATTGAGCGTGCCTTGCAGGGATTGGGCTTCAAACGCAGCGACTTCACACGCCTCACGAGCGAGTTCAGCGGTGGCTGGCGCATGAGAATAGAGCTTGCGAAGCTGTTGCTGCGTCACCCCGACGTTCTTCTGCTCGACGAGCCAACCAACCACCTTGACATCGAAAGCATTCAGTGGCTCGAGCAGTTTCTTGCCCGCAGCGGCAATGCAGTGGTGCTTGTCAGCCACGACCGCGCATTCCTCAATGCCGTAACCACCCGAACAATAGAGATAACCTGTGGTCGCATACACGACTACAAGATGCCATACGACGAATTTATGCAGCTACGCAAGGAGCGTCGCGAGCAACAGATTCGTGCCTACGAGAACCAGCAGAAAGAGATAGCCGATGCCAAGCAGTTCATCGAGCGTTTCCGCTACAAGCCCACAAAGGCAGTGCAGGTGCAGAGCCGCATCAAGCAGCTCGAAAAGATGGTGCCCATCGTTATAGACGAAGAGGATACAAGCCGTCTGCGACTGAAATTTGCCCCCGCTACACGCAGTGGAAACTACCCTGTGGTGTGCGAGGATGTTGCAAAAAGTTTCGGCGCGCACAAGGTCTTTGGTAATGTCAATTTCACCATAAACCGTGGTGAAAAGGTGGCTTTTGTAGGTCGTAATGGCGAGGGAAAGACAACGCTCGTGCGTTGTATCCTCGGCGAGCTTGGTTATGATGGCAACATCACCATTGGTCACAATGTCGAAACAGCCTATTTCGCTCAGCATCAGGCTCAACTGCTCGACGAGAACCTTACGGTGTTCGAGACCATCGACAATGTGGCGACGGGCGATATACGCCTGAAGATACGCGACATCCTCGGTGCTTTTATGTTCGGTGGCGAGGCCTCGGACAAGCAGGTGCGAGTGCTCTCGGGCGGCGAGCGCAGCCGTCTGGCAATGATAAAATTGCTGTTGCAGCAGATGAATCTGCTCATTCTCGACGAGCCTACCAACCACCTTGACATGCAGTCGAAAGATGTGCTGAAAGAGGCCATCCGCGACTTCGACGGAACGGTAATCATCGTCAGCCACGACCGCCACTTCCTCGACGGACTTGTGACAAAGGTCTACGAATTTGGTGACGGCAAGGTGTGCGAACATCTTGGAGGAATATATGACTTTCTCGCCGCGAAAAACGCTCAGAACATAAATGAGGCTGTGGCAGCAACGGCGACAAAGAGTGTCGCAAAGGATGCACCCAAACAGCCGAGCGACAATCGTATGAGCTACGAGGCCGAGAAACAGCTGATGAAACAGCGTCGCAAAATAGAGCGTCGTGTCGAGGAGAACGAGCGCGCCGTAAATGAACTTGAGTCGGCAATAGCTGCAGTGGAGGCACTTATGAGCACTCCCGAGGGTGGTGCCGACGCAAAAAACTACGAGCGTTACGCATCGCTGAAAAAACAGCTCAACGAGGCCATGAATGAGTGGGAAGCGAGCATGGAAGAGCTTGAGAGTTTAGAGAAATAAATAAGTTTAACCAATATAAATATAATCAATGAAGACAATTATCATCAGCACAATAGTCGCGCTAAGTATAACTGCCTGCATGATGCCCCAACCTATGAAATCCAAAATAGACAAAAATAATCTCGATACCACGCAAAAACCGGGTGACGATTTTTATGAATATGCCAACGGCGGATGGATAAAAAACAACCCCCTGACAGCCGAGTATGCACGCTATGGACAGTTCGACGCGCTTGCCGAGAAAAACCGTGAGCAGCTCAAGGAACTTGTGCTGGCTCAGGCTGCCCAGACAGATGCCCCCGAAAACTCTAATGCCAAGAAAATAGGCGACCTCTACAATCTGGCGATGGACAGCGCACGTCGCAATGCCGAGGGCTGTACACCCATCGTGCCACTTTTGGAGCAGGTGGCGGCCATGAAAAGCAATGCCGAGGTGCTTCCTCTCACTGCCGAGCTTATGCGACAGGGCGTGTCGGGATTTTTCCACGTGTTCTTCGAGGCCGATATTATGGATAGCAAGAAAAACCTGCTGCAAATATATCAGGGTGGATTGTCGTTGCCCGAAAAGAGCTACTACTTCGACGAGGATAGTGCCACAGTGAACATTCGCGAGAAGTTCCGCGAGCATGTGGTGAAGATGTTCAAACTGTGTGGCACCGACGAGCAGCAGGCAGTGAAAAACATGGAGGCAGTGATGCGCATCGAGACACGCATCGCCGCTAAATCTTTCGACAATGTTCAGTTGCGCGACCATGCAGCCAACTATCACAAATTCTCATATGACTCGTTGAAACAGGAGTACCCTGCAATAGCATGGGAGCAGTTCTTCGGCAATCTCGGAATAAAAGATATTGCCGAGCTTAACGTGGCGCAGACAGCACCCATCGCCGAGGTTGCGGCTATCGTGAACGATGCTCCGCTTGCCGACCTTGCCGCATACATTCAGTGGAACATTATAAACAGCACTGCGGGTGAGCTGAGCGATGCAATCAGTGAGCAGAATTTCGATTTTTACGGTCGCACACTCAGTGGCACACAAGAGCAACGTCCCCGTTGGAAACGTGCTTTAGGAGCAGTGAACGCCGCTCTTGGCGAGGCTGTAGGACAGCTCTATGTGGCGAAATATTTCCCTCCCGCAGCCAAAGAGCGTATGCTCGAACTTGTGCGCAACCTGCAAGTTGCGCTTGGCGAGCGCATCGACGCCCAGGAGTGGATGAGCGACAGCACCAAAAAGTTCGCTCACGAAAAGCTCAACACCTTCAGAGTGAAGATAGGCTACCCCGACAAATGGAAAGATTACAGCAAACTGACAATCGACCCCGCCGACAGCTATGCGGCAAACTGCCGTCGCATCTCGCAGTTCATGTGGGACGATGTTATTGCACGCAAACACAACAAGCCTGTCGATGCCGACGAGTGGTACATGACTCCTCAGACGGTTAATGCCTACTACAACCCCACCACCAACGAGATATGCTTCCCAGCCGGAATTCTGCAATATCCCTTCTTTGACATGGAGGCCGACGATGCCTTCAACTACGGTGCCATAGGCGTTGTTATCGGTCACGAAATGACGCACGGGTTCGACGACCAGGGTCGCCGCTTCGACAAGAATGGCAACTTCACCGATTGGTGGACCGAGAAAGATGCTGAGAGCTTCACAGCGCGTGCAAAGGTTATCATCGACCATTTCAACAAGATATATGTGTTGCCCGACATGAAGGCAAACGGCGAGCTTACCGTTGGCGAGAATATTGCCGATCATGGCGGTCTTACAATCTCCATGCAGGCATTCCGCAACGCAACTAAAGAGAACGCCTTGCCTGTGCTCGACGGCTTTACCCCTGAACAGCGTTTCTACCTTGCCTATGCCAATGTGTGGGCAGGAAATATACGCGACGAAGAGGTGCGCAACCGCACAAAGAGCGACCCACACTCACTGTCGCGTTGGCGCGTGAACGGCACCCTTCCTCACATCGAGGATTGGTACAAGGCCTTTGGCGTTACAGCAGACGACAAGTTATATATTCCCGAAGAGGAACGATTGAATATCTGGTAATAAAAATATAAGAATATGCCGTTAAAAGTACCCGCAGGGCTTCCCGCACTCGAACATGTACGTGCCGAGGGAGTAAATATTGAAACATTCGATACAGTGACTCCGGACACTCTTCGTGTGGCATTGCTCAACATTATGCCCACAAAAGAGACCACCGAGGCCGATTTTATTCGTCTGCTCGCAACGTCGCAGCACAACGTAGAGCTGACACTTGTGAAACTCGATACCCACACCCCCAAAAATGCGTCGCCCGAGCACATGGAACGCTATTATAAGGGCTTCGGCGAGGTGCGCGGACAACAATTTGACGGCTTTATAATCACCGGTGCTCCCGTAGAGAAACTGGAGTATGAACAGGTTACCTATTGGCCCGAATTGCAGGGGATTTTCGACTGGGCAAAAGAGAATGTAACCTCCACGCTTTATATCTGTTGGGCGGCGCAGGCGATACTGTATCACCGTTTCGCCATTCCCAAATATCTGCTACCTGCAAAGATGTTCGGCATCTTCCCTCACAAGGCTCTGCGCAAGGATATTCCCCTGTTCGCAGGGTTCGACGAGCAGTTCTTTGTACCCCACAGCCGACATACAGAGATTCGTCGCGAGGATGTTGTTGCCGAGAGCAGGGTAGAGCTTCTCTCCGAATCGGACGAGTCGGGCGTATATATAATGACCGAGCGTGGCACGCGCGATTTTTTCATAACAGGCCATTCCGAGTATGCTTTGTACACCCTCGACGGCGAGTACAAACGCGACGTTGCCAAGGGACTGCCCATAGAGATTCCTCGAAATTACTACAGCGATGACGATCCGCAGTTGCCGCCGGTGAATAGGTGGAGTGGACATGCGACAAAATTATTTAACAATTGGCTGGATAGCTATTTGAGAAAATAGTATTATATTTAAAATTGGAGTAATTGGGTGAAATGTACGCAAAAGCGAACACACTGTCCGAAAACGGACACTTTCGATTTTTGTGAAATTATTGATAGTCAAAAAAATAACAGTTTGGCACGATTTTTGTAGTGTGATAATTAAGAAACTGTTTGTAAAAAATATAACGCTATGAAACATCGTCTGTTATCGATTCTTATAATGCTCTTCTGCTGTGTAGCGGCCGGTGCTCGTGAAAGGAACGATTCGCTTGTCATGCGTTCGGTTGTCAATAGCATGCAACTACCCGAGGAACGTGTCTTTCTCCATTTCGACAATAGCGGCTACTATCTTGGCGAGACAATGTGGTTCAAGGCCTATGTGACGAGTGGCGTCGATAATCGCATGACAAACATCAGCAGAGTGTTGTATGTCGAGCTTATTGCCCCCGAAGGCTATGTCGTTGAGACAAAAAAGTACAAGATAGTGAACGGTGCATGTGATGGAGAATTTGAACTTAAACCCGCGCTTCTTTCGGGTTACTATGAGATTCGTGCTTACACGCGTTATATGCTCAACCGCGGCGACGATGCGGTATTCAGTCGTGTCTTTCCCGTTTACGACAAAGTGAATGCCGATAATTACGATTTTCGCAATATGCTCGACCGCAAGCGTGCCTTTTACAAGAATGGCGAGTGGATAGAGAATAAACAGCCCGAGGTTGCGCTCGACTTTTACCCCGAGGGCGGCCATCTGGTAGATGGCCTTGAGAGTACCGTGGCCTATGAACTTCGTGGCGAAGAGGGAATTGCCGTCGCCGATTCTGTCTTTGTCTACGAGGGTAAGAAACTGATTGCTGCCGGAAAGCCTTTGTGTGAGGGAATGGGTAGTTTCAAGATGAAGCCCAATAAGGATGCAAAATACAAGGTGTTGGTGAGCAAAGGAAAGAAAAAATATGACTTTAAACTGCCCGAAGTTGAAGAATCGGGCGTTGTTCTTTCGGTGGACAATGGTGGCGACACTGTCAATTTTACCCTGCGTCACAATATGGGCGACACCCTGCCCATGGCATTGCTGGTGCTGCATCGTGGCGAGCCTGCCTTTTACAGTCCTTTTATGTCGGGCGAGGCCTCGGAAAAGCACTTTTCTGTTGCTAAGAAAAACCTGCGTATGGGCGTGAACCGCGTGGTTGCCATCATCGGTGACTCGGTGCCGCTTGCCGAACGACAGTTCTTTGTTACACACGACTCACTACTGCCCGGTGACCCTGTGCACCATCCTCTGAAAGTGACCATTAACGGCAAGGCTCCCGAGGATATTATCCCCACACCCCATGAAAAACTCACTGTCACTCTCGCGCGTGCCGATGGGCAGCCTCTCTCGGCAGCGGGTAACTATTCGGTCTCCGTTTACGACGGCGAGAACAGAATATCTACATCGTACAGCGGTGACCTCTACTCCCATTTGCTGCTCTCTTCCGAAATTAAGGGCTACATCCCCGATGTTGAACGATATTTCGATAGAGATAACAGCAATCGTGCTGCCGAGCTCGACCTCTTGATGCTTACCCGCGGATGGACATCCTATAATTGGGATCTGTTGCACACGCTCGACGAGGCCACTCTGCGTCACCCTGTGGAGAAAGGTATTCTGCTCAAGGGACGTTTTGTCAAGAAAGAGAAAAATAAGGAGTTTGGAAAGCTGGGTACATATACACTGTACAATATGGTCAATGCCGATATTCGTTTCGATATTTCCTATAAGGACAGTATAAAAACCTCATACGAATTTACAACCGACAAGCAGGGCGAGTTTAAGGTAATCTCAAAAGACTTTTTCGGCAAACGTATTGCTTCGTTGAATCCCAAACTGCGTGGCGATCAGGTCGATCACAAAGATTCACTCTACTCCTTTGCCCTCGACAGATATTTTATCCCCGCGTTTCGTATGTTTCACTATTGGGAGAGCCATCCGGGACGTCCGCAGGATAGTGTCGATAACTTTTATTCCAAACTGCTCCCCTTTGAGTATCAACTTACTCAGGTAGAGGTGGTCGAGAAAAAGAATTTCGAGTTGCGTAGTCGTCCTCCGCGCAGTGAACTGCGCCTCGACTTCCTCGACGAGTGGGAGTATGCCCAAGATGTTACATATCTCAAAAAATCTGTCTCTTACAACGAAATTCAGAACAAGTTTGAAGAGTTGCTTGACGACTCATACGTTGTGAAAGAGGAAGAAGAAGTGCCCAAAGTTGATGATCCCGAGCGTGGTGCAATCGTGCTTGAAGAGCATGAAGAAGATGAAATAAACATTAACAATCCTCTTTTGGATGACGTGCTGACTGCCGCCGACATTTTGCGTAGTGCTTTTTGGCGACACAACTACACTTGGTGCTATTGGATGCAGGCTGTTGTAGTTAAGGGAGAGTATAATAAGGACTCCGTTCCTCAGTTTGACGAAGAGTATATAAAAGGTGTCGATCCCGAGAAAATGCTCTCTTTCAAGGAGTTTGTAATAAGAACCGATGCGCCCATACGCGAAAAGTTTGATAATACAATGACTCTTTGGCTTAAAAGGGGATTGAACTATCGTACCAAACAAAGACTCAATTATACTTACGGACCTTTCTATGATGCTTTTTTAAGCTATTATTATATAATTCCTCCTAATGGAGAGTCGGTGGATGGGTTTCCGGAACCACTTGTGTTCTTTGATAAAATTTCTTCTTGTCGTTTAGCGTTTGATGCTATGAGGACTGCCGACAGCCCGAGAATTGAGGATTTTAAATCTCTCTATCCCCGCCACCCCAATTATGTGGCGTGTTTCATCCCTTACACAGAAAAGGAGCGCTCGACGACGTTGATTCCCGAACTTCATCTTAGAACAGCCAAACGCTACACGATGTTGCAGGGATATTGCGAGAGCAAACAATTCTATTCGCCCGATTACAGTGGCAAGCGTCCTGAGGATAAGAAAGATTTCCGACGCACCCTGCATTGGGTGTCTCAGCCAGCGGTGAATGGTGACGGAAATATAGAATTTGAACTTTTCAACAGCAGCATTGGCAAGCACATAAAGGTCGATGTGAACGGTATTGCCAAAGATGGAATATTCACAACTTCGCAGAATAAATGTGTGCATCCTGTTGCTGTTGCTGAGCAAGGCAACAATGGTTCCATCTTTTTGCGCACCGATGAAAATGATGGCGAGAATCTGCGCGATGGAGTATTCTCTTCTTATAGCGAAAAACTTACTGCGCAGGGTGTCGAACACCATGTGGATGGCGATTACCGCAAGGCATACGAGAAATTTACACGCGCATCGACCTTTGGCTATGCACCGGCAATGTACTACATGGGATTGTACTACATAAATGGCTATGGCGTGGAACGCAACGAAAGAACAGCTTGCGAATATTTCTTTACGGCAGCCAAGAAGGGCGACCTCCCGGCGACCGATGCGCTGGCAACATGCTATATGAATGGCTATGGAGTGGAGAAGAGTCTTTCCGAGGCATTGAAGTATTATACCCTTGCTGCCGAACGCGGTCATTCAAAATCACAGGTTGCTGTCGGCGATATGTACTACAAGGGTATCGGTGTGGAACAAAACTACGAGAAGGCCTATCATTGGTACAATCTCGCGGCCGAGCAGAACGAGCCACTTGCACTTTACAGGGTCGCCGAGGATTATAGCGCCAAAGATTCGCTTGCCGATAAAAAGCACCTAAAAACCTCTCCTGCTTTCGATTACTACAAGCGTGCCGCCGAGGGTAAAGTTGCCGAGGCGCAAATGTATCTCAGCCATTGCTATCAGACGGGGCGTTATGTCAAGAAGAACAAAAACGAGGCGTTTGTTTGGGCATTGCGTGCAGCAAACAACGGTCTGACATCGGCACAGGAGTATGTTGCTATCTGCTATCAGAAAGGTCGTGGTGTTGATAAGAACTATCGCTATGCGTACGAGTGGTACAAGAAGGCTGCTGCCGGTGGTAGTGAGACGGCTGCCGCAAAGGTTGCCGAGTACGAGACTTTCAAGTCGTTTGTGTATTGATGTAAAACAATATTTTCAAAGAGCATCTATTTATTTCGGTGCTCTTTATTGCAATAGTTTTCGCATTGTGTGTTGCTATGTAAGAACAGGCACAACTTTTGACACTACTATAAAAAAAGCTATGTGCGAAATGTTACTGAGAAAAAACAATTGTGGTTTTATGTGTCTCTATGGCTGTTATGCCACGAACGAGGCATGTGGCAACTATCTGTCGGCGAGTGTGTGCGAAACAGCACAAGAGTACAACAAGGCATCGTGCCGGCTGTATATAGATGAAAAATTCAATATCTTTTTGCCGATGAATGGAAATGTGGAGATAGAGATGGAGCCGTTGCCAAAATCCATCTATCTGCTTTTCTTGCGTCATCCCGAGGGTATTTTACTTAAGAATATTTCCAACTATCGTGTAGAGCTTGAGGATATTTATTGCAAGGTGTCGCGCCGCAAAAATCCCACAGTGATACAACGTTTGCTTGGCGAAGTTACCAACCCTGCAAGTAATATGTTGCATAAAAATCTATCGATTATACGTGCGTCGTTTTTCAAAAAGCTACCTCCCGAAGAGGCGTGGCTTTTTGTTCCTCAGCGCAATCGCAGTCGCGAGCAATATGTGCTTTTGGATGTTTCGTGCATGAAACTGCCCGAAATTTTGTGCTGACAGCAAATAAATGCTCTTTAAAACAGTAAACATCGGCTGCAATATTTGTCTATTTTCTGTAATCTTCATATTTTTGCAAAAATAAAGAAGAAATTCAAGAATGAAAGTGATGAAATTCGGCGGAACATCTGTTGGTTCCGCAACAAGTATATTGAATTTGAAGAATATCGTGGAGACCGAGCAGCAGCCTGTGATTGTTGTAGTCTCTGCGTTGGGTGGCATTACAGACAAGCTCATAAAGACGTCGCAGATGGCTGCGGCCGGTGATGCTGCATATATGAACGAGTTCCAAGCAATGGTTACTCGTCACTACGAACTTATAAATGCCGTTATTCCCGAGGATAAGGCTAAAAGAGAACTCTTGGCAAAGGTCGATGCCCTGTTGCACGACCTGGGCAATATCTTCCAGGGTATTTACCTCATAAACGACCTCTCGCCCAAATCCGAGGCGATGATTGTGAGCTATGGCGAGCGCATTTCGAGCCTGATAGTATCTGTGCTCATAAAAGATGCCAAACATTACGATTCGCGCTCTTTTATAAAGACAGAGACCAAACGCGGAAAATATATTCTTGACAACGACCTTACAGATACTCTCATCAAAGAGACATTTGCCGGTGAAGATATAAAGGTTGCCGTTGTTCCCGGTTTCATCGCAACCGACAAAGAGACCGGCGAGATAACCAATCTCGGTCGTGGCGGCTCCGACTACACAGCATCGCTCATCGCTGCTTCGTTGAATGCCGAAGTTCTAGAAATATGGACCGACGTTGACGGCTTTATGACAGCCGACCCCAATGTCATTGGCAAGGCATACCCCATACAGCACCTCAGCTACCTCGAAGCTACCGAGTTGTGCAACTTCGGTGCGAAGGTTGTATATCCTCCCACCATCTATCCTGTGTGCAAGGCAAATATCCCCATCCGCATAAAAAATACTTTCAATCCCATAGCCGAGGGCACTATCATCAACAACGAGAGCAGTCGTGGCGGTCGATTGATTAAGGGTATTTCAAGTATCAACGACACCGACCTGCTGACAGTTCAGGGCCTTGGTATGGTGGGCGTAGTGGGCGTGAACCACCGTATATTCCGCGCGCTTGCAGATGCCGGAATCAGCGTGTTTCTTGTAGCGCAGGCATCGTCGGAGAACAGCACCTCTCTGGGCTTGCGTCATGTCGATGCGGCACTTGCGTGTGAGGTCCTCAACGAGGAGTTTGCAAAAGAGATTTCAATGGGTCTCATGGAGCCTATCCGTGCTGTGAGCAACCTCTCTACGGTTGCCATCGTTGGCGAGAATATGCGCCACACTCCCGGTATTGTGGGCAAGTTGTTCCAGACACTCGGTCGCAACGGTATAAACGTCGTTGCATGTGCCCAGGGCGGACAGGAGACAAACATCTCGTTTGTAGTGAAGGCCGAGCTTTTGCGCAAGACCCTCAATGTTATTCACGACTCATTCTTCCTTTCGGAATACAAGGTGCTCAACCTCTTTATCTGCGGTACAGGTACAGTAGGTGGCAGCCTCATAGAACAGATAGATGCTCAGCGCGAGAATCTGATGAAAGAGCATAGCTTGAAGCTCAACGTAGTGGGTGTGGCAAGCAGTCGTCGTGCTATCTTCAACCGCGAAGGTATCGACCTCTCGACCTACCGCGAACAGCTTGAAAAGAGCGAGGAGAGCAACATCGAGAAACTGCGCGACGGAATCATCGGAATGAACATTTTCAATTCTGTGTTTGTCGATTGTACAGCAAGTGGCGAGGTGGCATCGCTCTACGAATCACTGTTGTCGCACAACGTGTCGGTGGTTGCAGCCAACAAAATAGCCGCTTCGTCGGACTATTCTACCTATAACCGCCTAAAGCAGATAGCTCGTGTGCGTAACGTTAAATATCTTTTCGAGACAAACGTTGGTGCCGGACTTCCTGTCATCTGTACCATCAACGACCTTATAAACAGTGGCGACAAGATACTGAAGATAGAGGCTGTGCTCAGTGGCACACTCAACTTTATATTCAACGCCTTGAGCGAGGATGTTCCCTTCAGTCGCACTGTGCAGCTTGCCAAAGAGTATGGTTACAGTGAGCCCGACCCGCGCATCGACCTCAGCGGAAAGGATGTTATCCGTAAGCTCGTTATTCTTGCCCGTGAAGCCGGCTATACAATAGAACAAGAGGATGTCGAGGCCAACCTTTTCATCCCCAAAGAGTTCTTTAATAGCTCTATCGATGAGTTCTGGACAGCGTTGCCGTCGCTCGACGCCGAGTTCGAGGGTGAGCGTCGTCGTCTCAGCAAAGAGGAGAAGCATTGGCGTTTCGTTGCCAAGTTCGAGGGTGGCAAAGGCTCGGTGTCTCTCTGCGAGGTAGACCGTCATCACCCCTTCTATCATCTTGAGGGTAGCAACAACATCATCCTGCTCACCACTGAGCGTTACAAAGAGTACCCCATGCTCATTCAGGGCTACGGAGCAGGTGCGGGCGTTACCGCCGCCGGAGTGTTTGCCGATATTATGCGCATTGCAAATATTTAATAAAATAGCATAGATAAAAATTATGGGCTGCAAATATTTATTTGCAGCCCATAATTTTTATCTGTGTAGTAGTTATTTCTGCTCCATTCGGTGCATGCCCACCAACACCAATATAGTTCCAAGTATAGCCATCCATGTGATTTTTTCGTCGAGCACTATCCACGATGTTATTATGGTGATTACGGGGTTCAGATATATGAAATTCGTTGCTCTCACAGTTCCCAAGCGTGCAAGCACCAAGTTCCACAGTGTGAAGCAGAGCATCGATGCCACGAAACCGAGTGTAAGAATGTTTGCCCACACTACGGCACCGCCTTCTATAACCAGCTCTATTTGAGGCGGATTGTTAATGAAAAACGGTATAATGGTGATGATTCCATAGCCGAACACCTTGCGCATTATGAGCATGGTGCCGTATCGTGGCTGTATGTATTTCATCAGCACCGAATAGGCTGTCCAGCATAGACATGCGGCAAAGGCGAGTGCGTCGGCAAGCGGCGACAGCTTCAAAATGAAGTTGCCGTTGAAGATGACTAATGCCATGCCTGCAAATGCAATGAATGATCCTAAGAGCGCGTTCTTCTTCATTTTTTCTTTGGGGTCCAACGCTCCCATCACAAAGGCGGTGATGAGCGGAGTGGTGCACACAAGCAGCGACACGTTAGAGCAGTAGCCATATATAAGTGCTGTGTTTTCGGTTACAAAATAGAGCGAACCTCCTGTCACACCCAACAGCAGTGCCACCACTTCATCGCGCCAATTATCGAGGAACAGCTTCTTTCCGGCAAAGGGGATAATAAGCAGGTAGCTAAGCACGAAGCGGTACAAAAATATCTCCTCGGGGTTTAGTCCCGCATTTATTAGCACTTTGGTCTGCACGAATGTCGTACCCCAAATGGCGACAACAAAAAAGGCTGTCGCGTATGCGAGGAAATTACTTCCGCTATTTGCAACAACCTTTTTCATATAGCTATATATTATTTATACTATTACTCCTGGGGGATGTCCATGCTCTTGGCAACCTTTGTGGCTCGTGCCAATGCTTCGTGTATGTTAGAGCATACATTCTCCTCGCCCACCATCTTCTTGACGCCGGCTTTAGTGAGCACTCGGTCTACATTGCTGTGAACACCCGAGAGAATCACCACGCGACCCTCGGCAAGCGACGACTGTACGAAGATTTCAAGGTTGTGCAATGCTGTGGAGTCGATGAATGTCACCTTGCGCATTCTCAAAATGCGGATGGGTACGGGCGGAGTCATACGTGTCAGCTCGTCGAACTTATTGGCGATGCCAAAGAAGAAGGGGCCTTCAATCTCGTACACCTCTACGCCTTTGGGGATGGTGAGGCACTCTTCGCCCTTTTCGCCATCGTGGTGCACCTCCATTTCGTCTCTTATCACAGAAATACTTGTGCTTTCCATCATACGCTTCATGAATACTACGATAGCGAGAATCAATCCAACCTCGATGGCAAGTGTCAAGTCGAAGAATACTGTAAGCAGCAGTGTCACGAAAAGCACTGTTACTCCGGCTACCGATTTTTTACACATAGAAGCAATGGTTCTCCAGCCGCTCATGTTGTATGATACCATCACCAATACACCTGCGAGACAGGGCATGGGAATGCGGCCTACGATGCCACCCAGGAACAGCAATACGAGCAGCAGTACCAATGTGTGTATAACACCGGCTATGGGGGTCTTTCCGCCGTTGTTGATGTTCGCCATTGTACGTGCTATGGCTCCTGTTGCAGGAATACCTCCGAAGAAGGGAACCACCATGTTGGCAATACCTTGACCTATAAGCTCGGTGTTCGAGTTGTGCTTGTCGCCGATGATACCGTCAGCCACCATTGCCGACAACAGCGACTCTATCGCGCCCAACATTGCTATGGTGAATGCTACGGGAGCAAGGTTCTGTATTGTTGCAAAGAGGCTCATGTCGCCCTCGAGTGCAGGCAAACGGAAAGCGGGCAATCCCGAAGGAAGCTCGTAGAGGTCACCGATGGTCTTTATTGATGTTACATCTGCGTATTCCTTTAAGAACCATGTGAGAACTGTCATTACGATGATAGCCAGCAACGAGCCAGGAAACTTCTTGGAAATTTTAGGGGTCAATGCAATCACAGCGATGCTCGCAATACCCATAGCTGCGCTCCACCAGTCGATGTTGCCGATGTTGTTCGCATAGCATATCCATTTATCTATAAAGTTTGCAGGTACGCTCTTTATGCCCAATCCCAGCAGGTCGTTCATCTGAGTAGAGAAAATAGTGATGGCGATACCGCCTGTAAATCCCACGATGATGGGGTAGGGCATGAACTTGATGACGCTACCCAAACGGAAAATACCCATCAGCACCAGGATGATGCCTGCCATGATGGTGGCAATGGTAAGACCGCCGAGGCCGTACTGCTGTATCACACCGTAGATGATGACGATGAATGCTCCTGTGGGGCCGCCAATCTGCACTTTGGAACCTCCGAAGATGGAGATAATCAATCCGGCGATGATGGCTGTAACCAAACCCTCTGTGGGGCCTACGCCACTGGCGATACCGAATGCTATCGCCAAAGGAATAGCTACAATACCCACGATGATGCCTGCCATGATGTCGGCACTCAACTTTTCGCGGGAGTAATTTTTAAGTGTGGAAAAAATCTTAGGACTGAAGTCGATAAGTTTACTTGCTTTCATTTTCTTCGTGTTTTTCTTGTGTCTGTCTCTCAGTTTTTCTGAAAACGGGTGCAAAGGTACAATAACTTTCTCAAATAGAGGCGCGAAAGAATAAAAAGTTGAGTAATGAATTTTCAACGGGGCATAAAAAGCAAGAAGGAGGTTAATTAACCTCCTTCTTGCTAGTGATTCGCCTGGGGCTCGAACCCAGGACCCCATCCTTAAAAGGGATGTGCTCTACCTGCTGAGCTAGCGAATCAACCTTCGTGCCGTTTAGCGAGTGCAAAGGTAGGGGTATTTTTTGAAACTGCAAACATTTTTCGATTTTTTTTTAGCAAAAATGCCATTTTTTTAATTATTCACCCCATTTTCGCGACATTTCCTCTTATTTAGTATCAAACTTCGCGCGTGATGCTGCTTTATGTAGCCCAGAATGAGCGTGGTTAGCGGCAGGGCAACAATCATACCTATTATTCCCAACAATTTTCCCCAAATGGCAAGTGAGAGCAAAATTACCGCAGGGTGCAGCTTCATGCGTTTACCCATAATTTGAGGCACGAGAATAAAATCCTGTATGGCCTGAATAATCATGGTAACGGCCAATGCCGATATAAGTATTACCCAAAAGTTGTCGCCGGTGTTTGCGGCCTTTATAAGTGCCAGAAGTGTCATGGGCAGCAACGATACAAGTTGCAGATAGGGTACAAGGTTCAGCACGCCTATAAAGAGTCCGAAGCCTATGGCTATGGGAAAGTCTATAATCAGAAAGCCTATCGAGAAGAGTGTTCCCACGCACAATGCTATCAAGGCCTGGCCGCGGAAATATTGGTTCATGCCTTCGGTGAGGTCGTGCATCAGGTCGTTTACTCTTTTGCGCCACCTGATAGGAATGAGTGTTTGCCACTCGTCGGCGAGACGTTCGTAGTCGAGCAGTATGAAGAACAGGTACATCAGCGTGATGCACGATGCAAATATCTGTATCACCACGTTTATTGTTCCCATTGCAAACATCCATGTCTTTTCCACAAGTGATTTTGCCACGTCTTGCACGCCCGAATGTTGCAGTATGTTTATAATGTCGTGTTCGCTCGCATACTCGCGTATGTAGTCGCTGATGAATGCGGGTATAGTGGGGTTTTTCACTCCGTTGAATATAAAGTCGGTGACGACGCTCTTCAGTTGCGACATCTCGCTTATGAACGATGGTACCACCAACATGAATATTCCGAATATTACCACCGATAGCAGTAACAGCACTGTTATTATCGATGGCAAACGGTATTTGAACTTCAGCTTATATTGGAAGAATTTTACTATCGGGTATAAAAGATAGGCCAGCAACCACGCAACAAAGAAGGGAAGCAATACCTCGCTCAGGCTTCTCAGTACCACATAAGATATGCCGATAGTTATCAATAGCAGCATAATGTATAAAAAACGTCCAGTGCTTATTTCTCTCATGATATAAATATTAAATTTTGCATCATGTTGCAAATGTAATTATAGTATCAATGTATAAAGTTAACTTTATGTTAAATTTTACAGTTATAGTGGCTGAAATAGCGTATTTATTACTATTTTTGAGGTGAATTTGCAAAGACTAGCTTTCGGGCGGTTAATAAAGAATAAAAAAGGAAAAGTAAATATGGGTGTTTTATATGTTGTGCCGACTCCCGTCGGAAACCTTGAGGATATAACAATGCGTGCTCTGCGCATATTGCGTGAGGCCGATTTTATTTTGGCCGAAGATACTCGCACCAGCGGCAATCTGTTGAAACATTTTGATATTCATGTGCCCATGTTCTCGCACCACAAGTTCAACGAGCACCAGACACTTGGTCATACGGTAGAGCGTATTGCTGCCAGTGGCTCGCATGTGGCTCTTATCTCCGATGCGGGCACCCCGTCAATCTCCGACCCGGGATTCCTGCTGGTGCGCGAGGCGGTGCGTGCAGGTCTTCAGGTGGTGTGCCTCCCCGGGGCAACTGCTTTTGTACCGGCATTGGTTAGCTCTTCGCTGCCTTCGGAACGCTTTGTGTTCGAGGGCTTCCTGCCACAGAAAAAGGGTCGCCAGACAAGGCTGACACAGCTTAGCGAAGAGCCTCGCACGATGATATTCTACGAGTCGCCCTATCGTGTGGTAAAGACACTTACGCAGTTTGCCGAGGCTTTCGGCAAGGAACGCCCTGCGGCAGCGGTTCGCGAAATATCCAAACTGCACGAGGAGTGTGTGCGTGGTACACTCGAAGAGCTTATAGCCCATTTTACCAAGACCGAGCCACGTGGAGAGTTTGTGCTTTTGGTTGGTGGTACCGATTGCCGACCATTCATTGATAATAACGACTAAAAAGAGAAAATATGAAAAAGACGATTTTTTTACTTGTAGCAATATCAGCTTTTTTTGTAAGCTGTATGGAGGGACCTCAGAAAACCCAGCTTGTGGCCGAGAACGATTCTTTGAGAAGTGTGATTGCTTCGCGCGATGCGGCGTTGGACGAAATGATATCCACAATAAATGTTGTGGAAGAGGGTTTTAAGGAGATTAACGAGGCTCAAGGCCGCATAAATCTCGATGCGATAGGTTCCGACCATAATGGTGCTGCCTCTTTGCAGCGTGATATGAACTTCATCAAAGAGACATTGCAAAAGAACAAAGAGCGCATTGCCGAGCTCGAAGAGAAACTTTCGAGCAGTCAGTCCTACTCTACACAGCTAAAAGCGATGGTGGAAAAACTGAAAAAAGAGCTCACCGAGAAGAACAAGCAGATTCTTGCTTTGCAGCAGGAGCTCTCGCAGAAAAATCTTCATATCGAAGAGCTTGACAAGAATGTGCAGCAGCTCAGTGGCAGTGTCAGCGAACTTAGTGCTACAAAAGAGGCTAACGAAAAGACTATAAGTGCTCAGGATGGTGCTCTCAACGCTGTTTGGTATGCGATAGGTACAAAAAGCGAGCTTAAAGAGCAGAAAATTCTCGATGGCAAGAAGGTGTTGCGCGAGGCGGGTGCCAATATGTCTTATTTTACAAAGGCTGACCGTCGTCAGCTTGCAACCATCGAGACACACTCGAAAAGTGCCAAACTGCTGACTACTCACCCCGAGGGCAGCTACAAGCTCGAACGTAACGACAAAAAGCAGTATGTGCTCAAAATTACAAATGCCGACACATTCTGGAGCGTTTCTAAGTATCTTGTGATACAGGTGAGATAGTTATATATGAAAAAATACAGTACCCTCTTTATAGACCTCGACGATACGCTCTTCGACTTCAAGGGCGCATCGCGCGAGGCCTTTCGCGAAACATACGCATTGCTGGGGTATGAGCGTTTTTTCGAGTCGTTCGACCAATTTCTGCATATATACGAGCCTCGTAACAAAGAGCTGTGGCAAGAGTACAATGCGGGCAGAATAAGCAAGAGCGAGCTCAATAGGTTGCGTTACAGCTATCCGCTCGAAGTGGTGGGGCATCCCGACGAAGAGCTTGCTGCACGTTTCTGCATCGAGGCTCTCGGTCGCATACCCCACAAGAATATGCTTCTGCCCGGTGCATTGGAGTTGCTCGATTATCTTTCGCGCAAATATGACCTTTTCATCCTGTCGAACGGCTTCAAGGAGTTGCAGGCTCAAAAGATGGCAACCACAGGGCTGACAAAATATTTCAAACGGCTGATACTCTCCGAGGAGATAGGTCGCAACAAGCCCGACCCCGCGCTGTTTGAATATGCAATAGAGGTATCGGGTGCGAGCAAAGAGCAATCGCTGATGATAGGCGATGCTTACGAGACCGATATTCTCGGCGCAGCAGGTGTGGGGATGGACCAGATGTTCTTGAATATAAAGGGCGAAAAGAAGCATGCTTTCAGCCCTACATTCGAGGTCACTTCTTTGTCCGAAATCAGTCAATATATATAAAACAAACGCCAATTAAACTCCTTTGCATAATTTATTGCAATTTTAACCATATTGCACTATCTTCGCAAACGGTTACCGAATATAAGATAGTAGATGGCAAAGGATAAGAAAGTCTTTCTCTGCAACGAATGCGGATACGATTCCCCAAAGTGGTCGGGTAAGTGTCCGGCATGTGGTGCGTGGAACAGTTTTGTAGAAAAGAGCATACGCAAAGATAGTGCTGTGCGCGTAGCTCTCTCTGATGAGAGGGTGTCGGCACGCCCGGTACTCATCGACGAGGTCTCCACCGACGAACTTCCCCGCATAGATACTCGCGACAGAGAACTTAACCGTGTGTTGGGCGGTGGCCTTGTTCCCGGCTCATTGGTGCTGCTTGGTGGCGAGCCCGGCATTGGCAAGTCCACCCTTGTCTTGCAGACAGTGTTGCGTCTGGCAGGGAAAAGAGTTCTTTACGTCTCGGGCGAGGAGAGCGTGCAGCAGATAAAACTGCGTGCCGAACGCATAGAATATGAAAAGTCTGACTGCATGATTGTGTGCGAGACATCTCTCGAAACAATTCTTGGCCATATTAAAGAGTGCTCTCCCCAACTTGTAATCATTGACTCCATACAGACGATGAGCAGCGAGGCGGTAGATTCATCGCCCGGCAGTGTGGCTCAAATACGCGAGTGTACCACAATGTTGCTCAAATATGCCAAAGAGAGCAATACTCCCATCGTGCTCATCGGTCACATAACAAAAGAGGGTGCCATTGCCGGCCCCAAAATCCTTGAACATATTGTCGATGTTGTGTTGCAGTTCGAGGGCGACCAGCATTATATCTATCGTGTGTTGCGCTCTATAAAGAACAGATTCGGCAGCACGGCAGAGATGGGTATCTACGAGATGCGCCGCGAGGGGTTGCGTCAGGTAGAGAACCCTTCGGAACTGTTGCTCAGCGACCGTCATCAGGGCATGAGCGGCATTGCCATTGCAGCGGCCATCGAGGGTGTAAGCCCCTTCCTTATAGAGGTGCAGGCTCTTGTGAGTACTGCCGCCTACGGCACTCCGCAACGCTCGGCTACGGGTTTCGACACTCGTCGCATGAACATGTTGCTTGCTGTGCTCGAAAAACGCGTGGGCTTCAAGCTCGCTCAAAAAGATGTCTTTCTGAACATTGCCGGCGGCCTTCGCGTGAACGATCCGGCAATCGACCTCTCTGTCATCAGTGCAATACTTTCGAGCAATATGGATGTAGAGATTGACGCTACCGTCTGCATGGCAGGCGAGGTGGGACTTTCGGGTGAGATACGCCCCATAAACCGCATAGAGCAGCGCATCTCCGAGGCCGAGAAACTGGGCTTCAAGCAGATAATAATTCCCCGAACAAATACCAAACGACTCGACCTGTCGAAATACTCCATCGAGATTAAGGCTGTGAGCAAGGTCGAGGAGGCATTCAGATATATTTTCGGATAACGAAAATCTTTTTTAGCATGATAAATGAGTATCAGATAAGAGTAGAGCCGCATGTCGCAGTAAACGAACAGGCGATAAAAAAATATATAGCACAGGTAAAAGGACTTGATGCAAGAAGAATCACCGCAGTTCGTGTGTTGCGCCGCAGCATCGATGCGCGCCAGCGTACCATATATGTCAATCTCACAATAAGAGTATTCGTGAACGAGCAGCCGCCTATTGACGAGTACACAAGCCGCGAATATGGCAACGTGGAGAACTGTCCCCCGGTGGTGGTTGTCGGCGCAGGCCCTGCGGGGCTTTTTGCTGCGCTCAAACTGATAGAGCTGCGCATGCGCCCCATAGTGGTGGAGCGTGGTAAGGATGTGCGCACACGAAAATTGGACGTGGCGGCAATATCGCGCGAACATAAGGTAAACCCCGAATCGAACTACTGTTTCGGCGAGGGTGGTGCAGGTGCCTACTCCGATGGTAAATTATACACCCGCAGCAAAAAGCGCGGAAATATCGAGGGCATTCTCAATGTCTTTTGTCAGCATGGGGCAAGCACGTCGATACTCTCCGACGCGCACCCTCACATAGGTACCGATAAACTGCCGCGTGTGATAGAGAATATGCGCAACCGCATAATCGAGTGTGGTGGCGAGGTACGTTTCGAAACACGTATGGAAGAGATTCTTGTGGCGGGGGGTAAGGTGGCCGGTGTGCGTACCGACAAAGGCGAGATTCTTGCCGAGGCGGTGATTCTGGCCACAGGTCACTCGGCACGCGACGTTTACCGTTCGTTGCACGATAGCAACATAGCGATAGAGGCCAAGGGGATAGCCGTGGGCGTACGTCTGGAGCACCCTTCGGAACTCATCGACCGCATACAGTATCACAATCCTGCCGGTCGCGGAAAATATCTGCCTGCGGCAGAATATTCCTACACTGCGCAGGTCGAGGAACGCGGAGTGTACAGCTTCTGCATGTGTCCCGGTGGAGTGGTGATACCCTCGGCAACAGCCGAGAATCAACTGCTGGTGAATGGCATGTCGCCCTCGAATCGTGGCGGCCGTTGGAGCAATTCGGGCATGGTGGTGCAGATAAACAGCGACGACCTTGCCCACCCCGACTTGCAGATTGACTGCGAGGGTGGCGTTGATGTTGCTCCCGACTCTCCGTTGCGTGTGATGGCTTTTCAAGAGACACTCGAACGTCTTTGCTGGATTATGGGTAACAGACGTCAGACTGCGCCTGCACAGCGTATGACCGACTTTGTGAAGGGCAAGCTCAGCTACGACCTGCCGTCGAGCACTTACGCTCCTGGGCTTTTGTCGTCGCCCATGCACTTCTGGATGCCGCGTTTCATTTCCACACGTCTGCGTCGCGGGTTTGAACTGTTCGGAAAGTCCTCGCGAGGTTTTCTCACCAACGAGGCGACGGTGATAGGCGTGGAGACACGCACTTCGGCGCCTGTGCGCATTGTGCGCAACAACGACACTCTGCAACATGTAACCCTTGCGGGGCTTTTTCCCTGTGGCGAGGGCGCAGGCTATGCCGGAGGCATCGTGTCTGCGGCTGTCGATGGCGAACGTTGTGCCGAGGCGGCAGTTGCATATTGTAAAGGAATATAACAGACAAATATAAACACAAAATAACTATGAAAACAGTCCAGGTTTGCGATAAGAAATTTTCGTTGGATATTCCAAAGGAGAAAATTCAGGAACAGGTGAAACGTGTGGCGGCTGCCATCAACAAAGATCTTGCCGGTAAAAAACCTCTTTTCCTTGTGGTGCTGAATGGCGCTTTTATGTTCGCTGCCGACCTTCTTCGCGAGATTGAGATTCCTTGCGAGATTAGTTTCGTGCGTGTCTCCTCTTACGAGGGTACAAGCTCCACAGGTAAGGTGAAAGAGCTTATCGGCCTAAACGAAAATGTCGAGGGACGCACGCTGGTGATTGTCGAGGATATTGTCGATTCGGGTATCACCATGCGCGAAATGTTGCGTATGCTCAATGAGAAAAACCCCGCCGACATTCGCGTGGCATCGCTCTTTGTAAAGCCCGGCAATCTTAAGGTCGAGCTTGATATTCACTATCGCTGCTTCGATATTGCAAACGACTTTATCGTTGGCTACGGTCTCGATTACAATCAAGAGGGTCGCAATCTCCCCGATATTTACCGCGTCTGCGAGTAAACAAAATTATAGGGCGGCCATATATCAATCGATATATATAAGGTCGCGCATGATAGCATCGCTTATGAAAATACCCTTTTTCGTGAGTCGGATGCTATCGTTGCTTGTATGTGTCAGCATGCCGCGCTCAATGTGTGCGGCTGCTGCATCGAGCATATATCTTATATACTTTTCCTGAAAATTCTCTTTGAACCAAGCGAGTGGCAGTCCGTCGCGTGTCCTCAGACGTGTAAGCACTGCGTCGTTGTAACGCTCGCTCTCGGTAAGCTCCTCAATCTCGTAATCGGGGGCACCACTCTTTATACCTCTTATATATAGTTCGATATTTGCGATGTTCCACTGGCGCGAAGCTCCATTGTAGGAGTGTGCCGCAGCACCGCATCCCAGGTAGGGCACGTTGTGCCAATAGCTGCTGTTGTGGCGGCTCTCGCGCCAGGGGCGGGCGAAGTTCGAGATTTCATAATGGCAATATCCGTTCTCTTCAAGTGCCTCGATGAGCATGGCAAACTGTTTCAGGTTGCCCTCTTCGTCGAGCGGAGTGATGCTGCCGCTCTGCAATGCTTTGTAGAGCGCAGTGCCCTCTTCGTAGGTGAGGTTGTAGGCCGATATGTGTTCGGGGCACAGCTCTATGGCGCTTTTCAGGTCGTTGCTCCAGCTTTCGGTGGTGGAGCCTGGTAACGCAAACATCAGGTCTATGCTTATGTTGTCGAACCCTGTGGCACGCGCCTCGCGAAAGGCCTCTTTGGCACGCGTCGAGTCGTGGCGACGTCCCAACTTCTTCAGCAGTGCATCGTCGAAGCTCTGCACGCCCATACTCAGACGGTTGAAAGGAAAACCACGCAGCATGGATAAATAGTCACGCGAGAGGTCGTCGGGGTTGGCCTCTAACGTAATCTCGGCACCCTCCTTTATGTTGTAATTCTCGTCTATTGTTGCGAATATCTTCTCAAAATCCTCTTTTTGCAATGTCGAGGGTGTTCCTCCTCCTATATATATAGTCTCGACATTCCTGTTGTCGATATAATTTCTGCGCGCGTGCAATTCTTTACAAAGAGCATCAATGTATTCTCTCTTTTTCTCCTCGTTGGTCGAAGAGAAAAAACTGCAATAGCGACAGCGCTGCTTACAAAATGGAATGTGAATATATATACCTGCCATGCTACAACGTACAATTTGCTGACAAAATTAAAATATTTTTGTCAGATATTAAAAAAGTTGCTCAATGTTGTTGCTTATTTCTTTCTTTTTTCATACATTGGTGGCAAAATTATTCATTTAGTCTTAATTCTAAAGCAAAAATAATAGAAATATGAAAACCTATCAGACTAACGAAATTAAGAACATCGCAATCGTAGGATGTTCAGGCGCCGGTAAAACCACCCTCACTGAGGCTATCCTCTTTGAGAGTGGTATCATAAAACGTAGAGGTACAGTCGCTGCGAAAAATACCGTAAGCGACTATTTTCCTGTTGAACAGGAGTATGGTTACTCTGTATTCTCCACAGTATTCCAGGTTGAGCAGAACGGAAAGAAACTCAACCTTATCGACTGTCCGGGTGCAGACGACTTTGCCGGTAGCGCAGTTTCGGCCATGACTGTTGCCGACCTCGCAATGATGGTTATCAATGGACAGTATGGTGTCGAGGTTGGAACACAGAACTGCTTCCGCTACATCAAGAAGATGAATAAGCCCATGATGTTTGTAGTAAACCAGATAGACC
The DNA here is from genome assembly GCA_045661205.1 of Bacteroidaceae bacterium. Lineage (GTDB taxonomy): Bacteria > Bacteroidota > Bacteroidia > Bacteroidales > Bacteroidaceae > HGM04593. The sequence goes on along the minus strand of JAZRFE010000025.1, from coordinate 61,661 downwards.
ACGAGAAGTGCGACTATGACATGGTTATCGACCAGTTGCAGACAATCTACGGCCCCAAAGTGTGCCCTGTGCAGTATCCCCTTGAGACAGGCCCCGGCTTTAAATCTATCATCGACGTTCTCTTGATGAAGAAACTTACATGGACTGCCGAAGGCGAGGCTCCCATCGAAGAGGATATCCCCGTAGCCGAGCTCGACAAGGCTATCGACCTTCACATGAAACTTGTGGAGATGGCTGCCGAGAACAAAGAGGAACTCATGGATAAATATTTCGAGGAATCAGACCTCGACAAAGACGACATTCGCGTAGGTGCCCGCATGGGTCTCTCTACTGGTAGCGTATATCCCGTTCTTTGCTGTTCGGCAGGTACCGATGTAGCAGTCAGCCGTTTGCTCGAATTCCTCTCTAACGTGGCTCCCGAGGTAGACGATATGCCCCAGCCCGTAAACTCAGAGGGTACAGTTGTTCCTTACGACAGCGAAGCTCCCACATCGCTCTTCTTCTTCAAGACATCAGTCGAGCCCCACATTGGCGAAGTAAACTACTTCAAGGTGATGAGCGGTACATTAAAGACAGGTGCCGACCTCGTAAATGCCGACCGTGGCTCAAAAGAGCGTATTTCGCAGATTTTCTGCTGTGCAGGTGCCAACCGTGTACAGGTAGACGAACTTAAGGCAGGTGACCTCGGTTGTACAGTGAAACTAAAAGATATCAAGATCGGTAACACTCTCAACGACAAGGATTCAAGCAACAGCTTCTCACTTGTAAAATATCCCGCATCTAAATACTCTCGCGCCATCAAGCCTCAGAAAGAGTCAGACATGGAGAAACTCATGCAGGTGCTCAACCGCATGCACGAAGAAGATCCTACATGGGTGGTTGTTCAGTCTAAAGAACTTCGCCAGACTATCGTTTACGGTCAGGGTGAGTTCCACTTGCGCACATTGCAGTGGCGTCTTGTGAACGTAGAGAAGATGCTCGTTAAGTACGAAGAGCCCAAGATTCCTTATCGCGAGACTATCACTAAGGCTGCTCGTGCCGACTATCGTCACAAGAAACAGTCGGGTGGTGCAGGTCAGTTTGGTGAGGTACACATGATTGTAGAGCCTTACGAAGAGGGCGTTCCCATGCCCGATGTTTACCGTTTCAACGGTCAGGAGTTCAAGATTACTCCTCGTGGCACCGAAGAGATTAAACTCGATTGGGGTGGTAAATTGGTATTCGTGAACAGCGTTGTCGGCGGTGCTATCGACGCACGCTTCATGCCCGCAATCCTTAAAGGAGTAATGGAGAGAATGGAGCAGGGTCCCCTCACCGGTTCATACGCACGCGACGTGAGAGTAATTGTTTACGATGGTAAGATGCACCCGGTAGACTCAAACGAAATCTCGTTCATGCTTGCAGGACGTAACGCATTCAGCGAGGCCTTCCGTTCGGCAGCTCCCAAAATCCTTGAGCCTGTTTACGACGTAGAGGTATTCGTTCCCTCTGACAAGATGGGTGACGTAATGAGTGACCTCCAGGGTCGTCGCGGACTCATCATGGGCATGAGCAGCGAGAATGGCTATGAGAAACTCTCGGCAAAAGTGCCTTTGAAAGAGATGTCATCTTACTCAACAGCCCTCAGCTCACTCACCGGAGGTCGTGCATCGTTCATAATGTCTTTCGCATCGTACGAACTTGTTCCCACCGATGTTCAGGACAAACTTATAAAGGAGTTTGCTATTAAAGACGAAGAGTAAATTTTTTTCTGATAATTGATAGAGAGGCTGTGCAAAATGTGATTTGGCACAGCCTCTTTTTAAAGAGTACAGCCTTAAATAAATTTAGTTATATATGACGTCTTTTATGAAAGATATAATAAAAGGTATAATAAAATTCTTGCTTATAATAGCATTTGCTTTTATCTGCAGATATTACACAATAGAGTATCCTACCTACGATAAAGCTAAGAATCAAAACGATGCAGCAGCTCAATTTGAGTTGGGAAGGAGATATTATTCCGGTCGCACCAGTGGGGGACGGTTCGGTGGACATGAGCAGGACGACAAAGAGGCTGTCAAATGGTGGCTTTTGGCAGCCGAGCAGGGACATGCCGATGCGCAATATGGCTTGGGTTTGTGCTATACATATGGTGATGGCGTTGATAAAGACTTGAGCGAAGCTTTCAAATGGTGGCTTTTGGCAGCCGAGCAGGGATATGCCGATGCGCAATATGGCTTGGGATGGTGCTATGAAAATGGTAGTGGCGTTGATAAAGACTTGAGCGAAGCTTTCAAATGGTATCGCAAGGCAGCCGAGTTGGGAAATGCCGGTGCGCAATATAAATTGGGCTGGTACTATGTAAATAGTGATGAAGGCATCGATAAAGATTTGAGTGAGGCTGTATCTTTCAAATGGTATCGCAAGGCAGCCGAGCAGGGACATGCCGGTGCGCAATATGGCTTGGGTTGGTGCTATGAAAATGGTAGTGGCGTTGATAAAGACTTGAGCGAAGCTTTCAAATGGTATTCCAAGGCAGCCAAGCAGGGCCATGCCGGTGCTAAGGATAGATTGAAAACGTTGGATGTTGATTGATAATTACGCATAAAATAGCCCCCCAAAAAGTTTTTTGACTAACTTTTTTGGGGGGCTATTTTACTCTTTTTCTTAAAGCTCTGTCAATTCAAATACCTTTTCCATTGCGTTCTTAAGGCCTTCGACATTCTTACCGCCTGCGGTTGCGAAGTGGGGCTGACCGCCACCGCCGCCCTGCATCTCTTTGGCTGCCTGGCCTACGAGCTTGCCGGCGTTGATGCCTGCCTCTACAAGGTCGCCGCTGGCCGAGATTGTGAGCTGGGGCTTGTCGTTGCTGATGCTACCGATAACGCACAACAGGTTCTCGGTCATTTCGCTGCGCAGCATGAACACAATGTCTTTCACTGTGCCTGCGGGCATGGGCAGTATGGCACTGATGACACGCACGCCTTTTCTCTCTTTTACCTCGCCCATGAGCTTGTCTTTGGTGATTACAGCCTTTTCGCGAGCATACTCCTCGACCTGTTTCTTCAGTTCGTTGTTCTCGTTAATGGCCTTCACGATGGTTGCCTTCAGGTTGGGAACGTTGTTGAAGAGGGCTTTTATTTCGGCCATCATGTCCTGCATCTTGATGATGTTCTCCTCCAAAGCCTCGCCTGTGATTGCCTCGATACGGCGCACACCTGCTGCCACAGAACTTTCAGAAATAATCTTCACCATACCTATGCTTCCTGTTGCCTGTACGTGAATACCTCCACAGAATTCGATTGATTTGTCGAACTGGATGACGCGTACTCTGTCGCCGTACTTCTCGCCGAAGAGTGCTATCGCTCCCAACTGCTGTGCCTCGGCGATGGGGATGTCTCTGTGCTCGGTCAAGGGGATGTTGGCGCGTATGCGTGCGTTCACAATCTTCTCTACCTTCTGAATCTCCTCGTTGCTCAGTTTCTGGAAGTGTGAGAAGTCGAAACGTATACCCTCGGGAGTTACGAGCGAACCTTTCTGCTCAACGTGTGTGCCAAGTACCTCGCGCAATGCCTGGTCGAGAAGGTGGGTGCATGAGTGGTTGGCTGCACATGCGTTGCGCTTTGCAACGTTCACCTCGGCGTGGAAAGTAGCCTCGGCATTGGTGGGCAGCTTCTTGGTGATGTGTATGGGAAGGTTGTTCTCCTTCTTTGTGTCGATAACCTCAATGCGCTCGTCGCCGCAGATAAGATAACCTGTGTCGCCCACCTGACCTCCACTCTCGGCATAGAAAGGTGTCTCGCAAAGTACTATCTGATAGAGTGTCTGGTTCTTCTGCTTTGTCTGACGGTAGCGCAGAATCTTTGTGTCACACTCGGTGAGGTCGTAACCTACGAACTTGCTCTCGCCCTCGGCAATGTTCACCCAGTCGCCGTTCTCTACGGCTGCTGCGTTGCGGGCGCGTGTCTTTTGCTTGAGCATCTCCTCGTCAAACTCTGCCATGTTTACTGTCAGGTTATTCTCGCGCAGAATGAGCTGTGTCAGGTCGATGGGGAATCCGAATGTGTCGTACAGAGTAAATGCCTCTACACCGCTAATCTCCTGCTTGCCGTCGGCTTTTGCAGCAGCGATAATCTTGTCGAGCAGGTGAATACCTGTCTCGAGTGTGCGCAAGAATGCCTCTTCCTCCTCTTTGATTACCTTTGTTACAAGTTCTCTCTGAGCACCCAATTCGGGATAAGCATCGCCCATGTTCTCTATGAGTGTGGGCACCAACTTGTACATGAATGCCTGTTTCTGACCGAGGAATGTGTAGCCGTAGCGCACTGCACGACGCAGGATGCGACGGATAACATAACCGGCCTTTGCGTTCGAGGGTAACTGTCCGTCGGTGATAGAGAATGATATTGTACGTATGTGGTCGGCAATTACACGCATGGCAACATCTACTGATGCGTCATCGCCGTAGCTCTTGCCCGAAATTTCACTGATGCTCTTGATGATGGGCTGGAAAATATCTGTGTCGTAGTTCGACTTTTTGCCCTGAAGAGCCATGCACAGACGCTCGAAGCCCATACCGGTGTCGATAACTTTTGCGGGAAGCTCCTCAAGATGTCCGTCGGCCATGCGGTTGTATTGCATGAACACGAGGTTCCATATCTCAATAACCTGGGGGTGTGAGCCGTTTACAAGGTCGCGTCCGGGGATGGCTGCGCGCTCTTCTTCGCTTCTCAGGTCGATGTGAATCTCTGACGATGGGCCGCAGGGGCCTGTGTCGCCCATCTCCCAGAAGTTGTCCTTCAGGTTGCCGTTGATGATTCTCTCGGCGGGGAGGTATCTCTCCCATATTGCTGCCGCTTCGTTGTCGCGGTCGAGACCTTCGCTCTTTGCTCCCTCGAATACTGTTGCGTAGAGACGCTCGGGGTCAAGTTTCACCACCTGTGTGAGATACTCCCAAGCCCATGTGATGGCCTCCTCCTTGAAGTAGTCGCCGAACGACCAGTTGCCGAGCATTTCAAACATTGTGTGGTGGTAGGTGTCGTGGCCAACCTCTTCGAGGTCGTTGTGTTTACCACTTACGCGCAGACACTTCTGCGAGTCGGCAACGCGCTTGCTCTTTGCAGGGCTGTTACCCAGGATGATATCTTTGAACTGGTTCATTCCGGCATTGGTGAACATCAACGTGGGGTCGTCTTTCACTACCATGGGAGCCGAGGGCACAATGAGGTGTCCTTTCTCCTTGAAAAATTCCTTAAAGGATTCTCTGATTTCTTTTGATGTGAGCATATTGTTTTTTGCTTTTTAATATTCTTTGTCTGTCATTTTGGAATTATTAATATAATTCCGGGGCAGTTTTTCTTGGTTTTTTGCAATCGGTTTGCAATTAGTTGCAAAGATAATTCAGATTTATTATTTTTGCCAAAACTTTCGGCGAAAATAGGGGGAATAACCTCCAACTTCGTTCGGCTGGGGCAAAATTAAAGGCTTTTCTATTGTATGCGCAAGGTATATTACATATTCAACAATAAAACACGCACCTACGACAGGGTTTATCCCAATATGGCACAAAAGTTCCTTACGAGGTTGCGCAGTTTTCTTTTCTTCGTTATTTTCGGAGGTCTCTCTTTCCTTGTGTTCTACCTGTGTGTGCAGACTCCGTCGCTCAAGGATGTGCAGGAAGAGAACTCCAGACTGCTTGCCCAATACCGCATTCTCTCGCAGCGTCTCGACGATGCTATGGAGGTGCTCGAAGATATTCAGCAGCGCGACGATAACCTCTATCGTGTGCTCATGAATGCCGAGCCTGTTGCCGAGGTTGCCCGCAATTCGGGTTATGGAGGCACCGGCCGTTACGACGAACTTGTGGACATGGAGAATGCCGCCCTTGTGGTAGAGACCACCCAAAAGGCCGACATGCTTGCCAAACAGCTCTATCTTCAGATAAAATCGTTTGACGAGATTGTAGAACTGAGCAAAGACCAAGAGGAGTACCTCAAACATCTGCCTGCAATACAGCCTATTGCCAACCGCGACCTCAAAAAAACAGCGTCGGGTTATGGCTATCGCATCGACCCCATCTACAAGACAAAGAAATTTCACTCGGGAATGGACTTTTCCTGTGATATGCGCACACCCATCTATGCTACGGGCGATGCTGTCGTGGTGTCGTCGAAATGGGAAACAGGTTACGGAATGACTGTCGAGCTTGATCATGGTTACGGCTATCGCACTCGTTATGCCCATCTTCACAGCTCAAAAGTGAAGGTGGGGCAGAAAGTGGTGCGTGGCGAGTATATTGCCGACAGTGGAAACTCGGGTAAGAGTACCGGCCCTCACCTCCACTACGAGGTTGTTCTCAAAGGTCGCAAGGTGAATCCTGTGAACTACTATTTTATGGATCTTGATGCCGATGGTTACGACGAGATGTTGCGCATGGTCGAGAATCATGGCAAGGTTTACGATTGATACATTTTCTCCGGCAATGGCACTGAACAGAAACAAGAATCATAAGCTTTTCTACTCTATTGGAGAGGTTGCTGCCGAAGTGGGCGTCAACGAAAGTACTTTGCGCTATTGGGAGACAGTGTTCAAACAGATTGCCCCGCAGAAAGGTACAAACGGCATCAGACGTTACACCAAAGACGACCTTCAACTTGTGAAGCTCGTGCATCATTTGGTAAAGGAGAAGGGTATGACTCTTTCGGGTGCTCAGACCTATCTCAATGGGCATGGAAAACAAGAACAGGCCGAGATTGAGACCTCTGTGATAGAGCGTCTGCGTACGATACGCGCAGAGCTTGTGGCTCTGCGCGATGCTTTGGGTGAACTTTGATTTTTATGCTTGCTGTTTAGGCACGGCCGTTAGTCTACGCGTGCCACGCTTTTCACATTTTCTACCTTTTTCAGCTTCTCGCACAACTGTTTGACATCATCCACGTCGTGAATGTTCAGCCATACGTTGCATTCGAACACTCCGCCCTTGTTCTCGAATTCAAATTTTTGGATATTCACATTCATCTGCTGCGAGGTGATATCCGTAATCTGGTTGATGATACCTATGCGGTCTATGCCTTTAATGTTTATGGGTACTATGAATTCGTGTTTGCGATGAGTCTCCCAGCTTGCAGTCAGTATGCGGTCGCCATGACTGCTCTTCAGACGGTCGGCGACAGGGCACTGACGTTTGTGTATCACTATGTGCTTGTTCTCGTCGTAGAAACCAAGAATGTCGTCGCCGGGGATGGGATGACAACAGTCGGCGATGATGAAGTTCTTTTGCAGGTTCTCGTCGGTGAGTATGATGGGGCGTTTGTGGTCTACATTGTCGAAGGTGGTTGCTGTCTCCTCTCTCTTCTCCTCCTTTTTCTCCTCTTTGCCGAAGAAGAAGAACGAGAAACGACGTTTGTTGTTGCCCAAAAGTGCCTCTTTGTCCTCCTCGCCCAATATTATGGTGCCGTTACCTATGGCTGTGAGCAACTGCTCTTTGTCGTTGAGGTTGTGGCGCACCCATATCTTTTCTATGTTGTTGGCAAAACTCGTAAGCTCCTCTTTCTCAAGGAATGCGTTGAGTCTCTCCTCGCCCTCTTTCTGTATTTTGCGCTGTTCGCGTCGCAGGGCTGCCTGTATCTTTGCGCGAGCCTTTGCTGTCGTGGCAAAGGAGAGCCAGTTCTCCTGTACGTGCTGTGAGTTGGAGGTAAGAATCTCCACCTGGTCGCCACTCTGCAACACATGGCTCATGGGCACCAGCTTGTGGTTCACCTTGGCGCCTATGCAGTGGTTGCCCAGGAAGGTGTGTATGCTGTATGCCAGGTCGAGTGCCGTACAGTTCTGCGGCATTGTCATTATCTCGCCTTTTGGGGTAAAGACAAATATTTCCGTTGCGTAGAGGTTCAGTTTGATGGTGTCGAGGAAATCGAGCGCGTTGGGTTGCGGGTCGTCGAGAATTTCCTTGATGGTGTGCAGCCAGTCGTCGAGCATCTCGTCTTTGCCGTTGCTGCCCTCTTTGCTCTTGTATTTCCAGTGCGCGGCAACGCCCTTCTCGGCTATTTCATCCATCTGTTCGCTACGTATCTGCACCTCAATCCACTCGCCGCGTTTGCTCATGAATGTGGCTTGCAGGGCGCGGTACCCGTTGGCGCGTGGCTTGTTCACCCAGTCGCGCAGACGGTCGGGGTGTACATCGTACTGCTTGGTGAGAGCAATGTATATGTTGAAGCATTCGTTGTTCTCGTCTTTGCCTTCGCGCGGAGTGAACACAATTCTCACTGCGAGAATGTCGTAGATGTCCTCAAAGGCTATGTGCTTTGTCTGCATCTTGTTCCAGATGGAGTAGGGCGACTTCAAGCGGCCCATGATGCGGTAGTTGAAGCCCAGGGCGTCAAGTTCTTTGCGTATGGGGGTTATGAATTCGTTGTAGAGCTGGTCGCGTTCAATCTGCGTCTTTGCCAGCTTTTTTTGAATCTTTTCGTACTCCTCGGGGTGCTCGTAGCGGAAACTGAGGTTCTCGAGCTCGGTCTTTATGCGGCTCAATCCCAAACGATAGGCAATGGGAGCATATATGTAGAGTGTCTCTCCTGCAATCTTGTACTGCTTGTTAACCGGCATGTACGCGAGGGTGCGCATGTTGTGCAGACGGTCGGCTATCTTTATGAGAATCACGCGTATATCCTCGCTCATGGTGAGCAGCAGCTTTTTGAAGTTCTCGGCCTGCTCCGAGGCTTGCGTGCCGAACACGCCTCCTGATATTTTCGTGAGTCCGTCTACTATTTGTGCTATTTTTTCTCCGAAGAGGTTGCGTATGTCTTCCACGGTGTAGTCGGTGTCCTCTACTACATCGTGCAACAGTGCTGCGCATATTGACGTGGAGCCTAATCCTATCTCGGCGCATACTATGCGTGCCACTGCCAACGGGTGCATAATGTATGCTTCGCCACTGTTGCGGCGCACACCTTTGTGTGCCTGTCGCGCAAAGTTGAAGGCTTTGGTTATTATGTCCACCTTGCGTCGGTGTTGCGATGCAAGATAGATGTCGAGGAGCTCTTGAAAGGCTGCTGATATTTCAGCCTCTTCCTCTATGCGGCGTTTCTCTTCGTTCGTTTCCATAAATATCAATATATATTAATGTAACGTCCTGCTCTGATGTTTGTATTTTTCAGATTGTTAGCTTTCATTAGTTGCTTCACCGAAACGCCATATTTTCGTGCAATGGTCGAGAGTGTCTCGCCGTTGCGCACCTTGTGGCGTGTGCCGGCTCCGCGTCCTCCGTCGTTCAGCTTGACATTTTTTTCGAGCTGTGCAAGTTGTGTGGGGGGGAAGAACACATCTTCTTTGTGTTTGTACACCGAGTCGCCCAGGTTCAGCAGGCTTGTGATGGTCTCGTTGGGCAGACGCAACACGCATGTCTCGCTTTTGCCGGGTATGATGTCTCGGATATATTGGGGGTTCATGGCTCTTATGGCGTCAAGCTCTATGTTGCAAAGCTCCGATACCTGTGAGAAGTGCAGATTTTTGTTTACATGCACTGTGTCTGTTGCTATGGTCAAGGCTGGCTGCATGGGGCTGATACCATGCTCCTCGTAGTAGTTCATTATGTAGTTTACTGCGATGAATGCGGGTATGTATCCACGTGTTTCGCGGGGTAAGAAACGGTATATCTGCCAAAAGTTTGTCTTTCCTCCCGAACGTATGATGGCTTTCTTCACGTTTCCGGGGCCGCAGTTGTAAGCTGCTATTGCCAAGTCCCAGCTCTTGAAGAACTTATGCAGGTCGCGCAGATAGCGTATGGCTGCGTGGGTCGATTTCAAGGGGTCGAAACGCTCGTCTATGTAGCTGTTTACTTTCAGTCCGTATATCTTGCCTGTGGGGAACATGAACTGCCACAATCCTTTGGCTCCCACACGTGATACGGCCTTGGGGTTGAATGCCGACTCTATTATGGGCATGTATTTAAGTTCCTGGGGCATGTTGTAGCTGTCGAGCGCGCTCTCTATCATGGGCATGTAATAGGTCGATAGTCCCAGCATGTTCGACACCAGACGACGGTGGCGGTTGGCGTAACGCTCTATGAATTGCTTGGTTACGTCGTTGTAGGTCATCTCTATTATTGATGGCAGACGATCGAGCCTATCGGCGTAGATTGAGTCGTTTACGGGTTTCGCTTCGCCGATGCTGTCGCCCTCGAGCAGTTGCAACAGTGTGCGCGACTGCCAATTGTTCATCAGGCTGTCGATGTCGAGCATCATGCTCTCGGGTATGTCAAATTTTATGCTGTCTTTGTCGCTTATATAGTCCAAATGCAGCACGCTCAGTGGCTTGTCGTAATTGGCAATCTGCTTGTCGGTCACCACTCCCAGATTGTTCAAGTCTATGCGTGCCGAGTCGTTGTTCTGCGCTTGCAGGGTGGTGCAGCACAGTAGTGTGAATAGTATTGTTTTTATTGTGTTTTTTAATTGCATTGTCTTGTGTTAAAATGAGATGTTACAGTTCAGCCCGTAGTAGTTGCCATTTGCGCCCGAGGGTTGTACATCGGGGTGGATGCTCAGATTGACATCTTCGCTGATGTCGAAACTTGATAGGTGGGCATCGACATATGCGTCTACGATTGATACCAAATACACTCCCACGCAGGCAAATACGCTAAGGTCACGCCAACGACGGTAACGGTTCTTGCGTTTTTTGAATAACTCTTTCAGGTACTCTTCGTTTCGCTGAAAATCGTAACCCGATGGAAAGAACGTCTCGTAACTCTTGCTGTTGGGGTCGGCATCCATAATGTCGAGGAATGCCTGACGGTAGTCGCTGTACATCTGGTTGTTCCAGTTGTAGGCGTAGAGACAGCCCATTATTCCGCCGTAGACGATGGGCAGTTTCCAATATTTGCGGTTGTAGATTTGTCCGGCACCGGGTATCACAGCTGCCAGCCATGTTGCTTTGTATGGCTCGGGCTTGAAGTTCGCAATCTTCTCGGTGACACCTGTCTCTGAGCGCTTTTTCGATACTCTGCTACTGTCGCTTACAAGTGTTGCGGTGGCTTTTTGTATGCTGTCTATGCGCAATGTGTCGTTTACAGTCTGCTCGACAATTATTTTTTCGGGAATATTGCCCTCGTTTTTTGTCGAGTCGGCAAGCGTCTGTGCAGACACTCCCGCCACGAGCAACAGCATCATTGCTATTGCTGCTATACGCAGTTGGTATGTTTTTCGTTTCGGTAACAAATTACTGTTTGTTTAGTTTGTCGAAAATGGAGATTATTCTCTCAAGTTCCTGCTCGTCTTTGAACTTAATGCTTATCTTGCCGTTGCCCTTGGCTGTGCTTGTAAGCTGTACGGGTGTCTGAAAGAACTGTGTGAGCTGTTTCTTGAGCTGGCTGTACACTGCAACATTCTGTTGCTGTGCCTCGCTCTTTTTCATGCTCTTTACTTCTAATCCTTCCTCTTTGATGCGGCGCACAAGTTCTTCGACCTGTCTCACAGAATAGTTGTTCTTTTGTATCTCTTTGAACGCTTCAATCTGTTGTTTGGGGTCGTCGAGTGACAATAGTGCGCGTGCGTGTCCCATGTCTATCAGCTTGTCCTTCAGAGCCATCTGTACGGGCGCGGGGAGTTTTAGCAGGCGCAGGAAGTTGGCGATGGTGGCGCGTCCTTTACCCATGCGTTTGCTCAGTTGCTCTTGTGACAGATTGTTCTGCTCTATCAGTTTTTGATAGGCAAGGGCAATTTCCAGCGCGTTGAGGTCCTCGCGTTGTATGTTCTCGACAAGTGCCATCTCCATGGTGCTCTCGTCGTTGGCTGTGATGATGTATGCAGGGATGGTCTCTTTGCCTACAAGTTGTGAGGCGCGGAAACGGCGTTCGCCGGCAATAATCTGATAACGATCGTTTTCGGTCTGTCTCAGGGTTATCGGCTGCACGATACCAATTTCTCTTATCGAGTCGGCAAGTTCGCGCAACGACTCCTCGCTGAACTCGCGACGAGGCTGGTTGGGGTTGGCCTCTATGAGGCTCAGGCTTATCTCTCCTATTGACGACGAGCCTGATGTGCGCACTGCCTCAGTCGAGATAAGTGCGTCAAGCCCTCTGCCAAGTGTGAATTTCTTTGCCATTTGTTAATTGTTTCTTTGTGTGATTTCTTCGGCCAACGCAAGGTAGTTCTTTGCACCTATCGAGTCGGCGTCGTACATAATAACGGGAATGCCCATACTGGGTGCTTCGCCCAGACGGATGTTTCTCTGTATCACTGTGTTGAATACCAGCTCGCGGAAGTGTTTCTTCACTTCGTTGTAAATCTGGTTGCTCAGTCTCAGACGCGAATTGTACATCGTCAGCAGGAAACCTTCGATGTCGAGCGAGGGGTTCAGCTTCGATTTTATTATTTTTATGGTGTTGAGCAGTTTACTTATTCCTTCGAGTGCAAAATATTCGCACTGTACGGGTATTATCACCGAGTCGGCTGCTGTGAGCGAGTTTACAGTGATAAGACCTAACGACGGCGAACAGTCGATGAGCAGGTAATCGTATGCGTCCTTGATGGTAGCAAGCGATTTTTTCATGATATTTTCGCGGTTGGGCATGTCGAGCATCTCTATCTCCGCTCCCACAAGGTCTATGTGCGAGGGAATGATGTCCAACCCTTCGATACATGTGTTGTGAATGCCGTCCTGTGGGGTAGAACCGCTTATGAGACATTCATATATAGAGTTTTTTATTTGACGGATGTCGATGCCTAATCCCGACGATGCGTTTGCCTGCGGGTCGGCGTCTATTACCAGAACTTTTTTGCCCAATGTGGCGAGTGATGCCGCAAGGTTTATGGCTGTGGTGGTTTTACCCACTCCCCCTTTCTGGTTGGCTAATGCAATTATTTTTCCCATTTTTCTCAGTTTGTTGCAAAGATACTAAAAAAAATCATTGCATAATTCTATTTCGTACTATTCTTATGAACTGTTTATTAACAATATATTATAAAATATGTTACCCGATGTTTAAATATGTGGCAGACATTGTGTTTGTATGGCTCCCGTCGTGGTTGTGAATTGTGCGAGGCTTTGTCGGAATGCGTATTTTTTATTAAATTTGTAGCGATAAAGGTGCGGAGCGTTTCCGCGCTTGCAATATGATTTATGATTATGAAAGATACTAAAAGACCTTTGATACTTGTTTCCAACGATGATGGCTACCGCGCCAAGGGTATAAACTCTCTTGTGAAGGTGCTTGCCGAGTTTGGCGATGTTATAGCTATGGCTCCCCATACAGGCCGTTCGGGCAAGGGCTGTGCCATCACAAGCGAACAGCCTATAATGTTCACCCCTGTTTCCCAAGAAGAGGGCATCGAGATATACTCATGCACCGGCACTCCTGCCGACTGTGTGAAGCTGGCTTTCAATGCGTTGCTCACTCGCACCCCCGACCTTGTAATCGGCGGTATCAATCATGGCGATAACTCCGCAGTGAATGCCCACTATTCGGGTACTATGGGAGTGGTGTTCGAGGGCTGCATGAAGGGAATCCCCTCGGTGGCATTCTCGCTGTGTGATCACGACCCTGATGCCGATTTTACCCCCACATTCCCCGTTATACGCCGCATTGTGAGCGAGGTGCTCAAACGTGGCTTGCCCAAGGGATGCTGCCTCAATGTAAACTTCCCCGAAAAAGCACCCTACAAAGGTGTTTCGGTGTGTCATCAGGCAAACGGTGTGTGGACAGGCGAGTACGAGGCTCACGATCATCCACGTGGCGGAAAATGGTATTGGCTGACAGGGGAGTTTGTGACGGAAGATAGGGACAGTGCTGCCGACAGAGTGGCCCTTGCCAATGGATATGTTGCAATCACTCCCACCCGTATCGACCTTACCGACTACGACCTTCTGCGTGAAATGAAAGGCTGGGATTTGTAACGCCAAAGTTGTTATTAATTTTTTATTACTATTCATGGTTAAAAGTCCTCTGTTTTTGCTCCTGTTTGCTTTTCTCTTCGGCGGCAGTTTGTCGGCGCAAAAGTTGCGTCTGCTCGATTTTGATTTCGGGCAGGGTGTAAAAAAAGAGGATTGGGTGCAGGCTATCCGTTTGTTGCAGCCCGAGTGCCGCAGCGATGTCTCTGGCAGGGTCGAGGTGAAGTTTGTTGCTCCCGAAATGCAGTATGCCAAGGCAATGTGTTGGGGCTTCGGCAATGAAAAGGATAATGCGCAGTGGGGGCGCGATATTAATTTGACTCCCAAAGGGATAAAACTGAAAAAAGATGGTCGCGGCAGTTTCCGCTTCAATGCCGACTCCTTGCCGCATGGCCCGATGACTGTGCGTATATATGCTGCATCCGAAAATGGTAAAAAAGATATATTCGAGCTTCAACTCTATAATAAGGGCGGAGTGAAGTGGCGTCAGGGGATACCTGCGACAGTGCCTCCCGCAGCTCGGGGATTGAAGCTTATTTTCTCGGACGATTTTGATGGCGAACTCTCAATATCCGACGATGGCCGCGGAGCACGATACAATGCCCACAAACCTCTCTCGGGCGACTTTAGCGGTTGGCCTTTTACTGATGTAAGTAGCGTGGACAATCCTTTCTCACGCGTGGATACCTATCTTAAAATTGCAGCACGCAAACGCGATGGCAGCAAAGGCAGCACAGGTCTTATTGCTTCGGTGAACATGGATGGCGAGGGCTTTTGGTTCAAAGCACCATGCTATCTTGAGTGTCGTTTCGTGGCTCAGTCGGCACCGGGTACATGGCCTGCCTTCTGGACTGTAAATCAGATACGTCCTGCCCCCGGTGACGAGCTTGACATCATCGAGGCTTATGGTGGTCAGGGCGAGGGCAATCCCGATTTTTGGGGCTATAATTGTACGACTCATTTTTGGGAACAGCGCGACGAAGATGGGCAGCCTCGCAAGGCTCTCTATAAGAGCATAGACATGCTATCGGTGGGTGGTCGTTCGTCGTGGTCCACCACTTTCCACACCTATGGATTGTATATAGGACTCAAAGAGACAGTCTATTATCTCGACGACATAGAGGTTTTCAGACACCCTACAAATAATATCTCTCGCGATTTCCCGCATCTGTTCATGGTGAACTATGCGATAGGTGGAATAAGCGGCTGGAAAATAGACCTCGAACGCTACGGAAACGGCTCTGATATGTATGTCGATTATATCCGCGTTTACGGTAAATAAATGTTGTTTTAATGTAAAATTACGGCACAATGAAATACTATCTTATAGTTGGCGAGGCGTCGGGCGACCTTCATGCCTCCAATCTGATGAAAGCTATCAAAGAGATTGACCCCCAAGCGCAGTTCCGCTTTTTCGGCGGCGACCTGATGACTGCTGTCGGCGGTACGCGCGTGAAGCACTACAAAGAGCTTGCCTATATGGGCTTTGTACCTGTGCTTCTGCATCTCAGGACAATATTTTCCAACATGAGCATGTGTAAAAAAGATGTTGTTGAGTGGTGTCCCGATGTTCTTATTCTTGTCGATTATCCCGGTTTCAACCTCAAAATTGCCGAATATGTCCACAAGAATACCGACATTCCTGTCTATTATTATATTTCCCCCAAAATATGGGCATGGAAAGAGCATCGCATCAAGAATATCAAGCGCGATATCGATGCACTTTTCTCTATATTGCCTTTTGAGGTGGAGTTTTTCAAAAAGCACGACTACAAGATAAACTACGTGGGCAACCCTTGTGTCGATGCAGTTGCGGCCTATCGCGACACATACAGCGAGACTCGTGCCGAGTTTCTTGCTGCCGCAGCCTTGCCCGATAAAAAGATCGTGGCTCTGCTTGCCGGCAGTCGAAAACAAGAGATTGATGGCAATCTGCCCATGATGCTCGATGCAATGGAGAAATATCCCGACTATGTGCCTGTGATAGCCAAAGCTCCGGGCATCGACAAAGAGTATTATGCAAAGTATTTGCAGGGTCGCAACGCCCATCTGTTCCAGGGTACCTACCGTCTGCTTATGCACTCACATGCGGCGCTTGTTACTTCGGGAACGGCTACACTGGAGACGGCACTCTTCCGCGTGCCTCAGGTGGTGTGTTATGCCACTCCCATGCCCAAATTCTATTCGTGGTTGCGTCGTATGTTCTTGAAGGTAAAATATGTCTCGCTTGTGAACCTCATTGCCGACAGAGAGGTTGTTACCGAACTTGTTGCCGACACCATGTCTCCCATCTGCCTCAATGCAGAGCTGAAAAAACTCCTTGAACAGGATTCCGATTACAGAAATCGCATGTTCAAGGAGTATGACAGGATGATTGAAATATTAGGTCCGGCAGGCGCTTCGCATCACGCAGCCGAAGCTATTTACAAAATGTTGAATGCGCCTAAGATGTAAAGGTATACAACTACCGCGGGGATAGCAAGAATAGCACTGTCGAAGCGGTCGAGAATACCACCATGACCGGGCAGAATGTTGCCCGAGTCTTTTATTCCCATCTCACGTTTCATGCACGACTCTATGAGGTCGCCCCATGTGCCTGCAATCACTACCACTGCTGCCATGCCCATCCATTCAAATGTGCCTAGCGATGAGTAGAAGAGCGACAGCACGTAGGCTGCAACGAGTGCAAGCACACCGCCGCCAATAGAGCCTTCCCACGATTTTTTGGGAGAGATACGCTCGAAAAGTCTTCTGCGACCTATTGCCGAACCTACAAAGTAGGCACCGCTGTCGCTACACCACAAGAATATGAATATCGACAGGGGCATGATGTAATTATATACACCCGGGCCGAAAGTTGTCAGTTTGTTGAGCAGTGCAAAGGGAAGGGCTGCGTACAACTGCGACAATGCAAAGTAGGCGAAATTGTCGAGTGGGCTGCTACCATCGTTTCTGTAAAGCTCGCGTACAAATATAAATGCAACGAGTGTTATGTAGGGAACGAACAGCATGAAGGGTATTGCCACCTTGTCCATAAAAAAGAATGCGAGGAACAGATAAAGTCCGCCCACTACGGCGATGGGAGTGCTGAAAGTGGTCTTTTTGTAGTCGTGTACAAGGTTGCAGAACTCATTCACTGCAAGGCATGTAACCAGTGCAAAGAGTGCACCGAAAGTGAGATTGTTGTACAGAATTGACGCAAGCAGAACAAGTCCGAAAACTGCTCCCGTAGCCACTCTAACTAATAACTTTTTCATAGATTTGTAGTCTTTTCACTCGCCTCGCTGTCGGTTGCATTCTCCTGCGGGGTTTCGTGTTCGTTAATATTTGTGTTTGTTTCGTTCGATTCATTCTTTTCGAATATCTCTTCGCTACGCGATGTCCAGAGACGTTTGCCGAAAATTTTCTCGACATCCTCGGCAAAGATTACTTCGCGCTCAAGCAGCAGGTCGGCAAGGCGATGATGTCCCTCGCTGTGCTCGGTGAGCATGCGTTTGGCACGTTCGTACTGCTCTCTGATCATCTCTTTCACCTCGTTGTCGATAAGCTCGGCTGTCTTTTCGCTGTAAGGTCTCTGGAAACTCGCCTCTGCGTTATTGTAGTAGCATAGGTTGGCAAGTTTGTCGCTCATGCCGGCATAAGCAATCATTCCGTATGCCTGCTTGGTTACGCGCTCAAGGTCGTTCATCGCTCCCGTAGATATTCTGCCGATGAAAAGCTCTTCGGCAGCGCGACCACCGAGAATGGCGCACATCTCGTCGAGCATCTGCTCTTTGGTGGTAATTTGTCGCTCTTCGGGCAGATACCATGCTGCACCCAACGCTCTGCCGCGAGGCACGATGGTAACTTTTATCAAGGGGTTGGCATGCTCGAGGAACCACGATAGGGTAGCGTGTCCAGCCTCGTGCAATGCAATTGTTCTCTTCTCCTTGTCGGTCATCACCTTGGTCTTTTTCTCCAGTCCGCCGATGATACGGTCTACCGCGTCGAGGAAGTCCTGCTTGTCAACAGCCTTTTTTTCGTGACGTGCAGCGATGAGTGCCGCCTCGTTGCACACATTGGCAATGTCGGCACCCGAGAATCCGGGAGTCTGGCGTGCAAGCAGGTCTACATCTACCGACTCATCGAGTTTCAGCGGGCGCAGATGCACTCCGAACACCTCTTTACGCTCGTTCAAGTCGGGCAAGTCTACATATATCTGTCTGTCGAAACGGCCTGCACGCAGCAGTGCCTTGTCGAGAATATCCACTCGGTTGGTTGCGGCCATAATGATGATACCGCTGTTTGTGCCGAATCCGTCCATTTCGGTGAGCAACTGGTTTAGAGTGTTCTCGCGCTCGTCGTTGCCACCCATCGAGGGGTTTTTGCCACGGGCACGACCCACAGCGTCAATCTCGTCTATGAAAATGATACAGGGGGCTTTCTCCTTTGCCTGACGGAAAAGGTCGCGCACGCGCGATGCACCCACACCTACGAACATCTCCACAAAGTCCGAGCCCGAAAGCGAGAAGAAAGGCACTTCTGCTTCGCCGGCAACAGCCTTGGCGAGCAGGGTCTTACCTGTTCCCGGAGGACCCACGAGCAGAGCTCCTTTGGGTATTTTACCTCCCAGGTCGGTATATCGTTGGGGGTTGCGCAGAAAGTCCACAATCTCCTGTACCTCCTGTTTTGCACCCTCCTGGCCGGCAACATCCTTGAATGTTACGCGGTTTTTGTCGTCTTTCTCGAAAAGTTTGGCCTTGGACTTGCCCACATTGAACACTCCGCCCTGCGCGCCTCCGCCACCGCTCATGCGACGCATCAGGAATATCCATATTCCTACAAAGGCTATCAAGGGGAATATGTTCCAGAACATGTTGCCCCAATAGTCGGGCTTGGTGTCATATTTTACCGTACCTGAATATTTTCCATTGGCCTCTTGTGTGTCGATGAACTCCTCGAACTTCTCTTTCGAGCCTATCTGTGACATCACAGCAGCGCGTTCGCCGATGCGTGCTTTGCGCTCGGGGAAGATATATTTAGCCGAGTCGGGGTAGATGTATGCCTCCACCTCGTCGTTGTCGTAAACGGTAATCTCGCTTACATATCCTTTTTCAATATAGCCTTTCAGCTCGGTGTAGTCGGCATCTTTTATCATGGAACCACCACTCTCGCCGTTCATATATATAAACAGCAACACTGCACCGGCTATAATGTATAGCCATGTGAAGTTGAACTGAGGCGCTTTTTTAGGTTGTTTTATCTCTTTAGGCATGGTTATTAATCAAGGTCGGGGATTGTTTCAAGTTTTGCATCTGCCCACAAATGGTCAATGTCGTAGAACTCACGTGTCTCGGGCATGAAAATGTGTACAAGCACTTCGCCGTAGTCTATCGCCACCCATTGTGCATTGCGCAGTCCGTCGATAGAGATAGGGCGGTAGCCTGTCGCTTTCTTCACCATGTACTCCACCGAGTCGGTGATAGCACTCACCTGTGTGGGTGAGTTACCGTTGCATATAACGAAATAATCGCATATAGTGTTTCCCAATTTTGTCAAATCGGCTATGACTATTCCTTTACCTTTTTTCTCCTGAATGGCCTCTGTAATCTCTTTTAAGAGAACTTTTGTGTCTATTGTCTCCGACATGAATGATTCTTTTAGATATGATTTCTTTTTATTCTTTGTTTTTTTTGAAATATGCGTGAGTACCGAATTTCTACTTTTAGTGGTTCTTGGCACTGTTTTTCGCTATTTTCTTTGCAAAGATAGTCTCTTTTGTGTATCAAAATGCCCCGTTGCAATTTTTTTTTAGCTTTTTTACGAAAAAAAATGGCAAAAACATTTTTTTTTGCAAAAAAAGTACTACCTTTGCATCGCAAACGGGAATTGACCGATGGTGTAATGGTAACACTACAGATTCTGGTCCTGTCATTCAAGGTTCGAGTCCTTGTCGGTCAACAAGAGAAAGCATCGCAAAAGCGATGCTTTTTTCTTGTATATATTTTGTGCTTTGAGAGCTTATGATGCTCTCTCGCACGAGATACCCCAAAAAACGATTGTGCTACTCTTGTTCAAAGGCCTTTCCTGTCCAGCGGAAGTTTATGGGGTGCATGCTCTTGGTTACAAAGAGCGAGTCGCTGCGTGTCATGTACGAGGGCATTGTGTAGTTTGCCTGCAATGTGTTTGTCGATGGCGAGAGTGTCAGTTCTACAAGGTAAATATCGGCTATGAGCAATATCTTTTCGAGCGAGTCGCCGGCTGTGAAAAACTCTCTTGTCTGTGGTTTCTTGAACAACTTTTTGGTGGGTGTCACCTCTTTCCACTCCTTAGTGTAGAAACGTATGCGACTGTCGTTTGCCTCGGCGCAGACGGTGTTTATCATACATATTATGGTATCGCCCGACGAGCATGGCAACAGTTTCATCTGCAAGAAAGTGTGTGCAGTGAGCTTCATCTTCAGATAATCAGGGGTAAGTTCCAGCAGTTCCGATTGTCCGTCGAGTCTGTTCGTTACGCGGGCTTTCATCTTTGCGTCGAGAAAATCCACGCAGTCGGCGCGGTTGTTCTGTGTCAGCAGGGGGATGATGCTGTCGGGCATTTCCAGGAATATGTCGCGCATTTCACGTGCATTTGCTACGCAGGCAAACGCAAGAAGTGTAAATATGTAAACTAACTTTCTCATTTCGAGCCTAAATATAGGAAGAATAATCCGATTAATATAAGTACGAGGTCAAAAGCTTTGCTCTTGAGGTTCTTTTCTCTTAAAATGATTGCTCCGAAGGCAAAGGAGACAATAACGCTGCCGCGTCGTATCATGGAGACAACGGCAATGAGTGCATCATCTTGAGCCAGTGCCGAGAAGTAGCAGAAGTCGGCAATGCCTAGGAAGATAGATATAAGCAGTATGCTCCAACGCCATTTGAAGGGTGTGCTCTTTTTTCTCACAGGCCACCACAGGAACAACATTACCCCTGCCATCATCAGGCACTGATACAGGTTGAACCACGATTGCACCAGCATTGGCGCGAGGCTTCGCATCAGATATTTGTCATACAGCGCGCTGACGGCTCCCAATATAGCTGCGGCAACCACGAGTGCCACCCATTTATTGTGCTTGAAATCTATTCCCTCTTTCTTTCCGCTCTTGCTCAGCAGGAAAAAGGAGAGTATTGCCACCGACACTCCTATCCATTGGCTCAGGTTCAGTTGTTCGCCGAATATGAGCAGCGCGCCCAGCAACACCATCACCGGTCGTGTGGCCTGTATGGGCGAGACAATGGTTATGGGCAGATGTTTCATTGCGAAATATCCACACATCCACGAGCTTAGCACTATGACGGCTTTTATTGCTAGCAGCATGTGGGTGCGTAGGTCGGCTGTGGGTACAAAGAGTGCTTCGGTGCTTATGTGGCCGCTGTGCGAGAGTAGTATGAACGGCGCAAAGAGCAGTGCCGAAAAGAGTGTGTTCAGGAAGAGCACAGGAATCACTGCGTTCTCCTTGAGCGATACTTTTTTGAAAAAATCGTAGCAGCCCAACAGTGCTGCCGACATAAATGCTAGTGCTACCCACATCATAGGAATAAATTCTCGGGATATTTAACCTCTTCGAGGAAGAGGGCTTGTGCCTCGGCCGAGTCACCGGCCTCGGAGCGTTGTTTCTTGGTTATAATCTCTCTGAATGCTTCGACTGTTATTTTGCCTCGACCCACCATCAGCAGCGTGCCGACGATGGCGCGCACCATGTTGCGCAGGAAACGGTCGGCCTCAATCTCGAAGTACCATTCGGTGTCTGCCGTCTGCACCCATCTTGCCACCATCACCTTGCAGTTGTTGGTCTTGGTGTCGGTGTGCAGCTTGCTGAAGCTGGTGAAGTCGGTGTACTCGGGCAGTGTGGCTGCTGCGCGGTTCATCGCCTCGAAGTCAAGCTCGCCTGTTACGCGGTAGCTGTAACGGCGTGTGAAGGGGTTTTTTGCTGTCGAAATGTTGTATCGGTAGCGTCGCGACAGGGCGTCGAATCTTGCGTGAGCACTCTCTGTTACTGCCTTTATGCTGTGTATGGCAATGTCGGGTGGCAGCAGTTTGTTCAGACGGTAGACAACCTGTTTGCAGTCGATTTCTTCGGGGAAATCAACATGTGCCACCATGGTCGAGGCGTTCACACCTGTGTCGGTGCGGCCGGCTCCGGTAATCTCCACCGGGTGGCGCATTATCAGGCTGAGCGACTTTTCGATGGTCTCCTGCACGGTTGCGGCGTTGGGCTGTATCTGCCAACCATGATAGTTGCTGCCGTCGTATGATAAATATATAAAATATCTTGCCATCAGCGCTCGTTTTTCATAATGAATGTGTGGCATGCCACAAGTCCTGCAGTCTCGGTGCGCAGACGCGAATTGCCCAAAGTTACAGGGGTGAAGCCTGCTTTTATTGCGCTCTCCACCTCCTCTTTGCTGAAGTCGCCTTCGGGGCCTATGAGTATTGTGGCATCTTCGCCGGTAGCGAGACACTCGCTCAGCGGATGTTTCTGCTCGTCGTAGCAGTGGGCGATGAACTTTTTGCCACTATGCTCGGCAGCGATGAACTTCTTGAAGTCGGTAATCTCTTCAATCTCGGGCTTATGGAACTTCAACGACTGTTTCATTGCCGACACTACGATGCGTTCTATTCTGTCGGTTTTCACCACTTTTCGTTCCGAGAAACGGCAGTTGAGGAATACCACTCTGTCCCAACCAATCTCTGTTGCTTTTTCGGCGAGCCACTCCATGCGATCCATGTTTTTTGTGGGTGCAATGGCAATGGTCAGTTTGCCGTTCCAGCTCTTCTCAATATTTTTGGTCTCTATTGGCTCCACTTTGCAGCGTTTGCCGGCGGTGGAGACTATCTTTACTACGAAAAATTTACCTTTGCCGTCGGTGACTTCGAGTGTGTCGCCTTCGCTCAGACGCAACACACGCAGACAGTGTGCGGCCTCTTCCTCGGGAAGTTCCCAGGTCTTTTCTATTTCGGGAGCGTAAAAAAGTGCCATAGTGTTTGGTGTTATGTCTTTTTAAACAGTTTTTTCGTTGCTTGTATCTTCGGTTGCTGCGGCCTCAGGTTCGTCGGCTCTTTTCTCGGTGCGCAAGTCTATCTCCTGCTTCAGCTTCATTGCAAGCTCGTAATTCTCGTCTTTTATTGCCTGCTTCATTGCTTCGCGCAGTGTGTCGGTTGCTGCGAGGGTTATGGGGATGGATATTGCGTTTTTCCACTCCTCTTTTACGCATAGCGTGTTCAGCAGTTCATCGTCGATGTAGATGGGTGCGCCGCAACGCATGGCAATGGCCACAGCGTCCGATGTGCGTACGTCGAGCTTGAAATTTCCACCCTCCTTGGCATAGAGCAGGTAGGAGTAGAATGTTCCCTCTTTTATCTTATATATTTTTGCATGCAGAAGCGGGGTGTTGCATGCTTCGGAAAAGAGCTTGAATATGTCGTGTGTTGATGGACGCTCAAACTTTATATCCTGTTTGGCGATTACTATCGACTGTGCCTCGAAAGGGCCTATCATGACAGGAAGTTTGCGCATCCCGTCCTTCTCCTGCAACAGCATGATGAAGGCTTTTTCATCGGCTGCGCGACTCAATATCTCCGCTACGTATAATTCTACCATTTTCCTGTTTATTGTTTTTCGCCCTCTCTCTCTTCGTGAAAGAACAGTGTGAATAATATTGCTATTGTTGTTGCGTATGCGGCAAATATGTACCATGCTGTCTGCCATCCTCTATGTGCCAGCGAATAGTCAACAACTTTTTGTGCCGCTATCATGCCTATCGATGCTCCCAACCCGTTAGTCATGAGCATGAAAAGTCCCTGTGCGCTCGAACGTATATCTTTGCTTGTTGTCTTGTTTACGAACAGCGAACCGGCGATGTTGAAAAAATCGAAGGCTACGCCATACACCAACATAGAAATGATGAACATCCATGCTCCATCGCCGGGGTTACCCGTTGCCAGCAGCACGAATCGCGCAACCCATGCAAGCATTGCTATTGTCATCACTCTCTTGATGCCGAAACGACCCAGAAAGAACGGTATCATCAGTATGCACAGTGTTTCGGAAATCTGTGACAGCGAGGTCATGATTATAGGATGCTCCACAGCAAATGTGCCTGCGTAGCTTGCCTTGTCTGCGAAACTGCTCAGATAGACGCTTGTGAATCCATTGGATATCTGCAAGGCACAGCCCAGTAACATCGAGAATAAAAAGAATATGGCAAGTCTCTTTTGGGCAAAGCATCTGAAGGCGTCAAGCCCCAAACGAGTGAGAAATCCGCGCTGCTCTCTGTTTCTGCTTGGCGGGCATGCCGGCATTGTCAGTGAGTACAACGATAATATTACTCCCCATACTGCCGACACGAAAAATTGATTGTAAGAGTCTTTGTATCCCAGCAGGTCTATGAGCCACATGGAGGCTATGAAGCCCACTGTTCCGAACACTCTGATGCGTGGAAATACTTTTACAACATCCTTGTCTCTCTCGCCCAGCACACTGTAAGATACCGAATTGGAGAGTGCTATTGTGGGCATAAAGAACAAAGTGCTCAGCGCGTAGGGCACGAAAAGGTCGGTAAATGTTACGTCGGCTCCTTTTGTCATGCCTGCGTAGCCTATGGCAGCCATTGCCGCGGCAGCCACAAGATGGCACAGCGACAACATTTTTTGTGCCGCAACCCATCTGTCGGCTATAATGCCTATTGTGGCAGGCATGAATATCGATGCAATTCCCTGCATTGCGAAAAACCATCCAATCTTGTCGCCCAGCCCCACTTTAAAAAAGTATATGCCCATGGATGTGAGGTAGGCACCCCAAACGGCAAATTCGAGGAAACTGAGGGTCGTCAGTCGCAATACAATACCATTGATTCTTCTCTTTGTCATTCTTTTTGAAACTGCTTTATGAAACGTTACGGCAATATAAAAACAGTTTACGTGCTTGGTTTGTTATATGCACTATGTGAATTTACAACGCATTTATTATCGCGTCGAGGGAGTTCAAGCGGTTGATGAACGAGTTCTTCAAGCGTTTTACAGCATCGTCGTAGGGCAGGTTGGTGTCGCCGTTCACTCCGTTGCTGATGTTGGGCCACAGTGTTACGTTGTATTCCCACGATGCTCTTATCTCTTCACGAGTCTCGTCGATGAATGTTGTTATCGATGACCAAGGCCCTTTAAGAATATTCCATCTTGCTTTCAACATCTCTCGGAACTCAGCGTGTAGGAACAGTACCGAGAACCACATGCTGTTGTTGTTTATGAGACCGCTCGATGGGGTGAATGTGTCCCAGTCGTGGTCCCACGCCGGGCCCATGCGCAGCTTGCCACCTTTGTCCTTGTGTATGTAGCTGCTCTTGGGGTGAGAAAGCTCGGGGTTGTGTATGGCTTCGTTCAGCAGATACCAGTCGATAAGGTTGTTCATGTCGAAATACTCGGCAAAGCCACTTATTGAGCCTTGGCTCAGCTCTCTTTCGCCTGCGTCGAAGAAACTTTTGATGTAAGCGAGCTGCTGGTTGTTGAACTCGTCGTCGTCGGGTTGTTTCAAATTTACAGGCATTCTGAAGTACGAGGTCTTGAACTTCCACGTTGCATCGTAGTAGCTGTCAAGTTCGAGCAGGTAACCGCCTGTTATGGCCTCGCCCTCTACGTCGTCTATCGACATTTCGTTTATGTTTACTCTGTTCTTGTCTATTCTTATGGCTTCGCACAGGTAGTAGTTGCCCAAAGACTCGCCATTAAGTATTAACTCTACAAATTTTCCGTTGGGTGTCCAGTCCATTGAGGTCATTTTGGCAAGTTCAAAGGCTACGGCATTTCTCATCAGTGTTCGGTCGATGTAGTTCGCGAGCAGACACCAACGCTTGTGCTTGGGCATTCCCAATATGGATTTTTTCGAGTTCAGCTTTATGTTGTAGGGCTTTTTGGAGTAGCTCCATGTGCTGTTGCCTCGGCCACGGATGTTCATATTCTCCGTTCCCGAGTCGTAGCTTATTGTTCCGTCGGGTTGATAGATCACCATTGACGAATTCTCTACCCAGGTACTTTTTGAATTTACACGTTTTCTATTGGGTGTCTCGATGCGCACGATGGGCAAGCCCGAGTTTTTTATCATTATGGTGTACTCTTTGTCCTTGAACCCCGGTTGTTCGAGTCGTATGGTAACGGGCTTGCTGAAGTCTAGGACACTCTCTGTCGATATTATCTCTTCGTTGTTCACATATACTTTGGCCTTTTGTGAGGAGGCAACAAAGAAGGGTGTGAGTTTGAAGTTGGTGAGGTAGGGGATGTTGAACAGCAAGGTGTCTTTGTTGGTGAGGTCGTTTATGTTTGCTGTGAATGTCTTTCCGAGCAATGCCTCGTTTGCGGCATCACTGCCACGCAGTTTCAGCGATGCAAGCAACGCAGTGCTGTCCTGTCTGATGTTGTTACGGTCGAAGGTTATTCTTCTTACGGTGCTCGAAAAGAATGTAGTATCGTGTACACTGATATATGTCTCGTCTACCGATACGGTGTCGTTCTCGCTATATTCGTATGCGAGGACTATTCCGCTCTTCAACTGAATGAATATCGAGTCGTTGTTTGCTGTTGCCGACAGAAGCAATGCGAATGTATATAATAGGTATGTGGTTATTCTTTTAATCATTGCTTCGTGAATTTGAATGTAAAGTCAGATGTTTTGACAAGATATGTGCCATTTGCGAGGTCGTCGATGTCTATTATCTCCGTTTCGTCGCCGGTCGGCTCTATTTCGGCGCAAAGTATTCCCTTGAGCGAGTATATGTATATTGTAGATGTGGGGTTGCCTGACACAAGCAGCTTGCCGTCGCTTATGGCGAAGTTTACCCTCTTTTCTATGGTTTGAGAAATGGAGGTAGGCAGGTCGTTGTCCCAATATATTTGTGCAATCTTGTTAAATGCGAAACTCACTTTCATGCTCTCCATGTGCATGTAAAGCAGTTGGTTCGAGTGCCAGAAACGGGGTTTCTCTTCAAGGGAAAAGGTGTACAAAGTACCCGAACTATTCATCAGATAGAACGGTGTCTGCGCTGCAACTTTGTTCGTTGCGACGATGATACCTGTCAGTATCACAATGGCTTTAAATAATAGTGACTTTTTCATATTTTGCAAAGGTATGTATTTCTTTGTTATTAAAGCCTTTTTTTGTGATGTTTATTTTTTTTGATGTGTTATTTTAACATGATATCCGTAATTACTTGAGCCTTTACATGCTCGTTCAGACGTCTTACAAGGTTTTTTCTGTTCATCATAAGCTCTTGGCGAAGCACCGACGATGTTATATGTACATATAGAATTTGATTCTTTATGTACATGTCTCCTGTGTAGCTCTTGACACTCGGACCGAGAACCTGCGACCATGCCTGTATCAGGCGATATTCGTTTAGAGGTGTCTCCAGCCCCTCTTCGCGACAAGTTGCCATCACAAGCTCGCTTATCGATTTTATACCTCCACGTTTCATCTTTCCTTAATTATTTGTGCTCCGCCACCAACAACTTCAAATAGCTTGTATCCGCCATCGGTGCAGTCGAGTATGGTGTCTATATGGTCGCGATTGACGTCGGTGATAAATATCTGCCCAAATCGCTCGCCCGAAACCAACTTTACTATCTGTTCCACTCTGCGCGAGTCGAGCTTGTCGAAAATGTCGTCGAGTAGCAGTATGGGAGTCTCGCCACTGCATTGGTGTAGAAAATCGAACTGTGCAAGTTTTAATGCCACAAGATAGCTCTTGTTCTGTCCTTGAGAACCCTCCTTTTTAATAGGGTAACCGTTCAACTGCATCACAAGCTCGTCTTTGTGTACGCCTTTGGTGGTGTGGCCTATGCGGCGGTCGTCGTAACGCGAGGCTGCAAGAAGTTCGGCAAGGGAGTAGTCGGCAAGGTTCGAGCGGTAAGAGAGGCTTACGGCCTCTTCCACGCCTGCAATCTGCTGATAGAATTGCTGAAAAATGGGTATCAGACGCTCAACGAATCTCTTGCGGCTTTCGTATACTTTGTAGGCTTCGGCTGCCATCATCTGTTCGACAAGTTCCATCATTTCGGGGTCGAGCTCATGGTCGCTACGCAGCATGACGTTGCGTTGTGTGAGTGCTCGGTTGTAGCGTATGAGAGCGTGCAGATACTCCTTGTCGTATTGCGATATTACCACATCCATGAACTTGCGACGTTCTTCGCTGCCACCGGCAATAAGTTCGTGGTCGGCAGGAGAAATCATTACCAATGGCACAAGTCCTATGTGTTCCGATAGTTTGTCGTAGCTTTTCTTGTTGCGTTTGAACTGTTTCTTCTCGCCACGTTTCAGGCCGCACGAGAACTCCTCGCGCACACCATTGTCCGACAGGTATGAGCCTTGAATCATGAAAAACGGCTCGTCGTGCTTGATGTGCTGGCTGTCGGCGGAGTTTATCGCGCTCTTGCAGAACGATAGATAATATACTGCGTCGAGCAGGTTGGTTTTTCCCACTCCGTTACGGCCGATGAAACAGTTTATCTTGGGTGAAAGTTCAAGCTCCACCGTCGATAGACTGCGATAGTTCAGTATGGAAATAGTGTTTAATAACATTCTATTCTTTTTCAAGTGATTATTTTCATTGTGCGTGTGCGTGGCAGCATTTTCTGCCTGTTTTGCACATTACGACAAGCAAACATAGCAAAAAAAAACGAGAATATTGCGTTATTCGAGAAAAAAAACAGATAGAAATTTTCAACCTTGAGATAAAAGAACTATTTTTGCAGTTCAGAATTTGAAACCTTAGTCGAAGTATATAAAAAATAAAAGATATGAAAAAACAAAACACACAGCAGCCCGAGGCTATCAACATCGAAGAGGTAGTGGGCAAATCAGAGGCATTTATTAACAAATATAAAATGCAGATTATTTTGGCTGTTGCCGCAATCGTAGTGATAGTTGTCGGTAGCATCATGTATCAAACTTATGTTTCCGAGCCCCGTGCAAAAGAGGCGTCTGAGGCTATCTTCCAGGCTCAGTCTTATTTCGCAGAGCAGGAATATGAGAAGGCTCTCAACGGTGACGACCAGGGTAACATGGGTTTCATCCAGATTGCTGATGAGTTCAGCGGCACTCCTTCGGGAAATGTGGCAAATGCTTACGCCGGTCTTGCTCTTGCTCAGAGCGGTCGTTACGAAGAGGCTATCCCTTACCTCAAAGCATTTGACGGTAGCGACAAGATGGTTGCTCCCGGTGTGCTTGGCGCGCTTGGCAACTGCTACGCAAATACAGGCGACCTTTCAGCGGCAGTAAGCAAATTCCTCGAGGCTGCAAAGGTTGCTGACAACAACACTGTCAGCCCCTACTGCTTGATGCAGGCTGGTCTCATCTACGAGAAACAGGGCAACAAAGCAGAGGCTCTCAAGGTGTACACTCAGATTAAAGAGAAATACTTTGCTTCTGTTCAGGCCGAGAGCATCGACAAGTATATCAACAGAGTAAAATAATTACCGAAAACTCCCATAAATCCACCTGTTAATAATGCAGTGGATTGTTTATAAGACCAAATTTCAGTATGGCAACCGAATTGCACAATTTATCCGACTACGACCCCACGAAGGTTCCTTCAGGTAAGGGACGACGCTTTGCTGTCGTGTATTCCGAGTGGAACTCCGAGATTACATACGCCCTCAGAGACGGGGCTGTAAACACTCTCCTTGTGAATGGTGTGGAGCAGAACGATATAGAACTTTTCAGCGTGCCCGGTAGCTTTGAGCTTATCTACGGTGCGTCGCGTCTTGTGAAAAGTGATAAGTACGATGCGATAATTGCAATCGGTTGTGTTATCAGGGGCGACACTCCTCACTTCGACTATATTTGCGAGGGTGTTACAGCCGGTCTCTCACAATTGAACGTGACAGGTAATACTCCTGTTATTTTCGGTCTTATAACTACAAATAATTTAGAGCAAGCGCAGGAGCGCAGTGGTGGCCGATTAGGTAACAAAGGCGACGAGTGCGCGGTGACTGCGTTGCACATGGTTGTGCAGTTCTCTAAATAAAAACTTATTTGTGTGTCAAGCGTTCCCGGGGCTTATGCTTCGGGAACGTAATTTTTTATGCAGTGGTGAGGCATAATAAAATCCCCATGCAACTATTGTTGCATGGGGATTTCTATGAGTGGAGTGTGATTATAGATTTTCGAGAATACGTTTCAGTACCACAGTTGCCGAAATTTCGCGGTTGGCAGCCTCGGGGATTACGAGTGAGCGGGGACTCTCGATGACATCGTCGGTAACAATCATATTGCGACGCACAGGCAGACAGTGCATGAAGTGTGCGTTGTTGGTCACAGCCATCTGGCGGTCGCTCACTGTCCATGAGCGATCCATACTGAGCACTTTACCGTAGTTGTCACCGGTGTATGCTGCCCAGTTCTTTGCATATACGAAGTCTGCGCCCTCGAATGCTTTCATCTGGTCATACTCTACTTTGGCATTTCCTACGAATTGGGGATCGAGCTCATAGCCCTCGGGGTGGGTGATTACAAAGTCGTAGTCGGTGGCATTCATCCACTCGGCAAATGAGTTGGGAACAGCCTGGGGCAATGCTTTGGGGTGGGGTGCCCATGTGAGCACCACTTTGGGACGTGCTACGCTCTTGTGCTCTTCGATGGTGATGAGGTCGGCGAAGCTCTGCAAGGGGTGGCGTGTGGCTGCCTCCATTGAGAATACGGGGCGACCCGAATACTGTATGAACTGGTTAAGGATTACCTCTTCGTAGTCGTATTTCTTGTCCTCGAAACGTGCAAACGAGCGCACACCGATAACGTCGCAGTAGCTTGCCATCACAGGGATAGCCTCCAGAATGTGTTCGGGCTTGTCTCCATCCATTATCACTCCGCGCTCAGTCTCCAGTTTCCATGCTCCCTGGTTTATGTCAAGAACGATTACATTCATCCCCAGGTTAAGTGCTGCTTTTTGTGTGCTGAGGCGTGTGCGAAGGCTCGAATTGAAGAATACCATCATCAGGGTCTTGTTTTTTCCCAGATGGCTGTATTTGAAACGGTCGGCTTTAATTTCTAATGCCTCTTTTACGGCAAGGTCAAGGTTGCCAATCTCTTTAACAGATGTAAAATGTCTCATGGTTTTTATGTTTTTTTGTATCTTATTTCTCCCAGAATTTCCAGCCGTCGAAATCCCTTTTCATCAATATACCGGCACCTTGTGTGGTGAGCGTGGTCTTTGAGAAGTAACGGTCGTTGGTCTTGTTGTAGGCCTTCAGGCTGATGTTCCCACTCTTGTTGAGCAGCCACTGCACCTCGAAGTCGCCAATAAAGTTCTTGTTGGCTATGGGGTTGTCGCGGTAGCCTAGGTTGCCGTTTATCAGCAGTCGGTTGTCAAGCAGACGGCCCGAGAGCATTCCTTCGACCTCCATGCTGTTCCATCCTTTCTCGCTGGTGGTGAAGTTGCCCGAGATGTTCCAGTTGCTGTCGTCGATTATCTGCGACAGCATGTTGTTGAGCTGTCCCGAAATGGTGTTCGAGATGAGCGACTCCATTGCTGTGGACGATTGGCTCTCGGCACGTTGGTTGTTGTAGTCGTAGGTGTAGAACTTACCTATTCCCAACAGGTATATGAACTGCATGTTAAGCTGCTCGGGTGTGCTTATGGCACTCGCGAGAAGCTCCTTCTCCTCTTCGTTGCCGTCGGGCAGGTCAAGGTCGAATGTGAGGCCTGGAGCAAATATCGTTCCCGAAATATCCATATAGCAGTTCACCTTTACATTCTTGCGTCTCTCTGCATCTATGCTTAGGTCGGTAAGCGGTACCGAGGGGATGGTATAGACGGTTTTCAGATCCAGCTTGGCATTGAACGGGTCGCCGTTGAACTCGATGTTACTTCCCGAACGGATGTCGAACTCCTTGGGGAAGATGTCCTGCATGGTAAATTTATATGTTCCTCGTGTCAGACCCATATTTCCTTGCATGGTAAATCCTGCATTTTCGTCGTAAATGGCGTGTATCTTGCCACTGCCGTAGATGTCTATGAAGTCGTTAGAGGCCTGGTTGGTGTACACGCGAAGTTGTACATCGGGTGTGACATCAATAAAAAAGTCAAGGTTCAACTCACTGTTTATGTTTTTATGTGTGTCCTCTTCGCGGAATATGTTCATGTCTGCTATCAGGCTTTTGCGCTTGCGCCTGTCGACGAATGTTACAAACTCGTTGTTGATGTTGCCTTCGGGCGAGCTTGCATTGTATACGAACTTTGAACCGGGATTTGTGGTTGCGAATGCTTTCAGCCTTATGCCCGATGAGTTCACATTGAGAAAGGCATCGCCTGTGATGAAGGCTGTGCCGTAGAATGTCTCTTCGCCAAAGTCGGGCGAGTAGTAGGCAAGCAGGTTGTCGGCTTTTATGTGGAAGTCGCAGGTAAAGCGTTTGAGGCATTGGTGGTTTACACTTCCTGTTACTCGACCGCTGTTGCCATGGTTATCTTTTATGTGAAAACCATCGAAACCTATCTTGTTGTGTGTAAAACGTATAGTGTCGCCTATAAGGTTGTAGTTCGTGTTTGTAGGCTTT
Source organism: Bacteroidaceae bacterium (assembly GCA_045661205.1). GTDB lineage: Bacteria > Bacteroidota > Bacteroidia > Bacteroidales > Bacteroidaceae > HGM04593. Next base: position 29,233 of record JAZRFE010000025.1, on the reverse strand, counting down.
ATTTTCAGCTTACCAAGCGGTGCGAGTGCTCCTTGCATGTTCACCCTGCGCATGCCGCCCAAAATGTATAGTTTGCCCGATACGCGACCATCGACATCTTCCATGATGCTCGGCAGTAGGTGGTTGAGGAATTCTATTCTTGTTTTTTGTGCATCCACGCATATATTCAATGTGTCATTAGCGGGTGACACAAAGCCGTCGACAATGGTGCGCGATGCCTCTTCCTCGTGTGCGTCGCCCTTCAGCATTATGGCTTTTCGCTCTTCGTTCCAATAACCGTTAAACGCCATATCGCCTATAAGCCCCTGCTCGAATGTCATATCCTTTATCATCAGGTTGCTGTTGAGCTGTATCTTCTCCAGCAGTGACGATGCGTAGATGTTGCCCGATACCTTTCCACCTAAATTTACAGGATGGAAGTCGATGATGTCGAACACATATTCAAGGTCCATGTGTTTCAGGTCGATGCTCAAACTGTCCGAGGGCGATTTTCCAATATTACCGTTTATGCGTACATGTTGGTTGTTGCTGCGAAGCGAGAAGTTGTCGATGGTGATGATTTCGCCGTTGCCGGTGATTCTTCCTGGCGACAGCAACCATGTTGTGTCGCTTTGTGTTATTTCGCCTTTGTGCAGCAGGGCATTGACGTTCAGCTTGTTCTCGTTGTCGCGTTGCAGGGCGATGTCTATCTTTACGTCTCCTTTGTTGGTAGGAACGTAAAGGTTGTTCCACTTTATGTTTGTTGTGAGTGAGTCGTTAGCGGCTTGCGAAGATATGTTTATTGTTATATCGTTGTCGGGTGTCAATGCTTTAGGCTCTTTCGAGGAGGGTGAGGCGGGGATGCGAACAACCTCTATCTCGTTGATATTCTTTTGGGAGTCTATTACACTGTAGAAATTTATGCTGCGATATTTTTTCTTTCCGTATTCGATGTTTTTTAGGTTTCCCGATAGTGAGAACAGTTTGTGTGTGTCGTTGCAACTGCCTTGCAGCAAGGACATTCTTTTTACTGTGACGGGTAGGTTGAATATTTTTGTAAGTATCGAGGTGTTGTTTATAACAAAGTCGAACGAAAAATCGTTGGTTGTGGGTGCAACTTCGTAGCTGTCGAATAGCGACGGTGCCACACGCTGCAATGCTAGCTTAAAGCTGTTTCCCAGCGCTTTGTAGCTGTAATTTCCTGTCAGGTAGCCATTGAGAAAGTCCGATGTTACTGTGAGTGTCTTCTTACTTTCCAGAGTGTTGGCATTCAGTATAAATTCGCGTATCTTGTTTTCGCCAGTCGGGGTTTTCAGAGTAAAATCGTTTATAATGGCGTTGATGTTGGAATTTTCCGGGTTGTTTCCGGATATTTTTGATGAAATGCGGAATGATAAAAGATTCTCCTCGTGTGTGGTTGTAAGTCCCAGGTTGTAAGGACTGAACGAGTCTACCTGCATTTTGAACTCATATACAGGCAGTCTTTTGTTGCCATCGTATTTTACAGTTGTTTCCTTTATCTGTATGTTCTTGTCGTTCAAGGCGATGTTTGCTGCGAATATTTTGTCCGAATATTTGCCTCGTATGTTTATGGGGGCGTATGTGTACTCCTTGTATTGCAGCGGTGTGACTGTGCTTGTGAATGTTACTGTGCAGCCTGTGCTGTCTGCAATGTTGCCACTCACTTCAGTCTCCATACCGCAGTAGCCCCAATCGTTGTTGTTCGTTATTTGGGCGATGTTTATTTCTCGTGCCGAGAGTGTGGCGTTGTATGCTCCGCTTTTTTCTATTTTTGCAATAGCTGTTATGTGGCCTGCTTCGCTTGCTATTTCGGCGGTGGCATTGGCCTGTCTGCCTGTACCGGCGATGTTACCTGTTATATCTATTTTTCCCAGACGTGTCAGCTCTTCGGGTGTTGTTGCGCCGTTGGTAACAACAGCGTATATTGAGTTTACAATGTCGGGAGTGGCTGACAGGTTCTTTATCTTCAGCTCATATTGCGGGTTCTTCTTGTTGATGTTTTTTATTGTTCCTGCAATATTTATGTTTATATCTTTGTTTTCGGAGGTAACGTTGAACGTTTTGATGCTTAAACTGTTGTCCGAGCCTGTGAATCTGGTGTTGAACTTTATGGGGGTGTTCATGTAGTCCAACTGTGGCGCGATGGGCGCAAACTCTTTCAGCGTCAGTTTACTGCTTTGCAGCTCTCCTGTATAGCTGAGCCCTTTTCCTGTCGTCTTGTCGGGGAAGTTTATGCTTATTCCTTTCGATGTGAGGTTGCTGCCCGGGGTGGTGATGCGCAGACTGCTGATGAGTGCATTGCTTTTTGTGGCGTTTATGTTTGCGCGTATACGTTTGATTGCGAAACCAGACTCTTCGTTGAAGGCTATTTTTCTGATGTAAAGGCTCAGAGAGTCTTTGGTTATTGCTCGCAGAGCGATGTTTGCCTGTAAGTTGTTGATGTCAATGTGCGAGGGATTGAAGTTTTCCTTTGTGGGGGCAGAGTGCACATGGTAGCTTATGTGTCCGTCGTAAATATGTATCTGGTTTATGTGAATGTCGGGGGTGTTGCTTTCGGTACTGTCTTTTTTCGAGAATCTGTCGATGATGAATTGCAGGTTTAGCGGCGAGATGCTGTCCTTGCGGCTCAGACGGATGTCGGGTTCAGAGAGCTTTACGGTGTGTATGTTCACTTCGCCTTTGCGCATAAAGGGAATAATGTCGAAACTTGCCGACAGGTGTGGAATGCTTGCGAGGGTGTCACCGATAACGTCTTTGACAAGTATCGAGTCTATTGTAAGGCGGTTTGGGAAACAGATGTCTATGGATGTTGCCTCAAATGGAATATTGACACTGTTGTTCAGTTTGTTCGATACATAAGATGCCAAACGACGCTGTACAGCGTCGATACGCAGTAATGCTGCGGGTGCGGCGAGCAGAAGCAGCATTGCTATCAGTGTGTATACTATTTTTTTTAGTGCTTTTATGGCGTCTCTTCTGTTTATTTAACCGCAAAGTTACCTAATTTTATGCGAATCTTTGCAGTCTTTGGCATAATATTTTCTTATTAAAGTTTTTTATCTCTTTTTGCCCTCTTCGGCTATTGACTTTTTTTGTTTTATTTGCTAATTTTGCACTTTCTTTTCGGGGATGAAAAGTCACAGTTTCTCCTCGATGCGGCAGAATAGGAGAAGACTTCTCTTTTTTGCTGATAGTAACCTGTTTAGGTTGTATGCACGTGTTGCTTTCTATTGTTGAATTTTTAAAATTATTGCTTCGTGATTGTAACAAGTATTATCCTCTTGTTGTCGGTGATATTTTTTGTGAACGGCAAGGTACGTTCCGATGTTGTGGCTTTGTGTGCGCTCATCGCCTTGTTGTTGTTTGATATCCTCACTCCCAATGAGGCTCTTTCGGGGTTTTCCAACTCGGTGGTCATAATGATGGTGGGACTGTTTGTCGTTGGCGGTGCCATATTCCAGACAGGACTCGCAAAAATCATCAGTTCGCGCATACTTAAACTCGCGGGCAAGAGCGAAACACGCCTTTTTATACTTGTGATGCTTGTAACCTCGGCTATCGGCGGTTTTGTGAGTAATACGGGTACTGTGGCTTTGCTGCTGCCTATCGTTGTCAGCCTTGCAATGAGTGTCAATGTAAACCCCGGTCGTTTCCTTATGCCTCTGGCATTTGCAAGCAGCATGGGAGGTATGATGACTCTCATCGGTACTCCTCCCAACCTTATCATCCACAATGAATTGCTCGATGCGGGGTACGAGGGGCTTTCGTTCTTTTCGTTCTTTCCCGTTGGCCTTGTATGTGTGACGGTGGGATTGTTGGTGCTTATTCCCCTGAGCAAGATATTTCTCTCTAAGGGTAATGATTCAAACAGCAACGACAAGAACAAGCGCAAGACACTCAAAGAGCTTGTAAAGGAGTATGGTATTTCAAACAATCTTTCGCTCGTCAAGGTGGACGAAAATTCAAAAATATTGGGCAAGAGTATTGCCCAGCTTGGCCTGCGTAACATCTACGGCCTCAATGTTTTTGAGGTGAGACGAAGAGAAAGCACTCAAAGTCGTTTCCTCAAGACTGTTACCCAGCAGATGGCCGACCCGGGAACAATCATAGAGAATGGCGACACGCTCTATATCACCGGCGAGTATGTCAATGTGCTTAAGTTTGCCAAGGACAACGCTCTCGAGGTGGTGAGAGACGATGCCTATAAGAAGAGTGGTGGTAAACCTACCCTCGATTTCTACGATATTGGTGTTGCCGAGGTCGTGGTGATGCAGTCATCGAGCTTGATTAACAGCACCATTCGCGAGTCTGACTTCCGCGCGAAGTACAATCTTAATGTTCTTGGAATACGTCGCAAGACAAACTATATCCTCAAAGATTTTGCCGATGAACATATACATACAGGCGATGTGTTGCTTGTACAGGGTTCATGGGAAAATATAGCACGTTTGGGTAACGAAGAGAACGATTGGGTTGTCCTGGGACGCCCGTTGGAAGAGGCTGCCAAAGTTACTCTCGACTACAAGGCACCTGTGGCTGCCGCCATAATGTTGCTGATGATAGCGATGATGGTGTTCGACTTTATCCCCGTTGCACCTGTTACGGCTGTTATGATAGCCGCTGTGCTGATGGTGATAACAGGCTGTTTCCGAAACGTGGAGGCTGCATACAAAACCATAAATTGGGAGTCGATAGTGCTCATTGCAGCTATGATGCCCATGTCGCTGGCTTTGGAAAAAACCGGTGCGTCGGAGTACATTTCCAACACATTGGTTAGCGGTCTCGGTGCATACGGCCCACATCTGCTGTTGGCGGGAATATATTTCACTACTTCGCTGATGACGATGTTTATAAGCAACACCGCTACGGCTGTGCTCTTTGCCCCCATCGCTATGAACAGTGCCATACAGGTGGGTGTAAGCCCTGTGCCTTTCCTTTTTGCGGTGACAGTTGGTGCCAGCATGTGCTTTGCTTCGCCTTTCTCCACTCCGCCCAATGCTCTGGTGATGCCCGCCGGACAGTATACATTTATGGACTATGTAAAAGTGGGTCTCCCGTTGCAGATAATAATGGGAGTGGTGATGGTGATTGTTCTCCCTCTGCTTTTCCCATTTTAGAAACGAATAAATAAAAAACTGACAGAATTGCTTGTTTCTGCAATAAAATAAGTAATTTTGTCAGAAATTACTATAACTATGGATTCATCCAAGATACAAAGCGTGAAACAGCAGTTCGGGATAATAGGTAACGATCCCGCGCTGTTGAGAGCGATAGACACAGCCATACAGGTTGCACACACCGATCTTACGGTGTTGATAACAGGTGAAAGCGGTGTCGGAAAAGAGTATTTTCCTCAAATAATACATCAGAACAGCGTGCGCAAGCATGCAAAATATTTTGCAGTAAACTGCGGTGCTATACCCGAGGGTACAATCGATTCGGAGCTTTTCGGTCACGTCAAGGGTGCGTTTACCGATGCTGTGAGCGAGCGCAAGGGATATTTCAGTGAGGCCGACGGAGGTACCATTTTTCTCGACGAGGTAGGTGAACTTCCTTTGGCAACACAGGCCAGGCTGTTGCGTGTGCTCGAGAATGGAGAGTTCTTGCGTGTAGGTTCGTCAAAGGTCGAGAAAACCAATGTCAGAATAGTTTGCGCCACCAACGTCAATCTTCCCGAAGCTATAAGCGAAGGACGCTTCCGCGAAGATCTCTACTATCGTTTGAACACAGTACCTATCAATGTACCGCCTCTGCGCAAGCGTGGCGAGGATGTGGTGTTGCTTTTCAAAAAGTTTGCGCTCGATTTTTCGGCAAAGTATGCTGTTCCCAAAATACAGCTCAGCGAGAGCGCGATGAACGAGATTCTTGCCTACTCGTGGCCGGGTAACATACGTCAGCTGAAGAATGTTGCCGAGCAGATATCGCTGCTCGAAATGCAGCGCGAGGTTACGGGCGAGACAATGAAAAAGTATCTCCCGCAACAGTCGCAGATGAACCTGCCGGCACGTCTATCTTCTCCCTCGACAAAGGGCAAGACCTTCGAGAGCGAGCGCGAGATTCTTTACAGTGTGCTCTTCGACATGCGACGCGACATCACCGAATTGAAGGCGCAGGTCGAGGAACTTACTATGGGGCATGCACGCAAGGAGGATATGTCGTTATACACAACTGCACACGAGATTTCGGTGCCGAAACCGCAGATACATCCCACCACTATACACCTCTCTCCCGTAAAAGAGGAGCACGAGCCTGTGTCGCGTGGTATCATCGAGAGCGAAGAGTATATCGAGGAGACGCTGTCGCTCGACGACATGGAGCGAATGGCTATCCTGCGTGCCCTCGAGAGACATCGCGGCAAACGACGTGAGGCAGCAAAAGAACTGAATATATCGGAACGTACACTATACAGAAAAATAAAAGAATATGGGCTTGACTAAAAAACACAAAGGGGGCATTCTTTTTCTTATGCTTCTTGCGCTTGTCGTTGCGACAGGCTGCACAGTAAGCTACAAACTCACAGGAGCCTCCATCGACTATACAAAAGTAAAAACCATTTCGCTGGAGACCTTCCAGAACAGGGCGGCATACCAGTGGGGTCCCATGGCGCAGATGTTCAACCAGGCACTTAACGATGCCTTTGTGCAACAGACAAAGCTCGTGCAGGTGAAAAATGGCGGCGACCTCCATTTTGCGGGTGAAATCACATCATACGACCAGTTCAACAAGTCAATCTCTTCCGATGGATATTCGTCGATGGTGCAGTTGAAAATGAGTGTAAATGTGCGTTTTACAAACAATGTAGACCACGAAAAGGACTTTGAACGCACCTTCTCGGCTGTGCGCGACTTTGAGGCATCTCAGTCGCTCGAAAGCGTACAGGAAGAGCTTGTCAATCAGATGATAAAGGAAATCGTCGAGTCGATATTCAATGCAGCTGTGGCTGATTGGTAATAATCGCCTTTTATGGATATATCATATTATATAGCTCACCCCGAAAAGCTCAACAGAGAGACTCTCTACGAACTGCGCATGCTTGTTCGTAAGCATCCCTGTTTCGATGCTGTGCGTCTGCTGATGCTAAAGAATCTCTATCTTCTGCACGATATTGATTTTGGCAAAGAGATGCGCAGTGCTGCGCTCTATCTTAAAAACCGCAGAGTGCTTTTCGATATTATGCGTGAGTATGGCAACGACAATGCAAAGGCAAGTGCTCCCGCCATCGAGGAGCAGAATATTTCTGTCGATCGCACGATGAACCTCATTGATGCCTTTTTGGAGACGCTCCCGGCCGAGACTCTCTCGCTCGAGGCCGAGGGCGCAGCAGCAGTCGATTATGTATCCACATATCTTGCTTCGGACACCCCCGCAGTAGACGTTCCCAAGATGCGTGGTCAGGAGCTTATAGACAGTTTCCTCGAGAGTGGCGACGAGAAATTCTCCATTCAGCTGCTTCCCGAGACAGCCGAGGCACATACCGCGAAAAATACAGTTACCGAGCAAGAAGTGCCCGAAACTGAGCCCGAGGCACCTATTTTTACGGAAACCCTTGCAAATATTTACCTTAAACAAGGAAAATATGAGAAGGCTCTTGAAATTCTTAAACGATTATATTTGGATTATCCAAATAAAAATCGTTACTTTGCAGACCAAATCAGATTTTTAGAAAAAATAGTTAAACATACAAAAAGAAAATAAGATGTACGTACTTAGTGTAACCTTGATCGTGATTGCTTCAATTTTGATGTGTGCCATTGTTCTCATCCAGAACTCAAAGGGTGGTGGACTTGCATCGGGCTTTGCATCTTCCAATCAGATTATGGGTGTAAAAAAGACAACAGACTTTATCGAGAAAGCAACATGGAGCCTTGCTGCATTCATTGTTGTAATCAGTGTTGTAGCAACATACACAATTCCTCAGACAACAATCGTTGACGAGAGCATGTTGCAGCAGAATGCAATAGAGAACAGCATGGTTAATCCCAACACTGTTCCCGACTTCTCAGAAGAGGCTGCACCTGCTGAGGGCGAGGCTGCTCCCGCAGAGTAATCGATATAAAAATAACCATATAGAGGAGGTGTTTCATACATTTTCCTCTTTTTCTGTATATGGCCGTTTGTGGCAAGTGCGCAAACAAAAGCCTGCCTATCTACGGATAGGCAGGCTTTTGTGCTATTTATTGATATGCTGCATGCGAACCTCGTGCTATCCTATCTTATATAAAAAGCTCCTGCAACCATTTAGATTGCAGGAGCTTGATTGTTTAATGCAACTTTACTCCATGTACACCATGATATTTCCGCTAAGTTGTAACAGCGAAATTTCGCACAGCTTGGTGTTGTACTCTGCTACGAGGATACGGTCTTCGGCGTCGAGAAGGCTCTTTTGTGCCTCGCGCATCTCAATACCCGAGAGGTCGCCCAAAAGGTATCTCTCGTGGGCAATTTCGTAATTTTCGCGTGCAGCAAACACATTCTGACGTTCCAGGGCAAGCAGTCGTTTGTTGTTCTCGTAGGCCTGCCACAGGTCGGCAAGGTCGGCATACAGTGTAAGCTGAAGATCCTGTTGCTCAAGCTCGGCATTCTTTATTGCCAGTTTGGCGTTGCGACGCTCTTTGCCTCTCTTGCCATCGAATAGTTTGAATCCCACTGTCACTCCAAAGTCGGCTCCCCACTGCTTGCGCACCTCGGTGTTGCCCACCTCGTACTTATTCTGTGTGTAGCCGTATCCTGCATTGAGGCTCAGGTAGGGGTAGTCGCGTGAACGTATGCTCTTAAGTTCAATCTCGGCAAGTTTTTTATCCTGCGCTGCCAGCAACAGCGATGCGTTGTTTTCCAGTGTCGATTCCCATAGCTTGTCAAAGTTCAGAATGCGCACATTGTCCACTGTTGTGTCGGGTACGTTAAACGCCTCTTCCACATTTTGGTCGGCCATAAGCTCGTGCAGACGTATGCGTGAGGTGGCGAGAAGCTCGTACTGTTTCACGCTCTCGGCACTGTCGGCGTTGAAGTCCACGCGTGCCTGCAACAGGTCCAGACGCGAGTTGTCACCTATCACGTAGCGTTCGTGTACAATGCGCAGACGCTCGCGCGAGAGCTGTACCGCATAGGTGAGGTTGCGTAGACGGCTACGCTGCTGCACGTAGTTGTAATATTCGGCTGTGAGCTTTGCCACAAAATCCTCTATGGCGAGGCGTGTCTGTGTCTCGCTTTGCAGCTTAAGCTCGCGCAGACGGTTGTAGTCGGCCTGCATCTTGAATCCGTCGAACACCATCCATTGCATGTCTACGCCTGCGCGCAGTGTGTGGTCGGTGATGTTGCGCTCTTTTGATATTGCTCCGCTTGTGCGTTCGGTGCTGTTGGTGTTGTCGAGTGTTCCGCTGTAGCCGCCCGAAATGTTGGCGGTGGGAAGCATGCCTGCGTTTGCCCACGAGAAGTTGTTGCCTGCAATCTCTTCGTTGTTGCGTACAATGCGCAGTGAGTAGTTGTTTTCAAGTCCTCGTTCGATGCATGCCTTCAGTGTGGTTGCATCTTCCTGTGCTTGGCAAGGCAGTGTTGCCAGCAACAGTGTTGCTGCATAAATTACTTTTTTTATCTTCATGATTTTTTGTTTGCAAGATTGGTTGATACAAATGAATATATTGTAGGTACAATGTACATGGTGAGCAGGGTAGAGATTAACATTCCTCCTACTACGGCAGTACCCATGGCGATGCGGCCGTTGCATCCCTCGCCGGTGGCGAACATCAGCGGCAACAATCCCAAAATTGTCGATGCACTTGTCATCAGAATTGGGCGCAGACGAAGCACCGAGGCATCGCGTATGGCCATCATCTTGTCAACACCGGCCTTTTGCTTTTGGTTGGCAAATTCCACGATGAGAATACCGTTCTTTGCCACAAGACCTATGAGCATGATAATACCAATCTGGCTGAAAATGTTCATTGTCTGTCCGCCGACAACCATGAATATGAGTGCTCCGCAGATAGCAAGAGGTACGGTGAGCATGATGATGAATGGGTCTTTGAAACTCTCGAACTGTGCTGCAAGAATCAGGTATATGAGCACGAGTGCCAATGCAAAGGCAAACATCAGGCTCGATGAACTTTCGCGGAACTCCTTGGAGTCGCCGGCAAGGGCTGTGCGGAAAGTGTCGTCGAGGGTGCTTGCTGCAATCTTATCCATTTCGTTGAGGCCGTCGCCGATGGTCTGTCCCTCTGCAAGTCCGGCTGATATTGTTGCCGACACGAATCGGTTGTAACGGTACAGCTTGGGAGGTGCAATACCTTCGATAAGCTCCACAAGATTCTCCATCTGTATCATATCGCCTTCGGTGCTGCGCATGTAGATTGACTTCAGGTTTGCAGGGCTGTTGCGTTGCTGACGATTGATTTCTCCCACAATCTCATACTGCTTGCCGTTGAGGTAGAGATATCCCAAACGCTGTCCGCTGAGTCCATATTGCAGTGTCTGCGCAATGTCTCTGGTATTTACGCCCATCAGGTTAGCCTTTTCGCGGTTAATCTCTATTCTCAGCTCGGGCTTGCTGAACTTCAGGTCTACGTCGGCCATCTGGAATACAGGGCTGTCGTATACCTTTGCCATGAATTTCGGAAGTATCTCTTGTAGCTTTTCTATGTTTGTAGCTTGTAGCACATATTGTACGGGCATTGAGCCGCGTCGGCCTCCGAAGGTTGATTGTTGCTGTACAAACGAACGTGCGTCTGTCTTTGTGCGTACGGCTCTCGACAGTTTTTCGGCAACCTCCATCTGTGTGTAGTTGCGCTCTTTAATGTCCTTCAGCGTAATCTGTATGTTACCGCCACCATTCGATACACGTGAGGTTATAAAGGCCGCGTCAGGCATTAGTGAATCTGCCAAAAGGGTTATCTCCTCTGTGTAGTCGCGCATATATTCGTATGTTACACCCTCGGCACCCATCGTACGTATGGTGATACTTGAACGGTCCTCGAGCGGTGCCATCTCCTCGGGTATGTTTGTCCACATCCAGCCAATGCCAATGAATGATAGTATCATTATCACAATTGAAACGTAGCGGCGGGGCAGGAACCAGTTGAGGCTGCGAGCGTAATATCTGTTCAGCCCCTCGAAGAAAGGCTCTGTCTTTACGTAGAACCAGCTCTGCTGCTCGCGACGCACCAATAGCTTGGTGGCGAGCATGGGGGTGAAGGTTAGCGCAGCAAACGAAGAAATTATCACAGAGCCTGCCACCACGAAACTAAACTCTCGGAACAGGCGACCTGTTGTTCCCTCCATGAATACGATAGGGAAGAACACTGCAAGCAGGGTGATGGTGGTAGAGATTACTGCAAAGAAAATCTCTTTTGCTCCCTCGATACCGGCAGCTTTGGGTTGCATGCCTCGCTCTATGCGGATATAAATATTCTCGGTCATCACAATGGCGTCGTCTACCACCAGACCCACCGAGAGCACAATGGCAAGCATCGACAATACGTTTATGGAGAATCCGCAGACGTACATGATGAAGAATGCTCCCACCAGTGACACTGGAATCACGATGCAGGGAACGAGTGTCACGCGCCAGTCGCGCAAGAACAGGAAGATGATTATAATCACAAGGATGAATGCCTCGTAAACGGTGCTCTTCACCTCGTCGATAGATGCGCGTATGAAGCGGGTGTTGTCGAAACCGTAGTTGTATGTTACATCCTCGGGAAGGTCTTTTTTCATCTTCTCCATACGGTCGTACACAGCCTCGGCAATGTTTATGTGGTTAGCTCCGGGCTGGGGAATGACAACCACGCCCACCATAGGAACGCCGTTCATCTTCATGTAGCTCTTGAGGTCGCGTGCGCTCAGCTCGGCGCGACCGATGTCGCTGAATCGTATGATGCGGCCTTCGTCTTCTCTGATGACAAGGTTGTTGAACTCGTCGGTGGTGTGCATCAATCCCAATGTGCGTATGGCAAGCTCGGTGTTGTCACCCTCAATGCTTCCCGAAGGCAGCTCCACATTCTCTTTGTCAAGAGCATTCTTTACATCCATGGGTGTGATGCCGTAACCTGACATCTTCACGGGGTCGAGCCACAAACGCATGCAGTAACGTTTCTCTCCCCAGATAGAGACGCTGCTCACCTCGGGGATTGTCTGCAACTGCTCTTTTACCGTAAGGTCGGCAATCTCGCTTATCTCCAACAGCGAACGCTTCTCGCTCTGGATGGCAACCATAAGGATGGGGGTTGCATCGGCATCGGCTTTTGACACTGTCGGAGGGTCGCAGTCGCGCGGTAGGAAACGCTGTGCGCGCGACACCTTGTCGCGCACGTCGTTGGCAGCAGTCTCAAGGTCTACCGACAGCTCAAACTCCACAGTGATGCGGCTCTGCCCCTGCTGGCTGACACTCGTCAGTGAACGTATACCGGGAATACCGTTGATGTTCTGCTCCAACGGCTCGGTTATCTGGTTCTCGATGACATCGGCGTTGGCACCGGGATAAGAACACGAAACAGAGATAATGGGGTTATCCACCGATGGGTATTCGCGCACTCCAAGGCTTATGTAGCCTATCATACCGAACAGCACTATAATCAGTGTCAACACTGTGGCGAGTACCGGACGGCGTATGCTAAGTTCGGAAATATTCATTGTCGGTTCCTCCTCTTATTTGTTTACACTGTCGAGAATAACTTTCTGTCCTGTGCGCAACTGCATAGTACCTGTTGTAATAACTGTGTCGCCGGGATTAACTCCTTCGAGCACCTGCACAAGCGATTCTGTGCGGACACCTTTTTTAATTTCCACAGGTACAGCCTTTCCGCTCTTGTAGAGGAACACTTTGTCCACTCCCATCTCCGAGATTATAGCCTGGCTGGGTACGGCAAGCGTCTCTTCAAATGTCTGTGTGGTGAGGGCGATGCTCACATAGCGACCGGGGTATAGCTTGCCGTTGCTGTTGTCGTAGAGCGCACGCACGCTGAATGTACGTGTGTCGCTGTTCACGTGCGAGTCGAGAGCATAAATCCTGGCATATTTCTCGTTCAGGTCGCCCTCGACGGTGAACGAAAGTGAAGTGCCGGCTTTCAATGTGCCTGCGTATCTCTCGGGAACTGCAAAATCTATCTTCAGGGGATTGGTCTTTGTCAGACGGGCGATGGTTGTTGTGGGCGATGCGTATGTACCCTGGCTCACCTGACGTAAACCGATGATTCCGTCAAAAGGTGCACGAAGCTCGGTCTGCTCGATGTTTGCCTCCACCTTGTCAATCTCGGCTTGCAATGTGGCGAGGTTGGTCTCGGCCTCCTGGAACGCCTCCTGGCTGACAGCCTCTTTTACAAGCAGCGCATTCTGACGATACATGCGGTCGGTGTATAGTTTCAGTTGTGCTTTCAACTTTTTCAGCTCGGCCTGCAAGGGAGCGTCGTTTATTTTTGCAAGAAGGTCGCCCTTTGACACGCGTGTACCCTCCTTGAAGAAAATTTCAGTAATCTTTCCCGATGTCTCGAACGAGAGGTCCACCTCTTCGTCGGGGATGATGCTACCGCTCACGAAAAACTCGTCCGAGATGGTTGTTGACGAAAGTACCACTGCCTTTACGTTAAGGTCGCGACTCTGTTTGCCCTTTGCCTCGGGTGTCTTTTTTATCTCTTCGTTTACTTTCGGGGTGAATGTACGTATGCCCATTATTGCAAGACCGACAATAACGACTGCTACGATTCCCCATTTGATGAATTTGTTCATGTGTTTGTATTTTTCTTGTTGTTGATTTCTATTTGTATAAGACCGTTTATTTAGCAAAAAGATTAACTTGTTAAATGTATTTTATACATTTGGTTGTTTATTTTGAATTTTTGTTAAAACAGCCACCTTTGTTTATTCCTAACTACAAATGTAGCTATAAAATATGAAAGAAAAAAGCACTCGTGTAAATTAACAGAGTGCTTTTTGTGTATAGTCCTTCTTCTTATTATTTAAAAAAGTTTCGACAAATCCTTTTCGGCAATAAAGCTGAGCTTGTTGAGGATGATGATTTCGCGCGCACGCTCGGCATTGTTTGTGCGGAACACCATTATTCCGTTGTTGCCCAGCATGAAAGAGTAGAGATAAGAAATACCTATTCCCGCTTCGCTGAACAGCTTGATGGTGTCTGCTGCGCGGCCCACCTCATTCTCGAGCTTGATGGCAAACACATCCGAGAGGTTTACCGAAATACCTGCATTCTTCAATGTCTCGTAGGCGCGTGTAGGCTCCGAGCAGATGATGCGGTAAATTCCGTACTCGGTGGTGTCGGCAATGGTGGTTGCAATCAACTGTATGTTACCCTCTTTCAACAGGTCGAGCACTTTCTGCAATGTTCCCTGTCTGTTCTCTATGAACACTGATAGCTGATGTACTGTCATATAGCTTATTTTTTAAGTGTTTCAATTAAAAAGTCTTGCGCAGGTCTTTCACTCTCACCGCCTTGCCCTCGCTCTTGGGAAGCGCGCCTTTGGGCATCAGTTTTATGCGTGGTGTTACAAGAATCTCATCTTTCAGCTGGCGTGTAATCTCGCGTGTGAGCGACTGCAGACGTGCGTAGTCGTCGGTGAACATTTCGTTCAATTCCACCTCGATAGTCATCTCGTCGTTGGTGTCCACTGTCTCTAATGTTATCAGATAGTCGGTGCTCAACTCCTTGAACTGCAACAGTATGGTCTCAATCTGTATGGGGAAGATGTTTACACCCTTCAGGATAATCATATCGTCGCTACGGCCTTTCATGCGGTCGAGACGTTTGTGGTGACGGCCACAGGGGCACTCTCCGGGAAGTACGCGAGTGAGGTCGCGTGTGCGGTATCTCAACAGGGGCATTGCCTCGCGGTTGATGGTTGTTAGTACCAATTCTCCCACCTCGCCCTCGGCAACAGGCTCCAATGTCTCGGGATCAACAATCTCTACAATGTAGTAGTCCTCCCAAATGTGCAAACCATTCTGCTCGGTGCACTCGAACGCAACGCCGGGGCCACACATCTCGGACATACCGAATGAGTTGTAAGCCTTCACACCAAGCATCTCCTCGATGCGACGACGCTGCTCCTCGGAGTGAGGCTCTGCACCGATGATAAGTGTCTTGAGCTTTGTGTCACGACGAGGGTCGATGCCCATCTCCTCCATCACTTCGTAGATGCGTGCAGCATAGCTGGGAATTGCATGTACGGCGGTGGTGCCGAAGTCTGTCATGAACTTAATCTGTCGTTTCGTGTTTCCCGCAGCGGCAGGCACTGTCAGCATGCCCAGACGCTCTGCGCCATACTGAAATCCCAAACCTCCGGTGAACATACCATAGCCTGACGAGTTTTGGAATACATCGCTGGGGCGCAAACCCACCATGTGCAGACAGCGTGCAACGGCATTTGCCCACTCGTCAAGGTCCTTCTGAGTGTGAAGAATCACAGTGGGGTTACCGGTTGTTCCGCTTGACGAGTGCAGACGCGTAGCCTTTTCCAAAGGTACCGATGCAATACCGAAAGGATAGGTGTCGCGCAGGTCCTGTTTTGTTGTGAAAGGAATTTTGCGCAGGTCGTCGAGTGATTTTATATCTTCGGGTTTAAGATTATTCTCTTCAAATCTTTTTTTGTAGAAAGGAGAGTTCATGCAGTGGAGCACTGTCTTTTGCAATCTCTCCAGCTGCAATTTTTCAATTTCGGGACGTGTCATCGTCTCCATTTCTTTGTGCAGATACATAGCTGTATATTTTATATTTGTTCTTATTCTATTTTGGTTGTGGAATTCAAAAATTCGATATAATCTGCAAATATAGTGAAAGACGCATAAAAAATCAAATAAACTCTGTTTTTCTTAGCTCACCTTTAGCTATATTTGTCCCCGGTATTAAAATCTTGTTCCATGAGGCACCTTTTATCCCTTCTATTCATATTGTTTATATTCAGTGGTTCACTCTCTGCCCAATCGCGCAGAGTTGTTGAGCTCTCTACCGATGTTGCAATGTTTGTGCCTTCGGTGGCGGGTGCGGTAGTCTCACTTGTCGAGAGGGATTACGAGGGAATGTGGCAGCTAGTAGGCAGTGGAGCGGCGAGTGTTGCTGCGGCCTATGTACTCAAATACACGGTGAGCAAAGAACGCCCCGATGGCAGTGACACCCACTCTTTCCCGTCTAATCATACGGGCGTGGCCTTTGTCGGAGCAACATTTTTGCAACAACGCTATGGGTGGAAATATGCCATTCCCGCCTATCTGGTAGGTGGATATGTGGCGTGGGGTAGGGTGTATGCCCGCCGACACGATGCGTGGGATGTGCTTGCAGGAACTGCCATCGGCACGGGATGTGCCATGCTTCTCACCACCCCTTTTGCACGAGAACACAAACTCTCTTTGGTGCCGTTTGCCACGTTGCGTGGCGATGCGGGAGTCTCCTTCTCGGCAACGTTCTGAACAATCCCTTTTAAGAATTAGAAACACCTTATAAGCTTTTTTTGTACCGTAAGGTTGTTTTTTTTTCAGTAATGAGCTATCTTAGCAACTGAAAAGAGAGCGTGCGGCGTATTTTTCGTTCCGTTTGCTTTTAACTTTTTGTGCCACAAATATGTGTGGTAAATTGTTGTTCGATTAATCTTATTTTGCAAATGAAAGAATCGTGGAAAAACTGCGGGTTTGTCGATGAGCCTGTACCTGCCGATATTGATATGAAGAGTGAAATCAGACGTATGTGCAAAGAGAAGAATGCTGTAATCATGGCGCACTATTATACGTCGGGTGACATACAGGATGTTGCCGATTTTGTAGGCGACAGCCTTGCACTTGCCCAGCAAGCTGCAAAGACAACAGCCGACATCATTGTGATGTGTGGTGTGCACTTCATGGCCGAGACAAATAAGGTGCTTTGTCCCGATAAAAAAGTTCTTCTCCCCGACCTCAACGCCGGTTGCTCGCTTGCCGACACCTGCAAGGCCGAGGATTTGGCACGTTACAAGAGCGAACACCCCGAATACAAGGTTGTTGCCTATGTGAACACTTCGGCAGCGGTAAAAGCTTTGACCGATGTTGTTGTAACCTCTTCCAACGCCCGTCAGGTGGTGGAAAGTTTCCCAAAAGACGAAAAGATTCTTTTCGCTCCCGACAAGAACCTCGGCGGTTATCTGAATGCAATCACCGGTCGCAACATGCTTTTGTGGAACGGCGGTTGCCACGTACACGAGCGCTTTTCGATTGAGAAAATAGTAGAGCTTAAGGCACAGTACCCCTCGGCAAAGGTTCTTGCCCACCCCGAGTGTAAGAGCGGTGTTCTTGCCCTTGCCGACTTCATCGGTTCTACTGCTGCCATCCTCAAATATGCCCAGACCGACGAGTGCGATACCTATCTTGTTGTTACAGAGAGTGGCATTTTGCACGAAATGGAAAAAAGCATTCCCGGCAAGAAGTTTATCCCCGTACCTCCTGCAACACCTCTCACCCCCGGCTGCACATGCAACGAGTGCGACTACATGCGCATGAACACCATGGAGAAACTTTACAACTGCCTCAAATATGAGTGGCCTCAGGTAGAGCTCGATGAGACTCTGCGCGAGGATGCTCTGCAGCCCATTGAGCGAATGCTCGAAATATCGTCAAAGATGAAATAAAATACAAAAAAGTGGCTATGCAACGCATAGCCACTTTTTTGTATTTTATTTCATGCCCGGTGGTCGTGGGCTGTTATAGTTGAAGAATTTAAGCATATCATACTCCTGCACCTTGGCAATGGCAAATTCGTTTCCTTTCTCGGCCAGCTGTTTATAGAGCCAATATGCACGCTTTTGGTTCATCTCGGTTCCGCGTCCCTTTTCGTAGCAGTAGGCAACATACATCAGCGCGTTGTCGTCGCCCAAGTCGGCGATGGACTTCATCCACTCGAAACTCTTCTTGGGGCTTTTCTTCAGATACTTTCCTTCGGCGAAACATTTCACTATGAACTCCTGTGCCTTTTTGTTGCCCCCGCGTGCCGCTCGGCGCATGTAGTCTATTGCAGGTGATTTACGCAGTTTACCTTTGCTCAGTTTGTTTATAGAGTCCTGCTCCACTTGGTGAACACCCACCTTGTAGAGTGCATCTGGGTCGTTGTGCTCGGCTGCGAGTTTGTACCATTTCAGTGCCTCCACGTCATCCTTGTTTACATAAATACCATTTTCGTAGAATGCGCCCACCATCTTTTGTGATTGTGCATAGCCTTTGTTCGCAGCTTTAATGTAGTAGGAATATGCTGTCGAGTCGTTTTTGTCGGCAAGTTCTCCATTGTAGAAATACTCTCCTAAATGGTGCATTGCAAGAACGTTCTCCTTCTCGGCTGCCATGTTGAAGTAGCGCAAGGCGAGCGCGCGGTTTTTTGCCACTCCCAGAGCATCGTAGTAACATTTACCCAAGTTGGCAACCGCGGCGGGGTATCCATATTTTGCAGCTTCGCGGAACATCTTTACAGCATCTTCGTATCGCCCTGCGTCAAAATGTGTATTTCCTTTTTCGGTCATGTATTTGCACTTTGTAATAATGCCGGGCGACATTTCACTGTTCGACAGCTCTTTCCATATTTTCATATAAGCACTCTCCTCCTTTGAGATGCCATTCTGTTCGCGTGTGGGAATGTTGGCGGCATTGCCGTAGATGCTGTTTGCGCTGCGTCCCTGAATATCCACGTTTATATGCTTGGCTGTGGCATTGTTGTAGAATGTTAGCGAGAGGCTGCTGCCGTTTTTTGCTGTCGGCTCCCATAGCAATGTGCGGCGATAATCTTTTGTATTCTCGTCAGGCTTTTCGCGGCTGTAGTCGGGCGAGTAGAACTGCTTGCTTTCGGTGTAGCCACGCAGCATGGTGTAGCGTATCTTGTCGGCTTTTGAAAAGTCGGGCATCTGTTTCAGGTTTTTCTCCGTATCGCTGTATGGGATGAAGCATGCTACATAGTTGGGGTTGTAAGGGCTGTACTTACCAAGTCCTCGCATAGCCTCTATATCGCTCAATTTTTTCTCGTAGTTTGGGTCGATGGGCACTGCTTTGTTTTCGAGTGAATATGAGAACTCCAGCGAAGTTCCTTTCATTCTCTGCCTGAAAACAATGCTTCCCGGGAATCCGTCAATCATCTTGTTGTCCTTCGTGGGAATGTAGTGGCGTGTGAGGAATCCCTCGACCAACAGCGAGTCGAGTCCATGGGGCATTCCCTTATATATCCAGTTCTTTACATCATTGGTGAACTGTGTGCGCAACGCCTCGTCGCTTCTTATGGTGAACTCCTTGAATCCCATTGTGTTCTTCAAGAATTCCGAGCCCCACTTCTTGCGGTTGGCAAAATAACTGTCATCTTTTTGTGGTATCGAGTCGCTGTTGTACTCGCCCTTGACAACTATCGACTGCACCCAATAGGTCCAGTTGAAATTGTATCGCCAGAATGTGCTTTGCAACACTTTGGCGGGTGTCAGCGTATTGGTAATAGCAAAGAAATTCGAGTGCTCTTTGGTGGAGTGCAACGTATTGTATATCTCCCAGTCGCCCTCCTCTTTCAGTGGAGAGCCATTATCCTCTTCGCCATATTCCACCACATCGGTCTTCTTGTTCTCGATGTTTCCCTCGTTGGCAACATTCAGCCTTACGGCCACCTTTGTGGTGTCGAAGTCGCGGTTGAGGCTGAAGTATGTAACATCCTGGGCATACTCCCACTCATCCACAAAGTTGAATCTTATCTCGCTGCGGGGAGGTCGCGCGCGCTTGTCCTCTTTCTTCTCCTCTACAATTTCTACCCCTGCAAGTTGAAATTCATGAGCACCCAACTGTGTTACGGTGGTATCTTCCTTTACAAATTTCGATGCTTGTCCGCTGTTGCGTTCCCAATAGTTATAGAAACGGAACGACGGCGAGAAATAGCGGTCGAGCACAAAGCGCATGCCTTTATACTCTTTGGGTTTGTAGGGCAAATAGTTAGGTGACAGTTCAGCTACTCTTATGCCGTAGAAATCCTCGGTTCTTATCCTGAAACGACCATTCTTAGTTGTATGGAACTTGTACAAGGTGGCATTTTCTCCCTCGTGTGTGAACTTTAAATTCAGAGTGCCATATTTTACCGGATAGAGCAGGTGCGTACCCTTTTCTCCTATCTTGTTATTGGGGTGGCGCGTATATATTTCGCCATAAAGTTCTATTCCCTCCTCGGCATGGTGTCGCACATCGATGTGGCTACGCGCCAGCTTGCTCCAGTCGTACGAAGTCCAACCATGCGTCAGCATCAACAGCTCCAGCTCCTCCTCGCGCCCGTCGTTCTCGGGGTCGAAGTAACGCTCGGCATCGGCAATGTAACCCTTCAGTTGCGAGCCGAGCAGCGCATGAGTATATATGTTATGCTCATACGACATCTTCTGCCTGTAATCCACGTCACTCACCGACAGCGAAAATTCCGCGTCGGGGTCTATGGGCTTACCATCCTCACGCTCCACAGTGAGCGTAATCTTTTCGTGCGGTTGCAGAATAATATCCTTCGGGTCGCGCCCATTCACCTTCGCCTTCAACTTCACAGTGGTAATATCCCCTGTGAGAATAGAGTCGTGCATCACGAAAAACTGCCTCTCGGCCAGCGGCACACTGTCGCTGAAAAGCACCACACGGTTCACACCCTCGGCAAGCCTGCCGATAGGCATCTTGAATGTTTTCTCCTTGTCGTCAGAGGTAAATGCCTCGTACAACTGCATATAACCGTTGTTCACAATCACGCAACCAAGGTCGGCAGTAGCCGGAATATTGTTCCTGATAGCAATGTTAATATTCTTCTCGTCGCGTGTCACTGTCAGCGCCACGCCCTCCTTTTCTACCTTAGGCAAAGAAAATTTGAACTTTTTCTTCTTGCCGTTCTTGTGTCGTGTCATCTCCACCTCGGCACGATACTTCACCCCTCTTTTGGGCAACAGCTTAAAGCTACCCATGCCCATAGCCAACGGCACACTTCTTGCCACCACCTCGTCGTCGCCGTAGATAGTAACTTGCTCCTCGCCATGCACGCCGTCGTAGCCCCTAAGCTCGTATGCCACTGTCGTCTCCATTCCCTCGACCAAAAGTCCACCCTCGGGGTAGAACTTCAATTCCGCCTCGGGCAGTTCGTTGGTCTTCCACTCGCCGCGATACATGAAACTGCGGTTACGGTCGAGCATGTTCTTGAACTCATAATTATCTGCGTTTACCTTGTCATACACCGGGAACACTCGGCTGAAAACAGCCTCCTCACCCCAGTTGGGCATGTAACGCGTGTATGCGCGCACCTCGTAATAACCCGAGAGCAACGGCGGCTTCAGTTCAAACTCACCGTTGCAACGGCCATTCTCGTCGAGCTTGTATTTCTTGGTCTCCACCACATACCCCTCGGGCGCACACAACTCCACATACAACACCTTGCTAATCGCCTTCTCATTGTCGGCAATGCCGCTGGTGACATACGCCTTGAACCACATAGTCTCGTTCAGGTAATATGCAGTGTTGTCAAAGTGCAGGTACACGCGTTCTTGTGGGAACAGTTGGTTCACCATTATGGCACGCATCGCCAGCGTGTCGAGTGGCGACTGTGCCTTCAGCGTTGCAAAGGCACAGAGCAATAGAAATATATTTAGTATGCGCAGTTTCATAGTATGGGCAAATTTACGAAAATTATTTATAGAATTTGAATAACTCAAATTCTTCGGATTTTATTTTTCCAAACTCGCTGCCTTGTGCGGCGGCCTTCTTGTACCAGTTATATGCTGTTCGGTGGTTTTTGTCTGTGCCTCGCCCCTTCTCGAAACACTCGGCGACCAACTCCTGTGCTTCCATCAGACCGTTGTTGGCAACGTGCATCAACCACTCGAAACGTTTTTTCTTGTTCTTTTTCACGTACCGGCCGTTGCCGTAGCACTCGGCGAGTTTCATCTGCGCTTGTACATTGCCAAGCTCTGCAGCGCGGGTAAACAGTTTTATGGCTTCCGACTCGCGCAGTGCCTTGCCTTTAAGGCGGGTAACCGAGTCGTCATACTCGTGCATGCGGGCAACCTTGTACATTGCAAAAGGCTCCTCTTTCGCTGCTGCTTTCTTGTACCACTCGTTGGCCTTTTTGCTATCCTTTTCGGTGAAGATGCCCTCGTCGTAACTTTTTGCAAGCATGCTCATAGAGCGCACATTGCCACTGTCGGCTGCTGCGGTGTACCATTTGAGTGCAAGGTTGTTGTTTGCCTTTGTTCCCAATCCCTGCATGTAACAGTTTGCGAGGTTGTGCATAGCAGCAATGTTCTTGCCGTTGGCTGCTGCGCGGAACATGTTGAACGCCTTTTTATTGTCTACCTCTGTTCCCTCGCCGTTTGTGTAGCAAACACCTGCGTAGAACATTGCGGCAGGGTGGCTGAGTGTTGCCGCCTCGTTGAACTTTTCAAAGGCGCGTTTGTACTCTTTTTCGCGGTAGAGTGCCACTCCTTCATTTGTTATTTTCAAGCAGTGTGCGCGCACTTTGGGGTTGTTGGTGGCGGATGACTTCATTGACTCTGCAACAACTTTCTGCTCGTCGGTGAGTGTGCGTGTGAGGATGTTGAGGTCGCTGCCGTAGATTGTTCCGTTGTTGTAGCCCTCGGCATTTACATTAATCTCCTTTGCTACACTGCTATTGCACAGCTCTATTATCGCTTTTCCGTCGGTAGCTTTGGCCGATGGTACCCATATTAACGTGCGACGGAAGTCCTTTTTCTGCTCGTCGGGCTTTTCGCGGCTGTAGTCGGGCGAGTAGAACTGCTTGCTCTCGCTGTAACCCTGCACCGATGTGTAGCGTCTTATGCCACCTACATGCAGGTCGGGTACGATGCCTTTATACTCCTCGCCCTCTTTGAAGGGTATCATGCAGGCTACATAGTTGGGGTGGAACGGTTCGCTTTTAGCTCTTGTCAATGTCCTGTATAAAGCATTGTGCACATCGGCTTTTTTATATCCGTCGATGCCCTCATTGGCGTTTATGTTTGTCTGCGAAAGAAAGCCCATGTAGAATTTTGCATACTGCTTTTTATTGTCCAATGTCATGCCTTTTTTGGTCCATTTGCCCAGAGTGTTCTCGAACTGTTTTCGTGTGCCAATGTCGCTGCGTATGACAAACTCTTTGAAATTGCCCATTTTTTGTGCGTCTTTACCTTTCAGATATTCGTCGTCGTTGGTAGGAATGGAGTCGCGGCTATATTCTCCCGCCACCACCATCAGTTGCACCCAATATGCCCAGTTGTAGTTGTGGCGTTTCATGGCGCTCTTTACAACATCTTCGGCAGTATATGAATTTATGAACTGACTTAATGGCTTTGGCGACAAGAGGAAGAATGGGTTTTGTCTCTCTATTACCCAAGGGTCTACATAGCCCGTGGCTGGTGCCTGTGTTGTAAGCATATTATAATTCCAATATCGTTCACCGTTTATATATTTAATAAAGTTGGTTTCACACGGGATTTTTGTCGAGCTTATATATCCACTTAGGGGTGACATAGCGGTGGTATCGTTAATAACTTCGTTGTTTATAAACTCGTCTATTTCGAAACCCATATTGCGACTCTCGGTGAGATATGTAACATCCTGCGCATACTCCCACTCGTCAAGATAGTCGAAACGCATCTCGCTGTGGGGAGGGCGACTGTATCGTTCGTGCTCTTTCTTTGCTGTCACCTCCACAGGCGATAGCATATACTCGAACGGGCGCAGCTTGATGTTGCGCATCTCCTGCTCCAACTTCTCCTTGTCGGTCATGGGCAAGCCTGTGTGTCGCTCCCAATAGTCATACAGACGGAACGCGGGAGAGTAGTAGCGGTCGAGGGCAAAGGTAAATATTGAATCCTGTGCCTGCTCTCCGCTCATTTGGGGAGTGATGGCCGCTATCTTTTTACCGTAGAAATCCTCTATTTGCAGTTGGAATATTCCATTGTCGTTAGTTATAAAATCATAAGCGGTTACTAAACTATCCTCATAGCAAATTTCAAATTTTGTGACATGTCTTTTTTGTGGATAAAGTGTGTATTTACCTAACTTGCCTAAAGTCTGCACCTCATCCTTTTTGTAGAAAGTGCCCTTTACAGTTATTCCCTTCTCTAACGGTTGGTCGAGCTTGACCTCTTGTTTTGCAAGTTTGCTCCAGTCGTACGATGTCCAGCCGTTGGTGAGCATCAGCAGGTCAAGCTCTTTTGCGCGGTTTTTGTTCGCGATGTCAAAGTAACGTGCTGCGTCGGGAATATAGCCTTTAAGTTCCGAGCCGAGCAAAAGGTAGCTGTACATATTGTGGGTGTATGACGTCTGCTGCTTGCCCGCTGCATCGCTGATGGAAAGAGAAAGTTCGGTATATTCTTCTATGGGCTTTCCATCCTCGCGCTCTATTGTTACGCTGAACTTTTCGTGGGGCTTCAACGCGAGTTTGTGAAGCGGCTCGCCATTGGCCGTAATTTTCAGTTTCGCACTCTCGCGGTCGCCCGGCTGAATATTCTCGTGCATCACAAAGAACTGACGCTCGGCAAGGGGCAGACTGTCGTCTACAAAAACAATCACGCGGTTCACACCCTCGCGCAGAGAGTCTTTGTCGATGGTTATTATTTTCCCGTCATTCTCGGAACTGTAATTTTGATAATGCGAAAGTTCGCCCCTGTGCAGCACTGCGCAACCTAACATTGTCGATGCTTCAAGGTTGTTGCTGATTTTTATGCTTACATTGTTACCCTCTTCTTTTACGGCAATGGTAACTCCCTCTTTTTCAATTTTCGGAAGCTCGAATTTATGCTCTTTCTTTCCACGCTTGACCTCTGCGTGGTACTTTACATTTGCTTGTGGCATTAATGTAAAAGTTCCTTTTCCCGCATGGGTGGGTAGAGTCTTTAAAATTTGCTTTTTATCTGCATAAATATAAACAGTATCTTCTCCCGCAATGCCATCCTCGCCGCGAAGTTCGTAGGCTACGGTCGTTTCAATGCCGTTTATCAAGTGTCCGCTCTCAGGGTAGAATTTAATGTCAAGTTCGGGCAGTTCCGAAGAAATCCACTCGCCACGGTACATGAATCCTCTGCGACGGTCGAGCATGTTCTTGAAATCCCAGTTGTTGCCGTTCACCTTGTCGAAAATTGGGAACACTCGGCTGAACACCGCCTCCTTGCCCCAGTTGAGCATGAATCGGGTGTAGGCGCGCACCTCATAATATCCCGAAAGTAGCAGTGGCTTCAGTTCAAACTCTCCGTTGCATGTTCCTTTTTCGTCAATCTTGTATTTTTTCGTTTCTACAACGTAACCTTCGGGTGCAACAAGTTCCACATACAGCACTTTGCTCAGTGTCGAGGGCATGTCTTTCACTCCCTCGGTAACGTATGCCTTGAACCACATATTCTCGCCTAAGTAGTATGCGCTGTTGTCGAAGTGCAGATAGACTCTCTCCTGTGGGAACAGTTGGTTCACCATAATGGCTCGCATTGCAAGCGTGTCGAGTGGCGATTGTGCCCACGCGCAACAGGCGATGCACAGCAGTATAAGTATGTTGGTTATTCGCAGTTTCATAGTCTCTGTTTTTAATAAGTTTTATTTGTAGAACTTGAACAACTCGTACTCTTTGGCTTTTATCTTTCCAAGTTCGCTGCCTTGTGCGGCGGCCTTCTTGTACCAGTTATATGCTTTGGGGTTGTTCTTCTTTGTTCCTCGGCCTTTTTCGTAGCATTCGGCAATAAGTTCCTGAGCCTCAATGTTGCCACTTGTGGCAGCATGCAGCAGCCAGTCGAAACGCAGTTTCTTGCTCTTTTTTACATAGCGGCCATTGCCGTAGAACTCGGCAAGCTTCATCTGCGCCTGTATGTTGTGCAGCTCGGCAGCGCGGTTAAACAACTTAATGGCCTCTGCATCTCGCAGTTCCTTGCCTTTCTTGCCGGCAACCGAGTCGTTATGCTCGTATATGCGCGCAACCTTGTACATTGCGTAAGGCTCTTCTTTTTCTGCCGCTTTTTTGTACCACTCGTTGGCCTTTTCGCTATCCTTTTCGGTGAAGATGCCTTCGTCGTAGCTTTTTGCGAGCATGCTCATTGAACGCATAAGTCCGCTGTCGGCTGCTGCGGTGTACCATTTAAGCGCAAGGGCATTGTTTTTCTTTGTGCCGTTGCCATCCTTGTAGCATGTTGCAAGCTGATGCAACGCGGGGATAATGCCGCTGTTGGCTGCCGAATGGTAAAGGTTAAATGCCTTTATGCTATCCTTTTCTGTTCCCTGTCCGTATGAGTAGCAGATGGCAGTCAGATAGATGGCTGTTGGCTCGCCCATTGCTGCCGCATCGTGGAACTTCTCGAATGCGGCGGTATATTCCTGAGAATTGTATAGCTTTTGGCCGTCGTTTATCAGTTTCATGCAATAGGCAAGCATTGCGGGGTTGTTTTGCAGTGCGGCTGTCGGCGGCTGGTTGGCAATAGCTCTCTGCTCGTCGGTGAGTGTGCGTGTGGCGATATTAAGGTCGCTGCCGTAGATTGTTCCGTTGTTGTAGCCCTCGGCATTTACATTTATTTCCTTTGCTACACTGCTGTTGCACAGCTCTACGATGGCTTTTCCATTGGCGGTTTTGGCCGATGGTACCCATATTAACGTGCGACGGAAGTCCTTTTTCTGTTCGTCGGGCTTTTCGCGGCTGTAGTCGGGCGAGTAGAACTGCTTGCTCTCGCTGTAACCCTGTATCGAGGTGTAGCGTTTGACGCTGCCTGTATGCAAGTCGGGCACGATGCCTTTGCGCTCCTCGCCCTCTTCGTAAGGAATCATGCAGGCAACGTAGTTGGGGTTAAATGGGAATGAGCGTCCTTTGTTCATACCACTTTCTATCTGATAATGGAATTTCGGACCAGGATAACCATCAAAATCGTCCATTCCGTCAACATACATTTGCGACAGGAATCCCATGTAGAATCTCATGTAGTGCATCTTGTTGTCCATGGCTCTTCCCTTACGTGTCCACGTCTGCTGCAAATTCTCAAACTGTTCGCGTGTGCCTTTGTCGCTACGTATCACAAACTCTTTGAAGTTTGTCATTTTTACAGAGTTCTTTCCTTTCAGATAATCATTGTCGGGGCGAGGTATAGAGTCGGGGTTGTAGGCGCCTGCCACCACCATCAACTGTATCCAGTAGGCCCAGTTATAGTTGTGGCGCATGATGGCACTGCGCACAACGTCGGCAGCAGTGAAGGCGTTGGGGAACATCTGATAAGGTATTTTCAGATCGTTGGGGTCGCGGGTCGGCGCGTCACCAACGCCTCCGCCGCCCATACCTTTCATATTTATCTCAACAGGACTCCAATATCTGACATTGCCCAAATATTTAATCATGGGAACATCGCTTGTAATTCTCCAGGTAATTATATTGGAGAGACCTGTTGTTTCGTTGTCCAACAATGTGATATACTCCTCTTCGTTCTCGGCTCTATCCATACGTCGCTGAATCTCCTTGTCTGCATTGTCGTGGTCTTTGGAGTCTTGCAAGAAGGTTACATCCTGTGCGTATTCCCACTCGTCAAGGTAGTCGAAACGCATTTCGCTGTGGGGCGGGCGGCTGTATCGCTCAAATTCTCGGGCAGCAGTTACCTCCACAGATGAAAGCATATACTCGAATGGGCGCAACTTTATACTCTTTGCTTCGAGCTCTTGCTTCTCCTTGTCGGTGAGTGGCAGTCCCATGTGGCGCTCCCAATAGTCGTAAAGACGAAAAGTGGGCGAATAGTAGCGGTCGAGAGAGTATGAATAGATAGAATCGACCATTTGGTCGGCTGTCAAAAGCGGGGTTATTGCTCCAATCTTTTTGCCGTAGAAATCCTCGGTCTGCAGTTGGAACGTTCCTTTTTTGTCCGATGCAAATTCGTAATTGAAAATGGTGCTATCTTTGTAGCATATTTCAAACTTCATGTTAAGATCTTTCTGCGGAATGAGTGTGAAACGACCAAGTTGACCAAATTTCTTGTTCTTCTCTTTCTTGTAGAAAGTACCCTTTACGGTTATTCCCTTCTCTAATGGTTGGTCGAGTTTTATCTCTTTTCTTGCCAGTTTGCTCCAGTCGTACGAAGTCCAGCCGTTGGTAAGCATCAGCAGGTCGAGCTCTTTTGCGCGGTTTTTGTTAGCAATGTCGAAGTAACGTGCTGCGTCGGGGATGTAGCCCTTAAGTTCCGAGCCGAGCAAAAGGTAGCTGTACATATTATGTGTGTACGATGTCTGCTGCTTTCCCGCCGCATCGCTGATAGATAGCGACAGCTCTGCGTTATCTTCGATGGGCTTGCCATCCTCGCGTTCTACCACCACGCTGAATTTTTCGTGAGGCTTCAGCGATAGTTTGTGCAAAGGCTCGCCATTGGCAGTGATTTTCAGTTTTGCGCTCTCGCGGTCTCCCGGCTGAATATTCTCGTGCATCACAAAGAACTGTCGTTCGACAAGCGGCAGGCTGTCGTCTACAAATACAATCACACGGTTCACTCCCTCGCGCAGGGAGTCTTTGTCGATGGTTATTATTTTTCCATTGTTCTCCGAGTAGAAGCTCTGATAATGAGAAAGTTCTCCGCGGTGCAGCACTGCGCAGCCGAGGGCTGTGGATGTTTCGATGTTGTTGCTTACTTTTATGCTTACATTGTTACCCTCTTCTTTTACAGCAATTGCTACTCCCTCTTTCTCAATTTTAGGCAGGTCGAATTTATGCTCTTTCTTTCCACGCTTGACAGTTGCGTGGTACTTTACTCCCGCCTCGGGAGTCAGTTTGAATGTTCCCTTACCTGCGTGGGTGGGCAGGCTTCGTTGCAGCAAGCTCTTCTCTGCATAAATGTAAATGGTATCTTCTCCCGCAATGCCATCCTCGCCGCGAAGTTCGTAGGCTACGGTCGTTTCAATGCCGTTTATCAAGTGTCCGCTCTCGGGGTAGAATTTAATGTCAAGTTCGGGAAGGTCGCTCGACACCCACTCGCCGCGGTACATGAATCCTCTGCGACGGTCGAGCATATTTTTAAAGTCCCAATTGTTACCGTTCACCTTGTCGAAAATGGGGAACACTCTGCTGAACACCGCCTCTTTGCCCCAATTGAGCATGTAGCGAGTGTAGGCGCGCACCTCATAATATCCCGAGAGTAGCAGTGGTTTCAGCTCAAACTCTCCGTTGCACGTTCCTTTTTCGTCGAGTTTGTATTTTTTTGTTTCTACAACGTAACCTTCGGGTGCAACAAGCTCCACATACAGCACCTTACTCAGTGTCGAGGGCATGTCATTCACTCCCTCGGTAACGTAT
>JAZRFE010000024.1:0-12043 GCA_045661205.1 Bacteroidaceae bacterium | reverse complement strand
TAAATGTACGCAATTGTTGAGATTAACGGACAGCAGTTCAAGGCAGAGGCTGGTAAGAAGCTGTTCGTGCACCACATCAAAGGTGCTCAGAATGACACAACCGTAGAGTTCGACCGCGTATTGTTGGTTGACAAAGACGGTGCAATCACAGTAGGTGCTCCCACAGTAGAGGGCGCAAAAGTAGTATGCTACATCGGCAATGTTCGTGAGATGAACATCGTTCGCAAGTCTAAGGATGGCAAGAACATCGTTACGACTCGCACAATCGACCCCACATTGGTTAAGGGTGACAAGGTGCTCGTGTTCCACAAACGTCGTCGTAAAGGCTATCGTAAACTCAACGGTCACCGTCAGCAGTTTACAGAACTCGTAGTAAAAGAAATTATCGGTTAATTTTTAAAGTTTAGGTATTATGGCACATAAGAAAGGTGTTGGTAGTTCTAAGAACGGTCGTGAGTCAGCTAGTAAGCGACTCGGTGTGAAGATTTGGGGTGGCCAGGTATGCAAAGCCGGTAATATCATTGTTCGTCAGCGTGGTACAGTTCACTACCCCGGTGAGAACATGGGTATGGGAAGCGACCACACATTGTTTGCTTTGGTAGACGGTGTTGTTACTTTCAAGAAAGGCCTCAAGAACAGAAGCTACGTTTCAGTAGTTCCTATGGCTGAGAATAATTAATAATATTCTTACTTACAGTTCATAAAATATGGCTGCTCAGTAGAGTGGCCATATTTTTTCTTGTATAATCATAACAAAGTATCAGTATGATAGAGGTTAATCCCAAAGAGACTACACGTGCATACGCCTTTGAAATGTGGATGAATGCCCCTATGCCTATGGTTACAGTTTTCAAGACTCTGAATGTGTCGCGTCTTGTGAAGGTGAGCCGAAAAACAGGCCTTAAATTCAACATGCTTATGTGTTGGTGTATAGGCAGGGCAGCAAGCAGGGTAAAGGAGTTTTATATGCTTCCCGTCGGTGGTAAACTGATGCAGTATGATACTATCGCGGTGAATACTATTGTAGCCAATAGCAAAGGCGAAGTTAGTTCGTGTGATCTTCCTCTTGCCGACAACCGAACTATTTTTAATGATGATTATATGCGTTTGACGGCACAAGTGGCTGAAAGTTGCACCGACCACGACCTTTCGCAGCAGAGCATGATTATAGGAACTTCGGCGTTGGTCGATTGTGATATCGATGGGGTAGTGGGAATGTACAGCGGCATTTTCAATAACCCATTCCTCTTTTGGGGAAAGTATAGGCGAGGGCTGTTAAAGACGACGCTTGCAGTGTCGTTCCAATTTCACCACACGCAGATGGATGGTGCGCACGCGGCTCGCTTTCTGGCCGAGCTTCAAAAGGAGATAAACAATCAAAGGTGTTGAATTTTAAAAATCAACACCTTTGATTGTTTATTACCAACCTCCGCCGGGGAGGTTGTTTACATTGTAGCCCTCGTCTTTCCCGCGAATGCCTTCAAAGGGAGGTGGCATTCCCGGTCCACCGCCTCCCATTCCAAATGGTGGTGGCATCATTCTTTTGGTTATATCTGTTGTGTCGGCAGCTATTGCCTCTATATTGCCCTCGTCATCAATTTTTGTAATAAGCTCTTCAATTGTGAAACTCTTTGCATCCTCGACGGGTAAGCATTTACCCTCGGTAAAGAGTCCGTTGCCCATGTGGTTGCTGCCAGTGGCGCTGTTGCTTGTCGAGAGTGTGTATGTGCTCTCTTTTCGCAGCAGGGGCGACGATATTAGCACACCTGCATTGCCGAGGCTGCGAGGCAGCTTGTACGACAGAATAACCTCTCCTTTGTCGTTGCACAGGTTGATGAATTTGTCGCGTTGCAACTCTGTTCCGCTCCACACCACACTCTGCTGTGTTGATAATTTGTTGCGCGGAATGTTGGGCTTGTCTCCCACCAGACCACCTATCGAAACGATTGTTCCACCTGTAACGCGCAGGTTGCCGTCGAAGTCGCAGTCGATACCCTGTTCGGGGCTGCCGCTACCGTTGGCAATAACTGTTCCGCCGTTGATGATGATTCCTTTGTTGCCATCGATAGCATCGTTGTTTGCCGAGTATGCGTACAGTTTACCGCTGTTCATTATTAGGTTGCCACCACTGTTTATAGCATCGTCTGATGCGTAGACATATATGTTGGCGTCGCCCGAGATGTAAATCTCGTCCTTCGACTCCATTCCTTCGCAACGCTCGCCATTGCCGAATACAAGTACTTCTACCTTTCCGCCGTTGATTGCTATTGTGCTGTCACACTTTATACCCTTTGCCGATGCGTGGGCGTCGGCGATTGTGGGGTGTACAATATCTTCGCCGTAGTTTCTTACGAGCAGAATACCGTCGTTCATCTGCAATTTTCCGTTGCAGTTTATGCCCTTGCCGGCGGTGGCGTTGTTCTCGAGGTTCAGATAGCCTCCGCCAATGTATAGCTCTTTCTCGCACTTGATGCAGGCATTAGAACTGTAATCTGCCTTTTTGGATGCAAAGGTTGCCCCACCTTCGGAAAGCACCGAGAGAACACCGTCGAGAATGTACACCGAGCCTTTCGCATTGAATCCTCGCGAAGCGTCTCCTTTGGTCTTTATCGATATATTGCTTCCGTACATATAAATGTTCTCGGCCTGTATGCCGTCGCCCTTTTCGCCTGTGGGGTTGAGCAATACGTTTCCGTCGAAGAAGAGCACGTTACCTTTTTTTGCTTTGATGGCATCTTTTGTGGAACTGATGTTCAGGTTACCCTTAATGATGGCAATTCCGCCAATGGTGGATATTGCATCGTGAACGGAATTTTCCACCACGATGGTGATGTCGTTTATCAGCAGACGGCCGTTGCTGTGCATTGCGTAGCGACGTTTGCCACAAAGAGCCAGCTTGCCACCGCCACACATAACTATTTCGCCGATGGTCTCAATGGCAGCCGCGTTCTTTTCGGTGTCACCCTCCACATGGGTGTCCATCAGGTAATTTGTTGTGTTTTCTGTGCATTGCAGATAAGCAACCTTGCGGCATTCTATCTTCATGGGAGTGGTGCGTGAGGCAAGTGCAAGGCCGTTGAGTGTCACAAGTACCGAACTGTCGCTTGCAATGGCAAAACTGCCGTCGTTGCTTTGTCCTGCAAGACGGAACTCCACCCCTGCAATTTGCGATACGATGCGTATGTTCTTGCCGTCGGTTTGCGCATACACGCCTTGGGGCAACTGTGAATGCTGCACTGTCCCATTGTTGAAAGTTACATCAACGATTTGGGCGAATTTTGCCTTGTCGAGGGTGTACTTCTCCTCCAATACAGGCTTCTCCTTTGGGATGCTGTCGAGTATGTTCTTGCCGGTGCTTGCGGGTGGTGTTACCTTTCCGCATGCAACTATAAGCAACAGCAATGTCAATAATGATAATACGTTTTTCATTCTTCTTGTCTTGAATAAAAAACGGAGCATTGTAAAAATACCTAGCTCCGTTTTTTCTGTTTTTATAAATTATTTTGTCGAAAGCATCTCATTCATCGATGCAGCAGCCTTTCGTCCGTCACCCATAGCTAGGATAACTGTTGCTCCGCCTCGTACAATGTCGCCGCCGGCAAATATTGTAGGTATCGACGATTGCATCTTTTCGTTTACTGCAATGGTGTTCTTGCGGCCAAGCTCCAATCCCTCAACCGATGTGGGAACGAGCGGGTTGGGCGATACACCTACGCTGACAACTGCTGTGTCTATGTCGATGTATTCTATTGCACCTTCGATGGGTACGGGTGAACGACGACCTGATGCGTCGGGCTCGCCAAGCTCCATCTTTTGCAGAACAATCTGCTTAACGCAACCATTCTCGTCGGCAATGTACTCGATGGGGTTGTGCAGGGTGAGGAATTCCACGCCCTCCTCTTTTGCATGCTTCACCTCTTCGAGACGTGCGGGCATCTCGGCCTCGGAACGACGATAGATAATCATCGCTTTCTCGGCACCAAGTCTCAATGCTGTTCTCACAGAGTCCATAGCTGTGTTACCACCACCGATAACCGCTACACGCTTACCTATTCTCATGGGGGTGTCGCTCTCGGGATTCGAGGCGTCCATAAGGTTTACGCGAGTGAGGTATTCGTTTGACGACATGATATTAATGGAATTCTCGCCGGGAATGTTCATGAAGTTGGGCAATCCTGCACCCGAAGCAACAAAAATACCTTCGTAGCCGTCAGCTTCAAGGTCGGCGATAGAGAGTGTCTTTCCAATCACGCAGTCCTTGACGAACTTCACTCCCATGTCTTCGAGGTTCTTTATCTCCACGTCTACAATGGCGTTGGGCAGACGGAATTCGGGGATACCATATTTCAGCACACCGCCAATCTCGTGAAGAGCCTCGAATACTGTAACCTCGTAGCCCAGCTTCGCCATGTCTCCTGCAAATGAGAGACCTGCGGGACCCGAACCTACAACGGCAACTTTCTTACCGTTTGAGGGTGCTACCTCGGGAACGGCTGTCTCGCCATTCTCGCGTGCATAGTCGGCAGCGAAACGCTCCAATGCGCCTATGGCAACAGCTTTCTTGCCCATCTTCAGGTGCATACACTTCGACTCACACTGTTTCTCCTGGGGGCATACGCGACCGCACACAGCAGGAAGTGAGCTTGTCATCTTCAGTACTTTTGCAGCCTTGCCAAACTCGCCGCGCTCAATGTTCTTGATGAACGAAGGAATGTTGATGCTTACGGGGCAACCCTCCATACATGTGGGGTTTGCACAGTCGAGGCAACGTTGAGCCTCGGTGAGTGCCATCTCCTCGGTGAGTCCGGTGTTCACCTCCTCGCGTAGTTTGGTAGCGCGATATTTTGCATCGAGCTCGGGCATCTCGCAACGCTCGATGTTTGTTCTATCTTTAGCCTTGATTTTTGCACGAAGGGCAACGCGCCACTCTGCATTTCTATCTGTGAGTACCTCCTCTTCGCTCTGAGGCTCTGCCTGGCACTCGTGTGCCTCGTTGTATTTTGCAATCTCGTCGCGCTCCACGTCTTTGAAAGCAGCGAGGCGCTTGAGCATTCCGTCGAAATCCACCTTGTGGCCGTCGAACTCGGGGCCGTCAACGCACACGAACTTGGTCTTTCCATCCACAGTTACGCGACAAGCACCGCACATACCTGTACCGTCTACCATGATGGTGTTGAGCGATACTTCTGTGGGAATCTCATATTTCTTTGTCAGCAAGCAGACGAATTTCATCATCACAGCAGGGCCGATGGCGAAACACTTGTCCACCTTCTCGCGTTTGATGACGCGCTCCACACCCTCGGTAACGAGACCTTTGTCGCCGTATGAGCCATCGTCGGTCATGATAATAACTTCGTCAGAAACGGCGCGTACCTCT
This sequence comes from Bacteroidaceae bacterium, assembly GCA_045661205.1. GTDB lineage: Bacteria > Bacteroidota > Bacteroidia > Bacteroidales > Bacteroidaceae > HGM04593. The sequence continues at coordinate 6,666 of JAZRFE010000024.1, read as the reverse complement.
TTCTCGAGAATGATAAGCTCCTTGCTGCGACCTGCAAGTACCGAGATTACTCGGTTGCCGGCTTTTTTCAGAGCTGTTGCGATGGGCAACATGGGGGCAACGCCAACACCACCTCCGGCGCACACCACTGTTCCATGATTCTCAATGTGTGTGGGCTGTCCCAGGGGGCCTACCACGTCGAGAATATTATCGCCTTCGTTCAATTCGCACAAACGTGTAGAACTGAGACCTACCTTCTGAACAACAAGTGTGATAGTGCCCTTCTCGGCGTCAGATGCAGCGATTGTCAAGGGGATGCGCTCGCCCTTTTCTGCGATTCTTACAATTACAAAGTTTCCGGCGCGGCAGGCACGTGCAATGAGAGGTGCCTTTACGCACAAACGAAATACGTTCTGCGAAAATTGCTCTTTTGAAACTATCTGATACATTGCTTTATAGTTTTGTGGTGTTTCTTAATCAATAATGTCAAAGCCGCAGTAGGGAACAAGCACTTTGGGTATTCTGATGCCCTCGGGTGTCTGGTTGTTCTCAAGGATGGCGGCAACTATGCGGGGGAGTGCGAGAGCCGAGCCGTTGAGTGTGTGGCAAAGCTCTGTCTTTTTCTCGGCGTTGCGGTAGCGACACTTCAGACGGTTAGCCTGGTAAGACTCGAAGTTTGATACCGAGCTAACCTCAAGCCAACGCTCCTGTGCAGCCGAGAAGACCTCAAAGTCGAATGTGATAGACGATGTGAAGCTCATGTCGCCGCCACACAGACGAAGTATTCTGTAAGGAAGCTCCAACTTCTTAACAAGGTTCTCTACGTGGGCAATCATCTCGTCGAGCGACTCGTAAGAGTGCTCGGGAGTGTCAATGCGTACAATCTCCACCTTGTTGAACTGATGCAGACGGTTCAATCCGCGTACATCTTTACCGTATGAACCGGCCTCGCGACGGAAACATGCCGAGTAAGCGCAGTTCTTAATGGGAAGTGACTTCTCGTCGAGGATAACATCGCGGTAGATGTTTGTAACGGGCACCTCGGCTGTGGGGATAAGATAAAGATTGTCGAGTGTGCAGTGGTACATCTGGCCCTCTTTGTCTGGCAACTGTCCTGTGCCATAGCCCGATGCCTCGTTCACCACGTAGGGGGGCTCAACCTCCAGATAGCCGGCGTCGCGTGCTTCGTCGAGGAAGAAGTTTATCAACGCACGCTGCAAACGCGCGCCTTTTCCTTTGTAAACGGGGAATCCTGCACCTGTAATCTTCACGCCAAGCTCAAAATCGATAAGGTCGTATTTCTTTGCGAGATCCCAGTGGGGGAGTGCATCCTCGCCAAGCTGGGGGACCTCTCCGCCCTCGCGCTCAACAACATTGTCCTCGGCACCTACACCTTCGGGTACATTGTCGTTGGGCAGGTTGGGGATAGTGTAAAGAATCTCCTGTATTTTTGTTGCAGCCTCGTCCATTGCAGTCTGCAAATTTTTCGATTTTTCTTTAAGCTCGGCAACCTGCTGCTTAACCTGCTCGGCCTCGGTGAGGTTTTTCTCCTTCATCAACTGACCGATTTTTGCAGCAAGCTGTTTGCTCTGCTGCAAGGTGGTGTCAAGCTCGCCCTGCGATGCGCGACGTATTTTGTCGTATTCCAATACTTTGTCAATAGTCTCTTTTGCATTCTTGAAATGCTTTTTTTCCAACCCTTTCAATACCTTTTCTGTCTCCTGGGTAATAACTTTAAGCGTCAGCATAAGTCTTTTATATAGTTTAATGTTTCTTTAATCTTTACACGTCACGAACGCTGTCTGCGTTTGTGTTCATAACTGCAAAGATAGTGCAAATCAGTAGCAAAACAATCAATAAACGGCTTTATTTTTATTGTGTAATTATTTAACATGTCTCAATTTTTGCTTATTTTGTATAAAGTACGCGTGCGGGTGGGATTTTTTTTGTAATTTTACAGCGAATTTGTTCTAATGTCGGTAACGCTGTGAATCGCACTTATCATATATTTGTTGTGTTGTTGCTGTTGGCTTTTGTGCCGATGCTCTCTTTTGCTGTCTCAGCACGCGACAGTAAGAGCGCCTTTACACTTGTGATAGATGCGGGACATGGTGGCAACGACCCGGGTGCAGTAGGTCGCAAAGCAAAAGAGAAGGCCATTAACCTGAACGTGGCTTTGGCGCTGGGCAAGATGATAAACAATGCTTTTCCCGAAGTGAATGTCATCTACACCCGCAAGACCGACAAAAGAATCGCCCTGATGGAGCGTGCTGCTATTGCCAACAGAGCCAAGGCCGACCTCTTCATCTCCATTCATACCAATGCCTCAAAATCGCGTAAGGCGCGAGGCTGTGAAACGTTTACTCTTGGTTCGGGTAGCAGTGCCGAGGCCAAAAAGGCTGCGATGTACGAGAACGAGGCGATACTTCTCGAGGATAATTTTCAAGAGACATATAAAGGTTTCGACCCTCGCTCCACCGAGAGCTATATAATTTTCGAGCTTATCCGCAGTCATGACATGGAGAAAAGCATCTATTGCGCCGAGGCTATCCAAAAAAAGATGGTTGGACGCAGCAAACTTATCAACCGAGGAGTCTCCAACGCGGGTTTCCTTGTGCTCCACCAGACGGCGATGCCCAGTATTCTAGTCGAGCTTGGCTTTATAAGCAACTCTGCCGAAGAGGCCTTCCTTAGCTCCTCGTCGGGACAGCAAGCCCTCACAAAAGGTATCTTTGAAGGCTTCTCCTCTTATTATAAACAGTACGGTGCAACCGTAAAGAGCGCATCGGCAAAACCCCGCAAGACAGTGACAACGCCGTCAGTTCAGACAACGGAAAAACCTCAAAAAACAAAACAAACAGTAGGTAGTTCTTCTGCTCCTGTGTTCAAAGTGCAGATACTCGCTTCCGATAAGAAACTTGCAGCTAAAGACAAACGTCTGAAAGGGTTGAATGCCGATTTTTACAAAGAGAAAGGATTATATAAATATACTTATGGTGCTTCGCAGAACTACAATGAAATAGTGGCTTTGCGTAAAAAAATTGCGAATAAGTTCAAGGAGGCGTTTATTATAGCCTTTCGCAATGGCGAAAAAATAGATACACAAGAGGCCATAAGAGAGTTTAAACAGAAACAGAAAAAATAATGAAAAAGATATTTTCACGAGAATTGCTCATAGGTGTCACCGGAATATTGGCGATAGTAATAATATATTTCCTTATAAATTTCTTCAAAGGAATAAATCTTTTCAGCATCGAGAATAACTATTATGTGAAGTTCCCCGATGTCTGTCAGTTGGTAAATTCCAGCCCTGTGTATATCAACGGTTATCGTGTGGGTAATGTTCGCAACATCGATTACGACTACGAGAACCCCGGTAATATAGTTGTCTCTTTGGAGATTGACGAGCGCATGAAGGTTCCTGCGGGCAGCTATGCAATCATCACCACCCACATGCTTGGTGGAACAGATATCTCTTTGGTGCTTGGTAAGAGCAACGACATTCTTGCGCCCGGCGACACATTGCTTGGCGTTCCCGACAAAGGTATTGCAACAGTTGCTTCAGAAAAAATACTTCCTGCATTCGACAACATGATGCCCAAAATAGATACTCTTCTTTGTAAACTGAACGCCCTGCTTTCCAATCCTGCTATTAATGCTACATTGGAGAATACCGCAGTGCTCACCGAGGAGCTTAAGAAAACAACCGACGGCATCAATGAACTGTTGGTAAAGGATGTTCCCGCCATCACCGAACGCATGGTGAAACTCGAGGATGATATGCTTGCAGTGAGTGGACAGTTGAAAGAGGTCGATTACAAGGCACTTGCAGTGCAGTTCGACAATACACTTCGCAATATCGAACAGCTTACCATTACCCTCAATTCCAAAGATGGAACAGTAGGAATGCTGCTCAACGATACAATGCTCTATCACAAGCTCTGTACCACATGTGAACAGGCCGAGGCGTTGTTGCAGAATCTGCGCGAAGAGCCCAAGCGCTACGTTCATTTCTCGCTTTTTGGTCGCAAGGATAAAAAGTAAACTCCGCAAGAACAAAAATTAAATAATGTCTAAATCTGCGTCGCATAATGTGGCGCAGTTTTTTTATCGTGTGCGTACTTATTATATATTAAAGAATCGGCGGTAAGTTCTGAACTTACCGCCGAAGTTGTTTTGTTGTGAGAATTCTTATTATTCCTCAACTGCAACTTGGACTACGGCTAATCTCTTGCCCAAACAGAGTGGCAAACAGTTCCTCCTAGAAAGGGGAATGTTTTGACGCACTTATCATTATTCTCTTGAAATTACATTTTCATTCCCAAGGAACCGGCGCCAGAACTCATCGGTGTTGCCGTGATCGAAAGCACCTCCACCACACCATGGAGCAACTATCAGCCACAGCGCTCCGTCTTGAGCCATATTCTCCCATGAAGGCACACTGTTGCATTCAGCCATGGCAATCATCTTGTTGGGATGGCTCTGTCGCAACTTGAGAAAGTCAGCAGCTTGCGATATGTGAGTGGTATTGTTCTGCGGGTAGCCGTCGCGAGCCACGATGTCTACGTACTCGTCGCCGGGATACCAATCTTCATCGTCAAGCTGCGAAGTCCACACCCATATCAGATTGTGGATGCCGGCTTCACGGAAATAGTCGAACATATAGATGTAGAGTTTCTTGTAGGCCTCTCCGTCCTCTGTCCCCCACCAAAACCAGCCTCCTGAAGCCTCGTGCAAGGGGCGCCAGATGATGGGTATTCCCTGGCTTTGATAGTAGAGCAGCAGACTGGCCACACCCTCCAGCTTGCGGCGGAAGATTTTGTTCTCTAATGTTCCTTCGGTGGTACACCTCGAGGGTAGGATGTGACAAGGCTTCTCGCCATGATTGTAAAAATTCTCCCAACCGCTCTTATGCTCGGCAAAGGCGTTTAGTGGCATGTTGAAGTGCCACATGAATGAAACGATGCCGCCGGCGTCGTGCCACTGCTTAGCGGTGGTTGTACGGTAGTTAATCCACGATTGCTCGAAGTGCTGGAAGTCGAACACATTCACCTTAGGATACTTGCCGCCGGCCTCCTTGATGCGCTCTGCATCGTTGATGTTGTAGTTCCATTCAGCCTGACAGCCCGAAAGTACTTTCTTGCCCCATACTTCATTACGCAGGTAGCGATACAATTCACGAGTTTCCTCGTTGGCATCAGGGTCAACAGGAGTCTCATCTATTTGTGCATTGACAGTGAACACCAGCCCCATCAACGCTAGGACACAAAACCATTTTTTCATCTTATTTCTTTCCGAACGATCGTCCGTCCTCCTTTATAATTAATCTTTATTATATTGATTCCATGCTGTGGCTGACTGAGGAGTACACCTGCCGTGTTGTAGTATTCCATGGAGAGAATCTGCGGGATGTCAGCGGGATATCCACTTATCGCAGTCGGTACGATGTTTCCCTGTTTGTCGGTAAGGTTCACACTGCCGATGGCTGCTATTTGAGCCTTTTCCGATATTATGTTCACGCTGTATGCCTTCTTGTGGGCTGTGCTAAGTTTGATGTTGCATTGTGTCTCGCCCCTAGCGATGGTTTGGCTCTTCACGTTCTTCTCATTGTAGAATAGTTGGACCGTCATTGTTTCAGATGCAGGCTGTAACAGGTCGATGGCGATGCTGCCGTAGTTGCTTAGGTCCTTGGGCTCCTGCCAGTACCATCCTACTCCACCATAGGGCTTCAGACGTACCGTACAAGTCTCCCCCTGCACAGCGCCACTAAGTAACATGTCGTTCCAAGCAAAGAGTTCTTCAGATAGTGTCTCGTATTTGCCATCATAGGTTTTGAGTGTTACAGCTGTCAATGTGAAGTTTGTACCCTTGATGTGGATGCCTTGACGTAGGCGGTTGATGTCTTGCGAGGTCACTATCATCTCGAAATCACCATTGATGGAGAGTGCATTCAATCCGTCAAAGTTCGTCCAACTGCTGCCCCATGACACTTGCAGTTGTGCTCCGGCAGAGGCTGTGATGCTTAGGTGTAGCACGTCATCGGCCTTGACATCGCTCAGCTTACTGCCATCGATGTTGAGTACGTCGCTCCAGCTTTGGATTTGTTTCGAACCTTGTCAGATGACGGTTTCGGCGGCACTGACTGAGACGAATAACATCGTCAGCAGGGCCAGGCAAATCATTTTTAAATTCATTATGTTTTTTTATTGTTTCCGTTTTTTGTTAGATTGAGTTGAATCTGCAAAGGCTGTACGATAGACGGACGAATGCTGGTAAACAACTTGCCTTATCGTTTTAAGAAAAGGACTCACCTCCATGCAGAGGTGAGTCCTTGATTAGTTTGTATGTTATTTGGATTATTCCTCAACAGCAGCCTGAGCAGCAGCCAAACGTGCGATGGGCACGCGGAAGGGTGAACAAGATACATAGTTGAGGCCTACCTTGTGGCAGAACTTAACTGATGAAGGCTCACCACCGTGCTCACCACAGATACCGCATTTCAAGTCGGGACGTGCAGAGCGACCGTTGTCTACTGCCATCTTCACGAGCTGACCTACACCATTCTGGTCGAGTACCTGGAAGGGGTCTACCTTCAAGATCTTCTTCTCCAAGTAAACGGGGAGGAAGCTAGCGATATCGTCACGTGAGTAACCGAATGTCATCTGTGTCAAGTCGTTTGTACCGAAT
>JAZRFE010000023.1:0-5342 GCA_045661205.1 Bacteroidaceae bacterium | reverse complement strand
GCTGCTTAATCGAAGTATAGTAGATTAGCTTTATTCCGACACCAGGTGTTGGAACGAGACATCACCCGGACGCAGTTGTTCCGAGGCAATCCGACAAGGTGGTGCAGCAAATTCGGGACTAATCGTGACGAGCCTCGTCGTTACGGTGAAATTTTAGAGGATAAGGCACAAGTAGGCGGCGCCGGTCTTGCTTGGGCTCGAAAAACCAACCGGATGCTAAGCATGTAGAAAGCATATTGTTTCCTCGTTTGGACGAGGGTTCGACTCCCTCCAGCTCCACAAAGTTAGTACTCGATGGATGTTTGTTTAACCGAAAAACCACCGAGCCGATGAAAACAATCAAAATAGTGAAGATTGTAGGTGTGGCAGCAGTAATACTGCTGTTCACAACCATTGTGTTTTCGGGATTCTTTTTTGAAGCCACACACAAAGTTACACAAGAGATTCTCTCCCCCACCGACCTCGACATTCTGCAAGTAGAGACAATCATCGTTACAGCTCTCTGCACAGCATATGCCCTGCTCATGTTTCCCTGGCTGCTCTATTTTATGAAGATAGAGAAGAAGTCGGGGCTTCAATACTTCTCTCTATACCCCATAACGGGCGGAAAAACAGCAAAAACAACAGCAATAGTGCTGACCTTGCTCAATGCGGTGACAGCAATAGGTTTCTACATAATGTACATGACCTACACACACAACAACGCTGTGCAAGCAACAGCCGACAGCCAATTATCCATACTCACACTGTTGTGCCTTGCCATAATCTTTTGGGGTGGAACATATCTTGTTTACGGTTCGGTGTACGGAGCTAAAAGAGTGAAAAACATCATAAAAAAGAAACGCGAAAAGAGGAGAGCACGCAGGGAACAAGCCAATAGCTAAAAAACCAAAGGCGCCTCAGAAAAAACATATACACAATGAACAATCACTACTTTGAAAAACTATCAAAACAGGGGTTCTCGACAATAACCTCGGCTCTGCAACAGTTTGTGCAACACTCGTACACATTGCAGTTCACGACATTCTTTTGGTGTCAGAGTGGAGAAGCAGTCATAACCATAGACGGCTACCGTTTCAAATTCACGCAAGGCCACATAGCCATTTGCCCAACAGGAAGCAACATTACAGTACACGATATCACAAGCGACTTTTCGACACGTTTCTTGGGCGTTTCCGAGGATATATGGCTTGCATCACGCTGCTCGTTCAGCCCCGAAATGATACAATCCATCACCTGCCACCCCTACAAAGGACGTGGGACATCCAACGAACAGGCATTCATCGCAAACATTTTCAAGCAAGCGGAGATTATCGAAGACGAGCTTAACTGCATAAAGCCTGACACCGACTACTGCCGTAAGAACATCATCCTGTCGGCAAATGCTCTGCTGCTGTATGCACAGCATGCACAAAAGACAACATCAAACGAACAGGTTAGAAAGGATTTGGGACTCGAGGACAAGGAAAAGACATTCTTGATGTTCCGCGACCTTATAACAAAGCATTTCAGAGAGGAGCGTTCGGTGCAATTCTTTGCCGAGAAACTGAACATCTCTACCCGACATTTGAATGCAGTGTGCCAACGTGCGTCGGGACAAAATGCCAAGACACTTATTGACCGATACACGATAGTGGAGCTTCAGGTGGCACTGATGTATACACACAGAACCTATCAGGAGCTTGTAGGAGAATACCACTTCCCCGACCAATCTTATCTGAACAGATACTTCAAACGACACACAGGCTACTCCCTCTCGGAGTTCCGCTCGCGCCGAGCGCTTGCAGCCACAATATAAAAGCAAAGCGACGCAACTGCTGAAGGTTGCGTCGCTTTGCTTTTATTTATTGTTGGTATTATAATCTTTTTATTCGTCAAAATCGTATTCATCGTAGTTATCCTCGTCGTAATACTCCTCGTCGCCTGCCTCTTCGTCGATGAAGTCGGGTTCCCAATCGGCAAAGTCGCGAGCAATCATGCCTGCATCGTAATTGCGATGAACAAGCTCCTCGCGTTTGACAGCAAGCATACGGTTGTCCTCACTGTTGAGCTCGCGCCACAGAATATCTTTGAGGTCGGAAACACCCATGCCTGTAACCGAAGAGATAAAGACATGAGGCACACCATCGGGCAAATTCTCGCTGAGCATCTCCATAAGCTCGTCGTCGAGCAGGTCGCTCTTGGTAATGGCAAGAACACGCTGTTTGTCGAGCATCTCGGGGTTATATGTAGCAAGCTCGTTAAGAAGAATCTCGTATTCGTTCTTAATGTCGTCGGCATCGGCAGGCACCATGAAGAGCAGTAACGAGTTACGCTCAATATGACGAAGGAAACGCAGACCAAGACCCTTACCCTGGCTCGCTCCTTCGATAATTCCGGGGATGTCGGCCATTACAAAGGATTTTCCGTCGCGATAAGAGACAATTCCGAGGTTAGGCTCGAGTGTGGTAAAGGGATAATTTGCAATCTTGGGCTTTGCAGCAGAGACTGATGCGAGCAGCGTGGACTTTCCCGCGTTGGGGAAACCCACAAGACCGACGTCGGCAAGCAGTTTCAGTTCGAGCGTCACCGTCATTTCACGCATAGGCTCACCGGGCTGTGCAAAACGGGGTGTCTGACGTGTGGGAGTGGCAAAATGCACATTACCGAGGCCTCCACGACCACCTTTAAGGAGAACGACTTTCTGACCGTCTTCCATAACATCGCACAGGAACTCACCGGTCTCGGCATTATAGGCAACCGTACCGCAAGGAACATCTATTATCTTGTCCTCGCCGGCTGCACCGGTGCTTTTGTTGATGCCGCCACCCTGACCGTTTCCTGCAAAGACGTGACGCTGATACTTCAAGTGCAACAGTGTCCAATAGTTGCGGTTACCGCGAAGGATGATATCGCCTCCACGACCTCCGTCGCCACCGTCGGGACCTCCGTTGGGAATATATTTTGCACGATGAAGATGCGCCGAACCGCGTCCTCCGCGACCCGAACGGCATACTATTTTTACATAATCAATGAAATTCGATTCAGCCATAAAGCAAATTGTTCAATACCTTGAGGAAATGTCTACTTTTTCGCCTCGATAGCAGCTACAATATCGGCAAAGATGCGGTCGAGTTCGCCCGAACCGTTGATGTATGAGTGCTTGCCATCGTTCTTGTACCACTCTTTGAGGGGAGCGGTCTGGTTGTGGTAAACGGTAAGACGTTTCTTGATTGTCTCTTCGTTATCGTCGGTTCTGCCCGACTCTATGCCGCGCTTGATGAGACGCTCCATAAGCTCATTCTCGGGAACATCAAGTTCGAGCATCACTGTTACATCCTGACCTCTTTCGTTGAGCATCACTTTGAGCGCCTCGGCCTGTGCAATAGTGCGGGGAAAACCGTCGAAGATGACACCTTTGCTATCTACAAAGCCATCGAGTTTGGCCGCAAGTATATCTATCATCAGTGAGTCAGGTATGAGCTGTCCCTGGTCGATAAAGCCTTTTGCAGTCTTTCCAAGCTCGGTCTCGGCCTTAATCTCGGCGCGAAGCACGTCACCTGTCGATATATGGTTGATGCCATATTTTTCCAAAATTCGCTCGCTCTGAGTACCCTTACCCGAGCCGGGAGCACCAAATATTACAATATTAAGCATAAATTATAAAATATAGTTCACATTCTTGTTAATACAAAAACCGGAAAAGAGCCGATTTTCAAAATCTCGGCAAAATTACTACAAAGTTCCGAAAATCATACGCAAAAATGTAACAATCGCACACATTAACACAAAAAAGTAATTTTTGTTGGGAATACTTACCTATTTTATCATTTTTTTTAGTTACCTTTGAAGGATTAAATTTGGATAATAGTATATACCCAAAATAACTTTTATAAATTTATAGAAAAATGGCTATTAACAGACGTAATTTTCTAAAAGCCTCAGGAGCGTTAGCAGCGCTTTCTATCGTTCCCAGGAACGTATTGGGTGGCAATGGCAACATTGCACCAAGTGACCAATTGACAAAAGGTATCATCGGTGTTGGTGGTATGGGTCGCGGACACTATGGCTACGCAAACACACGTTTGGTTGCAATCGCCGATTGCGATGCTAACCACTTGCAGCAGGGTCTCGACCTCGCAAAGCAGAAAGCCGCAGCCGGTGACAAGAAATGTGATGCTAACCCCTCAGCTTATTCTGACTGGAGAGAGTTGGTTCACGACCCCAAAGTTGACATTGTTCACATCGCCACACCTCCCCACTGGCATGCTTTGATGGCTATCGAGTCGGCAAAGGCAGGTAAGGATATCTGGTGTGAGAAACCCATGACACGTACCATCGGTGAGGGTAAAAAAGTACGCGAGGCAGTACAGCAGAACAACCGCGTGTTCCGTTTGAACACATGGTTCCGTTTCAAGGACACATTCTATGGACTCGGCACACCCGTTGAGCCTTTGAAGAAGCTCGTTGCAAGCGGTCTTCTCGGTTGGCCTTTGAAGGTTACAATTTCTAAACACACCGGTTTCGACTGGAAATTCTACTGGGTAGGTAAGGACAAACTCGAGCCCCAGCCCATTCCCAAGGAACTCGACTACAACATGTGGTTAGGCCCGGCTCCCTACAAGCCCTACAACGCACACCGCGTACACCAGACATTCCGTGGTTACTGGGATTATGATGGTGGTGGTCTCGGCGACATGGGTCAGCACTATATGGACCCCGTTCAGTACTTCCTGGGCAAGGACAACGAGAGCCCTGTTAAGGTTGAGGTTGATGCACCCCAGCAGCACTCAGATGCAATCGGCACATGGCGTTCAATCACATACACATACGCTGACGGTTGCCAGATTGTACTTTGGGGAGGCGACTACGGTAACCCCAACACTCCCTACATCTCAGGTCCCAAAGGTAACGTATACAACAACTTCGTATGTGACATTCCCGATTGGCAGAAGAAACTCGCTGAGTTCCCCGATCCCCTGCCCCAGAACACAGACTTCGAGGAGTGCGTAAGAACACGTCAGAAGTTTGCTCTTAACGAGGAGAACGGACACCGCAGTTGTACACTCGTAAACATGGGTATCGTTGCATTGCAGCTCAACCGCACCCTCGAGTTCGACTCTGAGAAAGAGGAGTTTGTAAACGACGAGGCAGCAAACGCACTTGTTTACCAGCCCATGAGAGGTCCTTGGAAATTCTAACCTTATTAATAATAAAAAGACATGAGACAATATAAAAGTATCATACTTACACTCCTCGTTGCACTGTTCTTTGGTCTCAACGCCAATGCACAGGGTTCTGAAAGAGCCGTAACAACAAAGATAGGAGACGCGCTGAACATGTTGCCCGCCGAGACACAGAGC
>JAZRFE010000022.1:0-32499 GCA_045661205.1 Bacteroidaceae bacterium | reverse complement strand
CGAGCAGCGATGAAAAGACCCTCGATGTTACTGCCAAGATGAACGACGCCGGCGACTCACTCTTTGTTTATGTTGCAAATATTTCAGAGCATGACCAGACTGCCGAACTTAGTATTGAGAATTTCAAATACAAGAGTAAGGTCGAGGTGTGGAGCATCGGTGGTTGCGACCTTACCGAGACAAATACTGTCGATAACAAGATGAATGTCTCGCCCAAGGTGAAGAAAACGTCACTGCCTCGCAACGGAGCTAAATACACCTTCCCCCGTTACTCTTATACCATTATAAAAATGAAACGATAGCCGATGGTTATAAACACAAAGAAGCCCGCGTTTAAAGCGGGCTTCTTTGTGTTTGGGTACTGTTTGTTATGCGTATTTGAATCTTTTGATGCTGCCTTTCGGAGTCTTTGCAAAGGCTTCCGCTTGAAGCTCATAACCCGAAATCTGCGAGAATGCTGGAATCGCCTTATTCAGGACAATGATATTCTCGTTCATGATGTTGCTGATGCTTTCGGCAGGAACGTTGTCGGCTGCCATCTGGTCGGCATTGGGCACTATGAGTGCAACAAATTTCTCGCCACGTTGTACTATAAGCGATTCGGCTACGTATGGTAATACATTCAGCTTTACCTCAATCTCCTCGGGGTAGACATTCTCGCCGTTGCTGCCAAGCAAAAGACTCTTGTTGCGTCCCACAAGGAACAGGTTGTTATCCTCGTCTATGGTGCCCAGGTCGCCTGTGCGGAACCAACCATCCTCGGTGAATACCTCGCGGTCGGCCTCGGCATTCTTGTAGTATCCCACGAATGTGTTGCTTCCTTTTACCAGCACTTCGCCAACGATGTTGCGGGGGTCGGTCGACTCAATCTTTATCTCCATGCAGTCTACAAGCACTCCGCACGACTTCAGCTTATAGTTGCCAAGTTTTCCCAATGATATTGTGGGGCCACACTCGGTCATTCCGTAACCTGTAACAAGGGGCAACTGCAACTTCTCAATGAGCATATTCTCCAATGCTTCGGGCAGTGCCGCACCACCAGTTACTATAATCTCTACCTTACCACCCAAATATGTGAGCAGTTTGTTGCGAAGGGTTGCGTAATACTCTTTGCTCCCCTTTTCCAGCTCCCCGCCTGCTGCGGCAATTTCGGTGGCGGCATATTCTGTCATCTTTTTGAGTACCAGGGGTACCATCATCACAGTAGAGGGTGAAACGCTTTGCATGGCATCCTTCAGAATAGATGGGGCAGGGGGCAGACCCAGCACAGTGAGGTGCATTCCCAGGCACATGCAGGCGCACATGTCGTACAACATTCCGAAAATGTGGGCAAAGGGAAGTATGCTCAAGTAGTTATCACCTTTTCTATAAGGGAAATATCTGGGGATAAGATCTACATTGCTGCTGATGTTGCCTACTGTCAGCATCACTCCTTTAGGGTTACCTGTTGAGCCTGATGTGTAGTTTATGCAGCAGAGGTTGTCCATTGCACGGTTTTTGTACTCCACATCCGCAGCACTCCAACCGTTGGGGTGGGCATCGGCGAAGAGTCTGTCTGCCTGTGAATAGAGTTCGGCAAAGTTTTCGCGGCTTGCCAGCAGCTCCATGTTTCTCATGTCTATTGCTGCAATGAGCTGTGGCATCTCCTCGAATTTCATTCCGTCGAAAATGGGTTTTTCGGTGAAGAGTATCTTGGTGTCCGAGTGGTTCACCATGTTCTGGGTGTCGGCAGGTGTGAAGCCGTTGAAAAGCTGACACGATACATATCCGCCCGATGTTACAGCCATAAATGTTGTTGCCCAGTTTGCACTGCTGCGTGCGTTGAGCGATATTTTGTCACCCTCTTTCAGCCCGGCGGCTCTCCACACAAGGTGCATGGTCTCTATCTTTTTTGCAAGTTCGCCGTATGTGATGACTTCATTCTTGTAGTCGTTGAGTGCGGGGCTGTTCCAACAGCTTTTCACACTCTCTTCAAATGTCTTTATAAAATATTGCATGGTCATAAAATTGGTTTCTGTTTTTACCGATGCAAAAGTATGATGAGTGTGTTTTGTGACTGCACAAATTGTTCTATTTTGTGCAGTTTTGGGGCGAAATGCCTTATTTTAGTGCTAAAAATGTTATTTTTGGGCGAAAATCAGTTGCTCTTGCATGCGGCTCGGAGCCGATTTTGCAAAAGGTGCACTACTTTTTTGGCTGTTGATTATAATTCTTTTATGCGATAGTAAAAGCCGATGGCTGCGGCAATAAGAATTATTCCTAATGCTCCGTACAGCCATCGGCTATTTCTTCTGCCCAATGCTTTCACAACGGGCTCGGCGTTTTTTGAGTTGAAAAACCACCCCCAGTCGAGCAGTGCTGCCAATAGCGAGGTCGCTCCTGCAAGAAGAAAAATTGTCTGTATCAGGTGGTGAAAAAACATCTGTATTTGCCGTTTTTTGTGTTTCCTATTTTTTCTGAGGATTCCATCCCTGAGCTTTCAGCTCCATCTCCACACCGTCGCGGGTGATGAGTGCAGAGCCAAGTTCCTCTTTTACAATATGTCCAATGAGGCGCACATCTTTCATTCCCGCCACCTTCTCGTGGTCGGCAATGGGCACTGTGAAGAGTAGTTCATAATCCTCGCCACCGTTTAGGGCACATGTAATTACATTCATGTTCAGCTCTTCGGCCATCACTGCTGTTTGGTAGTCGATGGGAATCTTCTCCTCATATATTCTGCAGCCTACGTTACTCTGCTTGCATATGTGCATAAGTTCCGACGAAAGACCGTCTGATATATCCATCATAGCTGTGGGGGTGACGTTAGCCTCGCGCAGACGCTCGATGATGTCGCGGCGCGCTTCGGGCTTCAGTTGTCTCTCCAGAATATACTCTTTACCTGCAAAGTCGGGCTGCATGCCCTCTTTGTCCATTGTGGCAATCTTTTCGCGTTCGAGCAGTTGCAACCCCATGTAGGCTGCACCCAGGTCGCCAGACACGCATATAAGGTCGGTAACCTTTGCGCCGCTGCGCTTCACGCTCTTGCCTTTGAGAGCAGTGCCTATGGCTGTGATGCTTATGGCAAGTCCTGTGAGCGAAGAGCTTGTGTCGCCACCCACGATGTCTACACCGTGGCGTTCGCATGCAAGGCGCACTCCCGCGTAGAAATCTTCCATGTCCTCTATGCAGAATCTCTTACTCAGCGCAAGGGATACAGTTATCTGCTTGGGTGTTCCGTTCATGGCGTAGATGTCCGAAAGGTTCACCATGACAGCCTTGTAGCCTAAATGTTTCAGCGGAACGTATGTGAGGTCGAAATGTACGCCCTCCATCAAAAGGTCGGTGGTTACAAGCACCTCTTCCTCCTCTTTGAATGCGAGGATGGCGGCGTCGTCGCCCACTCCCGTCAATGTCTCTGCATTAACGGGAGTGATGCCTGACGTAAGATGCTCTATAAGACCGAACTCGCCGAGTGTGGCAATTTCTGTTCTGTGTGTTTCGTTCATAATCTCTTGTTCGGTTGTTTCTTGTGAAACGGTGTCTTAAGATCTGTTGATAAGTTCCTTGAAGATGGTTGTCATGCGGGGCTGTGCCTCGTCGGCAGCTTTCTGCACCTCTTCGTGGCTCACCTCGACAACTACGCCTTCGAGACCCAGGTCGGTGATAACAGAGATGCCGAACACCTTGATGCCGCAATGGCGTGCAACGATAACTTCGGGTACAGTGGACATTCCCACAGCGTCGCCACCCATTCTGCGGAACATTACATACTCGGCGGGAGTCTCGAAAGTGGGGCCCTGTGTTCCAAGATAAACACCCTCCATCACTCTTATGCCCTTCTCAGCAGCCACCTCTTTAGCCTTTGCAATAAGCTCGGGGTCGTAGGTCTTGCTCATGTCGGGGAAACGGTCGCCATACTCGATATTCTTTCCGCGTAAGGGGTGCTCGGGGAATGTGTTTATGTGGTCATTGATAATCATCAGGTCGCCGATGATAAAGTCGGGGTTCATACCGCCTGCGGCGTTAGAGACGAAGAGTGTCTTGATGCCAAGCTCGCGCATCACTCTCACGGGGAATGTAACCTCTTTCATAGAGTAACCCTCGTAGTAGTGGAAACGACCCTGCATAGCCATTATCTCTTTGTTGCCCAGCTTACCGAAGATGAGCTTGCCCGAATGTCCCTCAACTGTCGAGAGGGGGAAGTTGGGTATGTCTTTGTATTGAACTTCGTACTTGTCTGTAATTTCGTTTACCAGACTTCCGAGCCCGGTGCCCAAAATGATGGCTGTCTCGGGCTGAGTCTTCATTACCGACTTCAAAAATTCAGCGGTTTCTTTGATTTTTTCTAACATAATCGACAATTATTTGGTTAAACATTTTTTCCTTTTCCATAATTCTCACCTTTATGGGTATTGTGTATATATTCTCCTTGATGATGACCGGCAGGTCGTTGCGACCAACTATTCTCTCTGCATCCTTCTCGGTGGTGATTATCTTTCTTTTTGCGGCGGGGAGCGACTCGAATTTCGATGCAATCTCTTTTAGCTCGGCGCTTGTGAAGTGGTGGTGGTCAGGAAATTTCATCAGCGTAACGTTGGCGCCTCTTCGTTCAAGCTCCTTTTTCAGAGGCTCGGGACGCGCAATGCCTGTGAGCAACAAAATTTCGGAGTTGCTGTTTATCTCGCATCTCTTTTCTTTAACATCGAATATCGCAATAGGTTCATCGTAGCATACAGTGGAAAAAAATATCGGAGTGCCCTCTTTGGCACCGAGCATCTTTTTGTAATGCTCCATCTTTTCACGACTGATATCAGCGGGACATTTGGTGACAATCACTGCATGGGCACGTTTGATACCTGTGGCTGTCTCGCGTAATCGCCCGAATGGTAATACATTGTCGCTCCATGTGGGGCGGTTGTAGTCCACAAGCAATATGCTCAGTCCAGGGGTGACGTAACGGTGCTGAAAAGCATCGTCGAGCAGTATCGCGTCGAGGCTTTTCTCCTCTTTTAATAGTTGCTCGATGCCGTTTACACGTTTTTCGTCTACTGCAACAGTTATGTAAGGGAACTTCTTTTTTATCTGCGCCGGTTCGTCGCCCACCTCGGTTGCCTTGCAAGCCTCTGTCGCTTTGAAAAAACCTTTGGTCTTGCGTCGGTAACCACGGCTCAGCGTGGCAATGCGAAATTCCTCTTTCAGCAGATTGATTATATATTCGATGTGAGGGGTTTTCCCTGTACCGCCCACCGTAAGGTTGCCCACCGAAATTATCGGCAGGTCAAACTCTTTGCTTTCGAGCCACCCGGCGTCAAAAGCAAAATTCCTGATGGCGACAGCCCAACTGTAAGGATTTATGTAATCAATCAAGCTCATGGTGTTTTTTTGACAATGCAACGCGAAGATAGCAATTTTTCCTTATCCTTATATAATATTATTGTTGAAATTACCGTTTTTACCATGTAAAATGGTGCTATATTAAAAATGTTTCCCTTTTTTTAGTATAAAAGCTGTTTAATTGAAAAAAAAAGGTTACATTTGTGGCGGAATAGTGCGCGATTTACAAATTTTTTGTAACTTGCACCGCATTTCCGATATTTTAAGGAAAGGTGCTCGAGTGGCTGAAGAGGCACGCCTGGAAAGCGTGTATACGCCAAAAGCGTATCGGGGGTTCGAATCCCCCTCTTTCCGCAAGTGCTAATAAATCAGCAGACTAGTGATAAAATTATAAATTAATTTAAATAACAATTTCTAAAATTAACACACAATGAAAAAGCTTTTTGCAATTGTTGCAATGTTGGGATTGTTCACATTTGGAACAACTCAGTCTATCCTCGCACAGGATGGTGCTCAGAGCGAGCAGGCTACCGAACAGGTTGATTCACTCGCATCAGATTCTACTGCTAACGTTTCAGCTCCTGCTGAGACTACTACTCCCGCTCCCGTTGAGGAGGCTGAACCCGAAAGTTTCCACAAAACTATCAAGACTAAGTTCATCGAGGGTGACGCAGGCTTCATGTCTTTGGTTGCTGTTGCTATGATCATCGGTCTTGCTTTCTGTATCGAGCGTATCGTTTACCTCAGCCTTGCACAGGTAAACACAAAGAAATTGATGGAAGAGATTGCTAAGGCACTCGAGGCTAAGGATGTTGAGAAGGCTAAGACTATCTGCCGCAACACAGCAGGTCCCGTTGCTTCTATCTGCTATCAGGGTCTTATGCGTATCGACGAGGGTCTCGATGTAGTTGAGCGTTCAGTTGTTTCTTACGGTAGCGTTCAGGCTATGAACCTCGAGAAAGGTTGTTCATGGATTACACTTCTCATCGCGATGGCTCCCTCACTCGGATTCTTGGGTACTGTGATCGGTATGGTTATGGCGTTCGACGACATCCAGCGTGCAGGTGACATTTCTCCTACAGTCGTTGCAGGTGGTATGAAAGTGGCTCTTATCACAACTATCTACGGTATTATCGTAGCTCTTATCCTTCAGGTGTTCTACAACTACGTACTTGGTAAAATCGAGGCTATCACAGCTGACATGGAGGACTCTTCTATCGTACTCCTCGACCTTCTTACAAAGTATAACCTCAAGAAGTAATTTAGACTTTATCATTAAATTATCATGAAAGCTACTTTAATTAATAAATTATCAACATACGTATTTGTCGCACTGATGGTGGTGACAGCAGTCGTTCTCGGCCTGTTCTTCTTCGTTGGTTACGACAACTACACTACATTGAACGGCAGTTCTGTGGTTGACCCGCAGTTTACTGACCTGCTCATGTATTGGATGTATGCTTTGGTAGCAGCAGGAATCATTTGCGTGGCTCTCTTCGTTATCGCAGATTTTATCGGTCTGTTGAAGAACGAACCCGGCAAGGCTATCAAGGCCGTTGTTGCATTGGTTCTTATCTTTGCGCTCTTCGGTGGTGCGTATGCACTTGCTTCTGACGAGCCCATCAGAATGGCTGACAATACTTTGTTCGATGACAAGGCAAGCCTTGTTCTCAGCGACGTATGTATCTATGTTCAGTATGTACTTCTTTTTGCATCGGTGGCACTTACAATTGTAGGTTTCTTCGGTGTATTTAAAGCTCTTAATAAAGTAAAAGCGTAATTAGACAATGGGAAAAAGAAAAGTACCGGGATTGAATGCCTCTTCAACGGCTGACATCTCATTCATATTGCTCATCTTCTTCCTGGTAACCACCTCTATGGATACTGACCGAGGTTTGGCAGTTCGTCTTCCTAACCCTCCCGAAGAAAACCAGCAGGATCCTCCTAAGGTTCGTGAAAGAAATAACATGAACGTTATGGTGAATATGCATAATCAGGTTTCTGTTAAGGTTGGTGGAGAATTTAAAGAGAACCTCCAGATATCTGAACTTCGCGAGCTTGCAAAAACATTTATTGCAAACCCCGAAGACGATATCAAACTCCCCGAGAGAGTGGCTGTCGAACTTCCCGCACCCTTTGGTGTACAGATGGTTACAAAGAACCACGTAATCTCATTGCAGACCGACCGTGCTACAAGTTACGATATTTACTTCCAAGTTGAAAATGAGTTGTACGGCGCATACAACGACTTACGTGATGAATTGGCGCGTAAGACATTCGGTCGCCCCTATCGCGAGTGTACCGAGGATGAGCAGTTGGCGTGCCGTCAGTACTACAAGTGTGTAATTTCTGAGGCTGAGCCCAAAACCTATAACCAATAAGATTATGAGCAAGTTTCAAAAGAAAGGAAAGGCAGAAATGCCGGAATTGAATACCTCTTCATTGCCTGACTTGATATTCTCTATCCTCTTCTTCTTCATGATTGTAACATCAATGCGTGAGGTTGAGTTGAAGGTTGAGTTCAAGGTTCCTTCAGGTACTGAATTGGAGAAAATTGAGCGTAAATCTTTGGTTTCAAATATTTACATTGGTAAGCCTACGAAAGATTTTCGTGCAAAGTTGGGTACGCAGAGCCGTATTCAGTTGAACGATAAGTTTGCCGACCCCACACATATTCGCGAGTTTGTTCAGGCAGAGCGCGAGAGCTTGGCGGAGCGTGACAAACCCTTTATGAAGATGTCTTTGAAAGTTGATAAAGACACTCAGATGGGTATCCTCACTGACGTGAAGATGGAGTTGCGTAAAGCTATGGCGCTTTCGATTCTCTACTCAGCAACACAGCGTTAATAGTTGTGCAACATACAAAAAAGCAACGAGCCAAACGGCTCGTTGCTTTTTTGTGTATCATTGAAAGTTTTTGTTTCTTGCTATTATGCCTTTCTTGTGTATGTGGTGAATGAGAAGTCGTGTGAGTGCTTTTCGTCTTTGCTTCGTTCCTCTCTCTCGCTTTCGAGCCACTCGCTATCTTTCCATTCGGGGAAAAAAGCGTCGGCTGCAGCGGGGGTGTCTTTCACCTCGGTAAGATAAAGAATGTCGGCAAAGGGCATGGCATAGCTGTAAAGCTGTTCTCCACCGATGATGTAGACAATCTCTTCGTTGGCGCAACTTTTCAGTGCCTCTTCGAGCGAGGCAAAAACCTCAGCTCCCGGAAAGGCTATCTTTTTACGTGAGAGCACAATGTTTCTTCTGTTGGGGAGTGCTCCCTTCGGCAGTGAACGGAATGTGTTGCTGCCCATTATGATGGTATGTCCTGTGGTCAGTTGCTTGAATCTTTTCAGGTCGTCAGGCAACCAATATATTAGTTCGTTGTTGTTGCCTATCGCTCTATTCTCGGCAACAGCCGCAATCATTGCTACTTTGTACATGGTGAATATCTTATACTGAAACTTCGGCCTTAATGTGGGGGTGTGCAGTGTACTCTTCTAACGAAAAGTCCTCGAACTTGAAGCTGAAAATATCCTTTACGTCGGGGTTGATTTTCATTTTGGGAAGTGCATACGGCTCGCGTGTCAGCTGCAACTTAGCCTGCTCGATGTGGTTAAGGTAAAGGTGTGCGTCGCCCAAAGTGTGTATGAAGTCTCCGGCTTTAAGCCCTGTAACCTGTGCCATCATTTGCAAAAGCAGGGCGTACGATGCGATGTTAAAGGGTACACCCAGGAAACAATCTGCGCTGCGCTGATATAATTGCAGGCTCAATCTGCCATTGGCAACGTAGAACTGGAACATTGCGTGACAGGGAGGCAGGTTCATGTTCTCGATGTCTGCAACGTTCCATGCGTTTACTATTATTCGGCGCGAGTCGGGGTTTTTCTTCAGCGTCTCCACAACTTCGCTTATCTGGTCGATGTGTCCGCCTTTGTAGTCGGGCCACGAACGCCACTGATAGCCGTACACATGTCCCAGGTCGCCATTCTCGTCGGCCCATTCGTTCCAGATGCGTACTCCGTTTTCCTGCAAGTATTTTACGTTTGTATCGCCGGCAAGGAACCACAGAAGTTCGTGGATGATAGACTTCAGGTGCAACTTTTTTGTTGTGAGACAGGGAAAACCCTCTTCGAGGTTGAAGCGCATCTGATGTCCGAAAACGCTTATGGTGCCTGTTCCTGTTCTATCCTCTTTCTTTGTACCCTCCTTGAGGATGCGGTCGAGTAGGTCAAGATATTGTTTCATATATTTATTATTTCAGAATTTGCAAAGTAAAGTTTGCAAATATAGCTAACTTTTCACTGTTCTCAAAAAAAAACAAATTGCTTTTGTGAAAAGCCGATTAGCTAAACTGTTATTTGTTTTTCACTCGTGGAAAGTGTATCTTTGTGGCATGGTTACAAATAGAATGGAACTTTCAGCAGAATTTGTCGAGCAGACGAGTCTGCTTTTCGGTGCAGAGCGTTATTCGCAATTTTCTTCGGCTTTGGAGACCGAGCCGGTGGTGAGTGTGCGCCACAACCCTGCGAAACGTGCTGCTGAACTTGGTGGCGAGCCTGTTGCGTGGGCCGGTGATGCTTGTTATCTTGACACGCGCCCTCTCTTTACCGCCGACCCTCTTTTCCACGCAGGGTGTTATTATGTACAGGAGGCCTCATCGATGTTTCTCGAACAGGTGCTTCGTCAGTATGTCGATGCTCCGGTGCGCATGCTCGACCTTTGTGCCGCTCCAGGTGGAAAGTCCACACATGCAATTTCGCTCTTGCCGCAAGGGTCGCTTTTTGTAGCTAACGAACCGATGCCTTTGCGTGCCGGTGTCCTTGCCGAAAATGTGATAAAGTGGGGTAGCCCTTCTACGGTTGTCACTCGTAACGAACCTGCCGACTTTGCTCCTTTCGAGGAATTTTTCGATATTATACTTGTCGATGCACCATGCTCTGGTGAGGGTATGTTCCGCAAGGATGCCCGCGCTGTCTCCATGTGGTCGCCCGGTAATGTAAAGACATGTGTGGCGCGTCAGCGCACTATTCTTTCTGATATTTGGGGCTCTTTGCGTTCCGGTGGATTGCTTGTTTACAGCACTTGCACCTTCAACTCTCACGAGGATGAAGAGATGGTTGCTTGGGTGCGCGACGAGCTTGGTGCCGAGGTACTACCTGTTGCCACTTCTCCCGAATGGGGCATCACAGGCAATCTCACAGGTGGCGATTTCCCTGTCTACCGTTTCATCCCCGGATTTACTCGCGGCGAGGGCTTTTTTCTTGCTCTGTTGCGCAAGGATGGTGATGGCGATGTAGCTCAGCCTCGCCCCATGCGTTCACGTCCGGCGACTCTGCCTAAGAACTGCAATGCTGCCTGCTCGTGGCTGAATGCCCCCGAGAAATTTGCTTTTACAGTGGAGAACGATACGATAATAGCCACTCCTCGCGAACATCAGGTGGCTATTGCCGCGTTGCAGTCGCGCTTGAAGGTGCTTCACAGCGGAGTAACCGTCGCTGCCGTAAAAAACAACAAACTGTTGCCGTCGCACAGGCTGGCCATGAGCACCGCTCTCAATCGCGAGGCTTTTCCTGCTGTGGAACTCACTTGTGAGCAGGCTCTTGCCTATCTTCACCGCGAGGCACTCGCTCTTCCCTCGGCACCTATGGGAGTGATACTTTTTACATATAAAAATATTCCCTTGGGTTTTGCGAAGAATGTGGGTAACAGGGTGAACAATCTCTATCCTGCCGAGTGGCGCATACGAAAAGACCCTATGGAATTGTAATAAACAAATAATAAACAACAATATGAAAAAACTACTATTTGCACTGTTTGTTTTAGTGACATCTGCTGTTTATGGACAGATGGAGAATCCTGTAATCATCTCTTCTACTGTCAATGTCAATGGTGACGAGGCTACTTTGACTTTCAAGGCTGCGATAGAGAGCGGATGGCACCTCTATTCGACCAACCTTCCCGCAGGTGGCCCCACTTCGGCTACTGCTGAGTTTGAGACTCTCGAGGGTGCCGAGCTGCAAGGTTCTTTGGTTCCCGGTGCGGGCGAAATAGAGAAGGAAGATCCCATTTTCGGCATGAAGGTAAAATACTACGAGAATGAGGCAACCTTTACACAGAAAGTGAAATTGCTTGGCGGAAAATATCGTCTCCAGGGTTATCTGCGTTACGGCGCATGCAACGACGAGACCTGTCTGCCCCCTACAACTTATGAGTTCGACGTGAATGGTTCGGCCGAAGGTAGTGATGGCGTAGCTGCTGTTGCTGCCGAGTCGAATGGTGTTGCTGCCGAGGTTACAGGCGGTAGCGATGAATTTGCTTCGAACCCCTTGTGGCGTCCTGTAACCGGCGAGCTTAGCGCTTTTGACAGCGTTGGCACAAGCGAAGCCTCTCGCTCTATGTGGCTCACATTCCTGTTGGGCTTCGGTGGTGGACTGTTGGCACTTCTTACCCCCTGTGTGTGGCCCATCATTCCCATGACAGTGAGCTTTTTCCTAAAACGTGCGGGCAATCGCAATAAGGCTCTGCGCGAGGCGATACTTTATGGCGTCTCCATAGTTGTGATATATTTGAGTCTGGGGCTTGCAGTAACCGGTATTTATGGTGCAAGTGCGCTCAATGCCCTCTCGACGAATGCCCTTTTCAATTTGATATTCTTCTTGATGTTGGTGCTTTTCGGCGCATCGTTCCTGGGTGGCTTCGAGCTTACACTCCCCTCGTCGTGGACCAACAGCGTAAATAGTAAAGCAAGCAGCACCACAGGCGTGCTGAGCATATTCCTTATGGCGTTCACTTTGGCGTTGGTGTCTTTCTCGTGTACGGGTCCCATAGTGGGCTTTCTGCTTGTCGAGGTATCTACCGGAGGCTCGCTCTTTGCACCTGCCGTAGGAATGTTGGGATTTGCTCTTGCACTCGCTCTTCCTTTTACACTGTTTGCGCTCTTTCCCTCAATGCTCAAACAGGTGCCCCGCTCGGGCGGCTGGATGAATGTTGTCAAGGTTACACTCGGCTTTGTAGAACTTGCCTTTGCACTTAAATTCTTCTCTGTTGCCGACCTTGCATACGGTTGGGGAGTGCTCGACCGCGAGGTGTTCCTTGCTCTGTGGATAGTGCTCTTCGCGCTTTTGGGACTCTATCTGCTGAATGTAATACACTTTCCGCATGACGATGCCGAGGATCGCAAGACAACCGTTCCCCGCTTCTTCCTTGCCGTTGCATCGCTTGCATTCTCGCTTTATATGGTTCCCGGCCTTTGGGGTGCGCCCTGCAAAGCCGTGAGTGCCTTCGCTCCTCCCATGTGGACTCAAGACTTTAGTCTTACCGATAACGAGGTGCATGCACAGTTTAATAATTACGACGAAGGTATGGCATATGCCCGCCTTACAGGAAAACCTGTGTTGCTCGACTTTACAGGTTATGGGTGTGTGAACTGTCGCAAGATGGAGGCATCGGTGTGGACCGATGAACGTGTTGCAGGAATGCTTCGCGACGACTATGTGCTTATTACTCTTTTTGTCGATGATAAAACTCCTTTGCAACAGCCTGTTACGGTTGTCGAGCAAGGTGTTGAACGCAAATTGCGTACAGTGGGCGACAAGTGGAGTTATTTGCAGCGTTACAAGTTCGGCGCAAACGCACAGCCTTTCTATGTGCCTGTCGACAATGAGGGTGCTCCGCTTGCAGGCTCATATTCCTATAACGAAGATATTCAATCATATATAGAATTTTTACAAAAGGGACTTTCTAACTACGCAAAATAATACATCAACCTCATAATACTCAAACTTATGATTAAATTCGTTAGTTTGAAGAATTTGTATTAATTTTGTACGTTTAAAGCAATAAGCATTACTATGAATGAGACATCGTTGTTAAATAATATCTTCAGGCTTAGAGCCAAGAAAATAGATAAGTTTGCCACTGAGGCCGAAGCTATTCAGCACAAAGCCTTGATGAATCTGGTGCGAACAGCATCCGATACCGAGTGGGGTCACAAACACAACTATTCTGCTATATGCGGTTACGAGGATTTTGCATCCAATGTGGCTGTGCAGGATTATGAATCGCTCAAAGGCTACATCGACCGTATGCGACATGGCGAGAAAAATGTATTGTGGCGTGGCGCGTGTCGTTGGTATGCGAAATCTTCGGGTACCACTAACGACAAGAGCAAATTCATTCCTGTTACCGACGATGGTCTCAAAAGTGTGCACTATGCCGGTGGTCGTGACTCGGTGTCGCTCTATTTGCGTCTGAATCCCGCGAGCCGACTTTTTTCGGGTAGGGCACTTATTCTCGGCGGCAGTCATGCACCAAACTACAACCTCCCCAACTCTCTTGTCGGCGACCTCAGTGCGATACTCATCGAGAATATCATGCCCCTTGTGAACATGATTCGTGTGCCGGACAAAAAGATTGCTCTGCTCAGCGATTTCGAGGAGAAGATGGACAAGATAGCACGCACTGCATGCAAAAAGAATGTCACCAACATCTCCGGCGTTCCCTCGTGGATGATGGCTGTGCTCAAACATATGCTCGATATTACCGGCAAGAAGAGTGTCGACGAAGTGTGGCCCAACCTCGAGGTCTTTTTCCATGGCGGAGTGGCATTCACCCCCTATCGCGAACAGTACCTGCAACTGGTAAAGAACCCCAATATGCACTATATGGAGACATATAATGCAAGCGAAGGTTTCTTCGGAATACAGAACGACTTTTCCGACCCCTCGATGTTGTTGATGATTGACTACGGTGTGTTCTACGAGTTTATCCCCTTCGAAGAACTTGGCTCTCCCTCGCCAAAGGTTGTACCTCTGTGGGATGTGGAGGTTGGCCGCAACTACGCCATGCTCATAAGTACCGCTTGCGGATTGTGGCGTTACATGATTGGCGATACTGTACGTTTCACCAGCAAAGACCCTTACAAATTTGTCATCACCGGCCGAACCAAACATTTTATCAATGCGTTTGGAGAAGAGCTTATTGTTGATAATGCCGAGCAGGGTCTTGCAAAGGCTTGTGCAGCGACAGGTGCCCAGGTTGCCGACTACACAGCAGCCCCTGTCTACATGGATGCCGAGGCACGTTGCCGTCACCAATGGCTCATAGAGTTTTCGCAGCAGCCCGACTCGCTCGAACGTTTCGTCGAGGTGCTCGACTCTTCTTTGCAGCAGATAAACTCCGACTACGAGGCCAAACGCTACAAGGACATTACCTTGCAGCAGCTCGAAGTTGTGGCAGCGCGCGAGAACCTCTTCAACGATTGGCTCAAGAGCAAAGGCAAGCTTGGCGGTCAGCACAAGGTTCCTCGTCTCAGCAACAGCCGCGATTATATAAACGAACTGCTTGCCATGAACGCAGAGCTGTAAATATAGGCTCTCCACCGAAATGACAATTTTAGAATAATTATAAACAAAGCCACCAACAAAAAGATGTCTGTTAAGAATTTCGCCATATATACAATGTTGCTGCTATTGGCAGCATGTGCGAGCATGGGTACACCCGACGGTGGTCCCTTTGATGAGACATCGCCGGTGTTTCTCACCTCCACACCTCAGGCCAATGCCGTGAATGCCAAGGAGAGTAAGATTACTCTCGAATTCGATGAGTTTGTGAAATTGCAGAATGCTTACGAGAAGATAGTTGTCTCTCCACCGCAGTTGCAGCAGCCCGAGATAAAGGTGAACGGCAAACGTATCACTGTGGAGCTTTTTGACTCTCTGAAACCCTCCACAACCTACACCATTGACTTCAACGACGCCATTGTCGACAATAACGAAGGTAACCCTCTCGAAGCATTCTCATTTGTCTTTTCCACCGGTGAGAGTGTCGATACTCTCGGACTTTCGGGTACAGTACTCGATGCTTCTAATCTCGAACCTATAAAGGGCATATTGGTGGGATTGCACAGCGACCACTCCGACAGCACATTCATAAAGAAACCCTTTGAGCGCATCTCGCGCACCGACAGCCGAGGACGTTTCTCCATGCGTGGCGTTGCTCCCGGAAAATATCGCGTGTATGCCCTTGCCGATGCCAACGGAAACTATCTCTACGACCAGAAAAGCGAAAAGGTGGCATTCCTCGACTCTTTGGTCGTGCCGTTTGCTACACTCGCATGGCGCAACGATACCCTCTGGCACGACAGCATAACCATCGACACCGTCAAACGCGTGGAATATATGCGTTTGGGCCCCGATGATATAGTGTTGCGCGCTTTTGCCGTTCCCATGAATTTACAATATCTTGTGAAGAGCCCCCGCGAACAGCATAAACGTTTCAACCTCTATTTTGCTGCGCCACTCGACACATTGCCTCTTGTCAGAGGACTCGACTTCGACTCTTCCGATGCTTATGTCGTAGAGAAAAATGCGACCAACGACACTCTCGTATATTGGCTTAAAGACAGCTTGATATATTACAGGGATACATTGACGATAGAGGTTACATATCCTGTGCCCGATTCTATGGAAAACATGATTCCCCATATCGATACTTTGAGATTGGTACCGCGCAAGAGTCGCGCGAAGGTTCTCGAAGAGGAGAAGAGAATTTACGAGGAGAACGAGAAGGATTTCTTGAAAAGTGCCCGTCGCCGTAAGGATTTCGACAAAGACAATCCACCTAAATATATTCCTCCCACACCCTACCTCGATGTAAAGACAAGCGCCTCGTACACAATGGATGTGAACAAGGATTTCAAACTCTATTTCACCGAACCTTTGAGCAGTGTGGACACTGCTGCCATACATCTCTATCAGGTTGTAGACACTTTGAAACACCCCATGCCATATGTGTTCCGTCAGTCTCCGGGAAATATACGCGAATACATATTGTATGCCGAGTGGCGTCCCGAGAAAGAGTACAAGCTCGAGATTGATTCGGCTGCTTTCCGAGGATTGTACGGTGTATCCTCAAAACGTATAGATCAGACACTTATGTTCCGCTCGCTCGACGAGTATTCAACACTGCGTCTCAACATTCCCGGAACAGGCAACAACGCCGTAGTGGAGCTTCTTGCCCCCGGTGATGTTCCTGTGACAAAGCAGAGAACCCAAAACAATCGATGCACATTCTTCTTTGTCACGCCCGGTAAATATTACTTGCGTCTTTTCATGGACGACAATGGCAATGGCAAATGGGATGCAGGTGATTATAAGAACAAGCAGCAGCCCGAAAAGGTCTACTATTACCCCCGTAAGCTGGAGTTGCGTGCAATGTTCGAGTACGATCAGGATGATTGGAATATCAAATTGCCGCTTGAGCGTCAGAAACCTCTCGAAATTACAAAGCAGAAACCCGAGAGAGAGCGTGCCAAACGCAGCCGAAACGCCGAACGTAAATTTAAGTGATTATGAAAAAGTCAATAAAAATATGCCTGTTCCTTGTTGCGGTGATGCTATTTGCGTTACAGCCGGCAACAGCGCAGAATATAGCTGTAAAAACCGCCCCCGCCTTCAAGGCCGGCGAAACACTGAAGTGTAACCTCTACTTCAATTGGAAATTTGTGTGGGTGCGTGCAGGAGATGCAAGCCTCATAATACGCGACACAGTTTTCGAGGGTAAAAAGGCTATGGCAATGTCGTTGTTAAGCTCTACCAACAGTCGCGCCGACAAATTCTTCAAGATGCGCGACACGCTGACTACGGTTTTTACCCACGATATGCGCCCCTTGTACTATCGCAAAGCCTCCGAAGAGGGTAAACGCTACTATCTCAATCAGGTGTGGTACAACTACGATGCTGCGGGCAATATAAACCTCACCCAAAGCTATCGTCGCGACAATGAGCCTACTGTTACACGCACCGACAACAGCACAACGCCTGTTTACGACATGATGAGTCTGCTTGCCTATGCGCGTACCATCGATTTCTCATCGATGAAAGTGGGGCAGCGTCTCACCTTCCCCGTTGCGACGGGTAAACGCATCGAACCACAGTATCTTGTCTATCGTGGAAAGACGGTGACCGAGAACGACAAAGATGTGAAATACAACTGTATAACTGTTTCGCTTGTGAAAAAGGATTCCAAAGGTCGCGAGCGTAGCATTATAAATTTCCATGTTACCGACGACAAGAATAAGCTGCCTGTGCTGCTCGACCTTACGCTCAACTTCGGTTCGGCAAAGGCGAAACTTGCAAGTCATCGGGGATTGCTTTATCCTATAATGCCTGCGGTGAGCAAAGATTAATGTTAAGAATAAAAACTGATAAATATATTTTCTATGGAGAACAAATTGATGATATATAATACGCTGACGCGTAAGAAAGAGGAGTTTGTGCCTCTGCACGCTCCCAATGTAGGTCTTTATGTGTGCGGCCCCACAGTTTATGGCGACGCTCACCTGGGACATGCACGCCCTGCAATTACCTTTGACGTGCTTTTCAGATACCTCACAAACCTTGGCTACAAGGTGCGCTATGTCCGCAATATTACCGACGTTGGTCACCTTGAGCACGATGCAGACGAGGGCGAGGACAAGATTGCAAAAAAGGCTCGTCTCGAGCAGCTCGAACCTATGGAGGTGGTGCAGTACTACACACTGCGTTACCACAAAGCTATGGAGGCTCTGAATGTGCTTCCTCCCAGCATTGAGCCTCACGCATCGGGTCACATTATCGAGCAGATAGAGCTTGTAAAAGAGATTATCGATAATGGCTTTGCATACGTCAGTGAGGGTTCTGTATATTTCGATGTTGCGAAATATGACAAGGCTCATCACTATGGCATTCTCTCGGGTCGCAACCTCGAGGATGTTCTCAACACCACACGCGAACTTGACGGACAAAGCGAGAAACGCAACCCTGCCGACTTTGCTTTGTGGAAATGTGCACAGCCCGAGCACATCATGCGCTGGCCTTCACCCTGGAGCGACGGCTTCCCCGGATGGCACTGCGAGTGTACAGCCATGGGTCGTAAATATCTTGGTGAGGAGTTTGATATTCATGGCGGAGGTATGGACCTTGTATTCCCCCACCACGAGTGTGAGATTGCCCAGGGTGTAGCTGCTATGGGACATCAGGTTGTGAAATATTGGATGCACAACAACATGATTACCATCAACGGAACAAAGATGGGTAAGTCGCTTGGCAACTTCATTACTCTCTCGGAGTTCTTCGAGGGTACTCACAAACTGCTTGCTCAGGCCTACTCACCCATGACTATCCGTTTCTTCATTCTTCAGGCTCACTACCGCAGTACCGTAGACTTCAGCAACGATGCTTTGCAGGCATCCGAGAAGGGATTGCAGCGTCTGCTCGATGCACTAAAGACTCTCAACGGACTCACAGCCGGTGGCGAGACAACAGTAGATGTGTCGGCTTTGCGTACAAAGTGCTACGATGCAATGAACGACGACATGAATACAGCACTTGTAATTTCGCACCTCTTCGATGCGTCACGCGCAATCAACCAGATTGCCGACAAAAAGGCTACAATCTCTGCTGCCGTCCTTGCCGAGCTTAAAGAGACATTCTCGCTCTTCATGTTCGACATTCTCGGACTTAAAGAGGAGAAGGGCTCGTCGGGTGGTCGTGAAGAGGCTTTCGGCAAGGTTGTGGATATGCTGCTCGAACAGCGTCTCGTTGCAAAGGCCAACAAGGATTGGGCAACCAGCGATAAGATACGTGATTCGCTTGCTGCACTCGGCTTCGAGATTAAAGATACAAAAGATGGCTCAACCTGGAAATTGAACAGATGATAAAAAGTCTTATACAGCCTTTTGAACTCCTGTTGATGCTGCTTGTCGTTGCTTGTGGCGGCTCGCCTAAAAGCGCAACTCTCGCTCCTGCAAAGAAGCAGGCAGCAGTGGTGCAGTTGCCACGTTTCGACGCCGACAGTGCCTATGCTTTTGTTGAGGCTCAAGTGAAGTTCGGCCCTCGCGTGCCCAACAGTGCCGAGCATCGTGCATGTGGCGATTTTCTTGAAAATCAGCTCAAAAGCTATGGTGCCGAGGTCGTCACCCAGAACGTGGAACTTGTAGCATACGATGGCACAAAATTGCAGGCACGCAACATAGTGGCGCAATTCCAGCCCCAAAAGGCGAAACGTGTAATGCTCTGCGCCCATTGGGACAGCCGCCCCTGGGCCGACTCCGACCCTGATGCAACGAAACATCGCACCCCCATTCTGGGTGCTAACGATGGTGCCAGCGGTGTGGGTGTGCTTTTGGAGATTGCGCGTCTGCTTGCTGCTACTCCCACCGAGCTTGGTATAGACATTGTATTCTTCGATGCCGAGGACTATGGTACACACAATGCCGACGACGACCCTACGCGTGAAACAATGGACCATTCATGGGCTTTGGGCTCGCAGTATTGGTCGCGCCGACCTCACAAGAGCGACTACAATGCGCGCTACGGAATATTGCTTGACCTTGTGGGTGCTCCCGGTTCGACATTCTACCAAGAGGGCATTTCGCTCATATATGCGGGCAGCCTTGTCGAGAAAATATGGAACACTGCCCACAAATTGGGGCACGGAAAGTATTTCGTGAAAGAGAAGGGTGGCTATACTACCGACGACCACTATTATGTGAACGAATTTATGGGGCTTCCCTGTGTGGATATTATAAATTATGACGAAGATAGCGAGAATGGCTTTGGCAAGTACCATCATACAATAAAAGATGATATGAGCTGGATTGACCGCGAGACTCTCAAAGCTGTGGGCGAGACTGTTGTCGCTGTAATATATAACGAAAAATAAATGAGTACGATTAAAGATAAACAAGAGGAGATTATCGACGAGTTTAAAGCTTTTGACGATTGGATGGACCGTTACCAACTGCTCATAGACCTGGGCGGTGAGCAACCTCCGCTTGACGAGCAGTACAAGAACGACAGCAACCTCATCGAGGGATGTCAGAGCCGTGTGTGGTTGCAGGCCGACCTGATGCCCGATGGTACAGTGCGTTTCCTTGCAGAGAGCGATGCACTCATTGTGAAAGGAATAGTTTCGTTGCTTGTAAAGGTCTATTCGGGTCACACTCCCGACGAGATTCTTGCCGAAGAGCCTTACTTTGTCGAGGCGATAGGATTGAAAGAGCATCTTTCTCCCACGCGCAGCAACGGACTTGTTGCAATGATAAAGCAGATGCGAATGTATGCGTTGGCTTTCAAAACCAAAATAGGATTATAAACAGACTTATGAACAGAAGGCAATATCAACGCCTTCTGTTTCTGTTTTTAAACAAACGGTTGCACCCTCGATGAGCGGGTAGCATTCGTCGCCATGCCCTGCGGGAAAACCGAAACAGACGGGGTAGTCGTACTCTTCGACCATGCGACTGATAATTTCGTACACCGAACCACCAAAATCGCTGTTGGCTCTGCATCCCTCGAAACTGCCCACGATAAGTCCTCTCAGCGAGCTTAGTACTCCCGATAGTTTCAGCGTGTAGAGCATACGCTCTATTTTGTAAAGTGGTTCGTTAATATCCTCTATGAAAAGAATATTGTCGGGCTTTAGAATATCGTACGGAGTGTTAATCAGTGCCGACAGCACCGACAGGTTTCCACCCACAAGTGTGCCTGTTGCGCTCCCTTTCCGGTTGAGTGGGTGGGCGTCGATAGAGTAGTGGGGATGCCATCCGAAGAGTGTCTTTCGCAGAAATTCCGAACTTTTGCTCTCTCCTTTTTGTGCCAAGTGGCGGCACTGCACAGCATGCAGGCTCATGATGCCACTGTTTGTCCATGCGGCAAGAAGTGCCGAGCAGTCGCTCATTCCTATCAGCCATTTGGGGTTGCGGGTAATTTCGTTGCCGATGTGTGGCAGCAGATGCACACAGCCGTAGCCACCGTAACTGCACAGTATGGCTTTTACGCTCTCGTCACGCAGCATGGCTATGATGTCTGCCACGCGCTCCTCCGCGCTACCGGCAAAGTATCCGTCGCGGGTTGCTGCATGTGGCGCAACAATCGTCTGCAACCCCCATGATGTAAGTCTTTCGGTTGCTGTGTCCAATATTTGGGGCTTCTGCAATGCGCCGGCGGGCGAGATTATCGCCACCTTGTCGCCTTTGGCTAAAGGTTGCGGCCTAATCATTGCACGAGCAATTTTCGTTTGCAGTGCTTACAATTTTATAGAGTTTGTCGTTGGGACGCACCTTTACAGGCACCTTGAACGATACGTAAGAGCCTTTGGGTACTACATCCACTGCGCCCAGGTCTACGCGCGCCTCTTCGAGTGTTAGATATATTGCACCGGTGGTGGGGCCTGTGATGAGTAGTTTGTCGCCCACCTTCATCTCTCCCGCCTCTATGAGGAACTCGCCAACACCCAGCTTCGAGAAATATTTTATTCCTTTGCCAATGTACACCTTGCGCTCGGTAGCTTGCGAACCATACTTGTCGCTCCACTCGCCCAACTTTTGTCCCAGATAGTAACCATCCCAGAATCCGCGGTTGAAAACTGTTGCCAGACGCTCGTCCCACACAGCCTTTTTCTCCTCGGTAAATGTACCATCCATGCAGGCGTTCAGTGCCTCTTTGTAACAGCTTACAACGGTGCTAACATACTCGGCACTGCGTGCGCGACCCTCAATCTTGAAAACTCTTACTCCTGCCTTAATCATTCTATCCATGAAGCGGATGGTTTTCAAATCTTTGGGTGACATTATATATTTGTTGTCAACCTCAAGCTCAATGTCGCTCTCGCGGTCCTTTACAATGTAACCTCGACGGCACACCTGCATGCACTGTCCGCGGTTGGCACTGCGACCCAACTGGTGCAACGACAGGTAACATTTGCCCGACACAGCCATGCACAGCGCACCATGACAGAACATCTCTATGCGTATAAGCTCCCCTTTGGGACCGCAGATGTTCTCTTCGACAATTACGCGGTGAATCTCTTCCACCTGCTCCATGTTCAACTCGCGGGCAAGCACCACTACATCTGCAAATTTTGCGTAGAACTTCAGTGCTTCGCTGTTGCTTATGTTGAGCTGTGTGGACAGGTGTACCTCCATGCCTATCTCGTTGCAATATTGCAATACAGCAATGTCCGATGCGATGACAGCCGAAATACCCGACTCCTTTGCTGCGTCTACAATCTTGTGCATCAGCAAAATGTCTTCCTCGTAGATGATGGTGTTTACTGTCAGATAACTTTTAACGCCACGCTCGTCGCAAATTTTTGCAATCTCGCGCAGGTCGTTTATGGTGAATGCACTTGCCGAATGGGCACGCATGTTCAGATGCTCAATACCGAAGTATATTGAGTCGGCTCCCGCCTGAAGAGCTGCTGTCAAAGACTCGCGTGAGCCCACCGGAGCCATTATTTCAAATCCTTTATAGTCGTTCATGTTGTTACTGTTTGCATGCAAAGATACGAATAAGCGAGCAAGAAATATCAAGTTTACTTGGATATTTATTACTGCGAGCGAAAGTATCTTTTATAAAGATAGCAACAAACTTCTCTTCGTAGAAAGATATTTACTCTTTTGCAGTGCACATAATCGGGTTTTTATGTATTTTTGCAGATGAATTAATAATCATTAGCAAAAAACAACATTATGAAGAACACGCTTTGTGCTTTATTGGCAGTTCTATGCTGTCAATTCGCTGTTGCGCAGCAAGATGGCCTTTTGGCAAATTGGGGTATTCAAAGAATGGGAATTGAAGCTCGTGCCGACTATCAGCGCGAGTATGTAAGCGGCGATGCTGTTAAAGAGAACTGTGGCTTTAAAGGTCAGTATCTTAACTTCAGAGTCGATGGTAAATTCAATGAAAAGTTGTCTTACTCCTATCGTCAGCGCCTCTATAAAGCACAGGTGGATGAAACCTTTTTCGATGCAACCGACTGGATGTATCTTAAATATCATGTTAATGACCGTCTGGCTTTTTCGGCCGGTAAGCAGGTTGTGGCAGTAGGTGGTTACGAGTATGACCGCAATCCCATCGATGTTTATTTCGGCTCGGAGTATTGGTGGAATACACGATGCTATCAGTGGGGTGTCGATGCAACATACGAATTCAACGATGGCAAGGATATGTTGCTTGCTCAGGTGTGTCAGACTCCTTATGGCAGCCCCATGGAGGTTAATGGTACCCGCTATAACGATATGTACGCTTTCAACCTCATGTGGTACGGCTCACATGGCTGGTTCAACACTATGTATTCGGTGAATATGGTAGAGTATCTCCCCGGAAAGTTCATAAACTACATTGCTCTTGGACAAAAATTCAATGTCGGCGATTTCTCTCTCGAACTTGACTATATGAACCGTGCGGTGCGCAACCAGACTTTCCTCTTCAAAGATTGTTCGGTAATAGGCAACCTTATATATGATTACTCCGATAGAATGAGCTTCTTTGTAAAGGCTTCATACGACGTGAACAATAGCGATAAGATGGGTGACTATTGTGTGTTGCCCGGTACCGAGGTTACCCGCGTCTCTGCCGGATTGGAGTATTTCCTTCTGCCCGATAAGTCTGCACGTCTGCATGCTGCTTTCTGTCAGACATTTTGCAGTGAAAACAAGGCCGGTGTTTCATTCTTGCCCGAACAGGCTATGGCAAGCGTAGGTATTAAATGGAATATGGATCTTCTTGCTATTAATGCCCTCTCGCTCTTAAAGAAAAATATTAATAAGTAATAATCTATGAAACGTTCTTTATGGGATAGAATCCCTGCGGGTATTCCCTGTCTCGTTGTTATCATTGCATTGTTTGGATATATGGCCTCTGTTATGGGGCTTACCAACATGCTCAACACCATTATGCACACAGCGCACGACCTGTTGCTTAATACAGTGTTTTATCTTATGGGTATGTGTGTCATCACAGGTGCTCTTGGTAAGATTTTTGTTGAGTTTGGTGTAGTGGATCTGTTGCAGCGTATATTGCGCCCCATCATGCGTCCGGTGTTCAATATGCCCGGTGTTGCATCGTTGGCGGCAGTATTGACATTCCTCAGCGACAACCCTGCTATCATCGCTCTCAGCCAGGATAAGGGCTTTGCGCGTTACTTCAAAAAGTATCAGCATGTGTCGTTGGTTAACTTCGGAACAGCCTTTGGAATGGGCTTGCTGGTTATTGTCTTTATGGTGGGTCAGGGCTATTTCCTCGCGCCCTTTGTGGGCCTCTTCGGTGCTCTCTGCGGATGTGTTGTTGCTACACGTCTGATGCAGCGTTTTACTCTGAAAATGTTCCCCAACTATCGTCATGAGGATGCTGTTGCAGTAACCAATTATACAGGAGGCGAACAGCTGCCCGACGTTAGCTTTTCACAGGAAGAGGATGCCAAGAAAAAAGATACAAGCCTTTTTGTTCGAGTGCTCAATGCGATGCTCGACGGTGGTAAAGATGGTGTTACAATCGGAATGGCCATTATTCCCGGTGTGCTCATCATCAGTACTCTTGTCATGATGCTTACTTTTGGCGGAACAGCCGAAGGTGTGGATCAGGCAGGTAATGATATTATGGTCTATACGGGTGGTGCTTTTCAGGGTACACAATTGTTGCCTTGGTTGGCAAGTAAGATAAGTTTTGTCTTTGAATGGCTTTTTGGTTTTACAGCTCCCGAGCTTGTAGCATTCCCCATCACAGCTCTTGGTGCTGTGGGTGCGGCTTTGGGTTTGATACCCGAATTTGCGGCCAAAGGTATCATCGATGGTAATGCCATTGCTGTGTGTACAGCTATGGGTATGTGTTGGAGCGGTTACCTCAGTACCGATGCTGCCACATTGGACTCATTGGGCTATCGCCCTCTTGTGGCAAAGGCTTTCCTCAGCTCTTTCATCGGTGGTATTTGTGCCGGTGTCATAGCCCATTGGCTCTTTGTTGCAATTGTGTATATAAATTCACTGTTTGCTCCTGCGCCTGTGTGGACAGCTCAAACCGAGGCTACTTTGTGCAATATGCCCGAACATCAGCAGGTAGAGATGACTATGATGGACGACAGCACATTTGTTGTGAAGGATTGGTTTGGTGAGAAGGGTGAAAACCTTGAATTCAAAGTGAATTCAAAGGATTCTTCTATCGTTGTAACCAATGCTTATGCCGAGAAGAACAACCGTTTCTTCTTTGTACGCATCAACGATAAGGCTGTTCGTGGCGAGGTTTCATATGCTTTGTTGCATTTGGAAAATGAGTATTCAAAGTATGCGGGCAATGCCGAAGGTGGTTATATGTATGTATTTGCATTCTTGTATGATGGCGTGCATCGTCCCATTGATCAGGGTTACTACGAGATAGTTTGGGGCTCGGGTGAACCTCAGACGGTAGAGGCCGAGAAATATATAAAGATGCAATTGGATGCCGAGGCTGATAGTCTGCGTAATGATTCTACCTACGAGACAATCAGTGAAAGGGTGCTCAATGGCAAAAGAGGAAATAATTAGTTGAGTGATATATACTATGAAGAAAAATATAATATTTGCAGTAGCTTTCTGTGGAGCATTGCTTACATCGTGTGCCGGTGTGGGAGATAAAAGTGCCTCGGAGCGCAAGTTTATCCCGCCTTTGATGGGCTGGAGCTCATGGAACACCTACTTCGTTGATATCAGTGAGGAACTTATAAAGAAACAGGCCGATGCGCTTGTTGCCAATGGGTTGAAAGATGCGGGCTATCAATATATAAATATCGACGACGGCTTTTTTGGTTTCCGCGACGAGAATGGCAAGATGACGCACAACGCCGAGCGTTTTCCCAACGGTATGCGTGTGGTTTCCGACTATATCCATTCGCTCGGCCTTAAGGCGGGCATCTACTCCGAGGGTGGTGACAACACCTGCGGCTCTATGTACAATGCCGAGAAATCTGGCATCGGTGCTGGCTTCTATGGTCACGACCAACAGGATGCCGACGTCTACTTCAAGGATTGGAACTTCGACTTTATAAAGATTGACTATTGCGGCGGTAAAGAGTTGGGACTCAATGAGCGTGAACGCTACGAGTCTATCGTTCAGGCTATTCGCAATACGGGTCGCACAGATGCTTCCATCAACATCTGTCGTTGGGCGTTCCCGGGTGTGTGGGCGGCAAATGTAGCCCGTTCATGGCGCATAAGCCCCGATATACAGCCCCGTTGGCGTTCGGTGAAGTTCATCATCGGCAAGAACCTCTATCATTCGGCGTATGTTGGTAACGGTTGTTACAACGATATGGATATGCTTGAGATTGGTCGTGGAATGCCTCTCAACGAAGAGGAGGTGCACTTTGGTATGTGGTGTATAATGAGTTCTCCGCTGCTCATCGGCTGCGACATGACCTCAATCCCCGAGCAATCACTCAAACTTCTTAAGAACAAAGAACTTATTGCCCTTAATCAAGATATTCTTGGCTTGCAGGCCTACGTAGTACAGCGTGATGGCGAGGCTTATGTGCTGGTGAAAGATATTCTCGAGAAACGCGGCAAGGTGCGTGCCGTAGCTCTTTATAACTCTTCGGACACTGTGCGCGATTTCACTGTTCCTTTCTCTACACTTGAGCTTGGCGGTAAGGTGAAGGTGCGCGACCTTGTGAAGTGCGAGGATATGGGTACCATGGAGGGTGAACTGCGCTACACATTGCAACCTCGTAGCGTGCTCATCTGCCGCATGGAGGCCGAGCAGCGTCTCGAGCCCACTGTATACGAGGCAGAGTGTGCGTTCCTGCCCCTTTACAACGACCTCGGACACAATCGTTATATTATCCGCTACATTCAGGCTCCCGACTGCTCGGGTGGCGTGAAGGTGGCCTTTGTGGGTGGCAAGAAAGAGAATCGTGTAATCTGGAAAGAGGTGTACAGCGAGCATGGTGGCGAGTACGAAATGGCTATCAGCTACTGTACTTCAAAAGATAAGAAGTTGCAGGTGTCGGTGAATGGTACCGAGTATGTACTCGACAAACTGAACTCTGGCGACTACAATAAACCTGCCGTTGCCACTATCACAGTGAATCTGAAACCCGGCTACAACGAGGTTTCTATGGGTTGTGACTATGCTTGGGCCCCCGATCTCGACAAGTTCGAGCTTAAGAAAAAGTAAATCAACAAGTTTACATAAGTAAAAAGGTTGCGAAAAAAAACGCAACCTTTTTACGTTTGGTGGAGCATACGAGACTCGAACTCGTCACCTTTTGACTGCCAGTCAAACGCTCTAGCCAGATGAGCTAATGCCCCATTGTTTTTATTTATCCGCCACGAAGATAGTATATAAATTTTATTTTTTTGCTACCTTAGCACAGTTTTTTCAGAAATCATGGAAAAGAGAGAGCTTGAAGAGAAGATAATTATGGGCATTGACCCGGGAACAAATATCATGGGTTATGCTTTTATAGGAGTGCGTGGAAACAAGGCGCGCATGATAGCTATGGGGGTTATCGACCTGCGCAAATATGGCGACTCCTACCTTAAACTCGGCGAGATTTTTTCACGTGTGCAGGGGCTTATAAAATCATTTCTCCCCGACGAACTTGCCATCGAAGCTCCGTTCTTTGGAAAGAATGTGCAGAGTATGCTCAAGCTGGGGCGTGCGCAGGGTGTGGCTATTGCAGCAGCCATCAGTCGCGACGTACCCATACACGAGTATGCGCCACTGAAGATAAAACTTGCAATCACAGGCAGTGGCTCCTCGTCGAAAGAGCAGGTGGCTGACATGCTCCGTCGTATGCTCAAAATCGATGAAAAGGAGATGCCGCGTTTCATGGATGCCACCGATGCACTTGGTGCGGCCTATTGCCACTTTATGCAGCAGGGACGCCCGGTAGTCAAGGCCGGTTATTCAAGCTGGAAAGATTTTATAGCAAAGAATCCCGATAAGGTAAAATGAAAGAGGCGTGCAAAATTGGCACGCCTCTTTCATTTGTTCGTTTTTCTACTCACCCTTGTAGAACAGCAATACCGAGCTTGGGGCTTTGTCGAATGTAAGTTCCACTCCGTTCATCAGCTCCTCGCCACTCTTGGTGAATGTGGAGTTTGTGTCGTCGTCGATGAGAGTGTAGCTCTTGTCTGGGCATAATCCTCTCAGTTTGACGGTGAACTTTTCAGGGGCGTTTGCTCCTCGGCGGAAGGCAAAGATGTAGCCGCTATTGTCGCTTGTTTTGTTCAGTTGATATGCAATACAATGTTCGTCACCGGTGAGGTCGCCATCGCCACTGAGTGGATAAAAGTCTTCGAGGAAATAATTTCTTAATATTTTGAATTTTTCAATTATTATTTGCGCATCTTTTATGTGAAAACCTCCATGTGCGGTTAATGCCCAATTGTGGCCGGTTGAACTGCTGATGCTCGAACGCCAGTGGTAGGGGTCGGTGCTGTATGTTCCGGTACCATTCAGGGGCAGGAACATGCTAAGGCTGTGTGTGTGGTTCTGATATCCGTTGGGCTCGCCATAGTTGTAGTCGGTTCGCCACAAAGGAATAGAGCGCGATGTTGTCTCAAGGTCAAGGCGGCGACCACCGCTTGCGCAGTTATCTATAATCATGTTAGGGAAGCGTGCAAGCAGATAGTCCCAATAGCGATACAACCCCTCGATGTGGCGTATTTCACTCATTCCTTTGCGCCCGTCAATTTTGTCTTTAATGGCCCAGAAACCATCAATGGCAGAATTGAAATCCTGACGATAATAATCGATATCATTCTCTTCGATAAAGTCTCCTATGTATTTACACAAAAAATCACAAGCCTCCTTATTGCCCAGGTCGAAGATAGCATTATTGCTCTTCTCTGAAGTTATTAGCCATTGGGGGTAGTTGTTGTAGAAGAACGAACCTTTGTATGCTCTCTCGGGCTCGAACCACACCATGAACTTTGCGCCAATGTCGTGCGCAGCTTTGGAAATAGGCTTAAGGCCATTGGGAAAGCGTTCTTTGTCGACGAACCAACTGCCGACGGTGTTGTACCAGTTCCTGCCTTCAAAATTTGGGCCACCGGCACCTTCGTACCATCCTGCATCTAACCAGAATACTTCGGGTATCAAGCCAAATTGTTTGTGGCGTTTAATCATGGCTATTGCCATCTCTTCTGTCAGGCAGGCGTATTCGTTGCAGGGTGCAGGGTCGCCCCATTCAAAGCCGCCACACATGGGAGGTGTTATGTTTTTACCGTTAATCTTATGTGTGTGGTGGGCGAGGATGAATTTGCGGAACTTGTTTTGTCCATCGATTCGGTCGTTTCCACTCCAGAACATAAGCGAAATAAGAGGGGTGCGAATGCTTTCGTCTGGATAAAGGAAAAGATCTGTATTCTTCATTCCCGATGCACAGTGCAACTTGCTGTTGTTCAATGAAAAGTCGGCTATCCAAGTGCCGGTCCAACCGATGGAGAGCATTGCTCCGCGACCGTCGTCTGTGGCAATGTTGAAGAACGGAAATGCCGAGGTGTCCGATGAACGGCCATGCATGGGCGAAAATGTGTATATGCTGTCGCTCTCGGGATTGATAACCACAGGCGAAAAGTCGTGGCGCGAGCCGTTGCTACCACGTGCCGTGTAGACGGTGAAGCTGTTGTCGCTTTTAGCACTGAAAAGAATGTTTGAGGCTGATACATTCTTTATGTTTTTCGAGTTTTTGTCGCTCTTGTTGGTAAAGTGCAGTGTCCATTCTATGGCCTCGAAGTCTGTGAAACCGGTTACATCGCATCTGATTTCGAGACCTTTGCCGCCAGGCTCGCTGTATGTTATTTCGTATTTCACGACATTCGTTTTGTCGCTAACCTCTCTCTCTTTCGAGAAATTCCATTTGCGTATGAAGTTCTCTGAACTCTCCCCGCCGTATGTGAAAGAGAAGGGTGGTAGTTTGCCTTTTGTGAATAGATTGTCAATCCATCGTTGTGCGGTGGTGACTTTTTTTAGTGAAACCTCCTGCTGTGCGTCTGTTTTAATGGGGAAAAAGAATATGAGGGCTATCAGCGTAAGTTTCAATAAATTAATGTGTTTCATGCTGTGGATGTTAAGTTTCTTGCCTTTTTGATGTGTAAATTTAATTATTGTTATTAAATTTTTCAATAATTGTCACCAAAATATTTCTAATTAATTATCTTGTAATTGTTATTACGATTTTTTATTATATCTTTGCAGTATAAATTGCGAAAATAGGCTACACTCGTTACGATTGCGCTATTCGTAAAAATATTGAAGAGAAATAATTTAATATTAACTTAAATAAAAAGAACTATGAGACTAATCAGTGCATTTTTTGCATTTGTGTTTGCGGTAACAATGTTTGCGCAGACTTCAATCCCTCGTCCCGAGCACCCGCGTCCCCAGTTTGTACGCGACAGTTGGGTGAACCTTAACGGTACAGCATGGACATATGTGTTTGACTTTGGTGAGTCGGGCCTTTCACGCGGTTTGCAGCGTTCAAAAGGCTTCGAGAATAAAATTAATGTGCCCTTCTGTCCCGAGAGTAAACTCTCAGGCGTTGAGTACAAAGACTTCATCAACTCAATGTGGTACCACCGTGCAGTTGAAATCCCCGCTGCATGGGATGGCAAGAAGATTCTTCTTAACTTTGGCGGTGTTGATTACTTCAGCGCAATCTATGTAAACGGTTCACTTGCAGCACGTCACTGGGGTGGCTCTTCATCTTTCAGCGTAGATATCACAAGATATGTAAAAGCCGGCGAGACAGCTAATATCGTTGTTTGGGTGAAAGACGACCTTCGCTCAGGTGAGCAGACAGGTGGTAAGCAGTGTACAAACTACTATTCAAGCGGTTGCCACTATACACGTACAACAGGTATCTGGCAGACAGTGTGGATGGAGGCTGTTGCTCCCACAGGTTTGCAGGAGGTTTATGTTAAGCCCGACCTCGACAACTCAAGCTTCATCATGGAGCCCAAGTTCTATGCACTCGAGAATGGCTTGTCATTGAACGTTAAAGTTAAGGATGGTAACAAGGTTG
The DNA here is from genome assembly GCA_045661205.1 of Bacteroidaceae bacterium. Classification (GTDB taxonomy): domain Bacteria; phylum Bacteroidota; class Bacteroidia; order Bacteroidales; family Bacteroidaceae; genus HGM04593. The sequence goes on along the minus strand of JAZRFE010000022.1, from coordinate 1,374 downwards.
TGGCAAAGGCTAGCGCAAAGGCATCTTCTCCTATGACTCTTATCGTTCCCGTTAAGAAGGCTAAGACTTGGTCGCCCGAGAGCCCCTTCCTCTACGACCTCGAGTATGAGGTAGTTGATGCTAAGGGTAACGTGGTTGATAAAGTTGTTGCTTATGCAGGTATGCGTAAAATCCACATCGAGGGTAACCGTATCTTCCTCAACAACGAGCCTCTTTACCTTCGCATGGTACTCGACCAGGGCTTCTATCCTGACGGTGTTTGGACAGCTCCCTCTGACGAGGCTCTCAAGAACGACATCGAACTCAGTATGAGCGTAGGCTTCAACAGTGCACGTCTCCACCAGAAAGTATTTGAGGAGCGTTTCCACTATTGGGCTGACAAACTTGGTTATCTCACATGGGGTGAGGCAGGTAGCTGGGGCGTTAACGTAAACAGCGAGGTTGCTGCACGTAACTTCCTCACAGAGTGGAAAGAGGTTGTTATTCGCGACCGTAACCACCCCTCAATCATCACATGGACTCCCTTTAACGAGACATGGGGTCGTCCCGGCGATTCAGAGGCTGCTCGTTTCCACGACAGACTCCTTAGCGATATTTACGACCTCACAAAGAGTCTCGACTATCGTCCTTGCCACGATACATCAGGTGGTTACCACGTGAAGACCGACATCTGGTCATACCACAACTACGAGCAGAATGCTGCCAAGTTGAAAGAGAGACTTACAATCAAGAAAGAGGGTGAGGTTCCCACATTGAACATCGAGCGCGAGGCTAAGTATAGCGGTCAGCCCTACTTGCTCGATGAGTACGGTGGTATCAAATGGGTAGTTGGTAAACAGTATGCTGCTAACACATGGGGTTACGGTACAGGTCCCAAGACTGTTGACGAGTTCTACGAGCGCCTCACAGCATTGACCGATACTCTCCTCAGCTTCGACTATATGTCTGGTTACACATATACACAGCTTACTGACGTTGAGCAGGAGCAGAACGGTGTGTTCAACTACGACCGTACAGCTAAGTTCGACGCTGCCAAGCTCAAGGCTATCTTCGGTAAAGAGCCCGCTTGGTTCCAGGAGTTGAAAGCAAACTACAAGAAAAACAAGAAATAATAGTTCTCTTTGAATATCCACAAAAAGGTTGCCGGTTTTTTCGGCAACCTTTTTTGTTTACTATTCTGCAAGTTTACATAAAAACGCTGGAATAATCAACCGAAATCGGAATAATAGTGCATCTTGCACTGATAATAAACGCATTACGCTGAAAACTTAGGAAATACGGGAAATGGCAATTTAGCAAAGAAACGCAAGGTAATGAAATAGAACGGTTGCCTAATCGTTACCCGAAAACAAGTAAGATTTTTCTTTGTGTCGT
>JAZRFE010000021.1:0-57661 GCA_045661205.1 Bacteroidaceae bacterium | reverse complement strand
GTTCGACATTGCTTTGTATTCGCCTTTGCCGTTGTACACCTTGAATCCCACGGCTCCGCTACCTTTTTCGATGATGATGGTCTTTCCCACCTTTGTGTAGCTGTAGCCTGTGGCCTGCGGTGCTTCATCGTTGAAGAGTGTAAACTGTCCCACGTCGCCGCACTGTCCTACAGAATATACGCTCTTCTCTTTATAGCCGCTTCCTCCGTCGGTGCGCAGAATGGGCTCTATGCGGTCCTCGATGAACTCGATGGCGGGTGCCTTGCGGTTGTAAGATGCCATTTTGGCAAGGGTCTTGTCAAGCATCGCCTGTGTCACGGTGAGGTCTTTACTTGTGTACTCTCTACCCTTCAATTGATTCATAGGATGGAAGAATCCCCACACTTTGAAGAAGTTTGTGAGGTCCATGTTTGCGGCCTCGCAGCACTTCTCGGCAAAGTGCAGAATATCTTTGTTGCCCTGTACGTGGGTGGGCGAGGTGTCGATGCCATTCTCGCGCAACAATGCAAAGAGTTTGGGATAGAATTCGGTGTCGTTGCCGGCCATATGGAAGTATAGATAGAGCTGCCACCACATTCTCATCTTTACCTCTCCCATGATGGTTGGCCATGCTTGTCCCTCGGCAAAGGCGTGGCTCAATACTCCGAGGGAGTCTCCACGAGACATGTATCTGCCCATTTTGTACATTGTATAGTTTGCATAGAAGTTGGCACTGATTTCACTTGTACCCATAACCTCTATCGAAGCCTGGTTGAAATGGCCTACTTCGTGTCCGGGGCCCCATACATGGTCGTGGTTGGACATTAGTTTATCATAATTGAGTATTTTATATATTACGCTCACATGATACTGTGTGCGGTAACCGGTAGATGCCATATAGGTCTTGTCGTCGTCGAGGGTGATGGCACAGTGCAGGTTGTTGAACTTCACTCCATAGATGCCTTTGTCCCAACCCATGAGCTCGTGGTCCCAGCGGAGCATGTCGTCCCACCATCCGATGGCATCGGTAATAGTATTTGGGCAGCAATTGGAAGCGGTTATCCATTTCTTCTCCATATGGTAGATATTGCGGTCGCCCTTCACCTGAATTACAGGGTGGGTCGCAAGATTCTGTGTAATGTCGCGCCAGTCTTCGTCGGTGTGGGTGGCCTTGTCGAAATATCCGTTCACCGTTCCATTTTCAATGTGTATCTTCAGGTTGGGAAAATCGGCGAGCACCTTGCCACTGTTGTGGGTATTGACCTCGTAGCGTACGAAGAGGCTCGAGAGGTCGTAGCTTACGGGAACGATATTGAGGCCCACCTTCAGTGTGTCGAGAATACCGCTGGTGTTTGTGCTCTGAATCTCTTCGAGTCCCAGGAAGGCACCGTCTTTAATCTCGCCCTCGACGAAGATGTAGAGAAGTTCGTGTCCGTTTCCGTAGATACCCGTGGGGTTGTTCAGTCGCGAGTAGGGGTTGGTCTGCAAAATTTCTTCCCATTCACCGGGGTCGGAATATGCCTTATACTCTCTGATGCGGAACTCTTTCTCGCGCTTGCCCCAAGAGTCGTTCTTTATCTTCAATGCCATATTGCGAATTACTTCGGGCAATTCTGCGGTCGCTTCGAGCAGTTCGCTGTCGCTCATGGCTGCATATGTTCCCTTGAGCTCGCTGCACGAATAGTCTGTGAATATTTGTGCAAGTGTGGCGTTGTAATTTTCGGCATTTTTGATAATCGCCATCTGCTCGCGGAACTTCTCTTGTTGCTCGGCGAGCACGTCGATGCTTACGGCTACATTCTCGAACAGCCACTCACTGGCGTCAATTTTGCCACTTGTGGTCGATGGTGTCCATCCGACTACTTCGTACGAGGGGCTTGTGTGCAAGCATCTTGTGCCGGTGCTGGTTGTCAGAATATTATAGTATCCTTTGTTGTATTTGTTCTCTTTGATAAAGAACTCTTTTGGGGTGTCGGATAGTTTGGAAAGCTCCGAGTTTTTTGTCACATGCTGTATGTACTGTCCGGTGAGTCCGTTCTTTATGTACACGCTGTTGTCGCCTGCCTTTTCGAGAATCCACATCTGCTCGTAGGCTTTTTCATTTTTGTCAACTGCTCCGATTGTGTTGTTTTTGTAGTTGGCAATCATGTATTTGTTATTTCTGTGGGGGTTGAGTACTCTATACACTTTTCCAACTTCGGGTGTTGAGTATTGTCCCCAAACAATGTTGCAGCATAGAAGTGCCGCGAATGTCAAGAATAGAAATTTTTTAATCATCGACGTATGTTTTTTAATATTGTTTGCGAATTTTGGTTGAAAGATAAGGCTTTATGTTCGATTTTTGTGTAATGATTTGTGATTTTGTTACATAAAGTAGGTTAAAATAACAATAAGTATTATAATGAATACAAAAACAAAAATGCCTCTTCGTTGGTTTTTAGGGAGATAGAGTAATTTGCGTATCATAAAAATATTTAATAACCTGTTAGTATTCTTTATTTTGTGTATCTTTGCGTATGTGTTTGACATCGTTGCCACCTTTGTGTGCGAAAATACATAAATTAGGTTGCATACGACACTTTTTTTGAAAAAATTATAGCTATTTCTCTGATGAATTCCGTTGTTAGATTTGTAAAGCGTTACCCTTTATCGTTGGTTGTGGTTGCCGCAATTTTGTATCTCTCTTTTTTCAAGCCTCCCCAGGAGAAGGTTATTCATGTGGACAATCTTGACAAACTTGTTCACTTTTGCATGTATGCAGGTTTTTGTACGGTTGTGTGGCTCGAATATTTCTTCTCGCACCAGGGTGTGAGTCGCAAACGTGTTTTCTGGGGTGCTGTTGTTGCTCCTATCGTGTTCAGCGGGTTGATAGAGGTGATGCAGGGGCATCTGACATCTTACCGAGGTATGGATTGGTATGATTTTCTTTTTAATACGCTTGGGGTAATTTCGGCTCTCTTCTTTGCGAAGTATGTTATTCGGCCGCGGGTGTCGGCTTATAAAGAAAACAGGAACAGCAAATAGAATGTGCTGTTCCTGTTTTCTTTATTCACTTTTCCAATACTTATACGGGAAGCGGGTGAGGTGCGAGTTGTAATATTTCTTGTCGCCCGTAACCTCTTCGCCCAAAAAGGCCGGTTTCTCAAAGCTCTCCTCTTCGTCGTCAAGCTCTATCTCGGCAACTACAAGACCTTCGTTGTCGCCGTAAAATTCATCGACTTCGTAGACGTGTTTGCCACACTTCACCAGATAGCGTCGTTTCTCTATCTGCGCGTCGCCACACAGCAAAAGAAGCTCTTCGGCCTCGGCAATGGTAATCTCTTTCTCCCACTCGTAACGGCTTAGTCCACCGTTGAGCGACGGGCTTTTTATGGTGAGAATACCTTTGCCATCTCTTATCCTCACTCTCACCGAGTTTCCATTTTGACGGCACAGATAGCCTTGTACTATCCTGTCCGAGCGAAAAGCTTCGGTGCGGTAACTCTCGTTGGTTACCAAGAATTTACGTTCAATTTCGAGTGCCATGATACTGTTTATTGTGCCTCCTCGGCAAATTCCATCAGATAGGCTTTTATGAATCCGTCAATCTTTCCGTCCATCACTCCACCCACGTCCGAGGTCTGGAAACCTGTGCGGTGGTCTTTTACGCGACGGTCGTCAAAGACGTAGCTTCGTATCTGTGAGCCCCATTCGATTTTCTTCTTTCCGGCCTCTATCTTGTCTTTCTCGCGCTGACGTTTTTTCAGCTCTTTGTCGTAGAGTTGCGACTTGAGCAGGGCAAGTGCCTTCTCTTTGTTCTTGGGCTGGTCGCGGGTCTCGGTGTTCTCAACCAATATCTCCTCTTCCTCGCCTGTGTCGGGGTCTTTGTCTTGATAGCGCAGACGCACACCCGACTCCACCTTGTTCACATTCTGTCCGCCGGCTCCGCCGCTTCGGAAGAGATCCCACGACAGCAGTGCGGGGTTGATGACAATCTCTATGGTGTCGTCCACGAGGGGTGTCACGAATACCGATGCGAAGGATGTCATGCGTTTGCCCTGTGCATTGTAGGGCGACACACGTACAAGTCGGTGCACTCCGTTCTCTCCTTTAAGATAGCCGTAAGAGAATGGGCCGTCAATCTGTATTGTCGCTGTTTTTATGCCTGCCTCGTCACCCTCTTGCAGGTTGATAGTCGATAGTTTGTATTTGTTTGCCTCGGCCCAACGCATGTACATGCGCATGAGCATCTCTGCCCAGTCCTGGCTCTCGGTACCGCCGGCACCGGAGTTTATCTTAAGCACACAGCTCATGGAGTCGGCCTCCTGACGCAACATATTTTTAAGCTCAAGTTCCTCGATAGCTGCCAATGCTCTTGTGTAGGCATCATCGACTTCTGCTTCTGTTACGGCCTCCTCGCGGAACATTTCCATTGCAAACTCCACCTCTTCGGTGAGGTTTTCCACGCTTTTGTATCCCTCAATCCAGCCTTGCAGCGATTTTACTTTTTTCATCTGCGCCTCGGCTGCTTTTGCATCGTCCCAAAAACCGGGAGCCTGTGTGCGCAACTGCTCCTCCTCTACCTGTATTATTTTCTCGTCAATCGAAAGGTATTGTTTCAGAGCGGCCGTTCTCTCTTTTATGTCTTTTAATTGGTCGGCAGTAATCATGCTATTTCCTTTATTTATTGTGCAAAGATACGATTAAGCGAGTGCATTACAAAATAAACAGTTTATTTTTCTCCCGAACTATGGTGCAAGCGAGTGTGTTGAAAGTTTACTTGTAAATAGCACAACGAGTGCAGCCAATCGCGCCGCCTATCTTATTTAAAGATAGTGCAAGCCGCTTTTGTGTTTCCATTGAGCAAAATTTCCACAGTAAATTTGCTCTTTTGCAACCCATGTACTAATTTTGTTGTTGAATAAACAAAGAATATGGAAATAACAAAATATGATGTAGAACAGGCTGTGGGGTTGCTCAAGATACTTATCAGCACCCCCTCGGTGAGTCGCGACGAGAGTGCGGCAGCCGATAAATTACAGTCTTATATAGAGCGCAGTGCGCCCTTTGTTGGCACTGTGCATCGTCACCTAAACAACATCTGGTGTATAGCTCCGGGCTACGACGCATCGCGCCCTACGATACTGCTCGATGCACACATCGACACAGTGAAACCGGCAAGTGCATGGACAAAATCACCCTTTACTCCCATCATCGAAGACGATTGCCTCTATGGACTCGGCAGCAACGACGACGGTGGTTCGCTCGTTACCATGCTTCACGTGTTCTACAAACTGTGTCAGACACAACAGGCCTATAATCTCATTTTCCTCGCCTCGGCCGAGGAAGAGGTGTCGGGCAAGGATGGCATCGAGTCGGTGCTTCCCATGCTGCCCCCCATCTCGTGTGCCATCATAGGTGAGCCCACAGGTATGCACCCTGCAATAGCCGAAAAAGGTCTTATGGTACTTGACTGCACAGCACATGGAAAGTCGGGTCATGCAGCACGCAACGAGGGAGTGAACGCCATCTACGAGGCGCTGCCCGACGTAGAGTGGTTCCGCACATACGCATTCCCCGAGGTGTCGCCGTTGCTTGGCTCTGTGAAGATGAGCGTCACACAGATAAATGCAGGCACACAGCACAATGTCGTTCCCGATGTGTGCAAATATGTTGTCGATGTGCGCAGTAACGAGTGTTACAGCAACAAAGATATTGTGGAGATAGTCACTGCACATGTAAAGTCCGATGTCAAGCCCCGTTCGGTGCGTTTGAACTCCTCGTCGATAGCTCTTGAGCATCCTTTGGTGCAGCGCGCAGTGGAGTTTGGTCGCAAACCCTTCGGCTCGCCCACGCTCTCCAACCAGGCACTCATAAACAATGTTCCCTGTCTGAAGATGGGTCCCGGCGAATCATCGCGCTCCCACACAGCCAACGAATTCATCAAATTGAGCGAGATAAAAGAGGGAATGGAACTTTACCTCAAACTGCTCGACGGGCTTGTGCTTTAGAATCACGCGAAGCAGAAACACAAAATTTAATGATATGAAAAGAACTGTTGCTTTTGTAGTTGTTGCCGCGAGTATACTTACCGCCTCGGCACAATCAATCTATTATCAGGATGCAAGTAACGTGGATATGGCGCGCCACACACTGCGCAACGAGGCGCTTCGCCGCGAGTTTGTACTCCCCGAAGTAAATGGCTTCAAGGTGTTGAAGGCCGACCTTCATAGCCACACAATATATTCCGACGGTAATGTCACTCCCGAGTTTCGTGTGCGCGAGGCATGGGTGGATGGATTGGATGTTCTTGCTATTACCGAGCATGTTGAGTATCGCCCTTCCGAGGGTAAGATGTATAACTACCTTAAGGGTTATCTGCCTGCCGAAATGCAGAACCTCAATATGAGCGAGGTTGTTAAGGATATGGGAATACAGACCGACCTTAACCTCTCCAACGAGCTTGCAATAAAGGCAGCCGAGGGTTACGGAATTACAATTATTCCCGGTATTGAGATTACGCGCACCCCCGAGACTATCGGTCACTACAATGCGCTCTTTGTGAATGATGCAAACAACGTCTACGATGCCGACCCTGCCGCTTCCATCAGAAAGGCGCGTGCACAGGGTGCCATCATCATGCACAACCACCCCGGATGGCGTCGCAAGAATCTGCAGATGACCGAGTTCGAGCAGAAGGTATATGACGAAGGTCTTATCGACGGTGTTGAAATTATGAACGGTTCTGAGTTCTATCCCTCGGTGGTGCAGCGTGCCTGCGATAAAGAGCTTTTCATGGCTGCAAACACCGATATTCACAGCACCACGGCGATGGACTACACCAGCCAGGGGCACTATCGCAACATGACATTCATCCTTGCCAAGGATGCCTCGCGCGAGGCAGTGAAAGAGGCTTTGAAAAAGCGTCGCACGCTGGCCTACTCGTTCGGCACATTGGCAGGCGAGGGAGAGCTTGTAAAGGATTTCTTCCTTGCATGTGTCAAGTTTGAAACATACCGCGTAGATGGAAAGGGTAAGCGTTATATGCGCATGACAAATAATTCATCGATGGATTTTGTTCTCAACTTCGGCGGCAATCCTGTGCAATTGCGTGCATTCACTTCGCGCAACGTCAGCGTGGCAAAGGATAAGGAACTCAACTTCACCGTGGAGAACCTATGGGTGCCCACCGACAAGAAGCATCCCGGCTTCAGTTTGAAACTCAAATAATAGCGAAAATAGTTTCATTGGAAAAACAAATTGAGTCTCGGCACGCCGAGACTCAATTTGTTTTTATTGTGTCGTTAATCATTTTCGTCTAACGTGAAAATATCCTCTACGTGCTTCGAGAAATGCTTTGCGATTTTCAGAGCAAGCACCGTCGAGGGTACAAACTTCCCCGTTTCTATTGCGTTGATGGTCTGCCGGCTGACGCCGACGACTTCGGCCAATTGTTGCTGTGATATGCGCACGATGGCGCGCTCCACTCTTAGGTTATTCTTCATTTTGACAAGAGTATTTATGCATGTTGTAGCGGAATATGACAATGTATGCGAATAGCACAAAATATTGTGTAGCCGAAAGTGTGTACACATACCAAAAACCATAAAGTGTCACCGAGGTAATTGCTATTATTATGCAGTAGAGAATGATTGCCTTTATCATTGCGTCCATGCGTAATGAGTTTATAAATTCATCCTCTATTTTCTCTTTCGAGAATGCCACCATGTAAAGTCCTGCAAGCGTGCCTAAGATTGCAATATTTGCTTTTATAGCAGGCCATAGTTCAATGTTCATGGGCATATACTGCTCCACGAGCATTATGTACAGTCCTAAAATTCCGCATGCGCTGAAAAGTGCCCAACCTATTTTGCGACACCTCTCGGGTAAAAGCCATAAAGTTTTCATACGATTCATTTTTAAAAGTTTTACTAATGTGCAAAGAGTATCGCTTGTATAAATTGCCGGCATTAAGCGACTATCTTTGCCACAAAGGTAAAGTATGCTTTACATAAAAGCAAGTATAAATGATATATTTAACATTGATTAACGACAGGTGTCGAAGTTTGCAATTTACAACAATGTAATTTGTGAGGCTCCATGGTGGCTATTGCAGTTGTCGGAGTGTATAAACAAAAAGAGCTCCAATTTCTTGGAACTCTTTTGCGGTGCGTACGGGACTCGAACCCGTGACCCCATGCGTGACAGGCATGTATTCTAACCAACTGAACTAACGCACCTTGTTGTTATGTCTGTGCTTCGTGTCTCAAAGCGAGTGCAAAGTTACGCACTTTTTTTAAACCTGCAAACTTTTTGCGACTTTTTTTCGTGTTTTTGATAAAAATTTTTCGTTTTTCTTGTTTTTGTGCGCTTTTACACTAAGAATTATTATTTTTGAGCAGTTGAAATAGCGAAACATCGATAAATTTTTCTCCTTCGCGTTTCCATTTTTTCAGGGTGGCTGTCTCGGAAAATTTTGCTTTTTGGAAAAGTTTTTTGCTTTTTTCGTGGTTTTCGGGTATGTATGCGTACAATTGGTTCAATCCTAAGAATCCAAACGCGTACTCGCACAGCAGGGTGAGGGCTTCGATGGCTATGCCTGTGCCACGGTGTTCGCTCAGCACTCCTATGCACACTTCGGCGCGTGCGTCGAGAGGCGAGTAGTCGGCGAGGTCTATCATTCCGGCTGCTGTGCCGTCGGCGAGTTCTATTACGAAGCGTGCCTGACGTTCGGCGTAGAGGTCGTTGTTTGTCTGCTCTATGTAGTTGCGCAGGGTGTAGCGCGAGTAGGGCAGTGTGGCATTGCCTACGCTCCACAGCGTGGTGTCGTTCTCCATTTTATATAGGAGCTCAAGGTCTTCGGGTTCGGGGGCTCTCAGGCGCATGTTGTCATTGGCGAGCCATCGTGTTGCATTGGTCATCTTTGCAGGGTGTATATGGCGTCTTCGGTTATCAGGTTGCCGGTTGCCGATGAGTATGTGGCGAGCTTCAGGGTGTTGCCGGGGGTGCGTTGCAACAGGTGTAGCACTGTGTCGTAGCTGTAACTTTCGACGTCGTACAGTACGTGTGAGTAGCTGTCGATATCTTTCACAGTCAGGTGTCCCTCGGGTGTCTCTTGCTCGGTGGTTGTTATGTAGCAGTGTGTGTCGCCCAGGTCATTTGCTGTGCATATCTCTTTTATCTCGCGACAGGCTGTGTCGTTGCCGAGTATCAGGAAGCTCTTGGGCGGCTCTTGGAAGTTTTCCCAATCTTTGCCGTAGATGATGGGGTTGGCGTGGTGTATGCGGAACTTAAGCATTGCTACGGCTATGTATATGGGTATATAGAATAGTATATGGTACAGTGGAAAATGTTTTTTGAAGAATGTCGCCAGTGACGAGTAGAGCCAATAGCGGTAGCGCAGTCGGCTTTTAACCGAACTTTCGCCTTTGTAATGGAAGATGGTGTAGGGCAGATAGTAGTTTTTCTCGCCCGACTTGAGTATTCTGTATGATAGGTCGCTGTCTTCCCAATACATGAAGAACTGTTCGTCGAGTGTGCCCACTCTGTCGAGTGTCTCGCGACGCAGGAACATATAGGCTCCCGAGACCATCTCTATGGGGTTGGCCTCTTCTGTGTCGAGGTAGCTCATGTAGTAGTGCCCGAAGAGGCGGCTCTTGGGGTAGCGGCGGCACAGTCCTGTTGCTTTGCAGAATGCTACCCAGGGTTTTACTATTCCTCGGCGCGACTCCATGGCAAAGGTACCGTCTTTGTTTATCATCTTCACTCCGGTGGCTCCGGCCTCGGGGTGTTTGTCCATGAATTCCACGCAGCCTTCGAGGGCTTCGCGTGTCACTATGGTGTCGGGGTTAAGCATGAGTATGTACTTGCCCGATGCTTGCCCGAATCCTATGTTGTTTGCGTGGGAGAAACCTCCGTTCTCTTTGCTTTCTATCCATGTGACGTGCGGAAAACGGGGTTTCAGATATTCCATCGACCCATCTTCCGAGGCGTTGTCTATAACCAGCACTTCGTGCTCGATATGCGCGGCGGCTCTCTCCACCGAGCGCAGACACTGCTCAAGGTAGTACTTTACATTGTAGTTTACTATTACTATGGATAGTTTCATTATTCTTCCTCTCTATGCAGGTATTTGTTTGCGGGGTAGCCGAATATGTATGCTACAAAGCCTATCAATGCCCAATATACCATGTGGCTTTGGCCGCTGCCATAGTACAATATGGTGTTTATTATCAGCACCACAAAGAGCAGAGTCTGGCGTATCTCCAATTCGCGGCGGCAGGTGTTGAGATATGTCTCCTCGTCGGCCTTCTCTACCTTTTTCATGCTGATGCCGAATCTTTTTGTTGCCAATGGGATGAGCCCGAGTGCAAGAAGTATGCCTGCTACTTCTATTACGTAGTTGCTGATGTTGTATGTTGCAAGGCTGCCTTTGGGTATTATTCCTGTTTCGAAAAGTGCTGCTATGGCGATGGCTGCGAAAAGCTGTGCCCAATAGATTATTTGTTGGCGTGTAAGTTTGTTTTCTCTGTGTTTCATGGTTAAAATGTTTTTCCTGTGAATGGTGTGCGGTTTATTATAGAGCGTCCCAGGGTTACTTCGTCGGTGTACTCAAGCTCGTCGCCGACGGATATTCCTCGTGCGATGACCGATAGTTTGATGTCGTAGCCCGACAGTTTGCGGAAGATGTAGAAGTTGGTGGTGTCTCCCTCCATTGTGGGGCTTAGTGCAAATATAACCTCTTTGACTTCGCAGGTGGCTACTCGTGCTACGAGGCTCTCTATTTGCAGGTCGCCGGGCGATACTCCGTCCATGGGTGAGATTACTCCGCCAAGCACATGGTATACTCCCTTGAACTGCATGGTGTTCTCCACTGCCAAAATGTCGCGTATGTTCTCCACGACGCAAATAATCGAGTGGTCGCGTGCGGGGTTGGCGCATATGGGGCACACGTCGGTGTCGGAAATGCCATGGCAATGTTTGCAATATTTCACTTCTCTCTTCAGACGTGTCATTGCATCGGCAAAATCATCAACATCGCTCTGTTGCTGTCTTAATATGTGCAGCACAAGCCTTGTGGCGGTCTTGCGCCCTATTCCCGGCAGCTTGGAAAATTCGCTCACTGCCCGCTCGAAAAGTGCCGATGGATATTCTTGACTCATTGTTGTTTTTTACGAAAATCTTTTTTGCAAAGATAGTGTAATTGCGTTATCTTTGCAACACAATATATTGCAAACATTTGTTTGCATGCGTTATAAAATTATGGAAGTAAAATCTGCACGATTCATTATAAGCAACACCGATGTGCGCAAGTGTCCTCAGGATGGAAAGCCCGAGTATGCCTTTATCGGTCGTTCAAATGTGGGAAAGTCGAGTCTCATAAATATGCTCACCCGGCAGAATAAGTTGGCAATGACCTCGGCTACTCCCGGAAAGACATTGCTCATCAATCATTTCTTGGTAAACGATGCCTGGTATCTTGTAGACCTTCCCGGCTATGGATATGCCAAACGTGGTAAGGTTCAGCAAGAGAAGCTCAAGGATATAATTTCCGATTATATTTTGGGTCGCACGCAGATGACTCTGCTTTTTCTGCTTATCGACTCGCGTCACGCTCCGCAGAAAATCGACCTTGAGTTCATAGAGTGGCTGGGCGAGAATGGTGTACCCTTTGCGATAGTCTTTACAAAGTCCGACAAGCTCACCCGTTCGCAGTTGCATGCGAATATCGAGGCTTACAAGGCTTCTCTGCTCGAACAGTGGGAGGAGCTGCCGCCTGTCTTTGTTACTTCGTCGGAGCATGCCGTTGGTCGCACCGAGTTGTTGCAGTATATTGATGATATTAACAAAACAATTTAATAGTAAAAGATGAAAAATATTTTGTTTGCGCTGTTTGCGGTGGCGATGATGTTTGCATGTTCGCCTGCCGACAGTTATAAGATAAGTGGAACGTATAAGGGTGCTCCCGAGGATGGCAAAGTGTATCTGGCTCAGCTCACTTCTACCAGTTTGGATTATATCGATTCGGTTGAGGTGAAGAATGGTAAGTTCGAGCTTGTGGGCAAGCAAGACGAGCCCATTGTGCGTTTTATCTTCTATCCTCTGCCCGAGGGTGGCGAGGATATTGTTCCCATGGTACTGGAGAATGGAAGCATTTCCGTTAAGATAGATAATCGTGGTGCAAGGGTTTTGGGTACAAAACTCAACGATGCCATGCAGGCTTATAAAGATGAATTTGGCGAGGTGTCGCGTCGTGCCGAAAAGTTCTTCATGTCTTCGCCTGATGTTGACAACATGAACGAGGAGCAGCGCGACAGTCTGCAAATGATTGCCGATGCTCTGACGGGTGAGATTTCGCAGGTACTCATGCGCCACATGCGTACAAATATCGAGAATCCGATAGGCGCGTTCCTTATCTCCACTTCGGGTCGTATGTGCGACCCTGCCGAGCTGTGCCGTTTTATTGACTCGGTTCCCGAGGCCCATCGCGACGAGCGTTTCATGCAGTTCTACAATGCTTTCCAGAACGACCTTATGAGAATGGCCGGTGCAATAGAAACTGCCGAGGGTGGTTCTTATGTGAATTTCGAGCTTAGGGATATCAATGGCAAGGAGACTCTCTTTTCTACTATTGTGGAGAAAAACAAATATACTTTGCTCGATTTCTGGGCAAGCTGGTGTGCGCCTTGTCGCAATGGCATTCCCGAAATTAAGAGCATTTACGAGAAGTATGGCAAAAAGGGTCTTGCGGTGGTGAGCTTGTCGCTTGACACTGACGCCGAGGCATGGAAAAAGTGTGTTGCCGAGCTTGGAATGAATTGGACTCAGTTGTGCAACCCCGAGGGTGGCAGTCATCAAGTGGGTCAGGCCTATGGGGTTGAATTTATTCCCACTATTCTTATTATCGACAAGGGTGGTAAAATAGTTTCTCGTGGTCTCAGTGGCAAGGCTCTTGCCGACAAAATAGAGTCATTGATGAAATAAATCATAATTAATTGAACATTATCGGAGTGCCATTGTTTGCTTATGCGGACAATGGCACTGTTGTTTTGTGTTTTTTGGTACTTCAAAATGTAAAAAAGTGAAAAATAACTGCATATATTGAAATAATTTACATACTTTTGCAGACGAAAGACAAAACAACTGCCTGTCTAAGGCGTATTTCGATAATATTTCCAAAATAAATAATTCTAATTTATTACCGCGAACGTGGCTCTTTAAAGGGCTCTCTTCGTTCGACGTATCAATGATTATATGTATTATATTGAACAACTGAAAAGCAAAGATTTGTCGGGTTTGCAGGCTATTGCACAGGAATTGGGCGTGTCAAACGCAAAATCTTTAAGTAGAGAAGATTTGATATATCGCATTCTCGATGAACAGGCTTTCCGTAGCAGTCAGTCGGGTGCTCCCGCTGTTGTGAAGGAGGAGAACCGAATGAACCGACGCAACCATCGTCGTAACCGTATATCGCAGGAGGCAGGCAGTAAAGTGTACACTGCATCAGGCGACAAGGCTGTGAAACTTGATAAATCTGATGTTAAACGCCAGCCAGCAAAGGTTGATCCGATGCTTGAAGAGAAGGCTGTGGCTGTCGAGGAGAAGGTGCATGAGGCTACTCCCGCAGCGGTAGAGCCTAAAACTGTTGAGCCTGCACCTGTTGAGGCTGCTGCATCTGCCGAGGCTGTTGCCCAGCCCGAACAGCCCGCTCCCAAGAAACGTGGTCGCAAGCCCAAAAACAGACAGGCTGAAAAGTCTGCTCCCGAAGTTGCTGCTCAGCCCGAGGTTGAGGCTGCCGAGAGTGCCGAGCCTGTTGCTGCATCTGCCGAGGTTGTTGCCCAGCCCGAGCAGTCAGTTCCCAAGAAACGTGGTCGCAAACCCAAGACAGTTCAGGTTGCCGAGCAGCCTGCTGAAGAGCCTGTCGAAGAGGTTGCTGTGCCTGCCGAGGGTGCCGAGGAGCAGTTTATTCCCATCGAGGAACTTCCTGTGGACAAGGGTGAGGCTCCTGCCGAACTTATAAATAAGTTTGTAAAGAAAGAACAGTCTGCGCGCAACGACAAAACTCAGCGTCAGAAAGGTGATAAGTCTCGCAATGAGGTTCCCGCTGCAACAGAAACAGCTCCCGCCGAGCGCAAACAAGAGCAGCGTCAGGCATACGACTTTGCCGATATTCTCAAAATAGAGGGTGTGCTCGAAATCATGCCCGACAACTACGGTTTCCTCCGTTCATCCGATTATAACTACCTTGCATCGCCCGACGATGTGTATGTTTCGCAGTATCAGATAAGACATTATGGTCTCAAGACCGGTGATGTTGTAGAGGGTACGATACGCCCAGCAAACTATGGCGAGAAATATTTCCCGCTTGTGAAGGTGAACAAGATAAACGGTATGTCGCCCGAACTTGTACGCGACCGTGTGTCGTTCGACAATCTTACCCCTCTTTTCCCCGAAGAGAAATTTACTTTGTGTGGTGGCAGCTACGACAATCTCTCGGCGCGAGTGGTAGATCTCTTCTCGCCCATCGGTAAGGGTCAGCGTGGTCTCATAGTGGCTCAGCCGAAGACCGGTAAGACACTGTTGCTCAAAGATATTGCAAATGCTATTGCTGCCAACCATCCCGAGGTGTACATGATAATGTTGCTCATCGACGAGCGTCCCGAGGAGGTTACCGACATGGCGCGCAGCGTGAATGCCGAGGTTATCGCCTCTACATTCGACGAGCCTGCCGAGCGTCACGTGAAGATTGCGGGTATTGTGCTCGAAAGAGCAAAGAGAATGGTCGAGTGTGGTCACGATGTGGTTATCTTCCTCGACTCCATCACCCGTCTGGCACGTGCTTACAATACAGTGTCTCCCGCATCGGGTAAGGTGCTCTCGGGAGGTGTCGATGCCAATGCTCTGCACAAGCCCAAACGCTTCTTCGGTGCTGCACGTAATATTGAAAACGGCGGTTCGCTCACAATCATTGCAACGGCTCTCATTGATACCGGTTCCAAGATGGATGAGGTTATCTTCGAGGAGTTCAAGGGTACGGGTAATATGGAGCTTCAGCTCGACCGTTCGCTCAGCAACAAGCGTGTGTTCCCTGCTGTGAACATTATTGCATCGAGCACTCGTCGCGACGACTTGTTGCTTGATAAACAGACGCTTGACCGCATGTGGATACTTCGTAAATATCTTGCAGATATGACTCCCATGGAGGCTATGGAGTTTGTGAAGGATCGACTCGAAAAGACTAAGGATAATGCAGAATTTCTTATAAGCATGAATTCATAAAGCAAAAAAATGAGACCCGAAGGTCTCATTTTTTTTATGCCATATTCCGATTGTTTTTAGAAGGGCAGGTCGTCAGCCTCGCTCTGTGATGAAAAATCTACGGCGTTAGCTTTGGGAGCGTCGGTTGCGGGAGCAAACTCTGTGGGTGCGGGAGCAACGCCACGCTCTACGCGCCATGCGCGGATGTCGTTGTACCAACGTCCGTTATATTCGCGAGCGTTGATGTCGAAAGATACTGTCATCTCCTCGCCCACCTGTATGTTGAACTGTGAAATTTTGTCGGCTCCGAACACGTTGAAGCAAACTTTGCGGGGGTACTGCTCGTGAGTCTCTATGACATACTCCTGTGTCTTCCACTCGTTGCCTGTTTTTGAAACGCCGCCTCTCTCAGGCAGCACTGCGATAATTTTTCCTGTAATTTCCATATTGTTGAATTCAATTTAGTGCGAAAGTAATTCATTTTTGCGAGAAACGAACTCTTTTTTACCATTTTTTTGTTTTTGCACTCTTTTCTGCTCTTTTGGCCATTAAAAAACACTCCTCCTTATTTTGATTTTAGCTTATCATGTGTTATTTTTGTAACATATATTTTGAATAAACATAAAAACACCAACAATATGAATTTCATCGTATCAAGCTCGTTGCTTACGAGTCATTTACAGGCTATCAGCCGTGTTATAAATTCAAAGAACACTATCCCTGTGCTCGATTGTTTCCTTTTTGAAATCGAGGGCAATACTCTGCGCCTTACAGCGTCGGACAACGATAATACACTCAACACCTCTTTCGAGGTTGTGGAGAGCTCCGAGGATATTCGCTTTGCGGTGTCGTCGAAGATTCTGCTCGACTCTTTGAAAGAGATTTCGGAGCAGCCTTTGCGCTTCGAGGTGAATAAAGACAATTTGGAGATTGTTATCTATTATCAGAATGGAAAATACAGCATGGTGGGCATGAATGCCGACGAATATCCTTCGGCTCCCGTCATGGGCGAGAATGCAGTGAAGATTGCTATCCCCTCAGAGGTGTTGGCTAATGGTATCTCCTGCTCGCTCTTTGCTGCTGCCGACGATGAGATTCGTCCTGTGATGTGCGGTATCTATTTCGACTTTACTCCAGAGAGCGTTACTATGGTGGCATCTGACGGTCGCAAGCTGGTACGTTGCCGCGACTTCTCGGTTACAGGTGCCGAAAAATCGGCGTTCATCCTGCCCAAGAAGCCTGCCAACCTTCTCAAGAGCCTTCTTGCACGCGACGGCGAGAGCGAGGCTGTTGTAGAGTTCGACGACCGTTTCGCGATATTCACATTGGCAAACTATCGCCTCGTATGTCGTCTCATCGAGGGCAGATACCCCAACTACAACTCTGTAATTCCGCAGAACAATCCCCGCAAGATTACCGTTGACCGTGCAGCGATGATAAGCACTCTGCGTCGTGTGGCTATCTTCTCTTCACAGGTGAGCCTTGTTAAGTTGCATTTGCAGGACAACAACATGATAATTTCGGCTCAGGATACCGACTTCTCTACATTTGCCGAGGAGAATCTCACATGCAGCTACGAGGGTGCTCCCATGAACATCGGTTTCAGCGCATCGTTCCTCATCGATATTCTCGGAAATATCCCCGGTCGCGAGGTTGTGATAGAGCTTGCCGATCCCTCACGCGCAGGTGTGATGGTTCCCGCCGAGCAGGTAGGTCAGCAAGAGCTGCTTATGTTGTTGATGCCCATGATGCTAACAGAATAGTCCATGAAACTCAATCTGAAAAAACCGATAATTTTCTTCGACCTCGAGACTACGGGCGTAAATGTCTCCACCGACCGTATTGTGGAGATATGCTACATTAAGGTGATGCCCAATGGTAACGAGCTGTCGAGAAACATGCGTATAAACCCCGGGATGCCTATCCCTGCCGAGGCTTCGGCTGTACATGGAATTTACGACGATGACGTGAAGGATTGCCCCACCTTCAAAGAGGTGGCACGCGACATTGCAGCCGATTTCGAGGGTTGCGACATTGCAGGTTTCAACTCCAACCGTTTCGATGTTCCCATGCTTGCCGAGGAGTTTCTGCGTGCCCAGGTGAACATCGATCTCAGCCGTCACAATGCAGTGGATGTGCAGGTGATATATCACAAGCTGGAGCAGCGCACTCTCTCTGCCGCATACAAGTTCTACTGCGGTGGCGAGCTTGTAGATGCCCACAGCGCGCTTGCCGACACACGTGCCACATACGAAATTCTCATGGCACAGCTCGACAAATATCCCGATATATTGCAGAACGACGTGGAATTCCTGTCGCAATACTCCTCTTTCACACGAAATGTGGATTATGCAGGGCGCATGGTGTATGACGACCAGGGACGCGAGGTGTTCAACTTCGGCAGATACAAGGGAGTGCCTGTTGCCGAGGTGTTGCAACGCGACCCGGGATATTACGGATGGATGATGAACGGCGATTTTTCGCTCAACACCAAGCAGAAACTTACCGAGGTAAGGCTCCGTTCGTTAAAAGAATAAAGTATGTTGAAAGGAAAAAAAATAGTTTTAGGAATAACGGGAAGTATAGCAGCTTACAAGGCCGCTATACTTGTTCGTTTATTGGTGAAGGCCGGTGCCGAGGTGCAGGTGGTGATGACTCCTGCCGCAAAGGAGTTTATCGCTCCCTTGACACTCTCAACCCTCTCGGGAAACAATGTGCTGAGCGAATTTTTCAACGAGCGCAGTGGCGAGTGGAACAGTCATGTGAACCTCGGTCTGTGGGCCGATGCCATGATTATTGCTCCGGCTACGGCTGCAACCATTGGTAAGATGGCAACAGGCGTTGCCGATAATCTGCTGGTTACCACCTATCTGTCGATGAAGGCTCCGGTGTTTGTAGCTCCTGCCATGGATTTGGATATGTATGCTCACCCTTCGACACAGCGCAATCTTGAGACCCTCAAGAGCTACGGAAACAGAATAATAGAGCCTGCTTCGGGCGAGCTTGCCAGCCATCTTGTAGGCAAAGGTCGCATGGAAGAGCCCGAGAATATCCTCCGCTATTTGCAGGAGTATTTTTCTCCCACCTCTTCGCTGTCGGGTAAAAAGGTGGTGATTACCGCAGGCCCTACATATGAGAAGATAGACCCTGTGCGTTTCATCGGTAACTACTCGTCGGGAAAGATGGGCTTTGCCCTTGCCGAAGAGTGTGCATTGTGCGGTGCCGATGTTACTCTTGTGGCGGGCCCTGTGTCGTTGCCGACGCCTCACTCGTCAATAAAGCGCATAGATGTGGAGTCGGCATCGCAGATGTACGAGGCTGCACGCAGCGAGTTCGAGGATGCCGATGCGGCTATTCTCTGTGCTGCTGTTGCCGATTTTACTCCCGACAACAAGGCTACCGAAAAAATAAAGCGCGAGAAGGGTGGCAATCTGCTGCTCGAACTTAAGCCTACTCCCGACATAGCAGCGTCGCTGGGTGCGGTGAAGCGTCCCGAGCAACGCCTTGTGGGTTTTGCTCTGGAGACCAACAACGCCGAGAGCAATGCACGCGACAAACTCGCACGCAAGAATCTCGACTTTATAGTTCTCAACTCATTGGAAGATAAGGGCGCGGGCTTTGCTGTGGATACAAACAAGGTGACAATAATCGATGCCGAGAAGGCTACGCAATATCCTCTGAAGAGCAAAAAAGAGGTGGCGCGCGACATAGTGAAGCATCTGTCTACGCTCTTTGTGTCGTTGCTGCTGTTGATGCTTGTACCGGCAAAGGTTACTGCGCAGGAACTTAAGGCCAACGTCACGCTGAACACCGAAAAAATTCAAGGAACAAACACCGAGGTTTTCGATGTTCTCAAGACTTCGCTCGACGAGTTTATCAATAACACCAAGTGGACAAATTTCGAGTACGAGGAGTTTGAACGCATCTCGTGCAACTTTGCCTTTGTCGTAGAGTCGTACTCCGAGGATGGCTCCTTCGGTTGCACGCTGATGGTGCAGTCGTTGCGTCCTGTGTATGGTTCGTCGTACAGCACGCCTGTGTTTAAGTATCAGGATAATGAGATAAAATTCAAGTATATGGCTTATGACCGTTTGGAGTATCGCGAGGATAATCTCGACAACAACCTTGTGGCGGTCATCGCTTTTTATGCCAACCTCATCATAGGCATGGACATGGACACCATGGGTGAACTTGGTGGTTCGGAGTTTCTCAATAAGGCTATGAATATTGCCACCGGAGCGCAGAGCTTGGGAAGTACAGGATGGCAGGCGGGTACAGGCGTACGCAACCGTTTCACTATCATCGACGACTATCTGAACTCTTCGATGATTGCTGTGCGTCAGATGGTGTATCAGTATCATCGTTTGGGCTTCGACACAATGTACAATCAACCCGACAGAGGCCGCGAGGTCATTGCCAAGAGTCTCGAACTTTTGCAGGCCGGTTATCAGGAGCGTCCGCTCTCCTATTTCCCCAAACTCTTCACAGAGTACAAGCAGGATGAACTTGTGAATATTTTCTCCAAAGGCGATGATAAAGAAAAGAAAATGGTCGTGGAGATATTGTCGGGTATCAACCCGTCGCTCTCATCTGCGTGGGATAAAATATCAACCATCTAAGAAATTATGCTCACATCGTTACATATAAAAAACTATGCATTGATAGAGAGGCTCGATGTAGATTTTTCTTCGGGTTTTTCAGTCATTACCGGTGAGACAGGTACCGGAAAGTCGGTACTCTTGGGCGCAATGTCCATGCTCATGGGCGAGCGTTCCGATGCCAAGCATGTGCGTGAGGGTGCCGACAAGTGCATCATAGAGGGGTGTTTCGATATATCTTCACTCTCGCTCGAGGAGTTTTTCGTGGAGAATGAGCTTGAGTATGATGCCTCGGAGTGCATCGTGCGCCGCGAACTTTCTGCCACAGGCCGGGGACGTTTCTTTGTGAACGACACGCCTGTGTCGGCTGCTCTTCTTAAAGAGTTGGGCGGCAAGCTGATAGATATACACTCGCAGCACAAGAATCTGCTGCTTGGCAACAAAAATTACCAGCTTAACGTGCTCGACGTTCTTGCCGGCAACGGAGCTCTTCTTGCCGAATATGGGGCTAAGTTCCACAGTTACGAGAGCAACCGCAAAGAGTTGCTTCGCGCGAAGAAAGAGCTAGAGGCTGTGCGCAGCGACGAGGAGTGGTTGCGCTTTCAGCTCGAAGAGCTTGATAGTGCCGCATTTCAAGAGGGCGAACAGGAAGAGCTGGAACAGGAGTCGGTGCAGCTTGCTCATGCCGAGGATATCCAGTCGGCTCTTTACAACGCAGTGATGCTGCTCGACAATGACGAGAAGAGTATGCTGCAATCTCTGCGCGAAGCTGCCTCGTCGATGGAAAAAATCTCTCGTCACTATCCGGCGGCCGATGCTCTTGCCCAGCGCATCGAGAGCAACTATCTTGAGTTGAAGGATTGTTGCGATGAACTGCGTCGCAAGCTCGATGGTAACAGTTTCTCTCCCGCGCGTCTCGAGCAGGTAGAGAACCGTCTGACGCTCATGTACGACCTCTTCAAGAAACATCGAGTTACCGATGTTGGCGGGTTGCTTGCAGCCGCTGCCGACTATCGCGAACGCCTCGAACAGATAACAGGTGGTGATGACCGTATAGAATCACTCGAAAAAGAGTGTGCTCGTCAGCGTGGCGAGCTTGACACTCTTTGTGCACGACTCACCGAACTGCGTTGTGCCGCAGCTCTTGCACTGCAAGAGAAGATTACCTCGATACTCGTCTCTTTGGGTATGCCTATGATACGTTTCGAGGTCGCTTTTTCCGTTGCCGATGATTTTACTGCCACAGGTCGCGACATTGCAGGTTTCTTGTTCTCGGCAAACAGTATCAGTCCTCTGCAACCGCTTGCCGACGTTGCGTCGGGTGGAGAAATGGCGCGTGTGATGCTCGCACTCAAGTCCATCATCGCCGAATATATTGCAATGCCCACACTCATCTTCGACGAGATTGACACAGGTGTCTCGGGTGTTCTTGCCGAGCGCATGGGTAAGCTCATGCAGCAGATGGGCGGACTGAACAGACAGGTTATAAGCATCACTCACCTGCCGCAGGTGGCGGCTCTGGGTGGCGCACATTATAAAGTATACAAAGAGGAGGGCGAGGGTGGTACACGCACAAAAATCGTGAGTCTCTCCACCGAAGAGCGTGTGAAAGAGATTGCTCAGATGATGAGCGGTGAGCAGATGACAGAGTCGGCTCTCGATGCTGCACGCAACCTTATTATGAAAGAATAGCGGCAGGCATGTGGCTCTGCTGCGCACTGTTGGAATAAAAAATAAAACTACTATGCAGGTAAAAAATGAAATGATATTCGGCGTTCGCGCCGTACTCGAGGCGATAGACGCCGGTAAAGAGATTGATAAGATTCTTATCAAACGCGACATTCTCAGCGAGCTTTCGCGTGAACTTTTCGCAGCAGTCAAAGGTACCAATATTCCTGTGCAGCGTGTGCCGGTGGAGAAACTCAACCGCATTACACGCAAGAACCACCAGGGTGTAATCGCCTTTGTGTCGGCTGTGGAGTACGCAAGTGTCGAAACTTTTGTCCCCTATCTTTTCGAGGAGGGAAAGGATCCTCTGCTTGTGCTGCTCGACGGAATTACCGATGTACGTAACTTCGGCTCCATCGCACGTACATGCGAGTGTGCAGGTGCCGATGCGATAATCATTCCCTCGCACGGCAGCGTTACGGTGAATGCCGATGCTGTAAAGACATCTGCCGGTGCGTTGCATACACTCCCCGTATGTCGCGAAAAAAATATCACTGAGACTATCAAATATCTCAAAGCGAGCGGCTTCCGCATTGTGTGTGCCACCGAGCGTGGAAAAATAAACTACACTCAGAGCGATTTTAATGTGCCTGTCTGCATTGTGATGGGTGCCGAGGATACAGGTATCCCCTCGGAGCATCTTGCACTGTGCGACGATTGGGTGTCTATCCCCCAGTATGGTAAAATTGAGTCTTTGAATGTATCTGTTGCGACGGCTGTCATTCTTTATGAGGCTGTGCGCCAGCGTCATCTCTCGTAAAAAAGTGTCGGTGGAATGAGAAAATATCTTCTTTTGATATTATTGATGGCAGTGGCTGTCGGTTATGCCAAGCCCTCCAAAAAGGTAGCAGCCGCATGTGGCGCGGTGGCAAGTGTCCTTGTGTACAAGGATGGCGCGCTGTTGCGTAGCGGAGTGGGTGTTTTTGTCAATGGTGGCAATGAACTGTTCTCGGCTTACTCGCTTTTTATCGATGGCGACAGTGCTGTTACCATCGACAATCGCGGAGTGGTGCGCCCTGTTGTCAAGGTGCTTGGAGCAAACGACATGTACGACTGCATGCGTCTCTCGGTTGTGCCCGACAAAAAGCTCCAGGCCTTGCAGTTTGCGTCGCGTGGTGCTGTTGGTGGCGATGTGCTTCACATGGTCTCTTATGGCATCAAAAAGAGTGGTGCGATTGCCGAGGCTGTTGTGACAAAAGCAGACACTATAACTGGTTCACACCTCTATTATACAGTGGGGTTGCCGGTTAGCGAAAAGAATGCGTCGGCACCTTTGGTGAATGCTAATGGCGAGCTTGTGGCTCTTGTGCAATCTATTGCAGGTAGCGACACATTGTGTAGCTATGCGTTGTCCGCTGAGTTTGTAAAATCGCTCTCTATCAAGGCTAAGGATTACAGCAGTAGTCGCTTTTCGCGTATAGGTATCAAAAAGGCTCTTCCCGAAAATGAGGAGGAGGCTTTGTCGGCTCTTCTTCTGCAATCATTCTCCTCGGACAGTGCTGCATACAAGCAGATGCTCGACGGCTTCAAGGAGCAGTTCCCGAATAGTCACAGTGGTTATCTTTATATGGCCGAATATAATGCGGTGCGTGAGAAGAAATATGATGTGGCTGCCCGCGAGTGGGAGCGTGCGCTTGAACTTGCCACAAAAGCCGACGAAGTGTATTATCACAAAGCAAACATCATCTATGCACATAAGCTCTATATGGATTCTGTGGCTGATGATATTTTTGCGCTCGACTCGGCATTGCTTTGTGTGAATAAGGCGTTGCAGATGGAGCAACTTCCCGTCTACACACGACTCAAAGGTCACATACTTTACACCAAACGCGACTATGCGGCAGCTTTTGAATGTTACTCTTCGTTGACACGTACCAATCTTTGCGATGCCGAGCTATATGTGCTTGCTGCCAACTGTAAAGAGATTCTTGGTGACGCGACTGCTGCCATTCAATATCAGGACAGTGCCATTGCTACGTTTGGACGCGTGCCTGTGGCGGCTATGGCTCCCTATGTTCTCAATCGCGGATTGATGAAGTTTCGTGCGAAACGTTACCGCGAGGCTGTCCTCGACTATAATATTTATGCAAACTTGCTCGATGGCAGGGTGAATGCCAACTTCTACTACCTGCGCGAACAGGCCGAGTATGATGGAAAAATGTATAGGCTGGCTCTCGCCGATATTGACGTTGCTCTTCGCATGGAGCCCGAGAATCTGCTTTTCCTTCTCGAGAAGGGGCGTATATGTTACAGAGTGAACATGATAGACGATGCCATTCCTGTGCTTGAGACTGCTATCAAGGTGGCACCCGACAATGCAGATGCCTATTATCTGATGGCGCGTTGCCAGATGCTCAAGAATAACAAAGCAGCTGCGAAAGAGAACCTTTCAAAGGCTTTGAAGTGTGGCCACCCCAATGCTGCGGCTATGCTCAAAGAGTTAGAGAAATAGTCACGCGGGTCTCCACGTGAGTTTTATTATGTGTGCCGTCTCTTTGCTTATTACAAATGGGGCGGCTACTCTTTCTCCAACCAGCCACACGATGACGCCTTTGCTGTCGGTTACAACAAGTTGACGACGCTTTTCTTGCAGCGATTTTTTGCGGTCGGTGAGGTAGTCGCTCACAAGTTTGCTGCCGCGCATTCCGTAGGGACGGAACCTGTCGCCAGCCTCGCAGTTGCGTAGTGTGAGTGGGAATGAGAGCTTTGCACAGTCGAACATGGCTGTTGTGGTGGTTTTGTCTATTGTACCGTCAAAGGGCATCTGCTCGGTGGTAATTTCGCCGTAGGCTGTGACTGTTTTGCTGTCGGCGGTCAGTTCTTCGTTTATCTGGTTTATATCCTTTTCTTCTATTGGCTGTATGAGCAGAGTGTTGCGGTCGCGGCTCACAATGTGTGTGGCACTGCTGTGACTCCTTCCGCTCTCGCCCTCTCGGGCATTGTGAAGAATATCTTCGCATTGCGCGCTGTTGAATCCCAACGGATGCAATGTCTCGTGTAGCAGTGCAAGGGGCGACGGCTCTTGCAGCAGGGCAGTGATGCTGATGCTGTTGCCGTTGAGTACACGCGCCTTTCCCTCCTCTATTCCTTGTTTGTAAACATTTTCAGCCTCGGTTATTTTCTCGGCAGTCTCGGCTAGGGTTGCGCAGATAGAGGGGTTTATTTCGCGCATCATCGGGATAATTTCAAGACGTATTTTGTTTCTCGTGTAGTCGTTTTTGAGGTTGCTGCTGTCGGTGACGAAAGTTTCGCCAAGCTGTTGCAAGTAATCGAGAATTTCCTGTTTGCTGCAACCGAGCAACGGGCGGACAATATTTCCGTTTTTTGCTTTTATTCCATGCAGCCCTTTTATGCCTGTGCCACGCAACAGGTTCAGAATCATTGTCTCGGCAATGTCGTCTCTGTGGTGAGCGACGGCTATGGCTGTGGCCTTTGCCTTTTCTCGCTCTTTTTCAAAAAAGTTGTAGCGCAGTTCTCGAGCTGCCATTTCTATGGAAATTTTCTTCTCTGCGGCATAAGCAGTGGTGTCGAAGTTGGCGACAGTCAGTTTTATTCCTTTTCGCTCGCACAATGCACGCACAAACTCTTCGTCGCGCATGCTCTCTTCGCCACGCAGATGAAAATTGCAGTGTACCGCCTCGATGTTATAGTCGAGACGTGCAAGAATGAGCAGCAGTGCCACAGAGTCGGCTCCTCCGCTCAGTGCGACGATGAGGCTGTCGCCTTCGACAAGGAGATTGTTTTTCTCTATGTATTTTCTGACTTTTCTGTGCATGATGTTGGTTTTGTGGTGTAAAGATAGTGTTTTCGCATATAATCTACCCTTTTACGTGTAAAAAATAGTTTTTTTGAGTAAAAAAACGCTGTTTGCGTTTGTGATTCAAAAAAATAGTCTTACCTTTGCACCGCAAATGGGCAATGTGCCTGTTGAAATATAAATATGGTGCCTTGACCGAGAGGCTAGGTAGCGGTCTGCAAAACCGTCCACGGCAGTTCGAATCTGCCAGGCACCTCTTAAGCAGCCACCTTACGGGTGGCTGTCTTAATTTTATATATTATGGAATTGCTTTGTAGTATTTTCTTGCAGTGGCGCGTGTGGTGAAGTTGAAGTGCCACCATTCGCTACGCAGGGGGCGGAATCCTGCTTTTTTCATTACTGCACGCAGCAGTTGGCGGTTTTGTGCTGCCTCTTTCGATATTTTTCCCGTTCTCACAAGTTCCTCTTCGTTGTCTGTGTGGCTTTTGTATGTCAGTGCATCAACAAGTGTGCCCATGGGTAGTGTGTCGCCGTAGCAGTCGGCGATGGTGAGGTCTACCGCAAGGCCGTAGTTGTGCAATCCGCCACCGTTGGCCGGATTGCTCACGTAGTTCTGCTGCGCTGTACCTTTTACTTTGTTCCACATTTTTTGCTGCACGCTCATGGGGCGTGCGGCATCGTAGACGTGCAGATGCAGTCGGGGGTTACTCTCTTTGAGCAGTCTGTTTGCCTCCTTCAGGGCTGCTGCGGCTTTAGGGTGCAGATAGGCTTTGTCGAAGTTGTACATCTTTTCGCCCACGAAGTTGTCGGCCTTGGCGTACATCAGTTCGACAGTTATCGTGCTGTCGATTTTTCGGATGTCTGTAAGGTCTTTGAAATTTTGTGCTGCGATGCTGGTGCAGGCTATTGCGAGCAGCAGTGTCAGAAGAGTTTTTTTCATGGCGAATATAATTAAATAAGGTGCGGCGTAGATGCCGCACCTTATTGTATGTTCTTTACGCGTCAATGTTTGCGTATGTTGCGTTTTTCTCGATAAATTCGCGGCGGGGGCCTACGTCGTCACCCATGAGCATGGAGAAGATATAGTCTGCTTCCACTGCGTCGCGTATGGTCACCTGTTTCAAACTGCGTGTCTCGGGGTTCATGGTTGTCTCCCAAAGCTGCTCGGGGTTCATCTCTCCAAGACCTTTGTATCGCTGTATGCTGATCTCTTTTTCGTTGCCGTTGCCATACTTGTCGATGAAGTTTTTAAGTGCTTCGTCGTCGTAGCAGTACTCCTTTGTCTTTCCTTTTGAGCAAAGGTAGAGAGGGGGGTTGGCTATATACAGGTAGCCACCCTCGATGAGTTCGGGTATGTAGCGGAAGAAAAGTGTCATGATGAGTGTGTCGATGTGTGAACCATCGACGTCGGCATCGGTCATGATGATAATCTTGTGGTATCGCAATTTCTCGATGTTGGCTTTCTTGCTGTCTTCGTTGTCGAGGCCGAATCTCACGCCAATAGCCTGAATGATGTTGTTTACCTCGTCGCTCTCGAAGGCTTTGTGCCACATTACCTTCTCTACGTTAAGGATTTTTCCTCGTAACGGAAGGATTGCCTGGAACTTGTTCTTGCGTCCCTGTTTTGCAGAACCGCCCGCAGAGTCTCCCTCGACAAGGAAGAGCTCGCAGTTTTCGGGATTCTTGTCCGAACAGTCGGCGAGTTTACCGGGCATGCCGCAACCTCCCATAGGGCTCTTGCGCTGCACGCTCTCGCGCGCCTTGCGTGCTGCGATACGTGCGGTAGCTGCAAGTATCACCTTGTCTACAATCATTTTTGCCTCTTTGGGATGCTCCTCGAGGTAGTATGTGAGTGCTTCGCCCACTGCCTGGTCTACGGCACCTGTCACCTCGTTGTTACCGAGCTTGCTCTTTGTCTGTCCCTCGAACTGAGGCTCTGCCACTTTCACTGAAACTACGGCTGTGAGGCCTTCGCGGAAGTCCTCGCCCGAAATTTCAACCTTGGCCTTTTCGAGTGCTTTGGTGTCGTCGGCATATTTTTTCAGTGTTCTTGTAAGGGCACGACGGAATCCGGCAAGGTGTGTACCTCCCTCTATGGTGTTGATGTTGTTCACATAGGAGTATACGTTCTCGCTGTAACCGTTGTTGTATATGATGGCAGCCTCGATGGGAATGCCCTGTTTCTCGGTGTTCAGATATATTACGTCGCCAATGATGGGGGTACGCGACGAGTCGATGTGTTTGACAAACTCTTTCAATCCCTCTGTCGAGTGGAAGCTCTCCGAACGGAACTCGCCATTCTCGTCGGCCTGACGTTTGTCGGTGAGGGTGATGGAGATTCCTGCATTCAGGTAAGCAAGCTCGCGCAGACGTGCTGCGAGGATGTCGTATTTGTATTCCGAAACGATGAATATCGAGTCGTCGGGGGTGAATGTCTGACGTGTACCGCGCAGTGTGGTCTCGCCTGTCTGGCGTACCTCGTTCAGGGGCTTACCGCATGAATAGTCTTGCTCGTATGATTTTCCATCGCGGAATACCTCGGTTTTCATCTTTTTTGAGAGTGCGTTCACGCACGATACACCCACACCGTGCAGACCTCCCGATACTTTATAGGAGTCTTTGTTGAACTTACCTCCGGCGTGGAGCACTGTCATTACGACTTCGAGAGCCGATTTTCCCTCTTTCTCGTGCATGTCTACGGGGATACCGCGACCATTATCTTGTACTGTTATTGAATTTCCCTCGTTGATGCTTACCTCTATGTGGGTACAGTAGCCGGCCATTGCCTCGTCGATGGCGTTGTCCACTACTTCGTATACAAGGTGGTGAAGACCTTTCTCGCCAATGTCACCAATGTACATGGCAGGACGTTTGCGGACTGCTTCGAGTCCTTCGAGTACCTGAATACTGTCGGCCGAGTAGTTTGCGGCCATATTGTTTTTTTCTTCGCTCATGTGTTTTCTTATGTTGTAGAAATATCAGAGCAAAGTTAGTGAAAAAGACGCTTTTCTGCAAATTTTTTCCCCTATTATAATAGGGGAAATTCTTGAATTTGTGTTGGCTGGATGTTTATGCTTCCGGCGGTGGGTTTTTTGTGCAGGCTTACCCGCAACACAAAAAGGCCGGATTGAAAAATCCAGCCTCTGTACTTGGTAAATATATGTCTGATTTGCTTAGGCTAACTTCGCAATGCTTGCGCACAAACCTGATTTGAGGTTTGCAGCCTTGTTCTTGTGAATCAGACCTCTCTTGGCCATTCTATCCAACAACTTCTGTACTTCGGGGTATTTAGCCAATGCTGCCTCTTTGTCAGTCATAGCACGCAAGCTACGTACTGCTGAACGCATGTTTTTACCGTAGTAACGATTCTGCAGATTTCTCTTCTCTGTCTGTCTGATTCTTTTAAGTGATGATTTATGATTTGCCATCTCTGTATTCTATTTTTTTGATTTTAAGTAGCCCATAGGGGAATCGAACCCCTCTTTCAAGAATGAAAATCTTGCGTCCTAGCCGATAGACGAATGGGCCAACGTTTTGAATTACCTTTCAGTAGTTGTTCGCTTGCTTTATTCGCTAAGCGGTTGCAAAGGTACAACATTTTTTTTATCTGACAAATATTTTGTGGTTTTTTTTCTTTTTTGTAGCTTTGTTTTTTGTTATCAGGTCGTTTTTTATTGTTTATGACAGAGAATTTTACCGGAATTGTATTGAGGACACTCAAGTATAGCGATAATCTGATGATTGCCGATATGTTTACGGCTACTCGAGGGCGTCTCTCTTTCCTTGTTCCTGTGTCGCGCAGCAAGAGTAGCAAGGTGAAGAGTGTGCTTTTTCAGCCTTTGTCGATGCTCTCCTTCAGTGCTGCATACAGGCAGGGGGGTAAGTTGGTGCGTCTCTCCGAGGTGCGCCCTTTTGTGCTCTATTCTTCGATTCCTTACGACCCTTGTAAGTCGGCCGTTGCTCTCTATCTTGCCGAGTTTCTTACTCGCGCTCTGCGCGAGGAGAGTGACAATGCTGCCATTTTTACTTTTCTTGAATATTCGTTGCGTTGGTTAGACGAGGCCGACGAGGGCTTTGCCAATTTCCACATTCTTTTCCTGCTGCGTCTTACCCGTTTTTTGGGTATTGCTCCCAACTTGGAGCAGGCTGTTGCCGAAAGGGGTTATTTCGACCTTTCGGCGGGATGTTTTGTGGGGGTGCAGCCTCTGCATGGAAATTTCCTGACTGCGACCCAGGCAGCCGATTTCTTCTCGCTTTTCAGTTGCGACTACGACGAGATGTCGCGCTTTGCGATGAGCCGCAAGCTGCGTTGGGATTTTCTCGATGTCATTCAGCGTTACTACCGCCTGCATATTCCCGACTTTCCCGAACTGCGTTCGGCCGAGGTGCTGAAAGAGCTTTTCGACTGATGCTTCTTATATATAAGAATAAAAGATGTATATCACGATATACATCTTTTATTTATCTTGTTTAGGCAAGCAGTTCTCTCACTTTTGCCGAGATTGCTTTGCCGTCGGCCATTCCTGCAAGTTTCTTTGTGGCTACGCCCATCACTTTTCCCATCTCTTGCGGGGTTGATGCGCCCACCTCGGCGATGATGTTCTTTAGTGCTTCGGTGAGTTCCTCGTCGCTCATTTGCTTGGGAAGGTATTTTTCGAGCACTGCCACCTGTGCCATCTCTTCGGCTGCAAGCTCGGGGCGGTTCTGAGCTGCAAAAAGCTCGGCCGACTCGCGTCCCTGCTTTGCAAGTTTGCTTATTATCTTGGTAGCTGTGGCGTCGTCTACGCTGTCGCCTGCACCGGGAGCTGTCTTTGCTTCAATGAGGGCTTTCTTGATGTTGCGAAGTGTGTCGAGCGCCACTTTGTCTTTGGCTTTCATAGCCTCTTTCAAGTCATTGCTTATAATGTCGAATATATCCATGATTCTTTTTTTTAATAATTTATTTCTACATTGTTGTTGTCGCCGCCGAGGGGCTCATCGTTGCTTGTACTTTCAGTAACGGTTTCCTCGGTGGGTTGTTCACTTGCTATCTCCTGCGCTTCGCTCTTTTTTGCTTCGGCTGAAAGACTTTTTATATGCTGGAGCTCCTTTGCGAGGCGTTTGTGGGTGGGAGAGCTTTCGACGGCAGCTATAAGCTCTTCGTTGTCAAGGTCGTCGTCGTTGAAAATGTATATTCTGAAGTCCTCTTTGTAGAAGGCATCTTTCATCGATTTTATCTTTTCCTCCTGCTCTTCGCGTGCGCGTTCGGCTTCGTTCAGCATGGGTTTCATTTCGGGAATGTTGTGCATGCTGAATCCTGTTGCCAACACTGTCACCTTTACCTCTCCGTCGGCAAGGTTGTAGTCTTTGCTTATACCCCAGATAACCTCTATTTCCTCTTCGGTGAACTGTGCCATGAAAGAGTTTACCTCTTCTATCTCTCCTATCTTCAGAGGATGGTTGGGGTTGTAGTATATGTTGAAGAGTATTTTCTTCGATTTGTAGATGTCGTTGTTGTTGAGCAGGGGTGAGTGCAGGGCTTTTTCAAAGGCAAGCGCAAGACGCTGGTCGCCCTTCTCTATTCCGTAGCTCATGATAGCCACTCCTCCGTTCTTGAGCACTCGGCTCACGTCGCGGAAGTCGAGGTTGATGGTTCCGCGTGCGGTGATAATCTCGGCGATGCTCTTGGTGGCTGTGGTAAGCACTTCGTCTACCTTGCACAGACCGTCGTCGATGGTGAGTTCGGGGTAGATGTCGAGCAGACGCTGGTTGTTGATTACCAACAGCGCATCGACATGCTTTGATATTTCGGTCACTCCCTTAAGTGCCTGATGTATCTTGTTTCCCATCTCGAACTTGAAGGGAATTGTGACGATACCTATTGTAAGTATGTTCAGGCTCTTTGCTATCTCTGCTACCACAGGGGCTGCACCGGTACCTGTACCACCGCCCATTCCGGCTGTGATGAACACCATTTTTGTACCGTCGTTGAAGAGTGCTTCTATCTTTTCGCGGCTCTCCTCGGCTGCCTGACGGCCCACTTCGGGGTCGTTACCTGCACCCAGTCCTTCGGTTATCTTTTCGCCTAGCTGCACTTTTGCGGGGATTGCCGAGTTGGCAAGTGCTTGTGAGTCGGTGTTGCACACTACAAAGGAGACATTGTGTATGCCCTCTCTATACATGTTTTGTACGGCGTTGCCGCCGCCACCTCCAACGCCGATGACTTTTATTATTCTGGGCGCATTGGTGGGTATGTCGAATTTAAGTGTATCTTCTTCGTTCATGGTTGCTGCTGTTTAGAAACTGTTAATTGTTTTCCTCGTCGTCGTTTGTGTACTCGTCCTCTTCTTTGGTGGCGTTGTTTACAAAGTCTTTTGCCGACTCTTTGATGTTTTTTGTCCAATCGCCGAATAAGCCGTCAAAGAAGCCTCTCTTGTTTTTGGGTTTTTCTTTCTTCTCCTCTTTGGGCTGTTTTTTCTCCTCGGCGGGTTCTTCGGGCTGCATGGGAGTTTCGGGCTCTTTTGCAACATCCTCCTCATCTTTGAAAATAACCTGTTGTACAGCCTGCATTTTAGGTTCGAGACAGCAGTTCTCTTTTCCGCTTTTCAGCAATCCCAGCAGGGTGGTGCTTATCTCTTCTCTTTTACCTCTGAGGCTGTTGCTTGTGCTGAAATCTATGAACGGCTCGGTGGCTATGCGTATCTTCAGTCCGGGCAGGTTCTCTTTGAGCAACAGCTCTATGTTCTTCAGCCTTGCTGCTCCGCCGGTAATTACTGCATTTGTGAGGCTCTCGCCCGAGCGTTTTATTTGATTGTTCACATTCTGAAGTATCTCGGTCATGCGTGCGCCTATGATGTTGTTGCGCAACTCGCTGCTGATGCTGCTCTCGCCAAACTTCTCGGCTTTGTAGCCTGCGTGTATTTTGAGTGTCTCGGCATCGGCCTGTGATATGTGCTCGGCTTGAAAGTCGCGGGTGATGTTTGCACCACCCAGGGGCAGTACACACAACTTTCTCAGCAAGTTTTTTGTGTATATGGTGATGGTTGTTGTGTCGGCGCCTATGTCTACAAGTGCACAACCGTCGCGCTTCTCGTCGGTGTTGAGCAGTTGCTCGGCATTGATGCGTGCTGCTGTGAAACTGTCGGCAATCTCAATCTTTGCCAACTGAAAACTCTCCTCCAACTGTCTCATGAACTGCTCCTTGATGATGATGTTCAAGTAGTTGCACTCAATCTGCTCGACGTTTCGGCCTATGGGACTGAGTGTGGTGTCGCTGTTCATTTTGTATTCCTGGGTGATAACCTGTAGTTTCTGGTACCCTTCGGGGGCACAGAATATACTGTCGTTCTCAAGCCCCATGTCGTCTATAATCTCCTGTGTGATTTTTGTGTACTCGGGAAATTTGCGTGTGACGCTCGATTTTGAAGATTGCAACGAGAGTCCGCCGAGTGCCACGTATGCTTTCTGTATGGTCACTCCGTCGAGCTGTGTCTCCAATTTGTTTATTATGCTTGTGAGGCATTTGCTTGTTTCGTCGATGTTACGCACCACACCTTTGGAGATGAACTCGTTCACCGGCTCACTGGCATATGCAATAACGTTAATGCCTTCGTAATTTTCTACTGCTACCGCACCGGAGACTTTTGACGAGCCTAAATCCAGTGCTACTATATAATTTTTTGTTCCCATATTGTAGAAACTTTGTGTTTATTAATCCTTTTTGGTACAGATAACCTGTTTGTCAAACTCTATATTTATTTTGTTGTATTTGTTCCACCCCACTTTGTTAAGTCCCTCTTTGTAGAACTCTTCGAGTTTGGCAAGTTTTTTTTCGAGGTTGTCGGCTTTTCCTATCTCTATAATGTGGTTGCCTATGCGTGGTACAAAGATAATCTCTTGTTTGGATGTTACATATATTTGTTCCACCTGTTCGCGCCAAAATCGCTCTTTTTGCAGAAACTGCGCTATTTTTATCAGGCTTTTTCTTGTCTCTTCGCTTTTTATATCTCCGCTGGCCACCGGTAGGTATATTGCATTGTGTACGTTGCGGATGATGGCTCCGTTGCTGTCGAGATAGTATTCACTGCCTGTCTGGTCAAATATATGTATAATAGGTTTTTTGCAACTTATGTGTATGCCTATTAGGTTTTTGTGTGTCTTGAAGCATTGACACTCCTCGATGATGGACGATTCGAGCAACATATTTTCTATCTCCTCGCTCACTATCTTGTCCATCTCCTTACCTTTGGGGTGGAGTCCTTTTTGCTTCAGTTGTTTTTCGATGCTCTCCACGCTCAGTACCTGCATGTCATTGTCGTTTATGACTATCTCCACGCCGCGACACTTGGTCTCGGTGGGCAGGATGTCCACGAAGAACAGCGCAAACACCAGATAGGCGGCTGCGACTACTGTTACTAATATTATAGCTATCTTTTTCAGCATTTTTTCAGTATCTCGGTTATTTGTGGTACGTCGCTTTCGAGGTCGCCGGCTCCCAGGCAGATGAGCACCTGGAATTCATCTTTTCTCTCGGTGATGAGCTTTACGGCGTCGGCGCGCGAGCACA
This sequence comes from Bacteroidaceae bacterium, assembly GCA_045661205.1. Lineage (GTDB taxonomy): Bacteria > Bacteroidota > Bacteroidia > Bacteroidales > Bacteroidaceae > HGM04593. Next base: position 23,817 of record JAZRFE010000021.1, on the reverse strand, counting down.
TGCTCTTCTCCACCTTTTCGTCTATGAGGTCGTAGATGAGTTGGCTGGTGACTCCGGGGATGGGAAGCTCACGTGCGGGGTAGATGTCGAGCAGTATCACCTCATCGAAGAGAGAGAGGCTCTCGGCAAATTCGCGATAGAAGTCCTTTGTGCGGCTGAAGAGATGGGGCTGGAACATTGCTGTTATCTTGCGGTCGTTGTACAGCTCTTTCATCGACTTTGCACAGGCTTTTATTTCGTCGGGGTGGTGTGCGTAGTCGCTCAGCAGTACAATGTCCTGCTCCTTTAGTTTGAAGTCGAAGCGACGCTCTACGCCTGCAAAATTTGCCATGGCAGCTTTTATCTCTTCGTCGGTGGCACCACTGAGCTGTGCCACAGCCATCGCTGCTATTCCGTTGTCGATGTTTATACTCACAGGCACTCCCGGCTCTATGTCCTTGATGTTGCCCATCGGAGATATGTAGTCGAAGAGTATGCGGCCACCGCCTATGCGTATGTTCTCGGCGCGGAAGTCTCCTTTGTCGCGGCCATATGTATAGCATGTGACGCCTGCTGTGGGGCGAGGCACAAGTTCAAGTCCTTCGTGTACTATCATGTATCCGTCGGGGCGTATGCGCTCGGTGAATTGTGCGAATCCCTCGAGGTAATTTTCCTTTGTGCCGTAAATGTCAAGATGGTCGGGGTCGGTGGCTGTAATCACTGCAATGTAGGGCGTCAGTTGCAGGAACGAGCGGTCGTACTCGTCAGCCTCTATTACCACAAAGTCGCTCTTGTCGCTGAGTATCAGGTTGCTGTGGTAGTTCTTGGATATTCCTCCCAAGAATGCGGCACAGTCGGTCTGTGATTGGTGCAGCAGATGGGCTGTCATGGTCGATGTCGAGGTCTTTCCATGTGTGCCGGCAATGCAGAGTCCACGCTTGTCGCGTGTGATGAGTCCCAGCACTTCGGCGCGTTTCTTTATCTCGAAACCGTTTGTGCGGAAGTATTCCCACTCCTTGTGATCTTTGGGTATGGCGGGAGTGTATATCACCAATGTTGTCTCCTTGTCGCGGAAGTCGGCGGGGATAAGTTCGGGGTTCTCCTCGAAGTGCAGGTCGGCTCCTTCTTCTATGAGCTTGTCGGTGAGAACGCAGGCTGTCTTGTCATATCCTGCCACTTTTTTGCCTTCGGCGAGAAAGTAGCGTACGAGCGCACTCATTCCAATGCCGCCGGCACCGAGAAAATATATCGATTTTATGTTTTTCAGTTCCATTATTTCAGATTTTCGTTTTTGCGTCTTGTCTCTTTTTCGGCGTATGCTTCGGCGAGCAGTATCACCGCCTCGGCAATCTCTTCGGCTGCTTTGGGCTTTGCCATCTTGCCGATGTTTTCGGCAAGGGTGGCGAGTCGCTCTTCGTCGGTGACGGTTGCAAGGGCTGTTGCTACAAGTTTCTCTTTAGCGTCGCTGTCGCTTACGAAGATGGCTGCGTTGTTCTTCACGAGTGCCATTGCGTTCTTTGTCTGGTGGTCTTCGGCAACGTTGGGCGAGGGCACCAGAATTACGGGTTTGCCCAGCAGGGCAAATTCAGAAATGGAGCTTGCTCCGGCGCGCGAGATTACAAGGTCGGCAACTCCCAGAGCCGATGCCATGTCCGAGACAAAGTCGGTTATAGTCAGGTTGTCGGGCTTGCCAGCCTTTTTCACTCTTTCGACAATTTCGTTGTAGTAGTATTTTCCTGTCTGCCACACGAACTGTACGTCGGGGTTTTGTGCAATCTGTTGCAGCGAGTTTATCATGCTCTCGTTCATGCTGCGTGCTCCCAAGCTGCCACCCACCAGAAGAATTATCTTTTTCGATGGGTCGAGGTTCATTGCCGCAGCACACTCCTCGCGGTTGTTTCGGCGTGCCATAAGGTTCATTCTTACAGGGTTTCCTGTGAGTTTCAGCTTTTCGGCGGGGAAGAATTTCTCCATTCCCTCATAGGCCACGCATATTATTTTTGCTCTTTTGGCAAGCAGTTTGTTTGTCACTCCTGCGTATGAGTTCTGCTCCTGTATGACGGTGGGGATGTCCATTTTTGCCGCCATCTTCAGTGTGGGGCCACTTGCGTAGCCACCCACTCCCACAGCTACCTGCGGGGCAAACTCCTTAATGATTTTCTTTGCCATTCTTTGGCTTTTGAGCAGTTGCCACAGCACCTTGATGTTGCGTAACAGGTTCTTGCGATCGAAGCCCATGATGGGCAGTCCTACAATGCGGTAGCCCGCCTCGGGCACGCGCTGCATCTCCATTCTGTTGTCGGCTCCCACGAAGAGAATCTCTGCGTCGGGTCTTTTGCTCTTTATGGCGTCTGCGATGGAGAGGGCAGGGAATATGTGTCCGCCTGTTCCTCCTCCGCTTATTATTATCCTATGGTTCTTTTTCATGCTTGTCGGTTCTTTATTGTTTGGTGTCCGTTTCGGCAGTTTCCGAGGCAACTGTGCCGGCAGTGTTACCTGTTTTTGCTCTTTCGCGTGCTATTTTTGCCTCGCGCGCGTATCGGCTGGCACTGAGAATCATTCCTATGTACACACAGTTTATTACTATCGATGTTCCGCCTCGGCTGACAAGTGGCAGAGGCTGTCCTGTTACGGGGCCTACTCCGACGGATATCGACATGTGCGCCATTGCCTGTATCACTATCATCAACGCCGCGCCCATGATGAGAAAGGCGGCATAGGGGTCGTCACAGTCTTTGGCTATCTGTCCTGTGTGGTACAGCAGTATCAGGTACAGCAGCACCACTCCCAATCCTCCTATTACCAGTCCCAGCTCCTCTATGATGATGGCGTAGATGAAATCCGAGAATGCCTGAGGCAGAAAGTCTCTCTGCTCGGAGTTTCCGGGGCCTTTGCCGAATATGACGCTGCTCGATGCTATCGCAATGTTTGCGTGCATTCTTTGTTCGTTGCCACCATTCTGATCCTTTTCGGCACTTGCCGGGTCAATGCTGCGTTTTATGCGGTTTCGCCAGGTGATCATACGGTCGAGCGGGGTGTTTTCCACAAGGCTCGCGGGGGTGAACATTATCGCTCCCAATGCTAATGTTCCGGCCAAAGCACATGCACCTGTGAGTTTCCACATCTGTATGCCGGGGATTTTTCCTATGAACAGCATCAGGTATGTGGTGAAGCATATAAGTATCACAGTAGAGAGGTTGCTCGTGATGATGAATGCACATGCAAGTCCTGTGGCATACAATATCTTTTTAAGTACATTGGGGCTTGTGCCTTCACTGCTCTGACCGTCGCCCAGAATGCGGGCTATAATCATCACGAGGCCCAGCTTTGCCACCTCCGATGCCTGTATGTTTACACCGAAAAGACGCACCCAACGCGACTCGCCGTTTATGCTTACACCGGCAAACATTGCCCACAGCAGGAAAATTATTCCCATCCAATAGGCGACGTAGGATAGCTTTTTCAACCACGATATGGGCATGTTGTGCACTATCCATGCTACGGCGACGCCTATCATCATGAATGTGACATGTTGTGTGATGGGTTGCCAATAGTTGTCGTTTTTGTATGCAAGGGTACTTGTCGCACTGAATACCTCGATGAACGAGAGTGCGAAAAGCAGAGTGAAGATTATCCATGTAACCTTGTCTCCCTTGAACAGCCTGTTTGCGATGCCTTTACCCATTTTTACTTAATTTTTTTACCTCTTCCTTGAATTGTTCGCCTCGGTCCTCGTAGCTCTTGAAAAGGTCGAAACTTGCGCAGCAGGGGCTCAAGAGCACTGTCTCGCCTTCGTGTGCCATCTCCGTTGCGGCTTTTATGCAATCCTCCATGCTCTTTACATCTGCGATGGGCAATCCGTAGTTGCCGAAAAAGGCGTGCAGTTTGCTGTTATTGACTCCCAAGAACACAAGTGCGCTGCACTTCTCTTTTACAAGGTCGGCAATCTCGCAGTAGTCGTTGCCTTTGTCCTTGCCGCCGAGTATGAGCACAGTCTTTTTCTTCATGCTTTGCAGGGCATACCAGCAACTGTTTACATTGGTTGCCTTTGAGTCGTTTATATATTCTATTCCGTTGATGTTGGCCACCTTTTCCAAGCGATGCTCAACGCCTGTGAAACTGTTAAGTGCCTTTTTAATAGTCTCGTTGCGGATACCTGCCACATTTGCCGAAATTCCCGCTGCCATGGAGTTGTAGAGGTTGTGCTTGCCGGTGAGTGCCAGCTCTTCCTGTTCCATGTTGAAGGGTGTGGGCTCGGCAAAGATTATCTTCTCGTTTTCGGTGTAGGCAGCCAGTCCGTTCTCCTTCTTTTCGGCAAAGGGGTAGAGCTTTCCGTGCTTGTATTTCTCTAATTCGCGTGTGATGATGGGGTCGTCGCTCCAATAGATAAAGGCATCATCGGGCTGCTGGTTCTGCAATATGCGGAATTTGGCATCCACGTAGTTTTGCATTTCGTAGCCGTAGCGATCCATGTGGTCGGGAGTGATGTTCATGAGCACAGCCACGTTCACGCGGAACTCGTACATGTTGTCGAGCTGGAAACTGCTCAGCTCCACAATGTAGTAGTCCTTGTCGCCCTCGGCCACTTGCAGTGCTAGGCTCTTGCCTATGTTTCCGGCGAGTCCTACGTTCAGCCCTGCCTCGCGGAATATGTGATAGATGAGCGAGGTGGTAGTGGTCTTGCCGTTACTACCGGTGATACATATCATTTTTGCTTTTGTGTAGCGGCCTGCAAACTCTATCTCCGAGATTATGGGAATGCCTGCTTCGCGTGCCTTTTGCACGATGGGTGCTTCGTTGGGAATACCGGGGCTTTTGATAATCTCCTGTGCGTTGAGAATCTTCTCCTCGGTGTGTTGTCTCTCCTCCCACTCGATGTGGTGTTTGTCGAGCATCTTTTTATATTTCTCGGATATGCCGCCAAAGTCCGACACGAATGTGTCGAACCCTAATTTGTTGGCAAGTACGGCAGCTCCGCATCCGCTCTCGCCCGCTCCTAATATTGCTATGCGTTTTTCCATGTTATCTTATTTTAAGCGTCATCAAGGTGATTGCTGCCAGCACTATTGTCACAATCCAGAATCGTACGGTTACTTTTGCCTCGTGCATGGGTTTCAGCGGTCTCCTTATTAAATATGTGCTCTCTTTGTCAAGTTTTTCGTCGCTTATGGTGTAGTGGTGGTGCAGAGGGGTACATTTGAATATTCTCTGCTTGATGCCCTTTCTCTTACCTTTTTTAAAGTATGCCACCTGCAACATCACCGAAAGGTTCTCCACTACGAATATTCCGCAGAGAATAACAAGAAGTATCTCCTTGTGTATGAGTATGGCGATGACTGCTATTATACCTCCAATGGTCAGACTGCCTGTGTCGCCCATGAATACCTGTGCGGGAAAAGCGTTGTACCACAGGAAACCTATCATGGCTCCCACGAATGCGCAGGTGAATATTACTACCTCTTCGCTGCCGGGGAGGAACATTATATTAAGGTATTCGGCCATGTTCACGTGACCCGAAACGTAGGCGAGCATGCCCAAAGCCACGCCTATGATGGCTGCGTTGCCTGCAAGCATTCCATCCATTCCGTCGTTTAGGTTGGCACCGTTGGAAACGGCAGTAACTATGAAGATGGTTACTATTACGAAGAGCACCCACCCTGCTGCGTTGGCATATTCCCCGAAGCATGATGTAAGTTCAGAGTAGTCGAGGTTGTGGTTCTTTATAAAAGGAATGGTTGTCTTTGTGAGTTTCTGTGCCTTCTCTTTGTGCTGCACCTCGATGGCGTTGCCCGAACGTTCTATTGATATATTCTCGCGCATTACGGCTTGCGGGCTCAGATAAAGTGTAAGACCAATGAGTAGTCCCAATCCCACCTGCGACACCACCTTCACTTTTCCGGGAATGCCGTCCTTGTTCTTCTTGAACGTCTTAATATAATCGTCGGCAAAGCCCACGATACCCAGCCAAATGGTAGTTATTATAAGGAGTATCATGTAGACGTTGCTCAGACGACCTATGAGCAGGCAGGGTATGAGTATCGCCACTATTATTATGAGTCCTCCCATTGTGGGTACACCAACTTTTAGATTGGTCTTGTCGAGGTCGCGCAGTGTCTCGGAAATCTGCTTTTTCTTGAAGTAACGTATGAAGTACTCGCCGAAAATTGCCGAGATGAGCAGTGACAGCACAATGGCCATGAGTGCGCGGAATGATGTGTATCCGAACAGACGCGAACCGGGAAAATCGTAGTTTTGCAGTATGTCGAAAATGTAATTCAGCATTTTATCCTCTTTTTAGTTGTTGAATATTTCTCTTATCACCTCTTTGTCGTCGAAGTGGTGCTTAACACCTTTTATCTCTTGATAGTCTTCGTGGCCTTTGCCGGCTACCACCACCACGTCGCCTTTTTGAGCAAGGGCACAGGCTGTTCTTATCGCCTCTTTTCTATCGATGATGCTTATTACCTTCTTACGTTGTTCGTCGTCGAGTCCTGCAAGCATGTCGTTGATGATGTCTTGTGGCTCCTCGAAGCGGGGGTTGTCCGATGTGATTATCACTCGTGAGCTTGCTCGCACTGCTTCAACGGCCATCAAGGGGCGTTTGCCTTTGTCGCGGTTGCCGCCTGCTCCCACTACTGTGATTACATTTCCGCGTCCGCGCAACACTTCGTTCACTGTGCTCAACACGTTTTTCACAGCATCGGGGGTGTGGGCGTAGTCTACTATCGCCGAGAATCCATCTTTCGAGTGGAGTGTTTCGAAACGTCCCGATACGGGTTTCAGTGTGCTGAGTATGCGCAACACCTCTTGTGGCTCTTTGCCCAGCTCCACAGCTGCTGCAAATATTGCCAGCAGGTTGCTCACGTTGAAACGTCCTGTAAGCTGTGTGTTAAACTCTATGCGGTTAAATTCCAACAACATACCGTCGAGGTGTGTTTCAAGAATTTTTCCTTTGTAGTCGCCTATGGTGCGTGCCGAATATTTCTTTATGTCGGCGCGTGTGTTCTGTACCATCACAGGGCCGTTCTTGTCGTCGATGTTGGTGATGGCAAATGCGTCGGAGGGGAGCTTGTCGAAGAAGCTCTTCTTGCAACGCAGATACTCTTCCATGGTATTGTGGTAGTCTATGTGGTCGCGTGTGAGGTTGGTGAAGATTCCTCCTGCGAAGCGCAGACCGCCCACGCGTTCTTGTGCAAGTGAGTGTGAACTCACCTCCATGAATGCGTATTCGCATCCCTCGTCGGCCATCTTGCCCAGCAGTGCGTTCAGTGACACTACGTCGGGTGTGGTGTGTGTCGAGGGGTAGGGTGTGCCGTCTATGTAGTTACATACTGTTGATAACAGTCCGCATTTGTGTCCCATCTCGCGGAAAAGCTCGTAGAGCAGTGTGGCGATGGTGGTTTTGCCGTTTGTTCCTGTTACTCCCACGAGGCGCAGTTTTTGTGTGGGGTCGCCGTAGAAGGTAGTTGCCAGCTTGCCTGCAACAGCCTGGCTGTCGGCAACTTTCAGATAGGCAACATCGGGGTTGATATGCTCGGGCAGTGTCTCGCAAACGATGGCTGCTGCTCCTTGCTCCTCGGCGGTGGCGATGTATTTGTGTCCATCGACCTGTGTGCCGCGCATGGCGATAAACATGTCGCCTTTCTTTACTTGGCGCGAGTCGATGTTTATTCCTGTGATGTCGGTCTCGTTTTTGGGAAGAATCAACTGTATGAATTGTATGTCTCTTGTTAAGCTGTTGAGTCTCATATGGCGGTGGTTATTTTGTTCTTGTTTATCTTTGTGTGTGGTTTATGGCTTTAGTGTTATGGATACATATGCACCTTTGGCGGCTTTCTGTCCTGCGGGAAGGCTTTGCGAGATTACTCGGCCATACCCGTTGATGCCGGGTTTCAGTCCTGCCTGTTTCAGCAAGAATACGGCATCTTTTGCTCCCATGCCTCTGACGTCGGGAACAATATTTTCCTTTATATCTTTGCTTTCCATGCTCAGCTTGCCCTCTTCGGTCTTTATTCTTCCCCAGATGCGTTCATCCTCGGAGTCGTCTACGTCGTTCAGGGTCTCTATGTCGAGCTCGTCGAGCAGATAGGTTGCTGCGCTCAGGTTGCCATGCTTGGCATACGGCGTATGGTCGTTGAGTGTGTCGCCGGCTGCTGCAAGGGGAAGTCGCAGGCTTTTTGCCATCACTCGCTCGGCAATCTCCTTGAACACCACTCCCGATGTTCCGCCACCACTGCCGGGGCCTACCTTTATTATCTGCACTATACATGAGTATTTGGGTGCATCGGCGGGGAAGTATCCGCAGAAACTGAGCAGGTAGCGCATGGGCGAGTAGTTGTAGCCGAAGCCCGGTTTTACGGTGCGTGCCGTTCCTGTCTTTCCGGCTATGGGGAATTTGTCCGACTTTACTCTCTTTCCTGTGCCGTTCTTGTCGTTTACCACTTCGAAGAGTATCATCTTCAGGTCTTTCACCGTTTGGGGCGAGAGAGCCTCTTCGCGCAACACCTCCGGCTCGAACTCCTCTATGGTGTTTCCCTCTTTCATTATTCTCTTTACAAGGCGTGGCTTCATCTGCTTGCCTCCGTTGGCGATGGTGTTGTAGAATGTCACCATGTTCAGCGGGGTTGTCTCCACCACGTATCCGAATGACATCGATACAAGGTCCATCATCGACCATGTCTTGTCTTTGGGTGTCTTTATCTTGGGTCCTCTTGCTCCCACGAGTATGTCGTAGGTGTCGTCTACACCCATTTTCTTGAGTCTGTCGATGAATTTCTGTGGGTTTTTCTTGTATCTGCTGTTTATTATTTCGCCCATACCTATGTTAGACGACTGCTCCATCACCTCTATCACGCTGTATTTCGAGGTGCCGTTGGTATAGTGGCCTGTGTCAGTAGTGGGCTTGTTGCCGTAGAATATGTGTGACTTGTTGTGGTGGGGCACAGAGTCGTTGGGGGTGATGAGCTTGTCCTCGAAGGCTGCGGCAAGGGCTATGGTCTTGAATATCGAGCCGGGTGAACTTACCTCGTACATGAAGTTTTCCATCTCCTCGTACACACCTTCTCCTGCACGCTTCAGATTTACTATTGCCTTAACGTCGCCTGTTGCCACCTCCATGAGTATTGCGCGACCCGACTCGCCGTTCTGTTTGATAAGCTCGCTCTTAAGTGCTGTCTCGCATATATCCTGCATCTCCACGTTGAGCGTTGTCTGTATGTCGGCGCCGTTCTCGGCGGGGATGTCTATGATGCTCAAGTAGCCTTCGCCCACTCGCTGACGGTGCATAAGTCCCTCTTTGCCTTTAAGTATCGAGTCGTATTTCAGCTCCAATCCTCGGTATGCCGAGTCGTTTTCGGCCCATAGTGAGCCTAATGTGTGCTTGGCGAGCGAACCGAATGGCTTTTCGCGTTGTATGCTCGATTCCCATCGTGCTCCACTCAGGTATGATTTTTGGTTCAGGATGGGCAGTTTTTTCATCTCTTTGTATTGTATATAGGAGATGCGGCGGGGGTACACCTTGTAGTATCTCTTGCCCTCTCTCTTGCCTTTGCGCAGATGCTGTTCGAAACGGCCGGCACTCCAGTCGGGGAATATTTTGTTCAGCCCTTGACACAACTCCTTTATGTCGGCCTCCCACAGAGAGTCCTTTTCTGCTTGAATTTTTCTCTCTTTTTTACGATTGTTCTTGTCGGTGTATTTGAAGTCTATGTGCAGGGTATAGCGTGGCAGACTGCTTGCGAGTAATTCGCCATTGTCACTAAGTATGTTGCCACGCTGAGGCTTTACAGGGATGTTGTATTTTATGTATTTGTCCTTTTTCTCCATCCAATGCTCTTTCTCTTTGGTCATGGTGATGGTGGCTTTGGCCAATATGAGTATTGCCCAAAGCGTGAAGAATGAGATTATCAGGAGTTTGAATCGGAATATTATGTCTTCTCTGTTGTTGAACATCTGCCTTATTCAATTAAAAAGGGTGGTTGTGTGGCTATACCTAATTCGCTTTCGCTCTCTTTTACATATTTTTCTATGTGCGACTGTCGGCTTTTCTCCGAAAGTTCGCTTTGTTGTGTCAGTACGTCGTATTTTAATATTTTCACCTCGTCTTTCAGGTTTGAGATAACGTGCAGCTCTTGCTGGAAGGCGTATCGGTTGCTGATGTATAATATTATGTAGAATACTATCAGTGCGAAGAGGCCTGCGTTTTTAGTGATTCTCTCGTCACGCAGAATGTTTCCGCTGTATATCTTGTAGAAGATACCGCTCTTCTTTTTTTTCTTCTTGGGGGCTTTCTTCTCTTCCATCTCTCTACATCTCCTCTTTTTTTATTGCTACTCGCAGTTTTGCGCTTCGCGAGCGGGGGTTTCTCTCAAGTTCCTCGTCGGTGGGTACTATGGGTTTCTGTGTCACAAAGGGCGAGGTGCTGCGGCCGAAAAAGTCTTTCTCTATTGTGCCTTCGATGTTGCCGCTCTTCATAAAGTTCTTCACTATTCTGTCCTCTATCGAGTGGTAGGTTATCACTACCAAACGACCACCGGGCTTCAGCAGCTCTTTGCACTGTTGCAACATCTCTTTGAGGCTCTCTACCTCCTGGTTTATTTCTATGCGCAATGCCTGGAACACTTTTGCCATCTCCTTCTTTTCGCGCTGTGGCGGGCAGAATGGTTTTGCGGTCTCTATGAGGTCGTTCACGCGACGGAAGGGCTTGGTGGCTCTTCTCTTCACCACTGCCGATGCCAGCTTGCGGCTACAATTCAGTTCGCCGTAGAACTTGAATATCTCGGCCAGTTTCTCTTCCGATGCGTTGTTCAGCAGGTCGGCGGCAGTTGCTCCGCCACGCTTGTTCATGCGCATGTCGAGGTCGGCATCGAAACGGAATGAGAATCCGCGCGTCTCGTCGTCGAAGTGGTGACCCGATACACCCAGGTCGGCAAGGATGGCGTCGAGCTCCTTTACGTCGTGGTAGCGCATGAAGTTGTAGAGATAGCGGAAATTGCCTCTCACGAAAGTGAATCGTTTGTCGTCGGGAGAGTTCTTTTCGGCATCTTCGTCTTGGTCGAAACCGTACAGGTGGCCCTCCTCTCCCAGGTGAGCCAATATCTCGCGGCTGTGTCCGCCACCGCCAAATGTAAGGTCGGCACACAGATAGTTGCCCTCAATCTTCATCTGCTCGATGCTCTCGCCGAGCATCACAGGGGTGTGATATACTTGTTCCTCAACCATTGTTGCTATCTTCTTTTTTCTCGGTCATTATTTTTTCAATCTCGGCTCCAAAGGTGGTTGCATCCATGAATGGCTGCTCCAGCTTCTCTTTTGCCCATATCTCTATGGTGTCGTCCATGCCTATGAAACGCACCTCCTGCTCTATGCCAGCCATCTTCATGTAGCGTTTGGGAATGAGTATTCGGCCGTTGCTGTCGATGTTTATCTCTTCGACGTCGGCAACAAACTGGCGGAATATCATCTGATGGTGGGCATTCCATCTGTCGAGACGCGAACGCAGTGCATCGAGCTGCTTGTTCCAGCTCTCTTCGGGGTACAGCACGAGACACTCTTGGAAGATGTCTTTGCGCATCATCAGCTTGCAGTTTTCCCCTGCCTGCAACGCACGTCTGAAGGTGGCAGGTATGAATACTCGCCCCTTGCTGTCGCTCTTTGCCTCTATGTTTCCGATGAAACGCATGTTCTATATTCCCAAAATTAGCATATTCGCTTCAAAATTACATAATTCCCCACAATTCCCCACTATAAATGCAGAAGAATTTTTTATTAAAGTTTTCAACAGCCTGAATTTTGCCTATTTTGCTGAATATAAATTTTTTGTGGGGTGGTGGGGGAAATAAAAAAAGAACCACCTTTCGGGTGGTTCTTTTGTGGTGTTTATTGTGCAGAGGTTTTTTTACTCTTCCATCATGAACATGGGGTCCCAAGCGGGGAGCATGGTGGGTTTCTCTTCGAGTACTTTAAGTACTTTTGCGGGTGCATATTTTTTGTCTACCACCAGACGGAACATATACTCGTCGAACCACTCGTCGGTCATGATGAGTGTGCCTTTGTAGCCCGATGATGCGCCCCAACTGTTCTCTACCTGCCATTTTACGCTCTTTCCGTTCTCGTCGATGTCTACCGATTTCAGTGTCATGGCGTGTGATGAGCCGCTGTCGCGTGTGATGATGCGCTGGCGTTTGTCCATGGTGAACTCTACGCCGAAGAGCGATTCGTAGTCGTAGTTCTTGATGTCGAGGAGGCCGCGACCCGAGTCGAGGAACTTACCTACGTCGCACGAGAAGTACATCATGACGCTGTCTTTGATAGATGCTATTGCCATCTGCTTGATGTCCTCGAGGGGTAGGTTCACGTAGAGCCAGTTGTGACCCTCCTGTACGTGGCGGTCGTACTGTATCTCGTAGCTCTTCCAGTAGGGGCGTGAGGGGTCGTTCATCAACATCACGTAGTTGTTCTGGAAGTCGAGGCCTACGAACTTGTCGTAGAAACTCTTGGGAGTGTATTCCTGGGGTTTCTCGCGATATTTGCCGTTGCTGTCCTTGGGTGCCCATGTGAATGTGGTGGGGGGTACGCTGTAGACGCTTGCTAGCATCTTGTACACTGTTCCCAGCATCTCTTTCTTCATGGCCATCAGTTCTTTGTCTTTCTTACCTGCTTCGCTTGCTTCGCGCAACTGAATACCGAACTCGCGAAGTTTTCTCTTTAGCACGCTGTTGAATGCGCTTGTGTTGTTGCTGCTGAATGTCTCGCGCATTGCCTCTTTGGGTACAACGCCATATTTGGCAACGAGGTCGGCTACGCCGGTGAATGTTCCGCCGTCGCTCAAGGGATGGTTGAAGAGCCACTCTACCATTCTGTCATCAATGGGCTTTTTGCGTGTGTCGATGATTCCCTGCAAGAAGAGGTTCGATTTTTCGAGCTGGTCGAAGAAGAAATTATACACCTGTGAGAACTCGAAACCGTTGAGTTTTTGCTCGGCTATCATCTTTGCTCTCATCACGTTGAGTCCTGTGAAGAGCCAGCAGCGACCCGATGACTCCTGGTCGGTGATGCCTTTTGAGTTTACTGTGTTGCTGAAGTAGGTGTCAAGCTCTTTAGCTTTGTTCTCCTGGCTTACGGCGAGTGTCTTTACTGATGTTGTGAGCATCACGTTTTTCAGTGCTTTTTCGGCACCTGTGGGGTTGTAGCTCTCGGCAAACTCCTTGAGCATGTTTGCGTCGATGCAACCGTTCTCTTTCTGTGCGGATACGTTGCCGGCTGTCAAAAGGGCGGCGAGAATGCATCCGGTGAGTTTCAGTTTGTTGTTTTTCATGATTGTCTGTATATTTTTAAAAATCTTTTGCTTGCTTTGCAAATATAAAGAATTTATTCTTCTTTTGGGGTATGTGTGGCTGTAAACTCTCTGATTTTCTACAAAAAAACCTTTTTACAGCCTTTGCAGCTCTTCGATGAATGCCGCTGCGGTCTCCACATTTTTCACATTTTCAACGGTAATGATGCAACGACCGTCGCTCTCGCGCATGTTGCACTTGAACTCGCTGACAGGCAGGTGGGTAAGGATTTTTCCAAAGAGCTCGCTCTCGTAGTAAGGGCTTTTGCCGTCGACGAGGAACAGGTTCATCCTGCCGCCCTTCAGGTATATTTTCTCTATTCCCAACTCTTTGGCTTTGTGGCGTAGCGACACTGTGCGTATAAGTTCTTCGGCGGCTTGGGGCATCTGTCCGAAGCGGTCTTTCATCTTTGCGTGGAACTTTTTCAGGTCGGCGTCGTTGGTTATCGAGTCGAGTTCGCGGTAGAGCAGAATACGCTCATTGCCGTCGGGCACGTAGAGCGGCGGGAACAGCAGTTCGAGATCGCTCTCTATGAGACATTCGCTCACATAGCCGTTGCTTCTCTCCTCGCTTTCGTTTTCGGGTAGCAGGCCTGCAAACTCCTCTTCTTTGAGCTCTTTCACTGCCTCGGCAAGAATTTTCTGATAGGTTTCGTAGCCCAGGTCGGCTATGAAGCCGCTCTGCTCGGCTCCCAGCAGGTTGCCGGCTCCGCGAATGTCGAGGTCCTGCATGGCGATGTTCATGCCGCTGCCAAGTTCGCTGAAACTCTCGATGGCCTCCAGACGTCGGCGTGCTTCGCTTGTGAGGGCATCTTTCGGGGGTGTCAGCAGGTAGCAGAATGCTTTGCGCTTGCCACGTCCTACGCGGCCTCGCATCTGGTGCAGGTCGCTCAGTCCGAAGTTCTGCGCCTGGTTGATGATTATTGTGTTTACGTTGGGAATGTCTATTCCGTTCTCTATTATCGATGTTGCTATCAGCACGTCGTAGTCGTGGTTCATAAAGTCGAAGAGAATCTTCTCCAGCTCTTCGGGCGACATTTGTCCATGGCCTATGCAGACACGTGCGTCGGGCACATGTTTGTTTATCATGCGGGCAATCTCTTGCATGTTGGATATGCGGTTATTGATGAAAAAGACCTGCCCGTTGCGGCTCAGCTCGAAGTTTATCGCCTCCTTTATGGTGAGTGCGTCGAAGCACTGTATCTCGGTGTATATGGGGTGACGGTTGGGTGGCGGTGTCTGTATCATCGACAGGTCGCGAGCTCCCATTATCGAGAATTGCAGGGTGCGGGGTATGGGGGTGGCTGTCATTGTCAGTGTGTCTACGTTCACCTTCATCTGACGCAGTTTCTCTTTTACCGCGACGCCGAATTTCTGCTCTTCGTCTATTATCAGCAGTCCCAGGTCTTTGAACTTGATGTCTTTACCTGTTAGGCGGTGGGTGCCGATGACAATGTCTATCTTGCCCTCCTCCAGCTCTTTGAGTATGCGCTTGCTATCTTTTGCCGAGCGTGCGCGGCTCAAGTATTCCACCTTGCAGGGGAACTCTTTCAGACGCTCCTTGAAGTTGAGGTAGTGCTGATAGGCGAGCACTGTGGTGGGTACGAGTACTGCCACTTGCTTGCTGTCGGTGGCGGCTTTGAATGCTGCGCGTATGGCTACCTCGGTCTTGCCGAACCCCACGTCGCCGCAGACGAGGCGATCCATAGGGCGTCGGCGTTCCATGTCCTGCTTCACTTCGTTGGTGGCTTTCAGCTGGTCGGGGGTGTCCTCGTAGATGAAACTTGCCTCAAGCTCGTGTTGCAGGTAGGTGTCGGGTGTGAAGGCAAATCCCTCTTTACTGAATCGCTCGGAGTAGAGCTTTATCAGGTCGCGGGCAATGTCCTTGATTTTCTTCTTGGTGCGCTCTTTTATGCGTTCCCATGCTCCTGTTCCCAGCTTGTTCACCGAGGGTGCGTCGCCTTCCTTGCCTTTATATTTGGAGATTTTGTGCAGGTTGTGTATCGACACGAATACCACGTCGTCATTCTTGTAAAGAAGTTTTATTGCTTCTTGCATGCTGTTTCCGCTGGGTATGCGCACAAGTCCTCCGAATTTTCCTATTCCGTGGTCGATGTGTACAATGTAGTCGCCTGTGCGGAACTCGCTCAGTTCTTTCAGCGTCAGTGCTGCTTTTCCGCCACGTGCGCGGTCGCTGCGCAGACGGTAGTTGTGAAAGCGGCCGAATAGCTGATGGTCGGTGAAAAAGGCTACGCGCAGGGTATTGTCTACGTAGCCTGCGTGTATGGTTTTATTGACGGCAACGAATGTTATTTCGTCGCCTCGTTCGTCGAATATGTTCTTCAGACGTTCGCCCTGACGTGGGTCGTCGGCGAGCAGCATTATCTTGTAGCCCTTTGCGAGGTACTCCTTGAACTTGTCACTCACAAGGTCGAAGTCCTTGTTGAAGAGTGGCTGCATGGATGTGTCGAAGGTGATGCTTGTGCCCTCTTTTTCGCCACCCTGCGAGGGGTGAATCTCCCAACGGCGTGCCGATTTTAGGTGTCTCTCTATCTCCACACCCGACATCAGTTCGGGCATTTCGGGCAGTTTCTCTTCCGATAGCTTGGCTTGCAATGAGTAGCCCTCGTTGCGTGTCTTTCCCACGCTGCTCTTTACGAATGAGAAGTCTTTGGCAATGTATATTGTGTCACGTGGCAGGAACGAGACAATGGGCACACTTTCCTTGTCGGTGAGTTTGGGTACTATTGCAACCTCCTGCATGCGCTCTTTTGAAAGCTGTGTCTCTACTTCAAAACTTCTGATGCTCTCTATCTCGTCGCCGAAAAAGTCTATTCTGAAGGGGTACTCCGATGAAAAGGAGTATATGTCTATGATGCTTCCGCGCACAGCAAATTCTCCGGGTTCGTAAACGTAGCTCACCTCCTTGAACCCTAGCTTTCCGAGGCGTTTCTCCACCTCTTCGCGTGATATGTTGCCTCCAACGGCGAGTTGCAGTGTGCAGTTTGCCATCTTCTCCTGCGACACCACCTTTTCGGCTAATGCCTCGGGGTGGGTCACTATCACTGTGCCTTGTCGTTTGCTGCGGCTTGCGAGACAGCTCATCACTTCGGTGCGCAGTATGCGGTTGGCGTCATCCTCGTGGCCATATTTTAGCGCACGTTTGAACGACGAGGGGAAAAACAGCACTCGCTTGTCACCGCATATCTGCACGAGGTCGTGGTAGAAATATCCGGCTTCTTCGGCGTCGTTCATGATGATGAAAAGTGTCTGCTTCTCCTCCTTGTGCATGTAGCCTGCTATGGCGACGGCGGCACTGCTGGCTGTCAGTCCGTTTATCCTCACTCCGCTTTTGTTGTCGCTGTCGGCAAGCTGTCGCAGTGCCGTAACTCCCGGGTGTGATGCGTATATCTCTTGTAGCTCTTTTATTTCCATGTATTCACTCTGTCGCAAACCTGTGTTTGCTCTCTTCTCGGCAAATTTACGTTTTTTATTTCTTAATTTTTTGTAAATGTCGCATTTTGCCTTTGCGAAAGGGTGCTTTTTGTTAATTTTTAAACAATTTTATCGGCTTGTTGTGTGCTTTTACGGGTAAAAATAGCTATTTTTGCGATTAATTACAGAATAGTGTAAAAATGGCAAAGAGCGATAGCGTAATAATTATTCCGACATATAACGAAAAAGAGAATATCGAGAAGATGATTCGCACTCTTCTTGCTCTTGAGCACAGCTTTGATATTCTTGTGGTAGACGATGGCTCGCCCGATGGTACGGCAGCTATTGTCAAGCGTTTGCAGGGCGAGTTTCCCGAACGTGTTTTTATTATTGAGCGTTCGGGTAAGTTGGGGCTGGGAACTGCTTATATCGCAGGTTTCAAATGGGCACTGAAAGAGGGTTATGAATATATTTTCGAGATGGATGCCGATTTTTCGCACAACCCCGACGATGTTCCTCGTCTCTACAAGGCGTGTGCCGTCGATGGTGCCGACCTCTCGGTGGGTAGCCGTTATGTGACGGGTGTCAATGTGGTGAACTGGCCCATGGGACGTGTGTTGATGTCCTATTTCGCGTCGAAATATGTGAGAATTATCACCGGACTGCCGGTGTATGACACTACTGCCGGTTTCAACTGCTATCGTCGCTCGGTGCTCGAAACCATCGACCTCGACGCTATCCGCTTCAAGGGTTACGCCTTCCAGATAGAGATGAAGTTCGTTACTCACAAGTGTGGCTTCACGATAAAGGAGGTGCCTGTGATTTTTGTGAACAGGGTGCTCGGCGTCTCCAAAATGAGTGGTGGAATATTCAGCGAGGCCTTTTTTGGTGTCATCAGCCTGAAGATTGGCAGCTGGTTCAAACGTTATCCTCAGAAAAACAGATAGATTTATTTTATGACACAAGATACTAACAAACAGTTCGAATGCGTCATTGCACGCTGTCGCGACCTCTTCGCGAAGAAACTGCACGACTATGGTGCTTCGTGGCGCATCATGCGCCCCGAGTCGCTCACCGACCAGATATTCATCAAGGCGAAGCGTATACGCACTCTTGAAACAGTGAAGGAGAATCTCGTAGGCGAGAGCATCGCCTCAGAGCTTATCGGCATTGTAAACTATGGCATTATTTCGCTTGTGCAGCTAGAGCTCGGCTATGCTGATGTGTGCGACATAGACGCGGTGCAGGCTCTTGCCTTGTATGACAAGAAGGCTACCGAGGCTCTCGAACTGATGAAGAAGAAGAACCACGACTATAACGAGGCGTGGCGCGGAATGAGAACTTCGTCGTACACCGACCTCATCCTCACAAAGATTTGTCGTACCAAGCAGATTGAGGACCTCGACGGTGCCACTCAGGTTTCCGAGGGAGTGGATGCCAACTACATGGATATGATAAACTACGCAGTGTTCGGGCTTATAAAGAATGGCTTCGGAGAGTAATATAAAGAACCGGTCGTTGCTGTTGATGACAAATCTTTGCAGGTTGTTGTTGGCGGCTGTCTTTGTTGTCTCTGGCTTTGTGAAGGCTGTGGACCCGAAAGGACTTTTGTATAAGTTGCAGGAGTATGCTACGGTCTTTATGCCCGACGTTGCTGTTGACGACACACTGCTTTTGGTGGCGGCGCTTCTGCTGTCGGCTACGGAGTTTGTGCTGGGTGTGATGCTGTTCATGGGTACCAGCCGACGTCTTTCGACTGTGGCTGTGCTCTTGGTGATGCTGTTGTTCACCCCCTGGACATTGGTGCTTGCCATTTGGAATCCTGTGCACGACTGCGGTTGCTTTGGTGATGCTTTTCATCTCTCCAATTGGGCGACATTCGCCAAGAATGCACTGTTGCTGTTCATGGCGGCTTTCCTATGGGTGAAACGCAGTCGCATTGTTCGCTTTATAAGTACTCGCGGCAGTTGGCTTGTGACGCTTTTTGCTTTGGTGTATGTGGGTACGGTGCAGTATAATGGCCTTGCTCATCTACCGGTGATGGATTTTCGCCCCTTTGCGATAGGTGACGACCTAAATGAGGGCGTGCGTGATATTCCTGCCGAGTTCAAGCTCATATATCGCTACGAGAAGGATGGCAATGTGGTTGAACTTGATAGCGAGGCTGCTCCCGACAGCACGTGGAACTATCTGGGAACACGTAGCGATATTATCAGCGAGGGTGTTCCTGCCAAGATTGATAATTTCTTCTTCTCGGGCATGGAGCGTGGCGACGATATTAGCGAACAGTTGCTCAGTGACAGCAATTATATATGTCTGCTGGTGCTTGCCGACGTGAAGAGTGCCGACGAGAGTCGCGCCGACAAGATGAATGATATTTTCGACTATTGTTTCGAGAATGATATACAATTTTATGCTCTCACCTCTTCGCTCGACGAGGATGTGGAGCTGTGGAGAAAGCATACGGGTGCCGAATATCCTTTCTATTCGGCCGACAACCTGTTGCTAAAGACAATGGTGCGTTCCAACCCCGGACTGCTTGTTGTCAAGGGCGGCAAGGTGGTTGCCAAATGGAATGTAAAGGACGTTCCCGAACTGTACTCCTCGGGCGATGCTGATGATGTTATCGATGAATATGCCGACTTCTACCAACTGATGAAGAGGGTGGCAGGCGATAGTAACATCAACAGTATGTTCCATTGGATGTTTATGTTCTTCACTCCGCTGTTACTGATATTTTTGGCAGATGTCATCTTGTGTAGCAAAGGCAGAGGGAAGAGGACTAAGGTTGCCGACGAACAAAATGAAACAGAATAAATAAGACTTATTTTATTAATACAAACTACTAAAATTTTAAAGAAATGAGAAAAAACATTGTTGCAGGAAACTGGAAAATGAACAAGAACCTCCAAGAGGGTATTGCTCTTGCAAAAGATCTTAACGCTGCTCTCACAGCAGACAAACCCAACTGTGATGTAGTAATCTGCACACCTTTCATCCACCTTGCTTCTGTTGTTCCCGCTGTTGACGCTGCTATCATCGGTGTTGGTGCCGAGAACTGCGCCGACAAGGTATCAGGTGCTTACACTGGTGAGGTTTCTGCCGAAATGGTTGCTTCAACAGGTGCTAAATATGTAATCCTCGGTCACTCAGAGCGCAGAGCTTACTACCACGAGACAGCAGAGATCCTCAAAGAGAAAGTTCAGCTTGCTCTTGCTAACGGTCTTACACCCATCTTCTGCATCGGTGAAGTTCTCGAGGAGCGTAACCAGGGTATCCAGAACCAGGTTGTTTACGAGCAGATTGCAGGTTCACTCTTCGACCTCTCTGCTGAGGATTTCTCTAAGATTGTTCTCGCTTACGAACCCGTTTGGGCTATCGGTACAGGCTTGACAGCTACTCCCGAGCAGGCCGAGGAGATCCACGCTTACATTCGTTCGGTTATCGCCGAGAAGTGGGGTGCTGAGGTTGCTGACAACACATCTATCCTCTATGGTGGTAGCTGCAAACCCTCTAACGCAAAAGAGCTCTTCGCTAATCCCAACGTAGACGGTGGTCTCATCGGTGGCGCAGCTCTCAAGGTTGAGGACTTCAAGGGTATTATCGACGCATTCAAGTAATCTGATGAAGAAAGCGATATTATTGATATCTGCATTATTGTTCTGTGCCTTCACTCTGTCGGCACAGAACAATATTGTCAATGAATTGCAGCGCGATGTTCAGGGTAAGGGCAAGGTGAGAATCACACAGCCTGCCGGACTTGCTAATCTTATGGGCTCCATTGCCGTGAAGGGCGAGAAACGTCAGGTCGAGGGTTATCGTGTGCTTGTCTACTCGGGAAACAATTCGCGTGCGGCGCGCGACGAGGCCAATAAAATGGCACAGTTTATGCGTGATAACTTCCCCGGAGCCGAGGTGTATGTCGAGTTCGACCCTCCCGTAAGGTCTTGTCAGTATGGCGATTATCGCACACGCGAAGAGGCCGAGGCTGTGATGTACAAACTGAAGGCTACCAAAAAGTTCAAGGAGATTTCTGTTAAAAAAGGCATGATAAATTTGCCTTTCTAATTTAAAAGAGAAATTTATGTCCGAAAGAGAAAGTAACAGCAAGGTTATCGAAGGGCTTATGGCCAATTGTCACAGCATGTTGCAGCTGCTGGGCGAGGACCCCGAACGCGAGGGGTTGCTGAAGACTCCCGAGAGGGTGGCAAAGGCTATGTTGGCTGTGACATCGGGCTATGGCGAAGACCCGAAGGCTATTTTGCGCGGTGCCATGTTCAAGGAGGATTACAGCCAGATGGTTGTGGTGAAGGATATTGATTTTTACTCACTTTGTGAGCATCATATTCTTCCTTTCTTTGGCAAGGTGCATGTGGCATATATCCCTAATGGTTATATTACAGGTCTCAGCAAGATTGCCCGAGTGGTAGACGTGTATGCCAAGCGTTTGCAGGTGCAGGAGCGTTTGACCTTGCAGATAAAGAATTGTATTCAGGAAACTCTCAATCCTTTGGGTGTGATGGTGGTTGTCGAGGCGCAGCACTTGTGCATGCAGATGCGTGGAATTAAAAAGCAGAATTCCGTTACCACCACTTCCGACTTTTGCGGTGCCTTTAATCAGGCAAAGACAAGGGAGGAGTTTATGAATCTTATCAGAAAGTAGCTTTTTATATTACACATT
This sequence comes from Bacteroidaceae bacterium, assembly GCA_045661205.1. Lineage (GTDB taxonomy): Bacteria > Bacteroidota > Bacteroidia > Bacteroidales > Bacteroidaceae > HGM04593. Next base: position 2,389 of record JAZRFE010000021.1, on the reverse strand, counting down.
CAGGGCGCACTCGCCAAATCCGTAGCTGCGAAGCTGGTTGTTGAGTGCTTGTTGGGTTTCTTTCAAGAACTTGTAGTTCTGCATTATCTCCTCGGCAAGCTCGGCGCTCTGCATGGTTGCAGGCTCTTTGAGTCTCTTTATTGTCTCTTTGAGCATTTCGTCTACAAGGCTCAGCTTGTAGCTGATGACGAGTCGTGTGGCTTGTTCGAAGAGTATGGCCGTCTCGTTACGCTCCTCTTCGTCGGCCTTCTCTTGAAAGAATTTGCTCAGCATGTAGCGGTCGTTGCACAGCTCTGCCGTTAGGCGCGAGATGTCGGCGTCGGGGTGGGCGAGGAAGTGTTTCTCGGCAATAAAATCGGGGTTCTCTGCCTCTTTTGCCGCCTCCTCGAATATCTTTTTGTACAGTGGATGTGAGAATTCTATTCCATCGCCCGTGATGGAGTAGTGCATGTTGGATATTATACTCTCGGTGAACGACGGGGTGTTGCTCGCAGGGTCTTCGGGTACAAGAAGTGCTTTTTCGCCATTACGCAAAATGAACTGTATTATCGCGCGTTCCTTATTATATATAGTGTTGTTTTCTCCAATGAATGCGCTTGCTCTGTTTTCTTGCGCCGGAGTTTCGCTTTTTTCTTGCTCGTTTGCTTGTTTATTATACTGTTCCTGTGCATTCTGACGGCGCAGTTTTGCTATTTCCGATACAAGCACCTGCTCTTTTGCTTGCAGTATTTCGCCACATTTCTTTGTGTACTCGCTACGCAGAATGTCGTTGGGGATTACTGAAATGCTTCTCACGACATCGCTTATAAGTTCGGCACGACGTATGGGGTCGTTGCCCGCTTCGTCGAGCAGCAGGTTGGTCTTGAAGGTTATAAAATCCACCTGGTTCTTCTTTAGGAACTGCTCAACCTCTTCGGTAGAGTGTTTTTGTGCATAGCTGTCGGGGTCCTCGCCGTCGGGCAGCAGTACCACCTTTATGTTCAGCCCCTCGCGCAACAGCATATCTATTCCTCGCAACGAGGCTTTTATTCCTGCTTTGTCGCCGTCGTAGAGCAGCAGCATGTTGTTGGTGAAACGGTGCACCAAGCGTATCTGCTCTATTGTGAGCGATGTTCCCGATGATGCGACGACGTTCTTTATTCCTGACTGATGCAGTGATATTACATCGAGGTAGCCCTCTACCATTATACAGTAGTCCTTTTGTATGATTGCCTGCTTGGCGAAATATATGCCGTAGAGGTGGTCGCTCTTGTGGTATATCTCCGACTCGGGCGAGTTTATGTATTTTCCTACTTTGGGATTGTTCTGCATCACTCGGCCACCAAAGGCTACCACTTTTCCCGATACTGTGTGTACGGGGAACATCACTCGGCCCCAGAATCGGTCGAGCTGTCGGCCCTCTTCGGTGGTGAAGCACAGGCCGGTCTTGTCCACAAGCGTAGGGTTGAATCCGTCGGCGGCAGCTTTTTTTGCGTATGCGTCGCGACGTTCGGGTGAATATCCCAGCCCAAACTTGATTATTGTCTCCTCGTTTATACCTCGATGGCGAAAATAGTTCAGTCCGATGGCGATGCCCTCTTCGCTCTTGTGCAGATTGTCTACAAAATATTTGTGGGCATGCTGGTTGATGACAAAAAGACTCTCGCGCATGCTTTCGCGCTGTTTCTCCTCGTCGGAAAGCTCGCGCTCCTTTACCTCTATATTATATTTACGCGCGAGCCACTTTAACGCTTCGTAGTAACTGAGTTGCTCGTGCTCCATGATAAAGTGAACAGGATTGCCGCCTTTGCCACATCCAAAGCACTTCCAGATGTTTTTTGCGGGCGAAACGATGAATGACGGTGTCTTTTCGTCGTGGAAAGGGCACAGACCTATTAAATTTATGCCGCGTTTGCGCAGGGCAACGAAGTCCGACACCACCTCTTCTACTTTGGCGGCGTCAATGATTCTTTCAATGGTACTGCGGTCAATCATCTTTCTGTTGTCGGTTGGTGCAAGGCTGCGGCTGGAAAATCGCTTTATTTTACATCGCGAGCATGCTGTTTTTGTGTCGTTTTCTGATGCAAATTTAAAAAAAAATGCTCGATTTTGGAATTTTCTCCCTGTTTTTATCGATGTTGAAAAGTTTTTTTATGCCTCTTTTTACGTCGTGAAAGCCTGTTTTTAGTCTATATGTAAAATTGTTTCTAAAAAGTTGAATTTTTTTTTCTTGTTCAACGTGCTGATATATAGAACGATGACTAAATCAGGCAAAATTTCTTAGAAAAAAACTTGCGAAAAAGTTTTGTAGTTTAAAAAATTGCCGTACCTTTGCACTCGCTTTCGACAAGGAACGCAGTTCACAAGTCCTAAGCAATACGATCCTTGAAAACATTCCATACAGACATAG
>JAZRFE010000020.1:0-3243 GCA_045661205.1 Bacteroidaceae bacterium | reverse complement strand
AAGCATTGCTGTTGATTCTTGTAATACTCTCGGGGAGAACAATAGATGTAAGTTTTGTACATTCGTAGAAAAGCTTTGTGCCGATAGTGTTTACAGGAGATGTGTAGCTCTCGTAGTATGCCTTACCGCCGCTCTTGATGGTAACGCCTGCAAGGTCGATAGACAACAAGTTACCACTGTTTACAAGCTGACGCAGATACTTGAAGTCGGTACTGTTCATTGGTCCGTTGATGACAGCTTTGATGGCTGTTGAAGAGAGTGAGTCGGCAAGTGTGGCCACTTTTGTAAGTGTTACATACTCTGTACCGTCACCGGCCTTCTCAACCTCGTGCAATGTGCCGTCGGCATCTATCGAGTATATTGTAAACTCGGTTGTGATGCTGCTGGGTATGCAGAAACTCAAAGTGTTGGCAGCATATACAAGGTTGCTGTCTTTGTCGAGCATGATGAATCCGATGCCGCCCGAACCTGTCATGTTGTAGAGTGAGTCGGACTGTGTATAGGTGTAGCATGAAGGCTCGTAACCTTTGCCTCCGGGATGGAAATCGGTGAACTGTCCCAGGTCGCCGAACTGACCAATCTTTTCGTGACCGTTGCGTTTTTCTCCCTCGTTAGAGAACAAGCCGTTGCGAAGAACGTGGTCTACGCGGTCCTCAACAAACAGGATGGTGCGGTTCTTGGGATATTTTGAAATCTCGGCAATAGTCTTGTCAATGTTGCTCTGCGAAACAGTCATTGTGTAGTTGCCGTAGTCCTCAATCTTCAAGTTCTTGACAGGCTCTAAGAGTCCCCATGCTTTGAAGAAGTCTGTGAGGTCCTCCTGTGCAACTTCACACACCTTGCGCACGAACTTAAGCGAACCGTCGCGTCCGTAGTTCGAAGAGTAGTTGTACAACTTCATGGGGTCCTCGCGCAATGCCTTGAACAGGTTGGGGTAGAACGATGTGTTCTTCTTTGCCTGGTGGTAGTAGAGATAGAGCTGGTAGTACATACGCAATCTTGTCTCCAACGAGCGTGCCGAGAAGTATGTGCGGTCGGCGTACTCTGACATTACAAAACTGAGTGTAGAACCGCTAGAGATGTTACGACCGAAAAGGAAACGGCCCACGAGCGAGAATAGGTTGTTCGAAGCCTCGGCGCATGCCTCAAGGTTGATGGCGCCTTGGTTGTTGTGACCGCACTCGTGGCCTGCGCACCACTCGTCAATGTTGTCGCGGCTAACGTCGAATGAGTTTCTGATACACTCCACAGAGTTGTACATTGTGCGGTAGGCACTGGAGTTTGCATAGCCGGCATCATTCTCGTCGCCCTGAATTGCGAAGTTGGGGTTGTTGTAGAATAAAGGAACAATAGCCTCACCACCTGAAAGGTTGTGGGGGTAGTAGTCGCGATAACCGTTGGCAACAGTTGTGCACATACCCATAAGCTCCAGTTGCCATACTGTAAGGCTGTCGAACCACTCGATGCTGCGGTCGATGGTGTTGGGCCATACCTCTTTATACGCTGCTGTCTGGAAGTTGAAGAGAGCATGCTCGCTCTTAACGGTGAAGAGCTCGTGTGTAGCAGTGTTGAGCAATGCCTTATAGTCGCTGTCGCTCTTGCGTGCAACGTCGTAGTAGCCGTTTACTACACCACCCTGAATATGAATCTTTATCTCGGGCCACTCGTCAAGAGTCTTTGTCATCGATTTTGTGTCGGCTGTGTAGAGAATGTAGAAGAGGTTGTTTCTTGCGCCGTCAATCACGTTCAAACCTTTTTTCAGCTCCTTACCGTTAGTTGCACCGTTGAGCAGGTGGTTGCCTGCACATCCTGCGATGTAGAGAGTCGCATCTGCGGGCACGTCGCTATCGACAAATACGTAGAGTGTCTCAAGTCCGGTTGTGTAGATACCTGTGGGGTTACCCATGTACGAACCACCGGTGCTCTTCATCTTGTTGTTCCAATAGTTTGCGTCGCTGAATGCTTTGTAGCTGTGTATACGGAAGTCCTTCTCATAAGCAGCCCAATTGTCGTTCTTGAGCTTCAGAGCGATGTCAACCATGAACGCGGGCATTCCGCCTTCGGTGAATGCAGTGGTGAGCTGTGCGTCGCTCATTGCAAGATACTCGGCCTTGAGCTGTGTACATGCTGCATCCTCGAAATATGTCTCGCGCAGGTTGTTTACGGCGTCTGCGGGGTCGGGCTCAAGGGGATAAAGCTCCTCCAAACCACCCACGATAGAGCCGTAGTATTCTGTCCAACTGCTCTGCTTGTAAGCGTCGAGCGATTCGGTGTATACTTGCATCTTGGGTCTCGAAGAGAATAAGTATGCAGGTGTGCCCGGAGGATTGAGGATCTTATTATATGCAAACTTTACGCTTGAAGCATAGAATACACCCTGTCCCAGGCTCGCTACGCGGCGACCGATGATTACAGTGTCCAATGAACCGCAATAGGCAAATGCGTCGCCTCCCAATGCCGAAACGCTGTTGGGAATGTCAATCTTGCGCAAACCCGCACCAGAGAATGCGTTTGCCTTAATTTCGCCGATGTTTTCGGGCAAGATAATGGACTTCAGGTTTTTACAATCCTTAAACATTGAGTGGCCGATAACGCCCTCTTCGGTTGTGTAGCTCTCGAAGTATGCATCGCCACCGCTGACAATACTGACCTCGGATAAGTCGATGTCGGTCACCTTGCCTTCGTTTACAAGCTGACGCAAATATTTGACGTCAGTACCGTTTATGGAACCTGAAATCTTAAGTGTCGTTTCAGTCGTAGTGAGCAGGGTTGAGAGCGTTCCTGCTGTCTCAACGCGTACTTCTATTATTGCCATTGTGCTTTCTACTCCACAGAAGAGCAGAAAAAGTGGTAATAAAATTCTGAAAAAATAGAAATTATTCCTTTTCATGTTTATATTGTTTTTATTTATAAATAGAAGATTATTCTATTTTGTAAACATTTAGGTTACAGCTTATTTTGCAATGAACTTCTTGCCCTTGCGAACGTAGATTTTGCCAGGCTGCAACTCTTTCACTGTGCGGCCGTTGAGGTCGTAGATGGTAGCATCAGCCTCGTCTGTGTTATCCTCATTTACCACAGGTGCCTCTATTGCTGTGAAGATGTCGAGGTCGCCTACAATGGTTCCGTATTGAGCCCAAGCCGATGCTTTGTATGCCGCCAACGACGAAGCATATACGTGTATCACAGGTTTGCTCGAGAACAGATATGACGATACAGTGGGAGGTGTAGCAGCATATACAT
>JAZRFE010000019.1:0-4032 GCA_045661205.1 Bacteroidaceae bacterium | reverse complement strand
ATACGTTACCGAGGGAGTGAATGACATGCCCTCGACACTGAGTAAGGTGCTGTATGTGGAGCTTGTTGCACCCGAAGGTTACGTTGTAGAAACAAAAAAATACAAACTCGACGAAAAAGGAACGTGCAACGGAGAGTTTGAACTGAAGCCACTGCTACTTTCGGGATATTATGAGGTGCGAGCATATACTCGCTACATGCTCAATTGGGGCAAAGAGACGGTGTTCAGCAGAGTGTTCCCCATTTTCGACAAAGTGAACGGCAACAACTGGGATTTCAAGAACATGCTCGACCGCCGCAGAGGATTCATGTACCGCGGCGAGTGGGTGTCGAGCGAACTGCCCGAACTTGACCTTAAATTCTACCCTGAGAGCGGACACTTGATTGAGGGCATTGAAACAACCGTTGCCTACGAACTTCGCGGCGAGGATGGCATTGCGGGAGAAGATACTGTTTATATTTATGCAGAGAAGAGCTTGCTGCAACGAAGCCTGCCCACCCACGCAGGTAAGGGAACATTCAAACTGACTCCCGAGGCGGGAGTAAAGTACCACGCAACTGTCAAGCGTGGAAAGAAAGAGCATAAATTCGACCTGCCAAAAATTGAGAAAGAGGGAGTAGCTATTGCCGTTACCGACGAACAGCAGAAAGTATCGATAAAGGTAAGCAACAACCTCGAAACATCCACAGCCCTCGGTTGCGCAGTGCTGCACAGGGGCGAACTTTCGCATTATCATAATTACTATTCTGACAACAATGGAAAAATAATAACCATCGACAAAGACTCTTTGCGCGAGGGAGTGAACCGCGTGATTGTATTTGTAGACGACAGCCTGCCGCTTGCCGAGCGTCAGTTCTTTGTGATGCACGAGAATATTCAGCCGGGCGACCGCGAGACTGCGAAACTAAAAATTACGGCCAATGGCGAGCCTTTGCACAAACTATCGCTGAAGCCTCACGAAAAATTCAGCGTGGTGGTAGAACGCGAGGATGGCAAGCCTATGGAAGAAAATACGGAACTTTCTCTTTCAATAAGCGATGCGGCGGGCAAGCAGCAGACGTCATACACCCACAATATGTACAGCTACCTTTTGCTCGGCTCGGAGCTTAAAGGCTATATTCCCGACGCAGCACGTTACTTTGACATCGCGAACAAAAACCGCACAAAGGAGCTCGACCTGCTGATGCTCACCAACGGCTGGACATCGTACGACTGGAGCAAACTTGCAAAGAAACATGTGAAGCTCGACCAACCGATGGAGAAGGGAATAACCATAAAGGGAACCTTCTACAAAAAGAGCAATTACAAAGAGCGCAAGAGACGCGGAGAATGGAAACTTACCAAGCAACCAAACGTTGCCACACAATTCGAAATTTCCTATAAGGACAGTACCATAAGCACATACGACTTTACAACAGACGACGATGGTGGCCTTCAAATAGTCACCAACGACTTTTACGGTAAAAAGGTTGGAGCACTCACCCCCGAGCTTACAGGCGACCAGATGAAAGACACTGTCTTTACCTTTGCCCTCGACCGTTACTACTCTCCCCCATTCCGTCTGTACGACTATTGGGAGCGACACACCGGCCTGCCTATGACCGACAAGGAAAAGCTGGAGCAGGAGATGCGCAACATCAAGCTGCGCCCGTTCGAGTATATGCTATCGCCCGTAGAGGTGACAGCAAAGAAAGAGCATGAGGCATTCAGCCGCCCGCCCCACAGCGAGATGCGTTTCGACTATCTCGACGAGTGGGAGTATGCACAGGATATTACATTTTTGAAAATAAAGGCCGGCTCTAATAATCTTGATGATGATATATTCAGAAATTTTCTTAATGACGAAAATATTGACATTCCCTATGCAGGAGGAACAGACAATTCATTTATAAATATTTCCAGTGCCGGACATAATCTCACCCATCCATATATAAAATATGTGGATAACATCAGATTCTACTACTATCGCGAATTCACAAAGACAAGCTTTGAAAAAGATCAGGAACTCTCGGCGGGTGGCAGCATGCACTCAATAACAAACCCCATCACCGGGGAGAGTAGCAACCCGCACATGGGTAACAGCACCCCTTACAGAATTATAGATCCCCATCTTCAAAATCCATACGCCAACCGTTTCCACTCACAAACATTCCCCAACGCATTTACCCCCTCGGACATTGTGCGCAGTGCCATATACCGCTACAATTACAATTGGTGCTATTGGGTGCAGCTGATGGTAGTAGCAGGAGAATACAGTAGCGACTCTGTTCCGCGCCCCGACGACGAATATCTGAAAGGTAAAAACCCACAAAAGATGGGTAACTTCAAGGAGTTTGTCATACGAAGCGACAAAGACACACGCGAACAGTTTGAAAACCTGCTATCGCAATGGACAAAGAAGGGACACGCGATGGACAACAAGCGCGAATTCATGAACTTCTATCGAGGATTCCTGACACAGACGGGTGTTAGAGCCCAAATGAATGTAGACGGATACAGCGGAAAAGACTACGACAACGCCCTGTTTCAGAATATTCATAAGCCCATAGCAACGTTGAAATACCCCAACTACGTTGCCTGCATGATTCCCTACAAAGATGGCGACGAGCGCAAAGGTATTGTACCCGAGCTGCACATCGGCGGTGCCAAACGCTACACCTCGATACATGGTTACAACGAAAGCAAGCAGTTCTACTCGCCCGACTACAAGGGAGCACAACCCACCGAAAAAGACTTCCGCCGCACGTTAATATGGGTACCATCGGCAAAAGTTACCGACGGAAAAGCTACCGTTGAACTATGCAACAGCAGTGTGGCAAAAGAGATAAACGTAAATGCCGAGGGCTGCAATAATGGAACAATCTACGGCAGCGACCTTAACATCCTCACACGCACACTCACCGAAGAGCAGCGCAAAGCAGTAGCGCAGAGCAAAGAGAAAGAGACTATCTACAAGAATCCGCGCCTGATAGCCGAGTGTCTGAAGATTGTCAAAGAGGGAGAGAAGATGTACAAGGAGAGAGATTTTGAACATGCGTTTGAGAAGTTCCACGACGCAGCTGCGTTGGGACACCCCACAGCTATGTTCTATATGGGTGTGTGCTACACCAACGGCGAGGGAACGGAAAGAGACTCTATTAAGGCTTATCAGATGTTCCGCGCAGCAGCAAACATAGGCGAAATAACATCTATGCACAACCTTGCCAACTGCTACGCAAGTGGTAGCGGAACGGTTGCCAACGACTCCCTGGCTCTAAAATGGTACCACCAAGCCGCCGACAGCGGTTATGTAAAATCGATGAGCGTGCTTGCAAAATGCTACGAAGAGGGCATTCTGACAGCAAAGAACAGTGTGAAAGCACTCAAATGGTATACTCTCGCCGCAGAGAAAGAAGAGCCTTACGCTCTTTACAAGATGGGATGCCACCACGAGCACCTCGACTCGGTTGCAGGGCTTAAGAAACGTGCAACAAGAAAATCGCCCGCAGTGAAATATTTTTCACTCTCGGCAGCACTCAAAAACCCGCACGCACAGTTTAAGATTGCCGAGTGCCACAAGACAGGACGTTACTATAAGAAGAGTAAGAAAAAACGCTTCGAATGGTTGTTGCACGCAGCAAACAACGGTCTTTTGGAGGCACAGATACAGGTTGCCGAGTGCTACGAAAAAGGGCGAGGAATTAAAGAGAATGATGTAAAAGCCTACCTTTGGTACAAAAAAGCAGCCAAGCAAGGCAGCAAACTTGGAAAATTAAAGACTGAATGGTACGATATGTTCCAATTCTATAACTAAAAAACATGCAAACCATGATACGCATTCTATATACGATACTATTGCTGACAGTTGCCCTTGTCGCACGAGCCGACGAAAAGGAACTCGACAAAATGGTGTTCAATGCTGCCGTGGTGAACAATCTTTTCCCACAGGAGAGAGTCTATCTGCACTTCGACAACAGCGCATACTACTTAGGCGAGAATATGTGGTTCAAGGCATACGTAACCGAGGGAGTGAAAGACATGCCCTCGACACTG
>JAZRFE010000018.1:0-154048 GCA_045661205.1 Bacteroidaceae bacterium | reverse complement strand
CATTTAACCGTTCCGTCGGCAAACTTCTCATAATGGGAATTATCGTCACCACGGAAAATGATTGATTCGTTCTTATCTTTCTTGATTTTCTTCTCCTTAACAAGGCGTGCTTTCTCCTCACGAATACGCTCAAGCAGAACCGATGCCGGCTCATCATTAGAATCCTGCGGTACAAGTTTTCCCTGTATCGCCCACTGAAGGATACTATTTTTAAGTTGCTTACCGTTCATAATCTTCTCCTTCTATTCCTAATTTACCCTTACTCATAGCATTGGCTATGTCTATTTTCAGTTCTTCGTCATAGTCTTTACCTGACATAAAGCTATCTACAATTCGGAGCAATAAATCTTGGTCTATATTGGATGCAGCTACATGGTAAATGATAGACTCTAAAGCCCTCATACAAGTACAAGCATGCCAATAATAGTTGTTCTTGTGCAAAAAATATGTGCCTAAGGTCAGTGCTATACGCTTGTTGCCATCATTAAAAAAATGTCCGGAACAAAACCTGTACATTAGATAAGTTAATTTATCAACGAATGTCGGATAGTATAAATCATTCTGCACAAAATCAAGAGTGGCACGAATACCACCTTCATCACGTACTCCTTCGAACCCTCCGTCACTGGCATCTATCATTTTACCATAGACATTTAGTGCTTCTTCATAATTTATGTAAATAACCTCCTTACTCATCTTCAGCCTGTTTTAAGCGTTTAAGCACATCTTTGTTTTCTGCTAAGATATGGTCAAAATCAATAGATTGGTCTCCAATGAATCGTTCAAACTCTTCAGGTGTAACAGCTTGCAGATATTCTGCAATGTTTCCGTGATATGCTTCTCTGAAACTAAAATCTCTTGATGCCATTTTTGTCCTGGCATCATTCAGATAAGGCTTCTGCATAGGATGTTCCGCCAATTCATTTACAATACCTTCAACCTCTTCAACACTAAGCATTCTACCTCCATTTTCCTTAAAGCGTTCACAAATAGCTGCACCTACACCATTTTCGAAAGAGGAGATAACCAACAATACTTCAGCATACAGGGTGTGTCGAACATTATCTTTTGAATCTAAGCGTAAAACCTCCCTATATTCCTTAGCATTCTCCTTAAATACAGCCTTATAAATAAAGTCCGTTATCTGAGCATATTTATATGTTTGATGTCCACCAACATACTGACTAATAGCTGACGTAAGATTCTTGCGATAGTTCTCTTCTGTAATGGCTGCTGGCAAATAATTCACGTCCCGTCTGTTGATATACTTTGTACCGCCACCTGTTTTTTCGTTTATGGTAGCTATCACAAAATCAAGAATTAAGCTCCTGATTTTCTTAGCCTGCTCACTCTCGGTAAGAAGCATTCCCATGTTTATGAAAGAACGGAAGTTAAACAGTCCAAGCTGAGTGGTTTTGCTCCCGACATTTATGACGTGAGCAAATTGTAACTTCAATTCTTTCAGGCGTTTACCCTTACATAAAATATATCCATTTGCTGATAATTCATCTGAATATTTTTCTAAGTAACGCTCTATGGTTCGTTCTTCTATTTCATAAAAGTCAGCTACCATTTTCTTGGTAAAACGATACTCGCCCTCAAAGAGCATTCCTTCAATATCAAGGTGCTCTTGCATCTTGCTAACAGCAAAACGATTGTTCAAAACATTTTGCCTTTCTATATTTGAGATTGTTAAATCCTTCATATTTTCAATTACAGTTAGTTTACTGACTTAATAACTATCCCTAAAATTTTCTGAATTTCTGCGAGTGTCTTGTCTATTTCATAATCAAGTGCCGCACGCTTTTCAAAATACAGCTTCAGAAGTTCTGCTGGTGGTAAAATTTCTTCTTCCTCTTTAGGGAACTTGCATTGGTCGAAATTGCAGTCTAAATCAAGCAATTGCTGTGCTGTAAACACACGACTTTTATCTCCAATTTCTTCGCCTATAATCTCTTTTCTATCATTCCACCAATCCTGAATAGGCTGGGTGTGTTCCACTTTCATCGGTTTGGTCTTAGAGAAGTGCTTATACCCGTCAGGCATATCAAGGCGATAGAACCATGTTTCTTTAGTTTTGAACCCTTCTTCACATCCATCGGCAGCTTCGTTGTTAAAGAAGAGAATGTTTGTAGCGATTGAAGTATAAGGAGCAAATATAGAACCTGGCAGACGTATAATCGTATGGAGGTTAAACTTGCGTAGAAGGTTCTCTTTCAAAGCCAATTTAGCACCATCAGTTCCAAACAAGAAACCATCAGGAATAATTACGCCACACCGACCACCAGCTTTTAGACGGTACATAATTAGGGCAATAAACAAGTCGGCAGTTTCGCTTGAACGGTACTGTAATGGGAAATTGCTTTTTACACTATCTTCTGTACTTCCGCCATATGGGGGATTCATGCCAATAACATTAACCTTATCCGATTCTTTGAAATCACTTACGTTGGTACCAAGTGAATCACAGTTTGTTATATTTGGTGCTTCTATGTCATGAAGCAAAAGGTTTGTTATGCTTAAAAGATATGGTAAAGGTTTCCATTCTTGACCCACAACTGCTTTTTGAAGTTTTTCCCCATCCTCGGCTGAGCGTACACTCTTAGCCATATAGTTGAGTGCTGATGTCAAGAAGCCACCAGTTCCACTTGTAAAATCACCAAAGCTCTCACCCAACTTGGGGTCAAGCATCATCACAATAAAATCTGTTAAAGCACGCGGTGTATAAAATTCACCAGCATTACCAGCTGATTGAAGGTCTTTAAGAATACCTTCGTAAATATCTCCAAAAGTGTGGCGGTCATCAGCGTCATCAAATTCAATCTCGTTTACTATATTGACCACTTGGCGAAGGAGCGTACCATTTTTCATGTATTGGTTCAAGTCTGCAAATGTTTCTTGAACAATACTTTTACCTCTTGGTGTATTTGCATCTACTGGCAGATTTTTCAAGGTTGGGAATAACTTCTCATTGACAAAGGAGAGCAGGGCTTCACCAGTTAAAGCTTCACCATCCTTTTCATCAATCGCCCAATTTCGCCATCTTAAATTCTCTGGAATAATAGATTGATATTGTTTCCCCTCTCTTGATGCCTTGTACTCCCATGTTTCTTCTTGAGTGTCGTAAACTTTCAAGAAGAACATCCAAGTCATTTGTTCAATACGTTGCGCATCACCGTTAATACCTGCATCTTGTCGCATGATATTCTGGATTCGCTTTATGATATTATTAACTGCCATAATCCTTATGCTGATTTATAAATCTGATATTCAAGTTCTTTAATAGCTTTCTCATAGCCCATAATGCCTCCAAATAGCTTTATAATCTTTGTAGGCTTTCCAATGCTATTAAATGGAGGTATCTCTAAGATATTTGCTTTTTCAAAATCCAAGATTCCATTCTCCGCATATTTATCAAGTAACGCTTCAAGAACTTCACGAGCTTTACCTTCGTATTTACCAAAATAATTACGTTTTTTTACATTATTGGCTCGTTCTTTTCGAGTCAATGGTTTCTGGTCGAAAGCCACATGACATATAACATCAAAGATATCTGCATCCTTCAAAGCTGGGTTTGATTCACGAACAGCATCTATTAGGATTGAATATTCTTTTAGTTCATCCATTATGGCTTGTTTCCGTTCTGCTTCAGTCCATGTTTGAATGAAGTTATCCAAACTCTTGTAATGTCGAAGTAATTGAGTGCGTGCAAATGATTGAACACTCTCTGTCCTCATAGTCTTGCCATCTTCACCTAATACAGAAACAATCTCATGAGCAATGCGAATATCATGACCCTTAATGATATATTTTTCGTGAGGCTCAGACACTATTGTTGGTGGAGTATCTGTAATATTATATGGTTTTGACCCCTTTTTCTTTTTGGGTGGTTCCGGATCACCATCAAACGCTGGGTCTTTAAACTTGGCTGTCGCATTGCGGAAGTCAAGAATCTCCAAATGCCATTTTCCCTTATCTTTTCTTAGTCTTGTACCTCTACCGATGATTTGCTTAAATTCTGTCATAGAGCCAATTTCTTTATCAATGACAATTAAGCCACATGTTTTGCAGTCCACACCAGTAGAAAGCAGTTCAGACGTGGTGACAATCACGGGGTATAGTTCATCAACGCTGATAAAATTATCCAATTGTTTCTTACCCTCCTTATCTTCTCCTACGATTCTAGTCACATAGTAAGGTGATTTTTTACAGAGGTCGCTATTCATATTGATTAGGAGTGTCCTCATCTCTGCTGCTTCCTCAATATCAGAACAGAAAACAATTGTTTTTGTCATGCGACCTATATCATGCAGCATGTCAGTTATTCTCTTCGCTACAATCTTTCTTCTTAATTTGATTGCTAGGTCACGACCAATATTTTGTCTTTGGTATAACTTCTGCTCAATTTCTTGTCCAAGCAAGTCTCTTTCTCCTTCTTCGGGTGTCCATCCTTGCAAATCAACATTAATAAAATCGGCTGTAACTCGATATGGAGCCAAGAAACCATCATTGATACCTTGAAGAAGCGAATAAGTATAAACTGGCTCTCCAAAGTAATCAAGATTATTTGCTCCTTCATCTGCTTTTGGCGTTGCAGTCATACCTATCTGAGTAGCTGTGCTAAAGTATTCCAAAACCTTTCGCCATGCAGAATCATCTTTAGCACTACCTCTATGACACTCATCTACGATAATCAAATCAAAGAAACCTGGTTGAACTTCCAAGAATGGGTCTGGCTTACCTTCCTTGCCAACCAATTGATGGTAGAGAGCCATATAGACTTCGTAAGAAGAATCTATTTTCTCTTCTCCCTCACCAACAGATGTTATCTTGGTCATAAACTTCTTAAAAGGTTTGAAGTCTTGAACCATAGTTTGGTCTATCAATATATTACGGTCAGCGAGATAAAGAATCTTCTTTTTAGCTCCACTTTTATGAAGTCTGTGTATTATCTGAAATGCAGTAAATGTTTTACCTGTACCTGTTGCCATCACAACAAGAACACGTTGTTGGCCTTTTGCAATTGCTTCTACAGTTCTATCAACGGCAATTCGCTGATAATATCTTGGCTCATGACTGTGTGCATCATAATAAAATGGAGTTTCAACAATGTTCAACTCTTCTGGTGTGTAATTCTTCGATGCAAGGTAGCGACTATACAATTCTTCTTCGGTAGGAAAATCATCAAGTGTCAGTTCAGTTTCCTTGCCAGTTATAAAATCGTGTTCCAAGAAGGCATCTCCATTACTTGAGTATGCGAACTTTAAATCAAGAATCAATGCATAATCTATTGCTTGTTGCATTCCTGCTCCCACGGCATGTTTATTGTCCTTGGCTTCTACAACAGCAATAGGCTTTCCATTATGATACAATAGATAATCAGCTTTTTTGCCCTCTGCAACAGAGTGCTGACTACCTATAACAAGCACACGACCATCTGTGAAGTAATATTCTTCACGCATATTCTTACAAACTTCCCAACCTTTCTTGTGAAGTGCTGGAGTAATGAACAGAGTTCGTATCTCTTGCTCTTTCAATTCTTTTTTGTTCACATCCATAATGGTATATCTTTATGGTTTGCTATTGCTTACTATCAAGTCTTTCACATCTACTTGTAGTACATTTGCTATATCATTTAGCGTTTTAAGGTCGGGCTGCACAGTGTTGCTACACCATTTACTTACCGTACATGTGGATTTACCCATCTGTTCCGCAAGCCATTTCCCAGTTTTACCTTGTTCTACAAGCACTACTTTTAATCTATTTAGATTATTCATAATAGTCTAATGTATTTAATTCGTAGGCAAATTTATATAATAATCTCGATAACAGAACAACTTCCTATAATATTTATTATGGAGAAGTCTAAAATAAAGGAAAAACGGCGTGTTTCCTTCCAATTATAGCAAAAGTTTATTAGATTAGTCGTTAATCTTCGTTTTCGGATGCAAAGGAAGCCAAACCTAATTTAGAATAAGAAAAGGTCAAGCGGTAACCCGTTTGGAGCAGTTTCTTCCTCCGTTGGAGAGTAAACAGCTCCAAAACCTTTTCCTATTCATCGGCTTGGCTTGAACCTGCATCCGGCAACGGAGATAAACGACTGACGAAATAATAGAAACAAAGAACAGCATAAATAATAGGTCTTTACTTGGCAACCTATCATTCAAACTGTTCTCAAATCTTTCAGAGGCTTATTATTTTCGATAGAGAGAAATTTGGCAAGCGGCAGATTTCACTCCCTCCAAAATAATAGATTGATAAGAGTGTACTTTTGTTGTTCTTGGAAATTGTCGTACCTTTGTGCCGAAAACGTGGAATGATGGAAACATCAAATTGCAAATAGCACTGAAAAGAGAAGAAACGCCCTTAATTGATACGCTTAGAGCGTTAAGAAACAATAAAAACGTTAAATCTTCACCTTTTAGAATGTGCCCTTAAAGGTTATGACCATATTTCTGACTTATTACTCGCAAAATATTGAGTAATAACTGGTTGTAAATACTTTGTTTGCAGCGGCCTTACAAGCGTTACAATTCCCAACAGCGTAACAAGCATTGGAAAGGAAGCGTTCTATGGTTGCAGCGGTCTTACAAGCGTAATTTCTAATATACCTGGTGATAAATTATTTGCATTAAGTAGCGGAGTGTTTAGTTCGGTAGACAAAGACAATTGTACCCTTTTTGTTTCTGTCGGCTCTAAAGAAACATACTCCTCAACAAGTGGCTGGATGGATTTCAAAAATATCGTAGAGTTTGATCCCACAGGTGTTGAAGATGTTGCGGATGATGCTCCAGCCTTTGAGATTACTTCCGGTGGTATTCAGCTAACTGCTACTGCCGAGGGCAAGGCTATTGTCATTTACACCGCCAACGGTGCACTTGTCGAGAAAATCGACAGTTACGCCGGCGAGGAGATTATGCTCGACAAAGGTCTATATATTGTTCGCGTGGGTGGCAAGAGTGTGAAAGTGAGACTGTAATTGTTCTTATAATTCTTTTTATATTGGTTGCGCTCTGTTTTTAGGGCGCAGCCTTTTTTCTTTATTATGGGAATTGAGGGTTCTTTTAAAGTTATCAATGCTTGTATAAAATGTAAGCCATCATTAGCAAAATGTTACTTTCAATAAATACAGCGTTGTCAAAATCACAGGCAACGGACACAGAAAAGGCGCAGATAAGAGTGTGCAAGTTTTTTTAGTGCGCTTTGCGCGACTTAACTTGCACACTCCAGCAAAGTCTTTCTGTGGGGAAAGTTGCCGACAAACGAACGACGAACGAAGGATATTTTCGCTTGCGAAAATTCGTGAGCAGAGGAGCGAACGACTGATTTTGTCTACGCTGTGCCTTTTGCACCCTTTTGGGCGCCAAAAGGGTGAGATAGAAACAACTGCATATAAATTAGCAACAAATGATTAATGGTAAAAGCAACCGTGGAATATAAAAAAGATTGAGGGTATAGAACCCTCAATTCCCATAATTACAAATTAACATTAATATAATAATCACAACGTAGTTAAATAGCTTCTTAAAAGAATATTATACATTCATAAACATAAATAGGATTGCAAAATTTGCGAAATATCGCTCGTTTTTGCTTACTTTGCTGTAAACAGCGAACGTAGAATGCACTCGCTGTGAAAAATATCGAAACAAGTTTCGTATTTCTCGCTCGTTTTTGCTTACTTTGCTGTAAACAGCGAACGTAGAATGCACTCGCTGCAAAATAATCAAGTAAACTTGATATTATTTCGTTCGTTTTTGCTTACTTTGCTGTAAACAGCGAACGTATAATGCACTCGCTGTGAAAAATATCGAAACAAGTTTCGTATTTCTCGCTCGTTTTTGCTACCTTTGAGGCAAAATTAAAAAACTATGGCTTATAATAACAATATGATGTTCGTGCGCTATCGTCTATTAGCGCAGTTGGTGAAGATGTGGAAGAACGACGAAATTCTCGAAAAAATCGACCGCCTTCCCATTGAAATGCACCCTCGTAAGCAGAAACCTCAAGGTCGTTGCTGTATATATAAGGAACGTGCCGTAACGAAATATAAGACTATGGCGATGCTCGGCTTTGACATGAGCGACGAGCAGGACGAGACTGCTACACTGGCAAGCTATGCTCAGCGCATGCTTGACCGTGAGAATATCGACGCCGACAAGAGCATTCTCAGCGTAATGGACGAGGCTTGTTCTTCGTGCGTGAAAATCAACTACGAGGTATCGAACCTTTGCCGTGGTTGTGCTGCACGCCCCTGCTACAATAATTGCCCCAAAGATGCAATTTCGTATGATAAGGATGGCAAGGCATTTATCGACCACGATAAATGTATAAGCTGTGGAAAGTGCCATCAGGCGTGTCCTTATCATGCTATCATTTATATGCCTGTTCCTTGCGAGGAGGCGTGCCCTGTTAAGGCAATCTCAAAGGATGAGTATGGTGTGGAGCATATTGACCCTGAAAAGTGTATTTACTGCGGTAAGTGCTTGAATGCTTGCCCCTTTGGTGCTATCTTTGATAACTGTGCAGTGTTTGATGTGCTCAAACGCATTCGTGCAGGCAAAAAGGTTGTAGCAATGGTTGCTCCTGCTGTGCTTGCGCAGTTTGGAAAGCCCATCGAGCAGGTGTTCGGTGCGCTGAAGGCTGTCGGTTTCGACGATGTTATTGAGGTGGCTTATGGTGCCGATGAGACTACCCGTCGCGAGTCGGCCGAGCTTGTAGAGAAGATAGAGGAGGGTGCTCCCTTTATGACTACAAGCTGCTGTCCTGCTTATGTGAATCTTGCTCGTAAGCATATACCTGACTTGATGAAATATATTTCAAGTACCGGTTCGCCAATGCATTATACTGCCGAGTATGCTAAAGAGAAACATCGTGACGGAATTACTGTGTTCATCGCTCCTTGTGCATCGAAGAAGGCCGAAGGTCGCGAGGATGCTAACGTTGATTTTGTATGGACTTTCCGCGAGCTTGATGCTGTTATCAGTGGAATGGAGATTGATGTAGACACTTGTAATCCGTTCACTCCCAGCGAGACAGCAAGCAAAGATTCTTATGGCTATGCTAAGACCTTGGGTGTCTTCACTGCCGTAAAGAACAAGATTGGCGACCCCACATTGCAGGGAACAGTGATTGCCGACTTGAATAAAAAGAATATTGCTCTTTTGCGTGGATGGGCAAAAACAGGAAAATGCCCCACACGAATGGTAGAGGTAATGTCATGCCCCGGCGGATGTATTTCGGGCCCTTGTGCTTGCACCGAGGGTAATGAGGCTATCAAGCAGTTCGATGCCGAGATGAAAAAGAAATAGTTATTTATAATATTCATATTTATTGTCCGCCACGTGTTTTTTTGTGGCGGACATTTTTTTAGCTATTTTGTGCTAATCTCTGTTAAAATTTATGCTAAGTAGCGTGAATTTACTAACTTTGCAAAAATTTTCAAGAGAATTTAGTGTTTATGATGAAGAAATATTTTCTTTTTGCGTTCCTCTTTGTGTTTATGATGCAGGGTTTTGTAACCACTGTAAGTGCTCAAACTCAGAAAAAGAAAAAGAAGAAAGAGGATGTGATAGTGATGGCTCAGTTCAAAGGTGGTCAGGAGGCCTTGGTTGATTATCTGTTGCAAAATACAAGATATCCGGTAGAAGCAATGAAACTTGAGCAGACAGGCGAGGTTATCGTTGAGTTTGTTGTTGAGCGCAACGGTATGATTACTAACACAAGAGTGTTGAAGTCTGTTGCTCCTTCACTCGACCAGGAGGCTTTGAGAGTGGTAACTAATATGCCCAACTGGGAGCCGGGAACAAAGAATGGTATGCGCATGAGGTCGCAACTTACAATTCCTATCAATTTCAAGGTTATACGCGAGCATGGCAAGTTTATGGATTCTGAGACTGCCGATGATGGTATCAAGAAAAAGTCGAAGCGTAAGAGAAAACTGAAAAACAAAGGTGTTGGTAAGGAGTTTTAATTTATAATCGAATATAAGGATGATTGTTTTTTGTACAATCATCCTTTTTTTTCGTTTTTTATGGCTAACTTAGCGGGGTGGTGCGTGCTTTGCATGCAGCCGATAATTTTTATATTCTTTTTAGCATGAAAAATATTATTATTGATAGAATAGCAGCTATGCGTGATTTCTTGCGCGAGAATGGACTTGCTGCGTATATTGTTCCGAGTACTGACCCTCACAGCAGCGAATATGTTGCCGATTGTTGGAAAGCGCGTGAGTGGATTACAGGCTTCGATGGCTCGGCCGGAACTGCGGTCATTACTCTTGATGGTGCGGCTTTGTGGACCGACTCGCGTTATTGGCTGGCTGCCGAGGAGTTGCTCGATGGTACGGGTATTCAACTGATGAAGGATGGCCTTGCCGAGACTCCTTCACTTGTGTCGTGGATAGCAGAAAAACTCTCTGCCGGCGAAGTTGTGGGGGTCGATGGTAAGGTGTGCTCGGTAAGTGAGGTTGAAGCGTGGGAGGCCGAGATGGGTGTACGTGGAATAAATATAAATGCTTCGCGTGATGCTTTTGAGGTGCTGTGGAGCGACCGCCCTGCACTTCCAATGAGTAGTGCAGAAATAATGCCCGTTGAGAGGGCGGGTGTTGCCGCACGCGAGAAGATTGCTCGTCTGCGCGAGGAGCTTGTGGCGCAGGATGCCGATGCTATGGCTGTAACCATGCTCGACGAGATTGCATGGCTCACAAACTTGCGTGGCGATGATGTACAGTATAATCCTGTTCTTGTTTCTTATATGCTTGTGACAATGGATAGTGCCACTCTCTTTGTAGATAAGCAAAAAATTACGGCTGAAGTCGAGGAGTATTTGACCGGTGAGGGTATCGGTGTCTGCGAATATAATGACTTTTTCGTTGCTCTTGCTGCACATAACGGCTCACTGTTGCTGAATCCCGCTAAATGTTGTTATGCTGTGCTTGAGGCTGCCAATGATTGCACAATTTTACGCGCTGCTTCGCCTGTTGCAGCGATGAAGGCTGTGAAGAATGTGGTGGAAATTGCCGGCTTTGATGAGGCTATGCTTTGCGAGGGCAGGGCTATGGTGAAGTTGCTTTATTGGTTGAAAGGGACTGTAAAGAACGAAGAACTTACAGAACTTTCTGTAGATAGAAAACTGACTGAATTTCGCAGCGAGGAAAAGGGTTTCAGAGGATTGAGCTTTGCGACTATTTCGGCTTATGGCGAGCATGCGGCTATTGTACATTACGAGCCTACTGAAGAAAGTGATAAGAGGCTTGAACAGAAGGGTTTCTTGTTGCTCGATTGTGGCGGACAGTATGAGTGTGGAACGACTGATATTACTCGCACAATTCCTTTGGGTGAGCTTACTCAAGAGGAGAAAGAGGATTATACTCGCGTGCTTCGCGGACATATTTCGTTGGCAATGGCTCGTTTCCCCAAAGGTACTTGCGGTACTCAACTCGATGTGCTTGCACGTCAGTGGTTGTGGCGCGTAGGCGAGAATTATCTGCATGGTACAGGTCATGGAGTGGGACATTTCCTTAATGTGCACGAAGGCCCGCATCAGATTCGTATGAATAATATGCCTGCGCCGTTGTTGCCAGGAGTGACTGTTACAAATGAGCCGGGACTTTACAAGGCGGGTCGTTTCGGTATACGCATTGAAAATACCATGCTTGTGGTGCCGTTTGCCACTACCGAATTTGGTGACTATTGCGCTATGAGGCCTTTGACTATTTGTCCCATAAGTAAGGAGCCTATCGTGCCTGAACTTTTGGGCGGGGAGGCTATTGCTTATCTCAATGAGTATCATGCGTGGGTGTATGAGAAACTTGCAGACTGTTTCTCGGGCGACGAACTTGAGTTCTTGAAAGAGGCTTGTGCTGCTTTATGATGAAACTTAGTAGGATTATTTATATACTTTTCTTGTTGCTGACTGTGGCATGCAGTGGCGGTGAGGGGAGTGCTGGGGTGAACCTTATTGCTCATGCCGGCGGTGTTGTAGAAGGGGTGGCAATGACAAACTCTCGCGAGGCTCTTATTTCGGCGCGCGACAAGGGTTTTAAGTATATAGAATTTGACTTGCTTTTCACTTCGGACAGTGCGCTTGTTGCCTGTCACACTTGGGAGGAGTATAATGCTGCTATGGGTATGCAAGAGCGTGACGCTTGTGCGCCGACGCTTGACGAGTTTCTCGCCCGACCTCTGCCCGGTGGTTTTACTCCATTGACAGCAAGGGATATTAATGATTT
Source organism: Bacteroidaceae bacterium (assembly GCA_045661205.1). Taxonomy (GTDB): domain Bacteria; phylum Bacteroidota; class Bacteroidia; order Bacteroidales; family Bacteroidaceae; genus HGM04593. Next base: position 141,816 of record JAZRFE010000018.1, on the reverse strand, counting down.
TTTCCTATCTCACGACTCATTGTTTCTTGTTACCGATAAGGTTTCAGACGCGCAAGTGCTTGGCCGCAACTTTCCTTTGCTGAAGGAGAGAATGGTGGTGGAGGCATTCAGCTACAACGATTATTCCGAATTGATAAAGCAAGGCTATGCCTCTGTTTTCTATTCGTGTATGGCACGTGATATTGATGTGGCACCTATTAAACACCTTGTATTTCATTGGCTCTTTCAAGGCGAGAAGATAGAGTGTGTAGCACTGCACACATCTGCGTTTGAGTATGGCTATTTAAAAATTCTGCGGGCCGTCTCCGATTTTAAGATTGCTCTTTTTACGGTGAACGACCCGACAGAAATTCCTGATGAGTGTGTGAACGATATTACCTTTGTTTACACCGATTCTCTATTGCCCTGCGATGCAAAAAGATTGACAAAATAGCTGTATGGGGTGTTTGTGTGCGGATGTTCCCGACACTAACAATTGGGTAGGTTTACAGCTTCGAGTCTGTAACCCAAATGCTTAAGTTCCAATGCTGCTCCTATGTGGAACATAACTTTTGTTGCGCGGGCGAATATGTGAAATGCCATGGGACTTTGAGGCTCTATCTGCTCGTGGCGTATCATGCTCAATGCTTTTTCGGCGCAACGACGAATCATATTTTCGTACTCTTTGCACTCTTTCTCTTCGGGGTCGAGACGCAATATCTTGTACATCACCTGCTCGTCCATGTCGTCGAAGCCCTCACTGCCATAGTACGATTTATATGCGCGTGTGTTGAACAGTGAGATGTCTATGTCCCAATAATATGCCACTCCCATACCCAAGAATCCGGCCCAGGCAATGGAGACGGTGGGGTAGTCCTTTATCTCTTTTATGGCATCGGCAATGTATTCGGGTGCAAAATCTTTCCAACGGTTCGAGATATCTTCTGTTTCGAGAAGTTTGCCGCTAAGCATTTTGTATGATGTGCATAGATTTACAAGTTCAGACTTTAATCTCTCTTCAAAATTAAAAAGGTATTCTTTTTGCTCCATTGTAATGTGTTTTTTGTGAGTTTGTAAAGGTAGTGATTGGTGATGACTTATGCAAACTTGATTGCTTAAATGTTTTTTGAACGCCTTTTGTGCTCTTTCCTTGAACCCTCTTTGCTCGTAAATGTTAGATGATAAATGTTTAATTCTTAATATATGAGTGTTATGAAAAAGGTGTTCTCTGTTCTCTTTGCAGTGGCGATGTGTCTGCTGGTGGGATGGGTGTCGAGTCTGTTGAACTATCCTTCTATCACTACATGGTATCCTGTGCTCGAAAAGTCATCGTTGACTCCGCCCTATTATGTGTTTCCGATAGTGTGGAGTGTGTTGTATGTGCTTGTGGGTATTTCGGCAGGATTGTTGTACAATGTGCATGATATTTCAAAGCGACCGCTGATTGTGCTCTTTGTGTTGCAACTCCTCTTTAATGTGTCGTGGACTTTCTTCTTTTTTACTATGCAAAGTCCTATATTGGGTTTTGTGAATATATTGGTGTTGATGGTGTTGGCTGTTGCATATTTTGTGGGAACTCTATGGGTGAGACGTGTCTCGGCATTCTTCTTTCTGCCTTATTTGCTGTGGCTGTTCTTTGCAACATATCTCAATTTTTATATTGTAATCTATAATTAAGATGTGCTCTCGCGCATTTGTCGCAATATTTCCTTTTGACGCTCGGTGAGTTTTGGAAATTCTACTTTTACTTTAACTATAAGATCTCCGCGGTTGTTGTCGTCTTTGTATGCCGGTACACCTTTCCCGCGTAAGCGTAGCTTGCTGTCGGGTTGTGTGCCGGCTTTTATGTGCATGAGGGTGTTGCCTTCGAGAGAGGGTACTATTGCTTCGCCTCCGAGTAGGGCGGTGTACAGGTCGATGGTGATATCTGTGTACAGGTCGTTCCCTTTGCGTGTGAAGGTGCCGTCGGGGGTAATGTGAAATGTTATGTAAAGGTCGCCTGCTGCTGTGCCGTCGGGTGATGCTCCGCCGTATCCTTTCAGGCGTATTTTTTGTCCGTCGGCCACGCCTGCCGGGATGGTGATGCGTATGTTACGACCATTGACATTTATTATTTGTTTGTGGGTGGTGAGAATGTCACGAAGTGCAAGAGTGAGGCTTGCTTGATAATCCTGACCACGTTGCACTCTCCTGCCCGAGAATTTGTTGCCGAAAAGCTCTTCAAAGAAACTACTGAAATTGCTGCCATCTGCGAATTCTCCAAATTCGTAACCGCCAAACCTGCCGGTACCATTTGCTTGCGATGCGTAATCTCGCCGTTGGCTTTCGTATTCCTCGGCATGTTTCCAATTTTCGCCATACGCGTCGTACTTCTTGCGTTTATCGGGGTCGCTGAGTACTTCGTTGGCCTCGTTTATTGCCTGGAATTTCTCTTGGGCGTGAGGGTCGTCTTTGTTTATATCGGGGTGGTAACGCTTGGCCTGTTTGCGAAAGGCTTTTCTTATCTCTTCGGCAGTGGCGTTCTTTTCCACTCCGAGTATCTTGTAATAATCTATAAACGCCATGATATTATGCTTTTATTTTACATAACAATGTGGTGTGTGGTAAGGTTGTGACTCTAAAAAAAAATAAAAAATCATTCGTGTTTCGGCAGAAAGGATTATCTTTGCCAATTATTATCGGGTGCAGTGGGTCGTAATATCACACACTACCTGCTATTGCTTTGAAAATGTATAATTTAAAATAAAAAAACGATAAAATGAAACGTGTATTTTTATGGATGATGCTTGGCGTTGCCATGCTTTTTGCATCGTGTCAGTCGGAGCCTGTTAAGGTTTCAGTGGTTGCAACCTCGGACTTGGAGACTGCATTGTTGGCTCACGACTATAAATATTCGGTGGATGCCCGTGGCGGTGCTGCTGTAATTGCATCTTATTTGAAGGAGTTGAAAGGTCAGGTTGGTGAGCAGAATGTTATTCTTGTGGATAATGGTGACATTCTCTCGGGATGGAATCTGAACCACTACATGAAAGAGGGTGACAAGAATGATACTATACTTGCTGCTGCTGTCATGAATCAGTTGGGTTGCGAGGTTTACGGTATCGGTGAGGGTGATATAGCCCAGGGTAAGGAACTTTTGTCGCGCTACACAAAGTCGATGAATGGTAGTGCAGTATGTGCGAACCTTGTAGACGCTAACAGTGGCGAGCTTATATACAAGCCTTATGTTGTTGTAGAGCGTGCAGGTATTAAAATAGCTTTTATCGGTCTTATCACCGAGTGGGCTGACAAATATATGAGCGAAGAGTGTTTTGCAGGTTTTAAGGTTGAGAATGCCGAAGCTGCTGCTAAACATTGGATTGAGCAGGTGATGATGAATGAGAAACCCGATTTTGTGATAGGTCTTTTCCACATGGGTGCATCTTCTATTTCTAAGCTCACAAAATCGCGTGAGGACATGGCTGTAACTATTGCACGCAATGTTGCAGGTTTTGATGCTATCATTTGCGGTCACGATGGCATACGCCGTTCAAAAACAGTTGAGAGTGTAAGTGGTAAAAAGGTTGAACTTGCTTCTCCTGCTCGTCGCGGTATTTGTGCTGTGGAAATTAATATTGCTGCCGAACGTGACGGCAATGGTTTCAAAAACAAGAAACTTGATGTAGCGATAAAATCAATGCTTGCACGTAAGGCTGATGCCGATTTTGTAGGCGCTATGCGTACACGTTCGACTGCGATTAGAAAATACTATTCGGCTCCCATTGCCAATATTAAGAACAGCGTGTTGTCGGTTGATGCTCTATTCGGTTCATCGGCATATATGGATTTTATTCATAAAGTACAGCTTAAGAGTACAGGCGCAGACTTTTCTTTGGCTCACCCCCACATGGTCAATGAGGGCCTTTTTGAAGGTGAAATATTCCTTTCTGATGTTCGTCGTATTTGTCCTTATGCCGGCAAACTGTACACTGTGACAATGACAGGTGAGGAGATTGAGAAGATGCTCTCTTACAGTGTTTCGCATTTTTATAACACTATAAAGAGTAAAGAGGATGCTCTTTTGAAGTATGACGAGGAAAAAAAGAAACTTACTGAGAACTGCAAGGTGTTGGAGACAGTAGGTGGATTGCGCTATAATGTTCACATGAACAAGAAGACAAGTGATGGTAAGTTGCAGATTATCGGTCTTGTAAATGGCAAGAAACTCGACCCCAAGAAAGAGTATAAGGTTGCTGTAAGCCAGGAGTATGTTATGAAGGCAAATCTTCCTTTGAGCATAGGTGCAGGTATCAAACAGCACGAAATGGTAGAGCGCGTGGTAGCAGTTAGCGACAAGGATTTGACAGAGATTGTGCTGGATTATTTCAAAGAGAATGGCACTGTTGATATGAAGGCTGCCGGAAATTGGAACCTCATGCCTGCCGCTTGGGTGAAAGATGTTCTTAATAATGAATTGACAAGATTGATGGGTGCAAACAGCGATCCCGAGGCTTATGCTGCTACCGAGGTTGCTAAATCTGCTAAATAATTGAATGGTTGAGAATTTATGAATAGTATAAAAAAGTCTTTTATATACTTGGCATTTTTGTCTCTGTTTGCCATTGTGGTAACAGGTTGTAGCAACGATGATGAGTACAATGCCGACACTGCTCTGTCTTATTATAAGCCTGGTGAGTATGACAGAATGGTCTCTTCGATTGCTATAACCAATTTTCTTTATGGCAAGGATTATTCCTGGACTTATAACTTTGTCTATGATGCGCAGAATCGTATAAAGGAAATTCATGGTAATACAAGATTTTATGAGAATCAAAGTATAAAGGATTATTGTGAGGGAACAGTACTTTCAAGATATTTTTATGACAATGAGACTCTAAAGATTGAGTGTAAATATGATGTTTATGTTCCTAAAATGGATAAGAGCATAAATATGGGTGGTAAGTTCTTTGGTTGTTTCGACAAGGAGGATGGAAAACTCATTCAGTTTGATTCATTCGATTGCGAGTACTCCGGTCTTATGATAGAACGAGCATATACCGACTACGGAACATCATTTGGCCTTGAGTATGATAGAAACAATAATATCATTAAGACCTATCAGTATGATAGCGTTGGAAATATTGCTCAGAAAACAATCAAAGAATATGAGTATAGCACTAAGATAAATAAGACCAACATTGACTTTGCTTCGTTCTTAGGCTATAATATCATCGAGCGTAATGTTTCACTCAACGAGATGCACCCCTACGAAGTATTTCATTTGGGAGCATTTGGAATGTTGGGTGGCCGAGGAAAGAACCTGCCACGTGGTGAGTGGGTGCTCGATGAAGATGGCTTCCCCACTGAGTATGTTTCGCCCGAGGGTAGAAAGTATGTAATAAAATATAAGGAATAGGATGTTGTACGATGTTTTTATTTCCTGCACTTCTACCGAAGTGAAGATTGCAGAGCGATTATCGGCATATCTTGAATACTACAATTTTCAATGTTTCGTAGCAAACAGAGATCTTCCTGCCGGTGTCCCCTGGACTCAGGGTATTGCCGAGGCCATAAAGAACAGCAAGATTATGATTGCCATCTTTACTGAGGATTTTAATTCGGGTACTTGGATGGATGGTGAGTTGAAAACTGCGGTGGATGCAGCTGTCCCCATCTTGACGTTCCGTTTGAGCGACATTGCCTATGGCGAAACTAAGGCCGATTATTTAAAGGGCACTGCTTTTGTTGATGGTACAAATGATATTGAGGGTAATTTCCCAAAACTTTACGAAGAGGTGTGCAACCTTTTGGGAATGCCCATAGAGAATGCTTTGCCCGTAGACGAGGTGCTTGTAGAAGAAAAACCCGAAGAGAGTATTCAAGTTCAGAAAGAGTATAGTGCTCCCAAAAAGAGCATTGCTTCTGCCGAAAAGAGCGAGAATGGCAATAAAGGCGAAAAAGATGTACAGAATGCACAGGCTCCTTCGCATAACCTTTTTGCCGCAGTGGTAATAGGTGTGTTGCTAACACTTGCAGTGGTTATGTTTCTAGAGTGGATTTTAGCATAATCGGATAAATTAATCTTAATAGGCGTGTGTTTTTTTTAACATACGCCTATTTTTTCGTTTAAATGTTGTATCTTCGCATGTTGTGAAGAGATTTTAATAACAAATTAATAGATATGAATATGAAGAAATTATTTACTTTGTCGTTGGTGGCATTTATGGTGGTTGCCACAATGTGTGTATCATCTTGTAGCACTGCGAAGTCAGTAAACAAGGCATTTGAGAAGAATGGCTACGTTCTTACTGCTCTTACCCCTGCTCAGCAGATAGAGGTTTGTCCTGTTGTTGCGAAATTCCCTGCGCTTTCGGTAAACGCTATGGGTTATTTGACATTGGGCAGCTCATGTACTTTCATCTATGCTATCGACCAGACTACATGGGATAGCTATGCTGCACAGTTGCAGAATGCCGGTTTCTCAAACATGGGTATTGGCTATGTGAAGGCTGACAAGGTAGCCGGTGTTACATATAATGTAAGTGCTAAGGCTACTACTATCTACAAGCAGAACTTTATGTTGGTAACATTTACATCAGGTGCTTACTAATTAATTTTGATTAATTCTTTATATCGGTGTACCAAAAAAAATGGTGCACCGATTTTTTATTTTGTTTCTCTGATGTTATTTTTGTAACTTCACACCCGCTAAAAAATATAGTATGAGCCACGAGAGACGTATTTTGGAACTTAGAGAGTTGTTGCACATGCACAACTATAACTATTATATAAAGAATGCTCCTGAGATTAGCGATATTGAGTTTGATACTTTGATGCGCGAACTTCAGGAACTTGAGGCGTTGCACCCTGAACTTGATGATGAAAATTCCCCAACGCGTCGTGTTGGTAGTGACCTCACAAAGGAGTTTGCACAGGTGACGCATAGATATCCGATGCTTTCGTTAGGAAATACCTATTCAAAAGCCGAGGTTTCCGATTTTTACGACCGTGTAAAGCGTTCACTCAACGAGGATTTTGAGATTTGTTGTGAACTGAAGTTCGACGGTACTTCCATTTCTCTTACTTATGAAAATGGTCGTTTGGTGCGTGCTGTGACACGTGGCGACGGCGAGAAGGGTGATGATGTTACTGCGAATGTAAAGACAATCAGAAGTGTGCCTTTGGTACTGTCGGGCGATGATTACCCCGAATCGTTTGAAATAAGAGGCGAAATTCTAATGCCTTGGGATGTGTTTGATGAACTGAATGCCGAGCGCGCACGTCTGGGTGAGCAGCTCTTTGCCAACCCTAGAAATGCGGCATCGGGAACAATTAAGTTGCAGGATTCGTCGATAGTTGCCAAGCGTCGTCTGGATGCTTTTCTCTATTATATGTTGGGCGAGGAGCTTCCAGCCGAGGGTCATTATGAAAACTTGCAATGTGCGGCGAAGTGGGGCTTCAAGGTTTCGGAGACTACAAGGAAATGCACTACTTTGGAGGAGATATATGAGTTTATCGACTATTTCGATGTTGCTCGCAAGGAGTTGCCATATGCTACTGATGGAGTGGTGCTTAAGGTTAATTCTCTACGGCAGCAGCGCAATCTTGGATATACATCAAAATCGCCCAGATGGGCTATTGCATATAAGTTCCAGGCAGAGAGGGCTTTGACGCGTCTTAATGAGGTTACTTATCAAGTTGGGCGCACAGGTGTGGTGACTCCTGTTGCTAACCTCGACCCTGTGCAGTTGTCGGGAACTATGGTGAAACGTGCTTCGCTGCACAATGCCGATATTATAGAGAAACTCGACCTTTACATAGGCGATATGGTGTATGTGGAGAAGGGCGGTGAGATTATCCCTAAAATTACAGGTGTGGATGTTGATGCACGTTTCTTGCTGGGTGAAAAGGTGGCATTTACTACGAAATGTCCTGTTTGTGGTACTGCGCTCGTTCGTTCACAGGGCGAGGCTGCCTATTATTGCCCTAACAGTGTGGAGTGCCCTCCGCAGATAAAGGGCAGAATTGAGCATTTTGTTTCGCGCGATGCAATGAACATCGAGACCATCGGCCCCGAGACAGTGGAGTTGCTTTACGCGTCGGGACTTGTAAATAATATTGCCGACCTTTACACTCTTGAGGCAAGTGATTTGTTGCTGTTACCTCGCATGGGTATGAAGTCAGCAGAAAATATTGTAAACAGTGTGCGTGAGTCGATGAATGTGCCTTTTGAGCGTGTGTTATTTGCATTGGGCATAAGGTTCGTGGGTGCTACGGTAGCCAAGCGTCTTGCACGTACATTTGTCACGATTGATAGATTGATGAATGCTTCGCTCGAAGAGCTTGTGGCGACTGATGAAATTGGTGAACGCATCGCCGGTAGCGTTGTGGATTTCTTTTCGTGTGAGGCTAACCGCGAACTTGTTGCGCGTCTGATTGCTGCAGGATTGAAATTTACTCTCGATAAGGAGACTACCGAGGGAATGACCGAGAAACTCAAAGGAAAGACGATTGTTATAAGCGGTGTGTTCGAGAAACATTCACGCGATGAATATAAAGATATGATAGAGAGAAATGGCGGAAAGAATGTGGGTAGCGTTAGCAAATCTACATCATTCATTCTTGCCGGCGCAAATATGGGGCCTTCGAAGCTGGAAAAGGCACAGAAACTTGGTGTTGCACTCGTGAATGAAGAGGAGTTTTTGTCGATGTTGCAATAAATTGGTATTTAAACTCCATTAATCACTCTCTTAATTTCTTTAAATGAAAATATTGATGTAAATTTGCACCCGATTTTTAAAGAATATTTTTATATGACGCAAAAAAGAATGAGGGGAATGGGTGTTGCAATAATTACACCTTTTACCGTGACTAATGAGGTTGATTATGCAGCACTTGAAAGATTGGTGGATTTGCATCTTAATAGCGGAACCGATTTTTTGTGTGTGCAAGGTACAACAGGTGAGACACCTACTTTGTCAATCGAAGAGAAACGTACCATTCGAAAGCGCGTAATAGAGCAGGTAGACGGCCGCATGGGTATCATGTTGGGCTGTGGCGGAAATAATACTCAAGCGGTTATTAATGAGTTGCAAACAGAGGATTTTACCGGAGTTGATGGTATTCTTTGTGTTGTTCCTTATTACAACAAACCCAATCAGGAGGGTATGTACCGTCACTTCAAGGCAATAGCAGACTCTACAAACCTTCCTATATATCTTTATAATGTTCCCGGTCGTACAGGTGTGAATATGCAGCCCGAAACGACTATCAGACTTGCAAAAGAGTGCAGCAACATTATAGGCTTTAAGGCTGCATCGGGTAACATAGAGCAGATTAAGAGATTGATTGCCGAAAAACCCGATACACTCGATGTGCTTTCTGGTGATGATGGTCTCACATATGATATTATGAAAGCCGGTGGTGTTGGTGTTATTTCTGTTTTCGGAAATGTTTACCCCAAAGAATGTGTAGAACTTGTTCGTCTGCTTGAGCAGAAGAGATATGACGAGGCGAAGGAACTCAGCGATAGCTTTTCCGAAATGTTCAGACTGCTCTTTGCCGATGGCAACCCCGGTGGTGCAAAGGCTCAGTTGAGCAACCTCGGATATGTGAAGAATATACTTCGTCTGCCGTTGGTGCCTGTACGTGAGGATGTTTGTGAGGCGTTGAGAATCGAAGGCGAAAGATTGAAGAAATAAGAGTAATAGATATCCGTACAAAGACAACAACCCATTAATGAGGATTGTTGTCTTTGTGTAGTTTAAACAGTTACTTATAATAATGACAATGAAACCAAGAGTCCTGATTACATATAATATCTATCGTGATGTATATAAAGAGGTCTTGAAGGATTTTGATATTACGATGCCTGCTGAGGGCATGGAGACTTTTACATACGAGGATGTATTGCCCGTAGTAGATTCGTTCGATGCTATTCTCTCGATGTGGAACTTCCCCATTGACAAAAAGTTGCTCGATGCTGCCAAAAATCTGAAGATTGTGTCGAACTATGCTGTCGGTTACGATAATATCGATGTTGTATATGCTACACGTTGCGGAGTGACGGTTGCAAATACTCCCGACCCTGTTACAGAGCCTACTGCCGATATTGCAATGGGCTTGATGCTTTCTTTGTTGCGCCGCATTGTCGATTGCGACAATATGTTGCGTGCAAAGGAACTTAAGTGGGGTATCATGAATAACCTCGGCACTTCGTTGTCGGGCAAACAGTTGGGTATCATCGGTATGGGACGCATCGGCAAGGCTGTTGCACGCAGAGCATTGGCTTGCGGAATGAGTATTGTTTATCACAATCGCAACCGTTTGAGCGCGATTGACGAAAAACTTTATAATGCAAAGTATGTTTCGCTCGACGAGCTCATTGCAACATCTGATGTTGTGTCGCTGAATGCACCTCTTACAAGCGAGACTTATCATATTATTGATGCTGAACGTTTGGCACAGATGAAGCGCGACGCTTTTATTATAAACACAGCTCGAGGCCCTCTGATTGACGAAAAGGCTCTCATTGAGGCTCTTAAGAATGGTACTATCAAGGGTGCCGGTCTCGATGTATTTGAAACGGGCGATAATGTGTGTGACGAATTGCTTGCACTGCCCAATACTGTGCTTGTGCCTCACATTGGCACTCAGACTGTGGAGACACGTCGCGAAATGGCCGAATTTGCCGCAACGAACATCGTGAACTACTTTAATGGTGGCAAGGTGGCTCAGGTGAATAAATTTTAATAAAGAAAATCAGGGGGGATAGAGAGTTTGGAGAGTATGCTTGCTGCTTTCTTGAATGAGAAAGCTGATAGATATAATTGCGAGGAGTTTATCAAGAACGACCCGGTGCAGTTTCCGCATGCCTTCACCGAAAAGCGCGATGTTGAGATTGTGGCTTTCCTTGCATCGGTAATTGCCTGGGGTAACAGGCGTATGATAATCAATTCCGGCAACAGAATGTTTGGCGAGATTATGGCCGGTCGTCCCTATGAGTATATAATGCGTGGGGAATGGGAAAATGCCGATGGCAGTCTGAATATACACAGAACATTCTTTATGCGCGACCTCGCTTATTTGTGTCGTGGGCTCAGAGATATCTATTCGAGATACGACAGTTTGGAGAGCATTTTCGTGGCAGATGATGTATGGATGGGGATTGATGCTTTTCGCTCGGCTCTGATGGCTGCAAACAGTGGTGAGATATCACGACATATTTCAAACCCTGTGAGTGAGAAGGGGCGCGCGGCGTCGGCTTGCAAACGTCTGAACATGATGTTGCGCTGGTTGTGCCGACAGGATGGTATAGTTGATTTGGGAATTTGGAAGAATATCTCTCCTGCGAAACTGATGATTCCTCTTGATGTGCATGTGGCACGCATCAGTCGTGAGCTTGGGCTTTTGGAGCGCAAGCAGAATGACAGAAAGAGCGTGGAGCTGCTCACCGCACAACTGCGCGAATTGTCGCCTGACGACCCGGTGAAATATGACTTTGCTCTATTTGGCATTGGTGTTGAAGAGAAGAGTATTAATGGTAATTTATAGATATATTATGAAAAGATTTTTATTTTCTGCATTGATGGCATTGGTAATGGGTGCAGCATCAGCAGCCGATGAGGCTCGTTTGTTGCGTTTCCCTGCCGTTGGTGGCGAGACTATTGTCTTCAGCTATGCAGGCGATTTATATTCTGTTCCTGTGAATGGTGGCGAGGCAAAGAAACTGACATACGGCGATAGCTATGATATGTTTGCCAAGATTTCTCCCGATGGCAAGAGTATTGCTTTTACAGGTCAGTACGATGGCAACACCGAAGTTTACACTATGCCTTTGAATGGTGGTGAACCCAAGCGTGTTACGTACACTGCCAAAGTGGAACGCGACAATGTTGGCGACCGTATGGGCCCCAATAATATTGTTATGGGATGGTCGCCCGATGGTAAAGAGATTATTTACCGTTCAAAATGGTATGCTTTCTGCGGTACTCGTGGTTTGGTCTATAAAGTGAATGTAGAAGGTGGTTCACCCAAGCAAATTCCTATGACCGAGTGTTCGTGGTGTTCTTACTCGCCCGATGGCAAACAGTTTGCATTCAACCGTATGTTCCGTGAGTTCCGCACATGGAAACACTATGCTGGAGGTCAGGCCGATGAAATTTGGCTAAACAAGGTGGGAACTACTGAAATGAAAAAACTCACTGACAATAAAAATCAGGATTTGTTCCCCATGTGGATAGGCGATTGCATCTATTTTATCAGTGACCGCGACTACACGATGAACCTCTTTAAGTATGACACAAAGAGTGGAGAAACTACTAAACTTACTGATTTTAAAGAGTATGATATTAAATTCCCTGCTGCATCGGACAAGTATATTGTTTTCGAGAATGGTGGTTATATTTACAAATATGTTGTTGCCGACGGTAAATGCTCAAAGGTAAACATTTCTCTGAGTGACATTAATCTGTCGTCACGTTCCGAATTCCGCACTGTAAGCGGATATGCTTGCACAATGTCGCCTGACGGCGAGCGTGCTCTTGTTGCTGCTCGTGGCGAGATATTCTCGGTACCTGCACAGAATGGTGCTGTGTACAACCTGACAAATACTCCCAATGGTCATGAGCGTGATGCTGCCTGGTCGCCCGATGGCAAATGGATTGCATATTTCTCGGATAAGGCCGGTGAGTATCAGCTCTACCTACTAGACACCGAGAAGATGAATGAGCCTTCGTCGGCAAAGGCTGTGACATCTTTCAGGGATGGTTACCCCTCGTCTCCGAAATGGAGTAGTGATAGCAAATTCCTGCTTTTCAGCACAGACAAACGTGAGGTTTATCGCTACGATGTTGTATCAAAGTCGCTCACACGTATCATTGCAAGCAATGATGGAAATGTTTTCGACGTACAACTCTCTCCCGATAATAATTGGGTGGCATATACTACTGAGGCCGAGAATGGCATGAACCGCGTGTACATATATAGTATGGCTAAAAAGGTTAGTGTACCTGTTACTATAAAATGGTTCGACGCGAACAGCCCCCGTTGGTCTGATGATGGAAAATATCTCTTCTTTGTCTCTTACCGAAAATATGAGATTAATTATTCATCAGTAGAGTGGAACACAAGTTTCTCTAAACGCAATTATCTTTTTGTCCTTCCTCTGAAAAAGGAGACTCCGTTGCCTAACGAGTTCAAGGCTGATGAGTTTGCAATGAACGATAAAGTTGCTGAGAAAAAGGAGGAGCCTAAAAAGAAGGGTGAGAAGAAGAGTGATGAAAATATTGTAGAGATTGACTTTGATGGCATTGAAGAACGTGCTGCTGTTCTCTTTGAAGAGGATGGAGGCTATTCTTTGGGAGGTGTCTATAATGGCAAACTCTTCTATTCGCATAATGGCAAGAACAAGAGCCTGGAGATTGCAACAATGGAGAGCCGCAGCAGTGATATGGGTAGTGTAGTATGTTACTTCCCTGCAACGAAAAAGGCTCTTCTCTCGGGTGGTAAAATTGCTGATATCAATAATCCCGGCGGCGCGAAGAAGGTGAGCACTTCAAACTTGCCTATGACTATCGACCACCGAAAAGAGTGGTATCAGATGTTTAATGAGTCGTGGCGTGTATTCCGCGATGGTTTCTATGTGGAGAATATGCATGGTGCCGACTGGAAGGTAATGCACGACCGTTATGCAGTGATGCTTCCTTATGTGAATCATCGTCACGACCTCACTTATCTTATCAGTGAGATGATAGGAGAGGCTGGCGTTGGCCACGCATATATCACATCGGGCGAGGCACCTGCTCCAAAAGCTGTTGCAGTGGGTCTGCTTGGTGGTAAATTCTCTAAAGACAATAATGGCAACTACCGCATCGATTATATTTTTGAAGGTGAAGATTGGAACAGTGGTGCAAAGTCGCCCTTGCGTGCTCCCGGCGTAAACGTGAAAAGCGGTGATTATATCGTTGCAATAGATGGTGTTCCCGCTAAGAATTTCTCCGAGATTTATGAGGCTCTTGTTGGCAAGGTTGGAATGACTGTTGCACTTGATGTGAATACTAAGTCTGCTGCTGATGGCGTTCGTCGAGTATATGTTAAACCCATCGCGTCGGAGCAGGGACTTGCTTACCACGACTGGATAACACGTAACATTGCTATTGTTGATTCACTTTCGGGTGGTAAAGTTGGATATGTTCACATTCCCGATATGGGCGCAAACGGCATGACTTTCTTTACAAAATATTTCTACCCGCAGCTCGAAAAGAAGGCTCTTATTATCGATGACCGTATGAACGGTGGTGGTAATGTGTCGCCTATGATTCTTGAACGTTTGCAGCGCGAGGTATATCGCATAACCATGGGACGCAACCGTAAGGGTGGTGTAGTGCCTGCCGAGAGTCATTATGGTCCAAAGCTCTGTCTGGTGGATAAATATTCAATGTCTGACGGCGACCAGTTCCCCCACGGATTCCGAAAACTTGGTATTGGTAAACTTATGGGTTGCCGCACATGGGGTGGTATTGTAGGTATTACAGGCTCGCGCCCCTACATAGATGGTCAGGATATGCGTACACCTTTCTTCACTTCATACTCCAAAGAGGGCGAGTGGTTGATTGAAGGTACAGGTGTTACACCCGATTTCGAGGTTGATATCAATCCTTTTGAAGATTATCTTGGAAATGATAATCAGCTAAACAAGGGTGTTGAGTTTTTGTTGAAGGAGTTAGAGAAATATCCGGCTTTGCCCGGTGTTCCCGAGGCTCCTGTGAGAGTTAGAAAGAAGTAAAAAGTTTTTTATACAATATATTTTATGACAAAGATTACAAAAGAAGAGGCTCTTAAGTATCACGAGGGGAAACGCCCCGGAAAGATTGAGGTTGTTCCTACTAAACCTTATTTTACACAAATGGATTTGAGCTTGGCTTACTCACCCGGAGTTGCCGAGCCTTGTCTTGAGATTCAGAAAGATCAGGAGAATGCTTATAAATATACTGATAAGGGTAACCTTGTTGCCGTAATCTCAAACGGTACTGCCGTATTGGGTCTCGGTGATATTGGTGCGCTCAGCGGTAAGCCTGTGATGGAGGGTAAAGGACTTTTGTTCAAAATCTATGCAGGTATCGACGTATTTGATATTGAGGTGGACGAGAAAGACCCTGATAAGTTTGTAGAGGCTGTAAAGGCTATCTCTCCCACTTTCGGTGGTATCAACCTAGAAGATATCAAGGCTCCCGAGTGTTTCGAGATTGAGCGCCGCCTGAAAGAGGAACTCGACATCCCTGTGATGCACGATGACCAGCATGGTACTGCTATTATTTCGGCTGCAGGATTGTTGAATGCCCTTGAGGTTAATGGTAAGAATATCGCCGATGTAAAGGTTGTTGTGAACGGTGCCGGTGCTGCTGCTATCTCATGTGCTCGCCTTTATGTGTCAGTGGGTGTGAAAAAGGAGAACGTGGTGATGCTCGACAGCCGCGGTGTTATCTCTACTGAGAGAGCAAACCTTACTCCCGAGAAACTGGAGTTTGCAACCACTCGCACAGATATTCACACTCTCGAAGAGGCTATGGTGGGTGCCGATGTGTTCCTTGGACTTTCAAAAGGTAATATCCTTTCACAGGATATGGTACGTTCGATGGCAAAAGACCCAATTGTTTTTGCTCTTGCTAACCCTGTACCTGAGATTACTTATGAAGAGGCTATGGCGAGCCGCCCCGATGTGCTTATGAGTACCGGTCGTTCGGACTATCCTAACCAGATAAACAATGTAATCGGATTCCCTTACATCTTCCGTGGTGCGCTTGACACTGCTGCAAAAGCTATTAACGAGGAGATGAAGATTGCTGCTGTACGTGCTATTGCAGCTCTTGCAAAGCAGCCCGTCCCAGAGATTGTGAACAAGGTTTACCATGTGAGCAACCTCACATTCGGTCGTGACTATTTTATTCCGAAACCTGTTGATCCCCGCCTGCTTACTGAGGTTTCTACTGCTGTGGCTATGGCTGCCATTGAGAGTGGTGTAGCGCGTAAGACTATCAGCGATTGGGGTAAATACAAAGAGCACTTGCTCGAGCTTATGGGTCGTGAGTCGAAACTCACACAGCAGTTGCACGAGACTGCCCGCACCAACCCCCAGCGTGTGGTGTTTGCCGAGGGTACTCACCCCACAATGCTTAAAGCTGCTGTCGAGGCGAAGTCTCTTGGTATTTGTAATCCTATTCTTTTGGGTAATGACGAGCGTATAGAGAAACTTGCTGCCGAGCTTGACCTGAGTCTTGAGGGCATAGAGGTTGTAAACCTGCGTCACGACAGAGAGTCGGCACGTCGCGAAAAGTATGCAAAAATTCTTGCTGAGAATCGTTGCCGCGAAGGTTATACATTTGAGGAGGCTAACGATAAGATGTTCGAGCGTAACTATTTCGGCATGATGATGGTTGAGGTAGGCGACGCTGATGCCTTCATCACCGGTCTTTATACTAAATACTCAAATACCATTAAGGTTGCTCGTGAGGTTATCGGTTTACAGCCCGGATTCGACAATTTTGCTACAATGCACATTCTTAATTCAAAGAAGGGTACATACTTTGTTGCCGATACTTTGATTAACCGCCACCCCTCAAAAGAGGTTATGAAGGATATTGCTCGTCTGTGCGAAAAGTCGGTACGTTTCTTCAACCACACTCCTGTGATGGCTATGGTCTCTTATTCTAACTTTGGAACTGATACCGGTGGTAGCGCAGCTGCTGTTCACAGTGCTATCGAGGAGTTGCAGAGCGAACATCCCGATTGGGCTATCGATGGTGAAATGCAGGTGAATGTTGCTATGGATAAGAATCTGCGCGACAATAAATACCCCTTCACTCGTCTGAAAGGTCTTGATGTAAATACTTTGGTATTCCCCAACCTCACATCGGCTAATGCTTCGTACAAATTTGTACAGGCTATGAGTGCTGACACAGAGGTAATCGGCCCCATCCAGATGGGATTGAACAAGGCTATCCACTTTATCGATTTTGAAAGCTCTGTTCGCGACATTGTCAATGTTACAGCCGTTGCTGTTATCGACGCAATGGTAAACAAGAACAGATAAGTATTAGCTTAATATATATAATTAGCTCCGGCACATTAAATGCCGGAGCTAATATTTTTAGTGAATGTGGAGTCTGACGTTTCTATTTATTTGCTTTGCTTTTTCCGTAATCTATTCGCAGTGATATTGATTTTTCAGTGGGAAAGTCGGTGGGGAGCGGCTGAGTCACTTTACCTGTTGCAGCCCATTCTGCTCCACGCAACAGCAGTGTCTGGAAACCGACGCATTGCATGGCGGGGTTGTTTTCTTTTGTAGGGCCGCAATGTCCTAACATTATGTGGAAGATGCGGGCCTTTCCGTAATCAACTGTAAATATCAATGGCTCTTCGCGACCTGAGCCACCTGTATTCTTATCGGCAGTTCCCGAGTAGAGCAAATCCTTTATGTTTGCCGGACCACGCATGCGGTCGTACATTTCGTCTTGTGCATGCAACCAATTGTCGGGAAGACCTTTCGTGATAGGGTGTTTGTCGTTACGACAGTGCATGGGGAATTGACGTTGCATCCCATGTGAACCTCCATGACCGGGTGAGTAGTCGAGTTTCAAATTGCCATTTTCGAGATAGCAGTAAGGTCCCGACTTTTCGTTTCTTCCCTCCCATCCTCCGAGGGCGATTATCTTATTGAACTCTTCCCATCCTGCAAAAGCGTTATCAGCTGCATGGTATACGATGACTCCACCGCCTTTACGGACATAATTGAGGAATGCGCTGTCGGTTTTTGCGCTCCAGCGATCACCATTGTAGTCGAGTACAACGACATCGTATTTTTCAAATTGGGGGTCGAAACTGCTCATGTTACCACCGGCTGGGGGTGTTAATGCAATTTCCGAGGTGAACATTCCTGAGTTGTCGAGTATCTCTTTAATAACGGGATGACTCACTTTCCAGTTGTGGTTGTTCTGTCCCGAGACGATAAGTGCTCTCATGGGTTTGTTGCTGCAACTTGATACTGCAAGCAGTGTTGCAACGGCTATGAGATGTATCAGTTTTCCAATCTTTTCCATAGTTATGTTTTTTAGTTAATAGCCTAATTCATAAGGTTGTTTCACAGCGGGCACTCCTTCGCTCATCCACTTGGGCATGGGTGCATCTTTCAGGTAGTGGTCGAAGAACTGTTTCATGCGTATCTGAAAGTCCATGGAGTTGGGATATTTCATAGGCCAGTGGGGTTCGCCTGTGTAGTTGAGCAGCCAAGCAGGTTTGCCTAATCGTTTGAGTGCTACGAAATATTCTATTCCCTGATACCAAGGCACATGGCCATCCTGGTCATTGTGCATGATGAGTATAGGTGTATTTACTTTGTCCATTGCAAAGAGTGGTGAGCTTTCGTGGTAGCGTTCGGGATGACTCCAAGGGGTGCCGCCCAAGCGACTTTGTGTGTGCTCGTATTGGAATGCTCGTGCCTTGCCACTACCCCAACGGATGCCGCCGTATGCACTGAACATATTCACAACAGGTGCGCCCGACTCTATGGCAGCGAAACGGTCGGTGCGTGTAGCGAGGTAGGCTACCTGATAACCGCCCCAACTGTGGCCCTGCGCTCCTATGCGCGTTGAGTCGATGTAACCGCGTGTGAGTAGCTCGTCTATGCCCGACATTACACAGTCGTAACAGTTTTTGCCTGGGTAGCCTCCCGAGTAACGTACATCGGGGTTGAAGATGATGTAACCGTCGCTGAGATAGCTGCAATAGTCTATTGTCGAACGGTGAGGTTGAGGGGTACGATAGCTGTGCAGATTATCGGAATTACGCTCATAGAAGTTTACTATCATCGGGTATTTTTTATTGGGGTCAAAGTTGTCGGGGAGGTAGAGAACTCCTTCGAGCTTTGTTCCCTCGTAAGAGTTCCACGATACAAGTTCAGATCTGTTCCAGATGAATGTTTTTTGTTGCTCAATACCCTGTGATAGCTGTCGCTCTTTCTTTAATGATATATCTGCTACCCACACGTCGGGGAAGGTTTTTGTATTCTCGCGAGTGTATATGTATTTATCACACTTCTTGGCTTTTACGAGATTGCCGTAGCGATAGAGGCCTTCGGTGAGTTGTTTGGGTGATGCAGACGATACAAGGTTTTTGATAATGAAGAACTGTGTGGTTTTATCTATTTCGTTGAAGCCTGCGAGCATTGAGGCCTTTTTTGTATCGATGTAAGTCTCATTCTCCTCGATGCGCAGACGACGGTAGCGGATGTGGTTGGTGCGACCGTTCTTTGTGAGGTTCAATGCTTTTTGTCTGCCGTCGGGATTGAATGCCCAAATGTCGTACCGGTCGTATATGAGTACTTGTGCGTCATCTTTTGTCCAACCGGCGATGCCATGAGGGGCTGGATAGTCGGGTACGTCGTTATCTTCGTCCCATGCAATAAATGTGTCGGGGTCGGTGAGTCGTGTGAGCTGATTCTTTTCTGTTTGCAGGTTTACTGTGTACCAGCAACTATCGGTGGGGTTATATCCAATTGCATACTTGTTGCACGCCGAGAGGCTGTAATTTGTATAGTCGCCTGCTGTGATAGGAGTGCGTTCGCCTGTTACAAGCGATACCTTATAATAGTCGCTACGTGTGCGACCTTCCCACATCGACGATAGTGAATATGGAGTACTTGTAGAGAGTATTGCCCACTCGCCGACTCCGTTGCTTGGGAGTCGCAGATGGGGTAGTGCTGTGTCGGATATTTGTGTGAGTGTACTGTTTGCTATGTTGTATACAGCAGTGTAGTTGCGTTTTATGTCGTTGTTGAAATTGTATTTCTGCACGGTGTACTGCACAGGCTCGTTCCAGCTCCACACCTGTACATTGGGGCGATTGCTTTCCAATATAGTTGTGTCTTTTTCGAGGGGCATGGGCATTGTTGCTAAATATATGCGTTTCATGTCTTTCGAGAACCATGGATTGTAGTTTGATGCAATTATCCAATTTTCGGGTACTCCATTTGTGCTGCAAGTTACTATTTGACGTGCTGTGTCTCCATTTTCAGATAGCCATAGTGCCATTGTACGCTTGCTCTCTTTTGGGGTGTCGGTGTAGAGGAATGCTATTTTTTCACCATTCTCACTGATGGTGATATTTGTAAAGTTCTCCTTTCCGGATTTGATGAGTGTAGGGTGTGTGTCGCCATTGTGCCAAATATAAAGGCCGGGGTTTCTATCGCCAACCGTATCTTTGGTGGTGAAGTAGAGAGTCGCGCTCTTCTTGGCAAATGAGTATTGTGTGACCTTTGAAATTCTTGTTATCTCTTCGCCGTTAAGATCAGAGATTATCAGCGATGAGTCATTGTGCACTCGCTTGTAGGCGATAATGTCGTGCGAGTCGGAGAGTCGGTAGGTTACAAGTGAGTCTATTTGCCATTTACTGCCGTTTGCAAGATTGTTGATGGTAAGTTTGTCCATAGGCATCTTTTTTGCTTTCATCAACTTAAGTGAGTCTGTGAGGTGAAGTTCTGCTACCTCTTTTACAATAAAGTTTTGCGATGAGGATGAAAAGCGATACTCGCTTGCAGGAGAAAATGTTTTTTTCTCTTTGCCATCGACAGAATAGAGTTCCACACGTGAATCGCCTCGCCACGGCGCAAAGGTTGTTGCCACCCACTTGCCATCATCGGAAATGGTGCGTGAGGTGATGCGTTGCCACTTCTCTACGTCGTTGTGCGTGAAGGCTCTTTGTGCTTGTGCTGCAAGGAATGTTGTTGATAGCAGCACCCCTGCAAGTAGTAATTTTAGTTGTTTCATATTTATGTCTGTTTTATTTTCTATTGGTGATATTCTACAAATATACGGTTAATTTTCATTCGGATATTAATGATACCATAAAAAACGTTGCGAATGCAACGGTTTATTGATGCATTCGCAATGATTTGTTAAACTTCCACTGGTAGCGAGTTTTTCCATTTCTCGGCATAGCTTTCGAGAATGTTCCTGATATTTTTACCTATCGTTTCATAGTCCTGTTCGTTGAGATTGGCAAGTGAGACTCTTATGCTCCATTCGGGGCCGTCGAAACCTCCGCCGTTGAGTACTACAAGTGATGTCTCCGTCGCAAGCCTAAAGACAATATCCAGAGGGCTGTAATTGAGTTTCAAATAATCGACAAAATCTTCGCCATAGAATTTTCTCGCCCAAACAAGAAGGTCTATCTCGGAGTAATAGCCTGCACGTGTAGGGTCGGGTAGAAGGGTGAATCCCATGCTCTTCCACAATGTTTGCAGGCGCGAGTTTATTATATTGTGCATTCCTTCGCGGAACTTATTCTCGGAACGTGTGTCGAGTATGGAGTAGAGGGCAAAGAGGCTCATCTGGAACTGTTGTGGCAGTGAGAGTCCACTTGTGTGGTTTAGTGCTACCTGACGACTGTCGGCAACCATGCGGTCAATGAATCGCATATTCTCGACGTCACTGCGTATGCTTCCGTATCTCTTCTGAAGTTCTCCTTTGCGTTTGCGTGGGAGACGCTTCAAAAGTTCATCGAAGATGTTGTCTCGGTGCATGGCAGTGACAGCAAGACGCCATCCCGTTGCTCCAAAATATTTCGAGAATGAGTAGACACATATTGTATTGTGTGGCAGTTGTGCCATGAGCGATTGGAATCCCGGTACATATGTCGCGTATACGTCGTCGGTTATTATCATCAGGTTGGGGTTCCAGCGATTGACGATGTCTACAATCATAGCAACGCTCTTTTCGTCTATCATGTAACTCGGAGGGTTACTGGGGTTTACTACAAAGAGTGCCTTGTACGATGGATCGCGCAGCTTATTGATGGCCTTTTCGTTGTATTGCCACAGGTGCAGTCCATCTTCGCTCATACGGTCAGCGGGGATATTTGTAACCTTGAACTTATACCTTTCGAGTTCGGGAATTTCTATGTATGGCGTAAATACAGGAGTCATTAATGCCACTTGATCGCCTTTGTGAAGAAGGAAGTTCTGTTCGAGCGAGTCGAATATGTAGCACATTGCAGCCGTTCCGCCTTCTGTTGCAAAAAGGTCGAACTCGCCCTGTGGGGGACGTCCCGCACAAAGTTCTTGTGCAAGATAGTCGCGAGTAATTAGCTCTGTGTGTTTGAGTATACGATCGGGTACAGGGTATTGGTTGCCCACGACACACTCTGCCCATTCGAGTACAAGCTCATCTGGGTTCACCTTATGCTCGGTGAGCATATATTCGTAACATTGCGCAAGAAATTTCCCTTCAGGGGTACGCGCATTCTCTTCGAGAAACTGCTCAAAACGTTTAGCAATGCCCTCTTTTTGCGGAACACCTGCGATGCCATCGTTTCTTTCAAAATTGAGTCGGCACTCTTTCATTCCGAACTTTCCAAACATAAAGAATGCTTCACGTGGAAGGGTTGCTACCCAGTTAGGATTGCCACGACCGGCATTGAGCATAGTGTGCATGCTTCTTTTTATTCTCTCGTCGGCAAGTTCTATAAGGCGGTTTTTAAGTTCAAAGGGACTTATCTTTTCCATCTCTTTCCCGAAAGATGGTACTTCACTTTTGTCTTTGAGTAACTTGTTCATGGTAAATATATTTATATGTGAAACTTTAATGAATAAGTAGAACTATGACTACACCCCACAATATGAGCAATGTGTTACCCACTGCGTATGTTACTGTATAGCCCAATGCGGGTGTTTCGCTGCCTATTGCCTCTTGCACCGCACCTATGGCTGCTGTGGTTGTTCGTGCTCCACAACAACATCCAAGTGCTATTGCGGGATGGAACTTAAACCAACGTGTAGCTATATAAAGTCCAAATATGAGGGGTAGACTTGTGGCTACAATTCCTGCGCAAAAGAGTGAGAATCCTATCTCTCGGAAACCTTGCACAAACCCCGGGCCGGCACTTATTCCTACAATGGCAATGAAGATGTTAAGTCCCATATTGTTGAACACCCAAAGGGCGGCCTCGGGTATTGCCCCCATGGTGGGGCGACGTGAATGCCACCAACCGAAGAATAACCCGGCGATGAGTGCTCCGCCGCTAGTGCTCAGGCTGATGGGTACACCTCCTAAATGCAGAGTGAGTACACCCACCAGACAACCCACGACAATGCCTGCTGTGAGGAATACCACATCGGTGGTGTTTGTTTCCGGGTCGGGGTAGCCAATAGCCTTTGCTGCCGGCTGAACGTCGAATTTCTTGCCTACAAGTTCAATGGTATCGCCGGCATTGATTATTGTAGCCGGAAAGACGGGTATGTTCACTCCTATACGTGTGATGCGACGTATGCTGACGCCATGCATGAATTTCTCTTGACGTAACTGTGCAATACTTTTTCCGTCGTAAGAGGGGTGACCGCTATTTTTCTTCTTTCCTGTGACTAATACGCGTAACTGCATCACAGGAAAATCGAGCAGTGTCTCGTCATCTACCTCGCTACCTATCCACTCCTCCTCGCCAATGGCATATTCGCGACGACCGGTGAGCACCACCTCGTCACCAATGGCAAGCATTGTTTCGGGGGTGACTTCATTAATTATATTGTTTCCCTTGCGTATTCGTTCCACAAAGAGACGTTTCTCTTGCGAAGCGAAAAGTTCTTCGAGCGAAGCTACACTACGGGTATCATCGAACCAACTGTTTGTGATTTTATAGGCACGAAAAACAACGGGACGTTCGGCAGTAGATACTCCGGGCTCTTCGCCGACGCTGCTGCCCATCTTTTTTTCAAGTTCCTTGCAGGCTGCTTTTACCTTTTCTACTCCTCCAAGCATTTTGGGGCCTATGCTTGACATTATCCATGCCGAGCCGGCTGTTCCGTATATATATGTTACAGCATAAGCCACAGGGATTATATTGATTAATTTCAGTTTGTCGCTTTCGGATATTGCAAGGCCGTTGATGGTGTCGCCGGCAACGCCTATCACAGCACTTATAGTCTGTGCGCCGGAGAGCAGTCCTGCGGCCTCACCGACATTATATCCCATGACAAGTGCTGTTACCCACGTGACGACAAGAATGAACACGCACATCACTATTGCAAAATAGACTTGAGGAAGTCCATCTTTTTTAAGTCCTCGGAAAAATTGAGGTCCCACTTTGTAGCCTATGGCAAAGAGGAATAGAAGAAAGGCGACGGGCTTAAGGGTAGCCCCAATGGGTATCTTCAGCTGACCTATAAGAACTCCCACCAACAATACGCTTGTTACTACTCCCAGGCTGAAGCCTTTAACGCGTATACGTCCGATGTATGCTCCTAATCCCAGGGTGAGAAATATTGCAATTTCGGGATGTGTACGCAAAATGTTTACTAACCATTCCATACAAAATTCTTTTTTGTATGGATAACAATAGTATTGTGGTTTTTGTTTGTGATGACTTATGCTATCAGCCTACAATGTCCCTTATTAATATCAGGTCGTTGAGGGAAACACCTTTAGAAAGTAGCACTTTTTTGTCTCCAAAGAGACTTGCAGAAAATTCGTCGTCTTTGCACAGTGTAGCAGCTTTACGGTAATAGTCGATAGCCACACTGTTGTTGCCAAGAACAAGCTCTACATGGGCTGCATTGAGCCAGTCCTGCATATTGCGTTTGGGTGCAGCATGCAGACGTGAATAGTACTCCTGTGCCTGTTCGTATTTACCTACCATGAATGAGCACCATGCTATTGCGCGCCATGAGCGAAGGGAGTCGGGCTCCATATATTCAACCTTGAAGAAACGTGTAAAAGCCTCGTCGTACCTCTTGAGTGCAACCAGACACTCTCCTGTTTGCAACAGAATGGCACGGTTGTCCGGTACAAGTTGCTCGGCTTGCAGATAATAGGGCAGTGCGCTCTTGGGGTCGCGACGCATCCTGTGGCACTGTGCTGTATGGCGTATAGTCCATAATGTGTCGGGCTTGATGATGTCTGCTTTATTGTAGTATTTTATTGCTTCGTCATATTCGCCGGCCTTTTGCTTGCAGTAGCCCATCTCCTGATAGAATTGTGCGTCACAAACTGTTGTGTCTTTGGACTTTTCTATGCTGTCGCCTATTTCATACGCTTCGGCATAATACTCTTTTTGTAAAAGGTAGCGGAATATGCGCAACATGCTTTGTGTGCTGCTGAATATGTTGCTTGTGTACTCGCATTCAAGCATGTTGAGCGAGAGTGTGAAGGGGTCGGTAAATTCGTTCTTAAAGCTGGAGAGCTTGAAGAAACGGTAGAGGTCTTGTATGTATTGGTTGCCTTGCAGCTCCTCTTCGACCTTACGGGGGATGGCAGGTTGCTCGGTATCGGGATTGGCAATCTCCTCACCATGCTGTTCACCAAGCTGCTGCATGAGCATGCCACGTTGCTCTTCGGGAACTTGTTGCAGTGTGAAACTGAATGAGTATTTATCGCTGTTGCAGAAGAATTTCGATGCAAAGAGCGTTTTCAGAAGATTGGCATTATGAGTGTCGGCTGTCGAGGGTATTATTCCCGAAATTGTTGAGTTGTGAAGGTCAAATGGGCGGAACCAGTTTGCCATTTCGTTAAAGAATGGGAAGTGTTTGAGCTGGGAGAATGTACTCATGTAGACGTCTGCTCCCTCGGTCTGCCACTGTGCCATTTCGTCGAGTTTGTTTTTTATTGCGTCGTTGTCGAGCCATGCCTGCCACTCGGGATTTTTGTCGTCCTCATCAAACTCTTTGTCTAGGTCGAGACCGAGTTTTGCATTGCGAAGATTGGGGTTCTTGAGCATTGCAGGGATTATCTCTTCGCGCATCTTGCGGTCTATTTTCTGTGTCTCGCGAGTGCGAAGGAACTGTAACTGTATAATGAGCAATCGCGATTCAAAATCGGGCGTTTCGCACAGTTGCACTATTCTGCTTTTCAGCTCGGGGTAGTGTTCTATGCGATGATTGTTGATGAAGGCAGTGATGAAAAGGCCAACGAGGGCACGCTGCGATATGCCAACTTCGTCGTGTGTGCATGCGTCACACAGGAATATTGCTTTGACGGGGTCGAAGAGTTTTAGCAAACTGATGGTGATTGCACTTACAATCATGGCTTTGTCGCTATTGTCCACTTCAAAGTCGTTGAGCACCTCCATAACTTCGGTGCGTTGCTTGTTTCCCCATGAGCTTGTGCTCCACAGTTGCATGAATAACTCGGCACTATCCTGCTCGTGGCGTCGTGCTAGTTCTTTCGTTTTCTCTTCGTTCCCTGGCATCAACTGCATCATAGCCCTTGCCATGGAGTGTTCGCGAAGTTTGTTATGATATGTGGCGATGTCTGCCTCGCCTTTGTATTTTCTGCGCATCTGGCAATAGACACTCAACGAGTGTTCCGATAGACGTGAGATGGCAATTTCGTCGTTAAGGAGATAGGCTTTGCCTATCAGTTCACTGTGCAGATGGCTGCGGTTAGGGTCGGGCATGCCTTTGCACATGTATTCGAGCATGTATTTGTAGGCAGTCGTAACCTCGGAGTATTTTGTGCGCAATTCCCAACTGTTGAGCGTCTCTATCTCTTCGCCCATCTGCTCGAGTGCCGGTTTCAGACGTTTCTCACGTAACATCATGTTTGCCTTGCGCTGTATTTCGCTTATACGTTTCTCTCCCATAAAAGGTATATGACTGCTTGTTTTTATATATATAAACAGCGCGGAGTGCCGCGCTGTTTATACGTTATTTATCGAATGTTATTATTCGCCTTTGATAGCTGCAACTCCGGGGAGTACCTTACCTTCGATTGCCTCGAGGAGAGCACCACCACCTGTTGAGATGTATGATACCTGGTCGGCCATACCGAACTTGTTGATACATGCTACTGAGTCACCACCACCTATGAGTGAGAATGCGCCGTTTGCAGTAGCCTTTGCAATAGCCTCGGCAATTGCGCGTGAACCTGCTGTGAAGTTATCAAACTCGAATACACCTGCGGGACCGTTCCAAAGGATTGTCTTTGCATTCTCGATTGCAGAAGCAAATGCTTCGCGTGCGTTGGGACCAGCATCCAAGCCCTCCCAACCTTCGGGGATTTCTGCAACTGAAACAACCTGTGTGTTTGCGTCGTTTGAGAAGGCATCAGCAGCTACGCAGTCTGTTGCGAGTACAAGGTTAACACCTTTTGCCTTAGCCTGCTCAATAATGTCGAGAGCAAGCTGGAGTTTGTCATCCTCAACGATTGAGTTACCTACAACACCGCCCTGAGCCTTAGCAAATGTATATGTCATACCACCGCAAAGGATAAGGTTGTCTACTTTGTCCATGAGGTTCTCGATGATACCGATCTTTGTAGATACCTTAGAACCACCCATGATTGCTGTGAAGGGGCGTTTGATGTCTTTGAGGATGTTGTCTACTGCCTGAACCTCTTTTTCCATCAAGTAACCGAGCATCTTGCTATCCTCGTTGAAGTAGTCAGCGATAACAGCTGTTGATGCGTGACGACGGTGTGCTGTACCGAATGCGTCGTTGATGTAGCAGTCAGCGTATGATGCCAATGTCTTAGAGAACTCTTTCTGAGACTCTTTCATTGCTTTCTTTGCATCGTTGTATGCGGGATCCTCTTTATCGATACCTACGGGTTTGCCCTCCTCCTCGGGATAGAAACGGAGGTTCTCAAGCAAAAGAACTTTACCTGCTTTGAGAGCTGCTGCTGCCTCAGCTGCCTTTGCGCAGTCGGGAGCGAACTGTACAGCTACGCCCAATTTCTCTGATACAGCGTCAACAATCTGGCTCAAAGAGTATTTTGCATTTACCTTGCCTTTGGGCTTGCCCATGTGTGACATGATGATGAGTGCACCACCGTCAGTCAACACTTTCTTAAGTGTGGGTAGTGCACCACGGATGCGAGTGTCGTCTGTGATTTTACCCTCTTCGTTCAAGGGAACGTTGAAGTCTACGCGAACGATTGCCTTTTTACCGGCAAATTTGTAATTGTCAATTGTCATCATTGCTTTGTTTTTATGAAATGTGATTAAAAATTTCTTACTTATGTATGCTTTATTGCAACATTTTGCAAATATAACTTTTTCTGTTTAAGTTTCGGCTCTGTTTTTATAAAAAATATATTAAATATTTTTATTTGTTGCCTTGCTCGCTTTTATTGTGCGACGGCAGTATTCTTTGCAGACATCTATGAGGCCGCACTTGGCGCATTCGGGGTTACGTGCCTTGCAGGTGTATCTTCCATGCAGTATCAGCCAATGGTGTGCACGTGGAATTATGGACTCGGGGATGTACTTTACAAGCCTTTTCTCCACGCTGTATGGGGTGGTGCAGCTTTTGGGTACAAGTCCTATGCGGTGACTCACTCGAAAGACATGGGTGTCGACAGCCATTGCCGATTTGTTGAACACGACTGCCTGAATGACATTTGCCGTCTTGCGACCAACACCGGGCAGGGTGGTGAGCTCTTCGAGTGTATCGGGTACACGACCTCCGTATTTCTCGACAAGCTGTTGCGCCATACCCACAAGGTAACGTGCCTTATTGTTGGGGAACGATATGCTTTTAATGTAGTTGAATATTTCGTCGGGATGGGCTTGAGCAAGCTCCTCGGGCGTGTCGTAAGCGGCGAAAAGATCGGGGGTGACCATGTTCACACGTCTGTCGGTGCATTGTGCCGACAGTATTACGGCAATAAGCAGCTGAAACGGATTCTCATAATGTAGCTCCGTCTCGGCTACCGGTATTGCTTTTTCAAAATATTCGAGTACTTTTTTATATAGTTCCTCGTTTTTCATCTTAAACGTCGGTGCTTGTTAGTTTGCACTCTCAAAGAGTTTTAGGAAACGGATGTCGTTCTCGCTAAAGAGACGCAAGTCTTTTACCTGATATTTGAGGTTTGTGATGCGCTCGATACCCATTCCGAGTGCGTAACCCGAATACTCCTTGCTGTCGATACCGCAGAGTTCGAGGACATTGGGATCTACCATTCCGCAACCGAGAATCTCTACCCATCCTGTGCCTTTGCAGAAGGGACAACCCTTACCGCCGCAGATGTTACAGCTGATGTCCATTTCGGCTGAAGGCTCTGTGAAGGGAAAATATGAGGGGCGAAGACGTATCTTTGTGTCGTTGCCAAACATCTCCTTGGCAAAAAGCAAGAGCACCTGCTTGAGGTCGGTGAATGATACGTTTTTGTCGATATAAAGTGCCTCCAACTGGTGAAAGAAACAGTGTGCACGGTAGCTGATAGCCTCGTTGCGGTACACACGTCCGGGAGCGATGATGCGGATGGGGGGCTGCGAAGTCTCCATTACGCGACTCTGCACGCTACTGGTGTGTGTGCGCAGGATGATGTCGGGGTGCGCCTCTACGAAGAATGTATCCTGCATGTCACGAGCGGGATGGTCGTCGGCGAAGTTCATTGCCGAAAATACGTGCCAGTCGTCCTCAACCTCAACACCGTTGGCAATTGAAAAGCCTAAACGTGAGAAGATATCAATTATTTCGTTTTTGACAATGGAAAGGGGGTGGCGTGTTCCCAATTTTGCAGGGTAGCCGGGACGTGTGAGGTCGAGCTCGCACTGCTCCTCTTCCTTGCTCTCGAGGCTCTCCTTTAATGTATTTATCTTTTCTTGCGTTGCATTTTTGAGCTCATTGAGTTTTACTCCGAACTCTTT
Source organism: Bacteroidaceae bacterium (assembly GCA_045661205.1). GTDB lineage: Bacteria > Bacteroidota > Bacteroidia > Bacteroidales > Bacteroidaceae > HGM04593. The sequence continues at coordinate 112,227 of JAZRFE010000018.1, read as the reverse complement.
TTTCTGCTCAGCGGGTACTTCGCGGAACTGTGCCATGAGGCCGTTGATGATACCTTTTTTGCTGAGGTATTTCAGGCGCAGGGCTTCTAACTCTTCTGCGTTGCTTGCTGTGATGTTTTTAATCTCTTCAAGCAATTTTTCTATCTGCTCTATCATATTTTTTATTGATATGTTATTTTCTCTATATTAATCGTGCAAAATTAATCATTTGTAACGATTTTACCATAATGTGGGTTTTAATTTTTTAAATAAATTTTGTTTCTGCTGCCGATTTACGCTATCTTCGCGATGAATTTATGATTTTTAGTTTATGATAAAGCATTATTCCTCATATTCGCTCTTGCCGCATAATACTTTCGGCATGAACGTCAAGGCTGCACATTTTGTAGAATTCAGTACTCCCGAAGATGTCATCACTATTGCCAAACATCTTGGTAATACAAAGCATTTGGTTATCGGCGGTGGCAGTAATCTGCTTTTTATGGGAGATTACAATGGCGTAGTTCTGCACTCGGCAATAAAAGGTGTGGAGATTATTGGCGAGACAGAAGATGCGGTTTTTGTACGTGCCGGCAGCGGAATAAATTGGGATGATTTTGTAGCTTACACCGTAGAGCAAGGGTGGCAGGGATTGGAAAATCTCTCGGCAATTCCCGGTGAGGTGGGTGCAAGTGCTGTGCAGAATGTTGGTGCATATGGAGTAGAAGCGGGTGACTTAATCGTAAAAGTCGAAGCTGTTTCACTTGAAAAGTCTTGTGCTGTATCATTTACTAATAACGATTGTTCCTATGGCTATCGCAACAGTATTTTCAAGAATAGCGAAAAAGGGAAAAATGTAATTACGCATGTTGTATTCAAATTGAACAAACTGCCTAAGTATGTACTTTCGTATGGTAATCTTAAGGAGAGATGCGAGGCTATGGGTGGCATAACTGCCGAAAATATTCGTGCTGCGATATGTGAGACACGTGCTGCAAAATTGCCTGACCCTGCCGAGATAGGAAGTGCCGGCAGCTTTTTTATGAACCCTGTGGTGGACTCTATTCATGCCGAAAAGCTCAAAGAACTTTATCCCGGAATGCCTACCTATCCGGCTGAAGGAGGTGTGAAACTTTCGGCTGGATGGCTTATTGACAAATGCAGCTGGAAGGAGAAAAGCGGCGAACATGTTGGTGTTTATCGCAACCAGGCATTGGTGGTGGTGAACCTCGGAGGGGCAACCGGAAAAGAGGTGATGGATTTTGCTACACAGATACAGATGTCGGTGAAGGAAAAGTTTAATGTGGACATTTACCCCGAGGTCAATGTGATTTATTAATAATTTAGCTTTTAGTATGAAAATCACAATATTGGGTAGTGGCACTTCTACGGGTGTACCGGAACTTGGTTGTGGGTGCGAAGTGTGTCGTTCTAACGATCCTCGTGATTCGCGTTTGCGTTCATCGGCTCTTATTGAGAGTGGCAACAGCAGAGTACTTATCGATTGTGGTCCAGATTTCAGAACCCAGATGCTGAACAGACCTTTCAATAAGATTGATGCTGTACTGCTCACTCATAAACATTACGACCACACCGGCGGGCTCGACGACTTACGCCCGTTTTGTCGCAAGGGTGATATTCCTGTTTATGCCGATGGGCACACAGTCGAGCATGTGAAGAGTGTGCTGCCTTACTGCTTTTCAGATGTAAAATATCCCGGTGTTCCCAACCTAATGTTGCATAGTGTGGAGCAGGGTAAAAAGCTCACCATTGGCGAGTTTACAATAGAGCCTATAAGGGTATTTCATGGAAAATTGCCTATACTCGGATATCGTATTGGGGCTTTTGCATATATTACAGATATGAGTTTCATAGAGCCTGAAGAGCTTGACAAACTATTGGGTGTTGAAACTCTCGTGATTAATGCTCTGCGTTTTTCAAAGCCTCATGGGTCGCATCAGACGGTATTGGAGGCATACAGTGTCATTAACTATTTAAAACCGCAGAAGGTCTATTTTACTCACATGATGCACCACATAGGTCTGCATGCAAAAATAGAGAAGGTGCTTCCTCGCAACGTGCATCTTGCTTACGACGGACTTGAATTTTACGTGTAACTATTGCTTGAAACGTAGTCGGCGTATCTCATTATGAATTGGCGTTGCTTAAGCGTCTCGGGAGTGCGTCTGAATGCTGACTTGGGGCATTGTGAAAACTGTCTCTCCAATAAATTCATCGAGGCTGTGAAGTCTTTTAAAAGCAGCGCGTAGTAACACCCCACGATTGTCCCTGTGCGTCCTATACCCCCACGACAGTGGATATATACTTTAGCATTCACACTGCTCTTGATTGTCTCTATTATGCCTTTAAGCATTTCAGTAACACCCTCCATTGATGTAGGTGTGTCACAATCTTTTATTGGAAAGCGTGTATATGTGCAGTTTGCAGGTAGCCATTGATTGTAAGGCGATAATTCTCCTGCTTCGGTCAGGTCGATAAAATGTGTTATTCCAAACTTTGTGAAACGTGCGGCCTCTCTGCGCCCCAATACAGCATTTGATGTGGCAGGGTACTCGCCGGCATATATTCTTTCGTCGACTTTATAGGAATTTCGTATGGGCGCGTCGATGACAGGATGGTCGAGATAATGGAAGAATGTGTACATTCCGCTTATCATTCTAGGATGCATCAATGAGAGGCAGTAGTGCTTGATATTTTCGGGAACCTTGTATTCCTTTTGCGGGGTGGCAGTGGCAATGGAACCGGCTATTGCCGCCAATGTGTCTGCATCGCCACCTAAAGAGATGGCCAAACGGATGACATCTTCGAAGTTTTCACCCTCGAGATAGGCTATAATTGCTTCAGGAACTGTTCTTTGGCATGTTTCGTCGAACTCGTAATCCTTGCGTATATCTTTTATCTTTTGTTTTAGATCGTAGCCGAACTCTTTTTCGATGTAACAGCGGATGCTATCTTTTGTTTCGCCTCTTTTTGCCATCCATATTGCAGCGGCAACAGCTTGAGCACCTTTTATGCCCTCGGGATGGTTGTGGGTTACTTCGGCTGATATTTTTGCAAGGCATAATGCTTCGTCGAGTGTTGCTGCGTATAATCCCACCGGGCTTACTCGCATTGCGCTGCCATTACCATAACTATTATAGGCTGAGGTGTTTTCATCGCTCAACCATTCGCTGAACATGTTGCCATAGCCTGAGTCGGGGAACTTGCGTCCCCATTTACGCATGTATTGCGATAATCCTTCGTGGCTGTGTTCGCTGTCTTCGACGAGCCACTCTGCCACAGCAAGCGTCATCACTGTATCGTCTGTGGGGTATGCTCCCTCGCGAAACAGTTCAAAGTTATATTCTTTTGTGGGATTAAACTCGTAAGAAGAACCGATAATATCCCCTGCAATAGCACCTAACATTTTATTTTTTTGTTATTCGAGACCCTCAATAAAACCTTCGACAAGACTTTCTAACTCCTCGGAGATTTTTTTAATTTTTTTTTGCGACTCGTTCAATGCGTTTTTGGTAACAATGCCATAATATTTGCCTTTCAACTTAGCAAGCCTTTTCTGTTCGCTTTTTGTGAGTTCTCTCTCTTCCATCTTTTCTTCTATTTCGGAGAAACGCAAAGTGATTTTTTCTAAATCCTTATCGGTATATTCTTTGTAATTCTCCTCTACATCCTCACATATTTCTTGCATCTCATTCAATGAGTTTTCAATGGAATCGCAGGAGTAAAGTGAAAAAGAGAGTGTGGCTGCAAAAAACAATATTGCTATTATTTTCATGTGTATTCTAATTTTTATTGATAACTATTTTACAAATGTAGCTATTTTCAAATTATTTTCATTTATTTTTGCAGTTGATTTTTGTCGTCTCGACAAAAATGAGGTGATATTTATAAATGTTTAATCAATTATTAAGATATAATGCCTTCATTTGTAGATGTTTTGGAGTTTGCGGGCACATTTGCTTTTGCCATAAGTGGTATACGATTGGCATCGGCGAAACGTTTTGACTGGTTCGGTGCTTATGTTGTGGGAGTGGTTACTGCTATCGGAGGTGGTACTATTCGTGACGTGTTGTTGGATGTGACTCCTTTCTGGATGACTAATTCAATGTATCTTATCTGCTCAGCATTCGCACTTTTCTGGGTAATTCTTTTTGGTAAATACCTTATCCACCTGAACAATACGTTTTTTATATTCGACACCATTGGTCTGGCACTTTTCGTTGTCGTTGGTGTGGAAAAGACTTTGGCTCTCGACTATCCGATATGGGTTGCTGTGGTAATGGCTACTTTGACCGGTTCGGCAGGTGGTGTAATGCGAGATATATTCATCAATGAGGAGCCTCTGTTCTTTAGAAAAGAGATTTATGCCATGGCCTGCGTTATCGGTGCTCTTGTCTATTGCTTGTGCGACAGACTTGGAATGGAGGTACATATGACACAAATAATTTGCGGTATTGCGGTTTTTGTTGTTAGAACGCTTGCCGTGAAATACAATATATGCTTGCCGGTGCTTAGTGGTGCCGACGAGGATAAATAAATTTTGATATGGTTAAGTAGGGAAGGTGCAGCTTTTGCTGCACCTTCCTGTTTATATACTAGCCTCACTTACTATCCTTGTACGGCTTCTTCCTGTTTTCTCTGTTTGCTGAGCTGTGGGCAAAGGGTAGTTGTAACATATCCATATAAGGATTGCTGTTGCCATTACGCGGTCGTCATGGTTGCCTTCGACGGCTCCCATCTCTTTACCATTCTCTTTTAGTTCGTATAAGTCGAGTTCGTACGTGGTCTCGATGCATCGTTCCACATATAAACCATCGCGTATGGCTTTTATAAGGAAATTTATGACCATGGGCTTGGTGGATGGATTTGTGTGAAATCCCCAACGGCGTGGCCGTCCTTGTCTTATCTCCTGCGAGGATGTACGACTGTAAAGATTGCTATATTTCCCGGCAATCTCGTTGAGTATATACTCGAAATTGTCGCCTTCGGTACCCTCTGTCTCCAGGGTGTTCGACTCTATCACAAGCAATGCGTTGTTGTATGCTTTTGCTATTTCAACAGCTTTCCACGCGAGTTTATCGTGCTCAATGTGTCCGTGCCAGCAGGCTGCTATTTCGGGAACACCACCTTCGAGCATGGGCAGTCTATCTGCAACCATTATGCAGGAGTAGTCGGCTTTTTCGGAGACACCACCAACATCCACTGTTACGATGTAACGGTCGCGGTAGTTGTGTTGTGTGTCGGGCATCAGCCACACTTTGAGCACATTCTTGTCGTCGGGTTCACCTGGTTGCAATGGTTCAAAAGTAACAATACTTTTATTTGCTCTGTGCTCTACATCATATTTTTCCCTGCTTACAATGTCACCCGTCCACGCAGGAGGAACACAATATTCACGTAGGTTTTTAACGTACGAAATTTTGAATACGCGTCGGCCTGTGCTTTGGAAGGCTTCGTTTGCAGTAGAGGGAAACTCGGAGAAGAGTCGCCATTCTTCGGGCATTTCACGCCTTTTGTCTCGGTACCATGCGATGGCTTCGAGTGTGGCACCTAACGCGAAAAGCTGTTGCTCGTACTCGTTCATGCTTTCTATGAATGGTGTGTAGTCGGCAGGAGTGAGCTGCTTGCTGTATAGGTCGATAGTGTACCAGGGTACAAATACGGGGGTAAAATTGTTTCGTCCGGCTGTGGCATCTATCCATGTGCGATGAAAGAAATTTCCTACTCCTTTTGCAGTGGACTCCATTACCTTAACAGTGTATGCTCCTCCGGCTATCGAACCAAAGATTGACTGTACAAGATCCTCGGGTTTTCTTCCGGCAGTAGCTTTCCACAGCCCGACCTCGGTGAGATGGGCCATGCTTATATCTTCGCTTCGAAGAGAGTCGGGCTTTTGCGAAGAGCCTAGAGAGTATCGGCTGTTGCTCCAGCTTATTGTTCTTGTCTTTTGTGTGCCTTGATAGGGCGTAGTGGTAAGTTTTTTGCCTCCAGTGGCCCACAAAGGATAGTTGTTAATCACCTTGGCCATGATACCGGCAACTATCGAGGATTGTTTCTCTACATCGCCACATATCACCGAGTTCCAATTGCGTTTGTGAACAAGCTGTATCCAAAGCATATAGAGCTGTGTCAGTGTAGAGCCTCCCCATTGTCTCGCTTTGCATAATATGATGTCTATCGGTTTTTCTGCGCAACGCAGCTTTTCCATTTCGCTAAGATAGAAACGCTGTGGGCGGTTGAGAGTGAAAGGTATGTCGCGTCCTCGACCTTTGTCCGAGATTACAGCCATCGTTTTCGCCCAATATTCAAAGTCGTATTTTATGCGCTTACGGCAAAATTCAAGCCATAATGTTATTATATTCCTATGGGTTGGATTTTTGTTACCATGAGCCACAAGAAACCCATGCGCTCCCTTTTCGATAAGTTCCTCTGTGAGTTTTTCGTTCAACATATCTAATGGAAGGTTCATACGTGTGAGGGGAAAACCTTCAATCTCAATCCATTTGCGCGCAACGGATGTGGAGCCTTCGCCGGTCACCGGATTATAGACGGCCGAATTTATCTTCAACCGTCTATAATTTTCTTCTATCATTTGTGGGATCTCTGCCATAAGCGTCATATTCCTGCGAGGTTTGTGGAGCGTCGTCTGATTTTTTTATTGCAAAAAGCTGCAAAAAGTTCTTTTACTTGTGAGTGTAGTTCGCCTCTCATTGCAATGTATGTCTGACTCCATGCGGGATAGCGTATCAGCAACCATTGCGTCATTATCTCATTTACAAGATAGTCTGTTATTGCCTGCTTTAGGATGGGTGTCAGATGCTCACCATTTTCATTGCTCGCAACAAAGGTTATATCAATATAGTTGCGATTGCTCTTGAATGATATATTCTCGAAACGGCCCGCTTGTGCTGCAATAAGTTCGTTTGCAGCCTTTGTGAGAAAGCCCTCCAAAAGTTCTTCGTCGTCGAACGAAGTCTCGCCTATATCAGCGTTTATATCTTTACGCTTTTCACTCTCGGCGTGATAGTGGGTAAGAAGGTCTATCCGGTGGACAAGATCTTCCTTTTTTATCAAGATATTGTATTCCATTTCATTAAAGTTCTATGTTTGTTTTTGTTGCGTTTTGACCTTTACGCGGTTTCACTCGACAGTTCATCAGTTCACGCAGTTGAATGGTAAGTTTCTCGGCCTCTGACGTGGTTATTACAGCCTCGTCGGGTTTATGTTGCAATATCCACTGTTGCAGGGTGCGCATCACCAAATAGCTTGTCATGTTTTTTTGCAACTCGCCAAACAAGTGCATGGGGAAGTATTGCGGGGGGATGAGCCTGAATTTAAGAATTGAGTAGCCGGCGTGTTCGCTGTCGGGCACACTTGATGTAGTGCATTCACAAAAAGTACTGTTTATCATTTTTACCAATTCGCTTGCAGCAACATTCATGTGGTCGTTTAGCTGATGATGGTCATCGGGCGATGCCTGCATACTTGCCGCAAGTTTTATGGGCAACCCACTGTTTCGCCGAGATTCGCCAACATAGTAACTATATGTATATATACGTTGCGTAACATCGTAGGTGGAAATTTTAAGCTCTTCTTTTCGTCTCATAGCTGATTAGATTTTACAGAATGAAAGTTCGTGATTTCTTTCTCTAAGTGCCTTGTAGAGCAGACAACGGAAGGTCTCTGTGTCGAGATAGAACGAAGGCGCCGGCTCTTCAATGATTTTTTCGAGTAGGGTGTAGTTGATGACTCTGCTTGTAAAATCTTCTTGACGCTGTTTCTTGTAGCGACGAAAGAGTTCTTTGTACATCTCCAGCTTGTTTTTGTTCACAAGAGGCAGTCTCTTCTTGCGTACAAGCATCGATACGAATCGTCGGGCATTTTCAAAAGAGACAAAGAAACGCGGAGCTTTTGTATTTGCTGCCTTTTCGATGATTTTCTCCAAAGAGGCAAAAGGATCGATTTTGCGGCAATTTTTCATTGTTTCAAAAAAGGTGTCGATGATGGCCTGTTTTCGCATTTCACCGACGGTGATTTCACTGTTCTGTTCCATAATCTTTTTTGACTACAAAAATATAATCAAAATCCCCGAATTTGTATGCAGAATTAACACATTTTTTTTGGTAATTAAAAAAATGAACAAATGCTTTAAATAGCATAGAGTGCAAATCGTTATTTTATATTATAAATTTGTATTTGTAGCCTTATTTTTTATCGCATAATGATTATTTTATATAAATTTGCAAATGGAAAACACATTAAACTCACAAAATCGTCATTAATAACAATGAAAAAAATATTTATTTATCCTGAAATAAAGGAGCACAGATTAAGTACAGAGAACATGATTGCTGCATCAAATAATTCTGTAGATATTGTCGTACCAGATGTTCCATCAGGTGATAATACAAATAAATGGTGGGAAGGGTACCTTTCAAATAGTTGTGTTAAAGATGGTTCTATATCAGGAATAGAAGTTGGGCAATATAAATGCTTCAGGGTCAATAATACATCAGAAAGTAAATGTGAGCTATTCTATCTACTTAAGGCAGAGACTAACGATTATGTAAAGGTTTCGCGAATTAATGAAACTATATACAGAGCGGAAATTGTAGACTCATACTGCGACGCAGGCACCACTAACTTCTAATCAATTTAATAGCGGCGTCATTAATCTGAATTTTTATTTATGCATATTGGTATCTGCCGGTATGTTTCTATGGTTTTGTGATATATTTATTAGGCTTATATAAGCAATGTACGCGAGGCAACTTCGGTTGTCTCGCTTTTTTTGTGCCCAAAATGATGGACTGCAATTCTCAAAGTGTTAATTCTGCAACCTTAAACTTTGCATTCAGCCTTTACTTTGCCGACGAAACAAATAAATATCAATTGTATGGATAAAATTTATCAAAATCAGGAACAGGTACCGGCCGCAGAGCATAATGCAGAGTTGCAGGCTCAGCCCGGAGCCGAGCAGGCAGTGCAAACAGAAAGCACTGTGACAAATCCTTATGCAGCCATTGAAGAGTGGTTGCAGGAGTTTTTTGGAAAGTCTTTCAAATTGAACTCTCCCGAGTCGCAAGAGATGCTGAAAGAGTTTTTCCGAAGTAATTATGAACAGAATGAGCGTCTGGCTTCTATCCTTGAGCTCGACCCTCGTCTTGCCCAACTGTTGTCGGATGTCGTGCAGGGCAAACGTAGTTCTCACGCTGCTATGGCACGATATTATGGAAAATCTTTTCTCGACTTTGAAGAGGGTTCGCCCGAGTACGAAGAGATGTTGCTCATGGACGAGGAGCGTCGCAAAGAGGCCTATGAGATGGCACGTAATCGCAGAGAGTATGAGGCCAACCTCGAAAGAAGCCGTCCTGTGATTGAGAACTTCTGCCGCGAGCATGGTTATGAGCCTGCCGATTTTATGGACAATGTGTGGGAACAGCTTGTTTTCCCCATTTTGTCGGGAAGTTATACACCCGAAGTGTGTCAGGCATTGGAACATGCGATAAGATATGAGCAAGACGTGGAGGATGCCTTTGCCGCAGGAAACATAAAAGGCAGAAATACGAACATCAGACGTATGCAGGAGGAGTTTGGCGATGGTCTTCCCAAGGGCATGAACAGTGTGGCCCCTGCACAGACAACTCGACGCCCCAAAGAAAACACCTTGCTTGATGCTGCATTGAAAGCGTAATTTTTTATTAACTATTTAAATATTTACTTTATGAAAAAACTTTTTTTATTTGTTAAGAAGAATCCTTTGTTTGTTCTTCTTTCATTGGTGAGCATTGCCTTGTATCTCTTCGAGGAGAGCACGGGAGGTGTGTTAATGGCTATGGCAACGGTGGTTGCGCCCGGTTCACCCACAGCTTCAAAGGGTATTGCGGGTTATGCGACACATGGTAGCGGTGAGGCTACTACCGTTTCTAATGCTTCGGAACTCGGTGGCGAGTTTATCCAGCCCGAGATTGACTCGAAAATCACAATGATTGCAAGCGACGAGAGTATTATTGACACCATCAAACGCAGAATTACTCGTCAGGTGCCTGTAACTTCGTTCGAGGTAGACCACTATCTCATAGACGAGAAACGCTCTAAAGCTACTACAAGTGCCGAGTATGAAGGCATCAATGCCACACGTGCCGAGATTCCCTTTGCCACAACTGCCGACCGCAAAATCTTTCAGGAGTACTACACGGCTATCTGTAAAGGTGTAAACGGTTACGACTCGTCTGGTCAGACAGAGCTTCCCGGTGTGGATCTGATGCTTTTCTTCGTGGGTAAGAACAGCACCACAGAGGCTCCCATCGCCATGGCTGTCAATGGCCCTAAAGTGAATGCTACCGATGACTATTGCGTAGTGCCCACAATCCCTGCCGGCACTGAGATTATACTTCTGTCTTCGGCTGCATATGAGACTCAGAAGTTTATTGCTCCCAGCACCATTGTTCCCGTTCCCGAACGCATGTATTTGCAGAAACAGTTGTGTAACAGCATTGTGAGTGATTACTTCAAGGCGCAGAAAAAACGCTTGCCTTTTAGTCAGTCGCAGATTGCCGAGGCTGTTCTTCGTCAGTTCCGTCTGGAGAGCTGTCGCACAGCGTGGGTAGGTCAGCCCGGTAAGTTTAAGGTGCAGGCTATGGATGCAGCCATGGGTTATCAATGGGATTACTTCTCTAAGGGCTTGCGCTGGCAGTTCAAACGTCAGTACGACCTCTCGGCAACCATCACTTTTGCTGACTTAATCAACCTTTCAATGGTGAAATTCACCGGCTATAATTGCTCGAAGAAGGCTATCTGGTTGTTGGGTAAGCAGTTGCTGAACGATATTCAGAAAATCGACTTAACTCTTCACAAGAATATCACTGTGACAGGCAGCAAGGTATTCGACCTTGAGTGTACAAAGATTCACACAGTATTCGGTGATATAGACCTTGTTCACGACCCCACACTCGACGCCCTCGGTTACTCGCATTGCGGCGGTCTTATCGACGAGAATGGTCTTGTGCGTTATTGGATGAAAAACGAGGATTGCAAGAGCGAGAATGTAGAGGGTGAGGAGGCTAAACGAGAGGTGGTGATGACTATCGACTGTCTCTGTTTGAAGGGTTACTCGCACATTTGGGTAAATGGTGCTAACGCAGCAGCAAGAAGCATTCCCGGTGCTTCGCGTGTGATAAGCGCAGATTCTCTGCCTCAGTCGCCTGCTGTGAACGATGTTGTAATTCTTACAGCCGATGTCTTCAAGGAAGACGGTACTACGGTGAAATTCGCAGCGGGAACAGTGGTAACCTTCACCGGTAGCAGCTGGATTGAGTTCACCGGCGAAATCATGGCTGCTTAGTAGTATAAATTTATATAATCGTGTCGCAGTTTGTGGGGAATGCACACAAATATGCAACTTACAGACTGCGACGCATTTTAAGAAAAGTTATTTGGTTTATGAAAAGAAAAGTTACTTACGAGATTAGAGGGCAGATAGAGCGCAGTTGCTATTTCAGAGTGGGAAAGGCTCTGTTGCGTGTGGACTTTACAGGTGGTTCAATCAATTCGGCGGGAATGACTCCTGCAAATTATGTCACCGACAACCCTCTTTACCAGAAGGCCATAGAGGAGAGTGAGCAGTTTCGCAACGGTGAGATAGTGATAGGTTCCACTGAAAAAATTGAAGAAAAAGAGTCGGTTGCCGAGGCCGCTCCTGTCGATGAGAATTGCAAACAGGAGGTCTTTGTAAATGTGACCAACGTACAGCAGGCGCGTAGTGTGCTGATGGGTGAGCCTTATAAGGTTTCTCTTTCGGAACTTCAGAATAAAGGGGCTGTTCGTGCCAAAGCAGATGAATTGCGCATTTCGTTCCCTAATTGGTTATGATGGCCGATAGTGTACTTAAAGAGAAGGTGCGCACACTGCTCAACGAAGCGCAGAGCGAGAATAGCATTTCGCTTATTACCGACGACACATTGTTGCTTGATAAATATATTTCGGAGCTGCTTCCCGAGGCTGTGCTTTTTGTTCAGATGAATAAAAAGAGTGGCATGTTGAATGGGAAGAGTATGGCAAACTGCAATCTCTCTCTTTGGAATGGTGAATATGGTGTGATTATATTACCTGAGGATTATGTCAGACTCGTTTCGTTTAAGTTGGATAATTGGCTACACCCATGTTACAATGTTTCCTCTCCGGGCTCAGTGGCAGACGCTGCGCAAGCAAACAAATACACACGCGCGGGAAAATCATCTCCTGTTTGTATAGAGGTGCCGTCCGCCCAGGGGATACTGCTTTATGTTTATCCTGTTGAAGAGGATTCGATACCCACTGTGGAGTATTTACTCTACGAGGGTACCTATAATAGCAGCAAGGGGCTTGCATCGAATAACGATTCTCTATTGCAAGCTGTTGCCTATCAGTGTGCAGGACTTGTGTGTAATGTGTTTGAGAAATATGATGCGGCGAATGCCTTCATGAGTCTGGCTGCCGCTTTGTGTAACAATAACAAGTAGTTATATGGCTGTTGTGAATATTTCATTTGCCAAGAATGGCGATGTATGGGAAACGGTTCCTATAAAATCTCTTGGAGGGGACATAAGAGTGAGAGTACATAAGGCAGGGCCTTATCCTGTGGAGGTTTTTGCAAGTATCGATGGCGAGGAAGAATATCTGTTTCACGATGACTTCGGCATCGACGAAGAGAAGTGTGAGATTACTTTACTCGGCGTGTTGAGCGGACTCTTTATAAAGTTGTGCTGTCGCAGTGAGTTTCAACTTGTAAAAATACTCGAAGGTTGATTATTGTTGATAAGGAAAAGAGAAACGACATGTTCATGAATCGACAATTACATTTTATACGCGGTACAGATTCAGTAATATTGTTCGTTTCTCTTTTTTATAATTTTGCTTTATATGAATATTTGTATAGATAAAAATAAGATTTTCGATGGGATGAAACGTCAGACGGCTCTCCTTGCTTTGAAAAATGAGAATAATCTGGCGATTGCATATTGTGATGACGACAATGAGAGGGTAGAACCTTTGTGGCTTGCAGCCATAGATGAGTTGTTGCAATTAATGTTGCCTTTTGCGCGTATGTCGGCTACCGACGATAGTGTTGAATTTTTGTTGGCATTGCCGAGCAACTGGGATGATGCTCAGGCCGATTCTTTACAGCTTCTTGCATGTAACTATGTAGAGACTGCGCTGACTGCACGTTGGCTTGACAATGTCAAACCCGACTCGGCAATGCTTTTACGCTCATTGAACAACAGCACAGCTTCGGCAATTAACGAACTGTTGTACTCAAGAAGAAAGATTGATAGAGAATAGTTCGGTGCTTATGACAAAAAATCCCTTCTGTATTTGGTATTGCATACGGAAGGGATTTTTTGTTTGTGGTGCATTGTTTTCTCATTTATCGAACGACCAGAAAACGATATTGTTTTCTGTTAAAGGTTTTCTTATTTTTAATGTTGCTTCGTGAATATATTTGCCTTTGCTGTAAAGCATCACTTTGCCCACTTCGCATGTGTCCGGAATATCGGGGATGACATTTACGACCATGCGATGGCGATTATTGGAAAGAATTCCTTTACGCTCTTCTAGAAAGTCTTGAACGAACTTTTGTTCATGAAAATTCCTGTGTATACAGTAGTACTCGACAAGATGGCTGCACCACGTCTTTTCTCTTCTGAAAAATTTGTAATACAAATATTCATACCATTCGAGACATTTTTCAATTAGTCGCTCACTTTGTGAGACCTTTTTGCATAATTCTTTTTCGCTCATATCAATTATTAGTTATGTTTGTTTTGTCAGTATCAATTTTTATCGTATGTTTGTGCAAATGTAGAGACGGAACCGACTATTTAGGTTGTTGAAATAACACTTTTCGTGTACAAATATAATCCCTAAATCAAGAAAATGGATATAATATTTAGCCAAATTTGGCTATTTGTAATCAATCTAAATAAGGCATATTCACTCATTACATTTTATCGCATTGATTATAAAACAATAATGACATTTTTTATAAAAAGTGTAGCAATATAAATGGAGAATATAAAAAAACGTATATTGATTCTATTGGCTGATAACAATCTTAACGTGAGCAGAGCAAGTGTCGTGCTTGAGATTCCTCAGCGCACTCTAAACAGGCAACTAAATGAGGCGGGAAGTGTGTCAATGGAACTGATACGTGCCATTAACAAATGTTTCCCCGAGGTGTCAATCGAGTGGATTTTAAATGGCAATGGCAATATGTACAAAGAAGATGATTCTCCGTCAGAATATCTTCAGAATGTTTCTCCATACTATAATTCAATCACTGTCAGTGCCGGTATGCGTGATGCGATGAATGATGAATGCGAAACGCCCGATACATTTGTAAGCATTCCGGGAATGAAAGCCGATTTCTTTTTTCCGGTGGTGGGAACATCCATGCAACCCGAAATAAATCCCGGGGACATTATTGGAGTTAATAAGATGGACCCGTTCGCAACGGTGAACGTAGATAGGGTGTATATGATTGTTACACATGACTCGCGTTTTATTAAACACTGTTCCACATCGACCGACGACAAAGATGTACTTGTGTGCACTTCGCCCAACTATCCGGCGTTTACAGTGAGAAAGGATGAGATTCTCGCCATGTATGATGTTGTTGTAAAAATATCTAATCTTTGATTTATTACTATATAGAAATGAATAAATTCTTTTTCTTACTTTTATTTTGTGCATGTCTTATGGCATGCGGAAACAAATGCAAATTTACCGTAAACGGTACAGTGGAGCAGGGAGTTAATATTGGCGACAGTGTCTGCCTGCAATATATCGACAAAGGCAATGTGCGCACTATCGGTTGGTCGAGCGTCAAAGATGGTCACTTCTCATTTGAAGGTGAGAGATGTGAGCCTATGCTTTGTTACCTTGTTTCAGTGGTGAATGGTAAGGTGCGTTCCAATGCCGAGTTTTTTGTCGAGCCCGGTGAAGTTAATGTAAACATCGGTGCCAAACGCTCGACTTACTCGGGTACCTTCCTAAATACGCGTCTGCAAGAGTATAACGACTCAATAGATATCCTGAATATCATGTTTATGAAATTCTACCAAAAAAGCAAAGTGGAAACATTGTCGGAAAAGGGTGCTGAAGAGGCTGATAAGGGCATGAAGGTTATAAGCATTGTGCGTAGTGAATATGTGGCACGCAATATTGAGAACAACATTGACAACCCTATGGCATCATATATTCTAACAAAGAATTATGATATCATTGCTCCCGAAAAAGGTCTTGAGCTGATATCAGCAATGCCTCTTGAGAACAAGAGAGACACAACCATCAGGCACATAGAGAATACTTTTACAAATAAAATCCTGACAGCCGAAGGTAAAAGGTTTCTTGACTTTTCCGCTTATACCAATGCCGGCAAACCTGTAAAATTATCTGATTTTGTGGGTAAAGGAAAAATTACTGTATTACATATATGGTGCCCAACGGGTCGTCAAGTGCAGAAACATGTCAATGACTTCAAGGCTTTGGCTGACACATACAAAGAGAGTGTCGATTTTGTGAGCTTTGCCATTGAGAAAGATGTTGCAGTCTGGAATGATGCTATCAATAAGAATGGTCTGTGGTGGAATCATATATCAGACGTACAGGGGTGGGGTAGCAAGGCTGTATTCTCATACGGTATAAACAGTTCGCCTTATAATATAATTTTTGACCGCGAAGGAACTATTTTACGAAAGGGTGTAAATACCGAGGCGCTTTATTCAGTTCTTGAAGAATATATTAAATAGTAACAATTTGTTATTGCGAATAAAAAATATTAGGGCAGAGTTAATTTCTGTCCTAATATTTTTTATAAAAGAAATCTGTTGTACTGTTTTTCAAATGCAATGGTGGTGCTGTCACCATGTCCCGGATAGACTCGGGTTTCATCGGGCAGTGAGAATAATTTCTCTTTTATGCTGTTGATTAATGTATTGTAATCGGAATCGGCAAAATCGGTTCGTCCTATGCTACCCTGGAAAAGAGCATCGCCCGAGAATAGAATATTGCTCTCAGCGCAATAATAGGCAAGGCTACCGGGTGAGTGCCCGGGTATATGAATGGCATGCAGGGTGGAATTTCCAAATGTTATTGTATCGCCATCGTGCAACACCTTGCCAATAGCCGGTATTTTCTCGGTGTATCTTAATCCGAAGCGCGCAACTCGTTCGGCAATTGTTTCAGCCCAGGGCCAGTCCTTGTCGTGTGATTCTGATTTTATTCCAAACTCTTGCTCAATGAAGGGGTTGCCGAAGATATGGTCGAAATGCAGATGTGTGTTCAAGTGATGTTTTACTGTGAGCCCATTGCTGCGTATAAAATTCTTCAACTCATCTTTCTCTTCGTCAAAAAGTACTGCTGCATCTATGATGACAGCCTCCTTGCTCTCGTCCCACAAGATGTAACAGTTTACATCTACGGGGTTAAATACCATTCTTTTGAGTTCCATGTTGCGAGTATCAGTTTATAGGTACGTAGACAACCTTCTTGCCTTTGAAAAACTCCTCTTTGAAATTGTCGTAGAGGTCAATCATGTCAACGCATTTTTTGAACGGCTGCACCTCTGCATTAAGGTCACCTCCTTTGAGACATATAATGCCGTTAGGAAGGGCATTGTGCTGCTCTTTGTTTACATTCTTACGACATATTTTTATGAGGTCGGCAAGAGGCATCACTGCGCGACTGACGACAAAGTTGAATTTCTCTTTCACATCTTCGCCACGACTATGGGCAAAGGTAATATTTTCGAGGCCAATTGCCTCGGATATTTCACGTGCCACTCTCACCTTCTTACCAATACTGTCTACAAGATGAAGTTTTACATCGGGGAAAAGTATTGCGAGAGGTACGCCGGGAAAACCTCCTCCGCACCCAAAATCCATGACCGTTGTTCCCGCACGGAAGTTTATCATTTTTGCTATTCCTAAGGAGTGAAGCACGTGGTGGAGATAGAGATTTTCTATATCCTTGCGTGATATGACATTAATCTTGCTGTTCCAGTCGAAATATAGATCGTAGAGTGCAGCAAACTGCTTTTTCTGTTTCTCGCTGAGAGTGGGGAAATATTTAAGTATATGTTCCATTGTGTTATTTCAAAATTATTGCTAAATCTTCGTATTTAAATCCTAAAATGATTGTGCCCACTTCACGGGGTGCAAGTTCATACACGTTATAATAGAAAAGGATGCTATCCTCTTTCATTATGAAGTTTTCAGTAGGGTATATGTCGTTGAACCGGAGGAAACCTTTCTCCTCAATCTCCTGACGGCTGTTTGCGCCTATCTTCTCGGCAAGAGCGTCAAGCAATCGGCTATAAAGATACTCCTCGGAATTTTCCTTGAAGATATCCTGTAAATTTAACTCCTCGCCTGTTTCGGGGTTGAGGGTAAGAATGAGGTATCTGTCAGTGGGTTGAGAGGCACCATTGTAAAACATATCGTGGATAATGTAATTTATGAAATCTTTGTGACCACACTCTACATACGTTTTTTTGTGATGTTTGATATTAAACCACTCAGGATTACTGTTTATCTGTTTTTCGTTCACATAGTCGTGACGCAAGTCGGCATATTCAGTCAAGGCCTCGGATACGAACGAGTCGATTGCTACCTCGGGCGTAAGGTTTTCATAACTGAATGCAGAGTAGAGAATGAGGTTGTTGATTTTCTTCTCACGCTCTTTGTTTGCTGACTCTAAAAAATTAATTGAAACATCAATTTCATATTTGGGTGAGACCGAGTCGGTGGAATCGAGGAGGCTTACTATATGCCAATTCTTTGTAAAAAACTCGTCGTTGCCGACATTGTTCCCTGACGAAGTATTTATAGTTCCATTGCACGATGCTAATGCTGTTGCAATGATTAAAATAAGAATATATGCGCACTTTTTCATAACTTGTTTGTTCTATTAATATTCTTGATCTTTTGCAAAGATAGTGCAAGAGAGTGAGTGATTCAAAAAAATAATCTTTTTTTTGTCGGCGTGGTAGTTGCTCACTGCACAATTCTTTTGTGAGAATTCAAGAAAAGCTATAAACTTAAATTTTAACATTATGATGAAGTTAGAGAATTGGTTGGCTTTTGCCGGTGGAATGGTTGTCGGAGGAGCTGTGTTGATGTTGCTTGCGCCGAAGTCTCGCAAAGAGGTGTGTGACAATATCAAAAAGAGAGTAGACGAGGCCAAAGAGTGTGTCAGCGATGCAATGAGCGAATGTCACTCACACGCATGTGGCAGTATGGAGAATATTTCTGAGAAGAGTGAGAACATAACCATTGTGGAATAATCGTTTGTTTATGAGAGCAGGAGATAATTTCGATAAAGTAACGGATAGCTTCAAAGAGTATGTGCGTTTGAAGATAGAGGATATAAAGTTACAGAGTGTAGAGAGCCTCTCTATTATCGCGAGCGACGTTCTATGCGCTCTCATTGTTGTTCTCTTGTCGGTGATTGCTCTTCTTTTTGTAATTTTCGCCATAATGATACTTGTGACACAATTCATTGGCATTTTTTATGGCTCATTAGTTGTGGGTGGAACGGTGGCATTAATTGCATGTGTTGTGTATCTGTTCCGCAAAGAGCTATTTGTGAATGTATTTGTCGGGAAGTTGAGCAAAATGTTTTTCAATGAAGTTGCAAGCGATGAAAAAAACTGACTATTCAAACATCAAAAGCATTGAGCAGTTACGCGTTGCGCGCATCGACAATAAATGTCGCATGATACGTGCCGAAGCTAAGATGAAAGATAATTTATTGTCGTTGAGGAAATCGCTGCGTCCCGAAAATATTTTAAAAGAAATAGTTGGAGAATACTTGATGTTTCTCTCGCGTTTCTGCCTTTATCGACGTATATATCGGTCATTGCTCTCATTTTTCAGAAAAAGAACGTACTAAACTTTTTACACATTCCTTTGTGAGGTAATACTCACAGAGTAAAAGATGCACTCCATGCACAAACTGCACACACGCAGAGGTTGCATGGGTGCAGTTTGTTGTGTCAGCTACAATCTTTTCTTTATATTGTTGTTCAGTTTAGGAAATTGTTTCTAACTTTGCAAACAGAAGTTTACAAACCTTCAAATACATTTTTCTTGAACATAAAAAATATTCAAAAATATGTCTAAATATATTGTTGATGACCCCCGTAAGGTTACTACTCACCGTTTGATTGAGATGAAGGCTAAAGGCGAGAAAATAGCTATGCTTACAGCCTATGATTACACCATGGCATCTATTATTGATGCTGCCGGAGTGGATGCCATTCTTGTAGGCGATTCTGCATCGAACGTCATGGCCGGTAATGTTACCACACTGCCAATTACTCTTGAGCAGATGATTTACCATGCAAAATCGGTGGTACGTGCCGTAAAACGTGCAATCGTAGTGGTGGATATGCCCTTTGGAACATACCAAGTTAATGCCGACGAAGCGGTGAAGAATGCCATAAGAATAATGAAAGAGAGCCATGCCGACGCATTGAAACTCGAGGGTGGCGAAGAGATTCTTCCTTCTGTACGCAAAATACTTGATGCGGGAATTCCTATCATGGGACATCTTGGACTTATGCCTCAGAGTATAAACAAGTTCGGTACTTACACCGTGCGTGCACGTGACGAAGAAGAGGCAAATAAATTGATTCGTGATGCCAAGCTCCTTCAGGAGGCAGGTTGCTTTGCCATTGTACTTGAGAAAATACCTGCTGCTTTGGCAAAAAAGGTTTCAGACAGCCTGAACATTCCCATCATTGGTATTGGTGCTGGAGCCGACGTTGATGGCCAGATACTCGTTTGTGCCGATATGTTGGGAATGACCGGTGGATTCAGCCCCCGTTTCTTGCGTAGATATGCCAACCTGAACGAAGTGATATGCGACGCTGTCGGCAACTATGTGGGCGATGTTAAGAGCATGGACTTCCCCAACGAAAAAGAGCAGTATTAACAGGCTGTTTCTGCTTAATAAGCTGCGCATGGTGTTGCACGAGTAATATGAATTCCGGCCGGCGCATTCCGGTTCCTCTTGGCAAACACATTTTTTTGCTGACGCATGCTTATTTTTCATTTATTTTTTGTATATTTGCGCTAAATATTGCAAAAACAGACAATCATAATAGTGAATTGTTTGTTTTTGCTTATTTATAGGTGCTATATTTGCAATTGAAAGATAAAATTCTATGCAACAACGCAATAAAAAGACATTCAAGATTAAGAAAAGTGATAACTACGGGCTTGAACGTGTATCAATGTTTGCCACAGTAGATGGCAACGAAGAAGATTACTCAAAAATTGAATTCGGAAATGTGCTTCCGATTTTACCCTTGCGTAATATGTCATTGTTTCCCTCTGTGGCACTTCCTGTGTCGGTGGGCAGAGAATCTTCTCTGAAACTTGTACAGGAGATGTCCGACTCGCAGGGCTATGTAGCTGTTGTCACGCAAAAGGACGAGAGGAAAGACGATCCCAAATTCCAGGATATATACGATGTGGGTACAGTTGCAAAAATCATGAAGGTGATGGAATTGCCTAATGGTAATGTTACAGCCATTCTGCATGGTTTTCAGCGTGTGAAGGTAAAAAGATTCACAAGACACACTCCGTATATACGTGGCACAGTTGAGCGTTTCGAGGAGATTCCCGCCGGAAAAGACAATGAAGAATTCGATGTTTTAGTGCAGGATTGTCGCGATATAATGTTGAAGATTATGGAACTCAACGAGAATAATTCTCCTGAGATTCTTTACTCATTCAAAAACATTCAAAGCGATATTTCTTTAATAAACTATCTGTGTATTACTTGCGATGCTTCCACTGCCGAGAAGATAAAATTCCTGGAAGAGGATTCGGCAGTAGAGAGAGCATACGCATTGCTGAGACAGCTCAAGAAAGAGTTGGCAGCAGCAGAGCTTCGCGAGAAGGTTCGTTCAAGAACACATATTGAACTTGATAAACAACAGCGCGAATATTTCCTCCACCAACAAATGAAAAATATTCAAGAGGAGTTGGGCACAGGAAACACTGTTGAGAGTGATGCTTCAGAGCTTCGCATGAAGGCATGCGACAAGTATTGGGAGGAGGAGCCTTCGGACGTTTTTGAACGCGAGGTGCGTAAATTGGAGCGACTTAACATACAGTCTCCCGACTATAACGTGCAGCTAAACTATCTTCAGGTGATGCTTGCCCTTCCCTGGAGCTTCTACAGCGACGATAATCTTGACATAAACAATGCCAAGGTTGTCCTCGACAAGGATCACTACGGAATGGAAAAGGTTAAGGAGAGAATTCTTGAGCATCTTGCAGTAATAAAATTGCGCGGTGATCTGAAATCTCCTATCATCTGTCTTTACGGCCCTCCGGGTGTAGGAAAAACATCTTTGGGAAAATCCATTGCCGATGCACTTAACCGTAAATATGTACGCATGTCGTTGGGTGGAGTGCACGATGAGTCGGAGATTCGCGGCCATAGAAAAACATATATAGGTGCCATGCCCGGACGTATTCTTAAAGGGATGATGAAGGCCGGCACAGGCAACCCTGTAATCATTCTTGACGAGATTGACAAAATTGGTCAGGATGCCATGCATGGTAATCCTGCTGCTGCATTGCTCGAAGTTCTCGATCCCGAACAGAACAATGCATTCCACGATAACTTCCTCGACATCGATTACGACCTTTCAAAGGTGATGTTTGTTGCTACGGCAAACAACCTTAATACCATACCCGCACCCTTGCTCGACCGCATGGAGATAATTGAAGTAGGTGGCTATCTCACAGAGGAGAAGGTGGAGATTGCACGCAGACATCTTATCCCCGACGAAATGAAGGCAAATGGTATATTCGATGAGAATGTTACCATCAGTGATGCTGCAATAGAGAAAATCATCGAGAGCTACACTCGTGAGTCGGGCGTGCGTGAATTGAAAAAGAAAATCGGGAAAATATGCCGTCGCATAGCTTTCAATATGGCGTCTGAGAATGAAAACAAATACAGCGTCATTGAACCCGAACAACTTCGTGAATTGCTGGGAATAGAGGAGTTCTCACGCGAGAAATATCAAGGAAACGAATATGCAGGAGTGGTTACAGGTCTTGCATGGACAGCAGTCGGTGGCGAAATTCTTTTCGTCGAGACAAGCCTGAGTAGAGGTAAAAACGGCAAGATGACTGTTACCGGTAACCTTGGTGACGTGATGAAGGAGTCGGCAATGTTGGCGTTGGAATATGTGAAGGCACATGCCGACAAGCTAAACATCCCGGTAGATATTTTCGAGAAATGGAACATACACTTGCATGTTCCCGAAGGAGCTATTCCCAAAGACGGTCCTTCGGCCGGAATTACCATGGCCACAGCCATCGCTTCGGCACTGACACAGCGACGAGTGAAGAAAAACGTTGCAATGACAGGCGAGATAACACTTCGCGGAAAGGTGCTTCCCGTAGGAGGTATCAAGGAGAAGATTCTCGCTGCTAAACGTGCAGGTATCAATGAAATCATTTTGTGTGCAGAAAACAGACGTAACATCGAGGCTATTCCCGAAATATATATCAAAGGACTCACATTCCACTATGTGTCCGATGTATCAGAGGTGTTCGACATTGCATTGCTTGATACAAAAGTAGATAATCCCATAAATTTTTTAGAGGGTGAAATTTGATTTATTACATACAGATAAAAACTCATGCGCTAGAGCCGGTATTCTGCATACGGCTCATGGCGACATTGAAACTCCAATATTCATGCCCGTAGGAACTGTCGGCTCGGTAAAGGCTGTACAGATGCCCGAGTTGAGAGATGATGTTAAGGCGCAAATAATTTTGGGCAATACATATCATCTCTATCTTCGTCCGGGACTTGACGTATTGAAGAATGCCGGAGGGCTCCACAAATTCAACAGTTGGGAGAAACCCATACTTACGGATAGTGGTGGTTTTCAGGTCTTTTCGTTGAAGGACATACGTAAACTACGCGAAGAGGGTGTAGAATTTCGTTCACACATTGACGGCTCTAAACATTTCTTTTCTCCTGAAAGAGTTATGGACATCGAACGTACAATAGGAGCAGACATCATGATGGCTTTCGATGAGTGTCCTCCGGGCGACTCGGACTACAACTATGCAAAACGCTCGATGGAATTGACTCATCGTTGGCTCGACAGATGTATTGCTCGTCTCAACGAGACAGAGCCTATGTATGGCTACGAGCAGGCACTATTCCCAATAGTTCAAGGTTGCGTGTATCCCGAACTGAGAAAACGCTCGGCGGAGTATATTGCCTCAAAGGAGTGTGCCGGAAATGCTATCGGTGGTCTTGCCGTTGGTGAGCCCACAGAGAAAATGTATGAAATGATAGAGGTGGTAAATGAAATTTTACCTAAAGAGAAGCCTCGTTATCTTATGGGAGTTGGAACACCTGCAAACATCCTTGAGGGTATAGAACGCGGTGTTGACATGTTCGATTGCGTGATGCCCACCCGCAATGGTCGCAACGGAATGCTGTTTACCAAAAACGGTATCATGAACATGCGCAATGAAAAATGGAAGCACGACTTCTCACCGATAGAAGAGGAGGGAGCATCGTATGTTGATAAAATATACAGCCGCGCTTATCTGCGTCATCTCTTTGTTTCCGATGAGTTGCTGGCATTGCAGATAGCATCGCTCCACAATCTGGCATTCTATGTTTGGCTCACCGGCGAGGCGCGCAAACACATACTTCTCGATGATTACGCATCGTGGAAGAGAGAGATGCTCGAAAGAGTGACACGACGACTTTAAACATTAATTGAATAAGTGGCAAGGAATTAGATGGGTATAAGTAATTTCAGAGGGCGATTTATAAAAAGGCTCGACCTATACATAATATCAAAGTTCTTGGGAACGTTTTTTTTCGCTATCGCATTGATTATATCTATTGTGGTGGTGTTCGATTACAATGAGAATATCGATGACTTCACGAATTACAATGTTCCTTTGAAGGCCATAATCTTTGACTATTATTTGAATTTCATCCCGCACATAACCAACATGTTCAGTGCATTGTTCGTGTTTATTGCGGTTATATATTTCACTTCGAAGTTGGCCGAAAATTCGGAGATTATAGCGGCTTTTGCTTCGGGAGTCAGTTTCAAGAGGCTTCTGCGCCCCTATATGATTTCGGCCGGAATAATTGCTGCGCTGACATATTCGTTGGGTGCCTATATTATCCCACTCAGCAGCCAGACACGAATAGATTTTGAAATCAAATACAAGGGAAAGTCCCAAGTTGAGACAGCTAGGAACATCCAGTTAGAGATTGATGAAAATACCATTGCGTATATTGAACGCTACGAAAGCCGTAACAAGACAGGATATCGTTTCTCGCTTGATAAGTTCGAAGACAAGAGACTTGTTTCGCACATGACTGCCCGCACGATAACCTATCATCCCGAGGAGCCATACAAGTGGACTGCAAAAAATTGGACTATTCGCGAATTATATAACGACAAAGAGGTAATACGTTCAGACAACAGACTGCCACTCGACACTATCATAAAATTCGAGCCCACAGACTTTCTTATAACTCGAGGCATGCAGGAGACAATGACAAGTCCCAAACTGTTAGAGTATATCAAGAAACAGAAAGAGCGCGGAATGGCCAATATTAAAGAGTTTGAAGTAGAGTACCACAAACGCATTGCAATGTCCTTTGCAGCTTTCATTCTTACATTGATTGGAGCATCACTCTCATCAAAAAAGACAAAAGGCGGAATGGGATTATCATTGGGAATAGGTTTAGGATTGAGTTTTTCATATATCCTTTTCCAGACAATCTCATCTACATTTGCACTCAACGGAAACACACCTGTGGCACTTGCCGTATGGCTCCCGAATATCATATACAGCATAATTGCTGCATATCTCTATTGGAAAGCACCTAAATAAAATATTTTATGGATTTTTACGATTTGGATTTTGAGGACGAGGTGCTTGATGCTCTCGATGCAATGAACTTCAGAGAGTGTACTCCCATACAGGAAAAGACTATTCTCCCGCTAATGGAGGGTCGCGACCTTATTGGTGTTGCTCAGACGGGTACAGGAAAGACTGCGGCCTATCTGCTGCCTGTGCTCAATAAATTGTGTCGCGGAGGTTACCCCGATAAAGCCATAAACTGTATAATAATGGCACCCACGCGTGAGCTTGCTCAGCAGATTGACAGACAGCTTGAGGGATTCACATATTTCATGGATGTTTCGAGTGTTGCAATTTACGGCGGAAACGATGGTATCCGTTATGGGCAGGAACTAAGAGGTATGTCGCTGGGTGCTGACATTCTGGTAGCAACTCCCGGCCGACTCATCAGCCATATTACATTAGGTAACGTGGACTTATCAAAGGTGTCATTCTTCATTCTTGACGAGGCAGACCGCATGCTCGATATGGGCTTCTACAATGATATTATGACCATTGCAAAGCAGTTGCCGGCAACAAGACAAACAATGTTATTCTCGGCCACCATGCCCGAGGAGATACGCAAACTTGCAAAGAATATATTGAACAATCCGGTGCAGGTAACACTATCACTAGCAAAGCCTGCCGATGGTATAACACAGCAGGCTTATATTTGTCACGAGCCGCAAAAGATGGCTATCATCAAAGATATGTTCACCAAAGAGAGTGCAGAGAGAGTCATACTCTTCGTCTCAAAGAAAAGCAAGGTGAAAGAGGTGGCTGTTGCTCTGCGACGCATGGGACTGAATGTTGGTGAGATGCACAGCGACCTTTCACAGTCGGAACGCGACGAAATAATGTACATGTACAAGAGCAGGAAGATTGACCTTCTCGTTGCAACAGATATTTTAGCACGCGGAATAGATATCGACGATATACGCATAGTCATCAATTACGATGTTCCCCGCGATTGCGACGACTATATCCATAGAGTAGGGCGCACTGCACGCGCTAACACGACAGGTCGTGGCATAACTCTTGTTAGCGAAATTGACCAATTGGCATTTAAGCGTATTGAAGATTTTATCGGCAAACCTATTGACAAGATGCCACTGCCCGAAGGCATCGGTGAGGCTCCGGAATACAATCCTAAGAAGCCTCTGAAAAACGACAAACGCCACTCCCACTCATCGAGAAACGGTAGAGGCGGAAAACGACACGGTAAAAAACCGACAACAGCCGAAGCCCCAAATACCACAAATACTCCAAATAGCAAAAATGATAAAAAGTCAAGGAGGCCACATCGTTCATCTGCTAAGAAACAGCATAAATCACAAACTAATAAAGAAAAACTATCATGAAGAAAATTTTGGTTTCAATTCTTACAGTGCTCATCGCGCTTGTTGCCTATGCACAACAGCCAAGAGCAGAGTATCCTCGTCCACAGTTTGAACGCCAAGATTGGGTCAATCTGAACGGAGAGTGGAGTTACACATTCGACTTTGTAGGTTCGGGCCTCGAGCGTAAACTTTACAACAGTAAGGGTTTTAATGATAAAATCATTGTACCTTTCTGCCCCGAGAGCAAACTTTCGGGTGTAGAGTACACCGATTTCATCAATAATATTTGGTATCAGCGCACCATCAGCATGCCTAAGGAGTGGGAAGGACGCAACGTAAAATTGAATTTCGGTGCTGTATATTATAATTCCGAGGTCTACATTGACGGACGTCTCGCAGGTCGTCACTTCGGTGGTAGCACATCCTTTGCCATTGATGTTACAAAATTCATTGCTGACGGCAAGGAGCACTCATTGGTAGTGCACGCATACAGCGATACACGTACAGCTAAGCAGCCTGCCGGCAAGCAGAATTTGCGCTATGCACCTTTCGAGTGCATGTATACCCGTACCACAGGTATCTGGCAGACTGTGTGGATGGAACCTGTTGACAAAAATGCAATAGAGCGCACACAGGTGACAACCGACATAGACCAGAATATGATTATCGTGCAACCCAAATTCTATGCACAAACAAAAGGTACCTTTACTGTTACTGTAAAAGATGGCAAAAAGGTGGTTGCCACCAAGAGCGTTCCCGCACACGACGGCACCAATGTGGTTCTTCCCATCAAGAAGCCCAAGTTGTGGAGCCCCTCATCGCCTTTCCTCTATGATGTTGTGTACGAGGTGAAGAACAGCGAAGGCAAAGTTACAGACGTTGTAAACTCATACATAGGAATGCGCAAGATACACGTTGAGGATAACAAAGTTTACTTGAATAACGAGCCTTTCTACCAGCGTTTGGTGCTCGACCAGGGATTCTACCCCGACGGTATATGGACAGCTCCCAGCGACGAAGCACTCAAGAACGATATTGAACTTTCTATGGCAGCAGGTTTCAACGGCGCACGCTTGCACCAGAAGGTGTTTGAAGAGCGTTTCCATTATTGGGCCGACAAATTGGGCTACATCACATGGGGCGAAGCACCCTCATGGGGTATGAATGCCAACGACCCCGAAGTGGCACGTAACTTCATGAGCGAGTGGGCCGAGGAGATTATCCGCGACTGCAATCACCCCTCAATTGTCACATGGACACCCATGAACGAGGAGTGGTGGCCCGACCGTGTACAGTACCCCCGTTTCGTCTGCGATCTCTATGACATGACAAAGGCATTGGACCCCACACGTCCCGTCTGCACAGTGAGCGGTGGTGTTAATATTAAAAGCGATATTTGGAGTACACACAACTATGAGCAGGATCCCAAGAAACTTACCGAAATTGTATTCAACGGTGAGCGCTGGTTCCAAACACCCTGCGCTGTACAGGATA
Source organism: Bacteroidaceae bacterium (assembly GCA_045661205.1). GTDB lineage: Bacteria > Bacteroidota > Bacteroidia > Bacteroidales > Bacteroidaceae > HGM04593. The sequence goes on along the minus strand of JAZRFE010000018.1, from coordinate 84,434 downwards.
TTCCCCGCATGAACGTTGGCTTCAACCGCGCAAAGGATAATAATCTTTACGAATTCCCCACCTATACAAAACCTGATATGCCCTACATTCTTGACGAGTTTGGTGGCATCAAATGGGTGAAAGGTCAGGATAAAAAGACAAGCAACAGTCAGCAATCATGGGGTTACGGTGCACCTCCTCATTCACTCGAGGAATTCTATGCACGTCTCGAAGGTCAGGTAGATGGCCTTATGAGCATCGCCGAAAATGTATGGGGTTATTGCTACACACAGCTTACAGATGTCGAGCAGGAGCAGAATGGTATCTACTTCTATGACCGTTCAGCGAAATTCGATATGAAACGCATCAAGGCTATCTTCAGCAAACGTCCTGCATCTAGCAAAGAATAGTACTTATCTTAAAAATACAAGAAATATGAAAAGAAGTATTAAATTTACATGCGTCCTGCTGGCGACATTCGTCTTATTCAGCACAACAGCTGTGGCGCAGAAAGCAAAGGACTCTAAAACTACTTACGCGCAAGAGGTGTTGCAGCCTTACGTAGAGAGTGGACAACTTGCGGGTGCTATCAACGTATTCTACAAGGATGGTGTACAAGAGACTTGCTGTATCGGTTATGCCGATGTTGCTTCAAAGCGCAAAATCAATCTTGATAATGCTTTCATGCAGTGTTCACAGACCAAAGGTTTCTGTGGCGTAACCATTGCCAAGTTGGTTGAAGAGGGAAAAATAACACTCGATGACCCTGTTTCAAAATATCTTCCCGAGTTCAGAGAACTGTGGATTCAGGAGTATGATAAAGATGGTGTACGCATTCTTCGCAGAGCAAAGAACGTGCTCACAGTGCGCATGGTGCTCAACCACACTGGTGGCTTCCCCTTTGAAATAAGCGCAAAACGCAACGACGTCAGAGGTGGTGGATGGAGTGGTGGTGCTCCCCTTCGTCAGGTGGCATCAATTGCAGCAGCTTCGCCCATCTTGTTTGAGCCCGGAACGCGCGAAACTTACTCTAACACCGGTATCGACATTGGTGCTGCTATCGTTGAGGTGGTTACAGGCATGAAATGGGAAGACTACCTTAAGAAAGAGGTGCTTGACCCCTTGGGTATGAAGTCTACAAGTTTCTGGCCCACAGACAAGCAGATTGAGAATAAGATAGAGCTCTATGAATACAAAAATAATGCTCCTGCCCAATGGCACGAAGAGATGGCTTGGCAGCAGCGTCCCTACAACGACTCGCACGTATTTGCGTCGGCAGGTGCAGGTCTGTGGACCACAGCTAACGACCAGCTCAAGTTCTACAAGATGCTTATGAACCTGGGTGTTGGCGAGAATGGTGTTCGCATTCTCAAAGAGGAGACTGTGAAATCTATCCTTGCTGTAACTACTCGTCCCGAACAATTCGGTGGCTATTCTTTGGGTCTCGCAGCTCCTGTCAAGGATGGTGAAAATGCTTGGTTCGGCCACGGTGGTGCATGGGGTACAAACTGCTACGTAAACTGGCACAAGAAGGAGCTTAAACTTTGGGTTGTACAGTGCGCAGGTGGCCCACAGCCCTGGTTGTCAGAAGTAAACAAAGCGGCAGAAAAGTTCTTTGCACAGCCTTTCGAAAAGTCTGAGGATAAGTACACAGGCAGAATAGGTGAGAATAAGAAATAATAGCTATGCGCTACAAAAATGGTCAGAGATTAATCTCTGACCATTTTTGTGTTTATTATATTTTGGAACACTTTTCTTAGTAAATGAAGATTTTGTTGCTATCTTTGCACAATAAATCAAAAATGTGCAATTAGTATGAAGAAGATTAAAAATCCCTGGATAGGTAAAGAGGGCTACCAGTGTATTGGTTGTTGCCCTACAAACGAGGCCGGTCTTAAAATGGAATTTTACGAGGACGGCGACGATGTAGTTTGCCTTTGGAAACCTCAAGCGAGGTATCAAGGTTGGATAGATGTGTTGCATGGTGGTATCCAGGCTTTGCTACTCGACGAAACAAGCGGTTGGGTGGTGTCGCGCAAATTGCAGACTGCTGCCGTAACAGCTAAAATGGAGTTGCAGTTCAAGAAATCAATTTCCACAAATGAAGAGTGTTTGGAGATTCGTGGCCGAGTATTGAACCAGCGTCGCAACCTGGCAGAAATTGAGGCCTGCATATATGATGGTAATAAGGATTTGTGTTGTCGTTCGGTGGCTACATTCTTTTGCATGACTAAAGAAAAGGCTGCTGAAGAGATGGGATTTATGCCATTTGAGATTGAGGAATAATACATTAAGAATATATCAGAAAAATCCTGTCTATTTCTACGAATAGACAGGATTTACTCTTTTCAGAATAGCTTGCGAGCAATAATCATCAGCCCAATAAGCAAAGGAGAGCCCCACATGACAATCTCTCCCAACAGTAGTTTCATATGCTCCCAAAAAGTGAGGCTTTTCTCCACTTGAAAAACATTTGTAACAGTATCGCAACACAAAACACTCACTGTGTCACGTACACATCTATCGCGATAGCGATACTGAACTTTTGTGAGAAAAACCGTGTCTGCCTTTACGGCAACAAACACACTGTCGCGCTCGTAGATACTGTCGCGTTCAACCTTGCATACGAAGATGCTATCCACCCTGACGCTCTCAACAGGCAGATAACCCGAAGTAGTACAACTACAAAAAAGCATCAGAATTATAGTAGAGAACAATACTTTTTGCATTGCTTTGTGCAAACTTAATTGATGAACATGGCAGCTTCGTGCTTGCGACGTCTCACAAGCCCATCGAGTTTCTTCTTTTTACCGTTCACGGTGCCATAAACCCATTTATGAAACTCTTTGACTATTTCATCGCTTGTAGCGTTTATGCACAGTTGCTTTCTCATTGTCGAGGTTTCAAAAGCTGATGTACCCACATTAAATATAAAGCTCACCAGTGCGTCGAACATGCCTTGTGTCAAACGCCCAACAAATGGCTGACGATTCAGATAACGCTCTATGCGCTTAACATCCTCTCGTAACAGTTCCATTGCATCGGCCTTTGTAATTAGCATTCCCTTGCTTATGGGCACACCATCTACATCTCCTGTATGTCCTATGCCTATGGTCCATACTCCGCCAGGACACTTGTAGGCATTCAATTCCATACCCTCGAAGGCAATTATACACCTCAATCCAATATCACTTGTTTGCATGGCGTTCCTCCTTTCTCTGTTTCAGAATTTCAGCAATAAACGGCAGAGTCCTTACAAATGCAAGAGTCAAGCCATTGTAGAGTAGGTCAAGTGTTCTATATGCAGGTGTTTCACTGCGCAAAATAGTACGTACATTTCTTACAATGTTTGTAGAGTAACAATATACTAAAATCCAACAGAACGACGACACGCATTGGTTGAGCATCTCCTCGCATAAGTTCTGAAAATAGCCAATGCCATAGAGTGATGCACACAACGCAAAAAACATTGCCGCATGTGTAATGCAGGTTATCGCCTTGCGCATGGAGAAATCCTTACCTCGCAGCACGTCACTCAAAAGACCAAACACAAAGTTCATACCAAAGAGCCATACGAGGGCTATAAAATTGCTCTCGATAGGCGCAAAAAAGGCAAGAATTTCCGACAAAAGTCCAATGATGGTAGCTTTAATGAAAGTAATAAAATCATTCATGGTCATCGCTATTATCAATTTCGGTAAAATGTTCGGGTAGCTCTTGCATAGGGGTCTTAAGTCTCTTTCCTCCTATTGTGAATGCCTTACCAAGCCACACCTCGTCTCCGAATAACACACCGTCACTTATCCTCTGTAACACTTTTCCATTTTCGGCAGTAATTATTGTAATGCCATTTTCTTCCCTTATATCCATATTATCCTAAATTAAAAATTTCTACCCATTCCAACAAGTCTTGACCATTAGCGGCTTTCCAATAGATGTTACCCACTTTATAGAGGTCACCTTCGGAGACTTTTTCTATTCCCGGTCGCACAGATACCACATTGATAGGCTTAATTTGATTTGCATAACTCACCCAGTTTGTAGCTTCTTTATAAGCATTTACACTTTCACTCGGCACATATATATTAAAATTTGTAAGACCTCTAAAAATATTATTGCCAGCCGTGGGTGGGACAACTGTAGTTATTATCACAGTTCGCAATGCAGTACAATACTCAAATACACTCGCCTTAATCTCGGTGATATTCTCACCCATATATACTTCCTTTAGTGAAGGACAACGCAGGAACGCATTTTGTCCTATGTAGGTCACTGTATTGGGACATTTTATGCTTTTCAACGGGCATTTAAAAAACACATTAGAGCCTATCCTTTGTAGTTGGGCTGGTAGTTCAATATCTTCTATTGCTGTTCCATAAAATACACCGCTGCCATAAGCATACTCGGTTGTTCCAAGATATATCAACGTTGATGGTAGTTTCACATTTTTCAGTTTAGAGCAGTTCATAAAAGGTCTTTGACCTGTTTCGGTCATACCTTCGGCAAGAGTCACGCTTTCCAGCGCAGTATCCTCAAATGGACCGTTCTGCCATTCAGAACCAAAGACAGTAATGTTGCTTATATCTATACTTTTCAAATTAGTACAACCTTTAAAAGCTGTTGGCTTTAGACTTGTTAGCGAAGTAAACTTACCTAATTCATCAAATGTTTCGATGAGAGTATTGTTGTAAAAAGTTTTATCAATATTGCTTATACTTTTTATTTGCTCCAAAGTGATACCTGTACCATCGCCCCAATTCTCGACACAAATCCTCTGCACTTCGGGGTCGGCGAATTTGACATAATAGGTTCCGGTAGTGGAAATGATTGCCAATTTGCCTTCGTACATATTGTTAATAATGGCTATGTCATCACTATATAGTGCACTTGGAATCTCTATACGGCCCTCTATCACAGGTACAGAGTTTCTGCCTTCAGCATCGGGAATGATATTGCCATTTGCATCGATACCGTTGTACTCTTTATAGTTGCCATCTTTGTCAATATTATTAGCAAGATTTATAAGTATAGTTACGTCTTCGCGAGTTCCTACATAATTGAAGTTTACAACGCGTATGGAAGTGAGTTTCTTACTGTCGAGGTTGTACAACTGCTTAAGAAGTTCAAACGCGTTTATATGCTTGCAATTTTCTATTCGCAAATATTCGACAGTTGTTCCGTCAGTAAATTCAAAACCTTCATCAGTAAGCAGTGGAAGGTTTTTCAGTACCAACTGTGACATCTTATCGCTTGTCTGCAAGGTGGTTATTCTGGAACCGTCTGCAAGATATATTGAACTTATGTTTGTTCCTGCAAAAAGAGCGGTTTTTAGTCTTGGACATCCTTGCAAGTTGATTGCTCCCGACAAGTTTGCGAGATTGCGGGCATCTATTACTTCGAGTGAAGGCATACTGCCTATACTGAGCTTGCCTAAGTTAGAGGTTACTGTACTCTCACCACCAAGTTTCAGGCTTTTCAGTCGCTTAGAGGCTATCAGCAATTCGGGATTGTTGGCATCGAGTTGCAAATCACTTAGGTCGCCGAGGTCGGCTATCCAGTCAAGTCCCTGAACATAGACGTGAGTATCGTTAGCTCCCACTTCTCGAACAATGACAGTTGCGTGCTCGCCAGCATTTATTCGTCTGCCTGCCGAGTTTACCTCACTATCACCTACAAGAATTGTGGGATTAAAGTCTATGGCCGGAGTTATTGTAAATGTTTTTCCGCTGGCTGTACGGTAGGTAAGCTGTCCCTCGGATGTATCGGTGCTTCCCGAGGAGAATATTCCCCAGTTGTAGTACGATGCCACGAATAGCATACGCAATGTTACCCAATCTCTTTCGGCCTCGTAGTGAGCACCTAATGATTGTTGAAGCGGATGCACATCGGCACCAGTGTATTGTGTACCCCAAAGTTTCCATGCCTCCTCGTATGTCCATTCTGCATCTTTGTTGTAGGCCGATGAGGGGAAATACTCCTGTGCATAATCCCAGAAACGAGATTTTATGTAACCTACGAGACGCTCTATACTTCCTTGACCGTAAGGGGAGAATGATGACATCTTGTCTAGGATTTTGTGCATCATCTTTTTAAACTCCTCGGGGTAACACTCTTGTATGAGAGTGTGGAATACGGAGTTTTCGCCACGAAATATGCTTCCGCCGCTGTTTTTGTCACCAAAGAGTACCGAGTATGATTTTCCTGCAAAACCCTGATTGAGGATGTCGAAGATAGAATCGAGGTCATCTTGTCTTCTTTGCCACAATCCGCCATCAGCAAGAGATTTGAACTTATAAGGGTAGTTGTTTTTCTTAAAGTTGTCGGATGCTCCTATAAGGATGAGTAGGGCATCATGAAATAGAGCATCTTGAAGATGCCAATATTTCTGCATGTTATTTTTGAAATGTGTTTTGCGCCATGCTTTGAACTTCTCATCTTTTTGAGCAAGTGTTTCCGAAGTAAATGTCACTCCTGTCTGCGCAAGCAGGTTTATGCCGTTCTTTTTGTAATTGCCTTCTTGTAGATTGTAGTAATATAGGTCGTACTCTCCATCGACATAGAACTCAAGTTCGCTATATGATTTTCCATCAACAGTCTCTTTTTTACGCCATGCAATAGGGTCGGCAGTCATTTCGGTATACTCTTCAGAGGTGATTCCTTTAATGAATGTCGAGGAATTGTAAACAATGTCATAGGCAGGGCGGAACTCGGTGTTGAGCACAGCCTTTACAGCTGCTTCGTCGCTCTCATTATCTGTGCTAAGTTTACCGACGGCACCAACCTCCCATGCCGAGACTGTTTCGCCTTTGGTATTGACAGCTCCGAGTGATTCTTTTGCCGAACTGTACTTAAGTTCGCTCCATGGGTAGTCAAATCCAACACCCAGAGGGGTGTGGTCGGCACCCTCAAGATGTATGATGCTCTCTTCGTACTTGTCGTATCCAAATGTTTTTTTGTCGCCTTTGTCCGGACCTATGGTGTAAAGTCCGATAAATTGGTAAGTGGTTGTTGTACCTTCCGTAAACTTTTGGAAACCATAAACGGGATATTGAAACACAGCAACTCGGCCATTACCTTCGTTTGCACCAACGATGGCATGGTGAAGTTCATTGAACATTCTTGTTGCACCCATTTTATGTGAGTGCATAGAGGATGCAACATTCTTTTTGGCAGTTATTCTGCGTTTGCCATACTCTGCACCTAATTTCTGACGGGTGTTCCATCGTAGATAGGTCATAGCAGTTGTTCCTTGTCCTTCAATCTCTTGATTGGCGATTAATTCACCACTGAAGAGTTGTTTGAATTCCTCGTCAAGCTCATCGTCTATGCGGTCTACAATGTTTATCCATGTGTTACATTTACCACCTGCCGGGTGAAGTTTATCGGGGAACGAGGCACCATCAATCATCTCCACGACAAACGTATTACGTTTGCCGTAAACAGCATCGTAGTCTACATTATAGTTAGTATCCAAGATGGATTTCACATTATTTATGTATGCTATTTTTTCTTCGTGAGTAGGGAGACTGTTTGCTACGTTGTCGGTGACAGCAGCCCACTCGAATCCCTGCTCATAGACACGCAGTTTGTAAAGATAAGTATCGGCAGAAGATGAACCAATAACTATGTTGGCGGAGACGATGAAATTCTCGCTTCCGAAGTCGAATGAGGTGGTTTTTACACCATTAACGTATATCTGACAAAGGTTGCCATAGTTTTGATAACCTTTGACAATGGTGATGAGCAGATGAACATATTCTTCGTCTTTTAGGTTGTAACTTTGAAGGGTATTATTGTTGGCTGTACCACTCATGAGCACAAGTACATTCTTGGGCTTGATTTGAATGCCTTTACCGTCGGCATTGGCTATGGTGATGATGTTCTCGTTGTAGTTGGAGACGTTGCTCGCCTTGAATGCAAACTCTATGGTCTTACTGCCTTCACGTCCCCATTTAGCAAGGGGTTGTGCTGCAATTGTTACTTTTGAGCCTGCGGGAACATTGAGACATTTTCTACCTGTATCGTCGGTAGCATGGGCATCAGTATCAAAAATAAAGTTTTCCCAAACTGCATTGATCTCTTCGCCTGTGGCTTCATTAATAAATTTTTCTTTGTTAGCCTGCGTATTGTTTCGTCTCGACTCGTTTATATAGAGTGTAGCACCTTTTGTGGCAGGGTATAACGCACTGTTATCCAATGGTTTCTTGATATTGACAGTATTACCGTTTGTTACCGTTACATCTACTTCAAGGTTATCAGCTTCACTTTCATATTCAACTGCCGCTGTGTAGTATACTTTGCTGCCTGTTGATACATTGTAGAGTGTTTCGTCAACAAGCAAGCGGCCATCAATACCGACTTGAACTGTTATGTCGCTTTGTTGCTCTCCCTTATTATAGAGAGTGTAGGCGAAAATGTTTTTCTCAATACCATTAGGTACACTATCACTCATCTCGTTTAGAGCTACAAATTGCGCTGTGGCTACGTCGGCTTTTGAAACACAGATGATATTATAGCTAAGATGCTCACTTTCGAGTCCGTTAGCATCGAGCCACAGTTCAATGTTATAGATGCCACTGCCCATGCTGGGAAATTCCATTCCGGAATAGTAGTATGCAGTGTTAATGTATGTAGACGAGCCAATATTAACAGTGTAGTTTTTTTCGTAGTTGTTACCTTTGACTTTTACTTTGAGGAGTTTTTGCAGATTGCCACCGATATTCATACCTCCAATAGGGTAGATATTACCCTCGATAAATGGAGTATTCCACGTAAAATTGGCAGGTCTGATAAACATAGAAGTGATGTTTACTGTAAGAACAAGACTCTTGCTGATTCCTGTGTCCACACCTTTTACCGAAATCTTTACGCGATTGGCACCATTGGCGAGATATTTCTTAACATCGACAGTAAATAGTTTACCGTTTAGTAGCAAATGGTCGGATATAATAGTCTCATAAATGCCGTTTGAGCCTCTGTCTACACTTACAGAAACACGAAAATCTTCGTTCACGTCACTCCAAGAAACATCTGTGATGCTTTTTTGTTGAGAAAGAAAAGCAACACTCAAAACCACAGCTTCGCTCTCAGTTGTGTAATAAAGATTAGTTGAGCCAAGATTGTTGATAATTTTAATCTGGTTGAGAGTTCCTGTGAAGTTGAATGGTACAACACCCAGCAACAATCCCTCGTTGTTGTTACTGAGCCATAACTCTTTTGCCTCTTCGCTTGCAAACTGATAAAGGGTCATTGTAGAAGCATCGAAATGCAATGCTCCCACCTTTGTTGCAGTGTTTATCTCTGTCTCTTTGTTTTTCTTTTGTTGGAACTCTCTGATAGATTTTCCTGACCACAAAAGACCGTTTGCAGGGTCTTCCTCGTTCCAATTTACATCCGATGACAATATCGGATTTTCGCTATAATTTGCCATAATATTTTGTTTTATTTGTTTAATCTTTCCAACACTCATTATCGTTCCACGATTTATCGTCTCGCCAGCATCCTGCACCAAAGCAACTACGTACCGCTTGCCATATAATAGATGCCCCTTTTGCAATGAATGCAATGACTCTTTTTCCTGCTGATACGAATATTATCTCTTTATTTGAATTGTATATTGCCATGATTATTCCTCAATTACAAAATAAATTGTATCGTTGTTTTTGTATTCTATGGAATTGTATTCTGTTTCGCTGAGCACAACACATCTACTTTCCAACTTCTCGACGCGATTGAGCAGGTTTTTATCTACCACTGTCGAACGTATAATCTCATTTTCGAGTTGAGACTGTGTCTTTTCACAAGCAACCGCATTAGATGATACCTGATTTTGCAGTTCGCTCTTAATACTCTCCTCGGAATTTATTGCTCGTTTCATTTCGTTAATCACCGATTGTGCGATGTTGGCAATCTCTTCGAGCATTTCGGTGGATAGTTTGCTTCTGTCTACTGTGCCATCGGCAACAGTAGCAACTATGTTTTCGAGATTAAACGACTCCACTGTTGGTGCAGTGCCTTTATAGGATAGGCCGATACGAGAAATTGCTCTGTCGGGAACAAATATCGTATCTTTCAATTCAAGAGTGAATGGACAAATGTTTCCCTCATTGTCATAAAGCAAAATATTTGCCAATGAATCATCTTCGAGTTTATCACAGTTGAGTCGGTATGCCTGTCCCAATGGTAACTGATAGATGGAAGTAAGTATCGAAGCATCCTCTTTAAGTTCACCATTGCTGTTGTAACATCCTGCGAAAACTTGTACAGCATTAACCGCTTCTCCTGTACCAATGGCCGAATAGCCATACATGATAAGAGAATTAAGCTGTAAAAGATTTTTGTACTCGACGAATTGCTGTAACTGTCCAAGACTTTTTTTGATTGCATTTTCCTCGTCAGACGCGCGTTTCTCTTCACTCTCTATTGCAGCCTTCAATGCCGCATCGCACTCTTCGGCAAAGGATTTCTCTTTCAATAGTTCGTTGTAGATAAAATTCTCCGACTCGTAGGCGCGGTTTATCTCCTGAACAATTCTTTCGACTATCGTCTGGAGGCTGTCAAATAGCAGTTTCTCACTCGCATAATGCTCGTGGTCGGGTGTTGTTTGGAAAGAGGTTACTTTGTTGCATTTGTCCTCTTTTTGTTCGTCGGCAGTTCTACGTTCTGATGTTTCACGCATTAGATGGGAACGCCAACTTGTGTTACTAAATAAAATGTTCTTACTCATTGCGTTTTTTACTGCAAAAGAAGTCACAAAGCGTCAGAGGAAGGTTGCCGAAATAACACTTAATACTTTTGGGGCCATCACATATTGTTATAGCTACATATTGAGTGTAAAATCGGCAAATAGTATGCAACAAAAAAAGCGCAGATTGCTGTTACACAATCTGCGCCCAAATAATTTGACGTTCTATTTTATTACTTCATCAGTTCTATACTGCGTTTCACAAAATTGTTCAATGCTTCACCCGTAAGCATGTTGTTCTGCAAAAGTGTGATATCTATAAGCTGACGCACATATTTGTCGCCAACGGCATACTTGGCAAGAAGAGCCTCTTTGTCGCTTTTGAGCTTTGTAATCTTCTGCTCAACATCGGCAAGCTCGTCTTTCTCGCTCTGAGGTATCTCGTCCTCCTTCTTGTCTTTGCGAGCATCGTAAAGTTCTTTACGACGGTTTTCGAGAGTCTCATTCTCGCTATCGATGGGTTGGAGCTTTGTTGCACATGAGCTCTCGGCATCGCCAAGAATACGTTTAATCAAAGTATGCTCTTCGTTGAGAATAACAGTATACATATCGGCCATGTCACCATAGAAACTCATGCCGGGCTGTATTGCCGCCATCTCCTTCATACGACGCATATATTCCGACTGGGTAATCATAATGGGAGCACCATTCACACCCATTGCCTGCACCTGTACGTAGAACTCTTTTTTCTCCATCTTTGGCATCTGGCTTTGGAACATGCCTGTGAGAATGTCGCGTTCACTGTTTTTGAGCGATGATTCCTTCTGCTCCTCCTTTACGATAAGACGCTCCACAGTATCGCTGTCCACACGTGTGAAACGTGTCTTTTCAAACTTACGCTCAAGCAGACTGATGAGAGCAACATCAAGCTGACCATCCATCAAAAGCACATTGTAACCTTTGGCTGTGGCTGCCTCGATGAAGCCATATTCTTTATCCTTGTTATTGGTGTAGAGGTATATGATATTTCCCTCCTTATCTGTCTGCTGAGCCGATACGAGAGTTTTGTACTCTTCGTAGGTGTACTTCTTGCCATCGGTGTCCTGCAAGAGAGCATATTTGCTTGCTTTGTCATAGAAATCCTCTTCGGTGAGCATTCCGTAGCCAATGAATATCTTAAGGTCGTTCCACTTCTGCTCAAACTCATTGCGGTCACTCTTAAATATTGACTGCAAACGGTCAGATACCTTTTTGGAGATATAACCCGAAATTTTCTTCACATTTGCATCGCTCTGGAGATAAGAACGAGAGACGTTAAGAGGAATATCGGGTGAGTCGATAACACCGTGCATCAAAGTGAGGAAATCGGGTACAATACCCTCTACCTCGTCGGTAACATATACCTGATTGCAGTAGAGCTGTATTTTATTTCTCTGCATGTCGATGTTGCTCTTTATCTTGGGGAAATAGAGTATTCCTGTCAAGTGGAAGGGGAAATCAACATTCAAGTGAATCCAGAAGAGGGGTTCATCGCTCATGGGGTAGAGCGTGCGATAGAAATTCTTATAATCCTCGTCATTCAACTCCGAGGGTTTACGTGTCCACAAAGGAGTGGTGTCGTTGATTATATTGTCCTCGTCTGTTTCTACCTGTTTACCATCTTTCCACTCTTTCTTTTTGCCGAATGCAATGGAAACGGGGAGGAACTTGCAGTATTTGTTAAGGATTGACGAAATGCGCGATTCATCGAGGAACTCTTTGCTCTCCTCGTCGATGTACATGATGATGTCGGTACCGCGAGACTCTCTCTCTGCTTCGGTGATTTCATATTCGGGGCTACCGTCACAGCTCCACTTAACGGCTTTAGCACCATCTTTGTACGATTTTGTTACAATCTCAACACGCTTTGAAACCATGAATGCCGAGTAAAATCCAAGTCCAAAGTGGCCGATAATGGAGTTGGCTGTATCCTTGTATTTCTCAAGGAAGTCAGTCGCACCCGAAAGAGCAATCTGATTGATGTATTTGTTAATCTCTTCAGTTGTAAGACCGATACCGTTATCGCTTACCACGATAGCATCGTCCTTGAGTGTAACCGTTACTTTAAGATCGCCAAGCTCACCTTTGAACTCACCCTTCTCGTAAAGGGTTTTAAGTTTTTGTGTAGCATCAATCGCATTTGAAACAATCTCGCGGAGGAAAATCTCATGGTCGCTGTAAAGAAATTTTTTGATTACGGGGAAGATATTCTCTGTTGTTACCCCAATGTTACCTTTCTGCATAATATTTGGTTTTTTATTATTATTCGATTACTACATGATTATAAAACAAAAAAAATGCCAGATGTATCAACATCTGACATTTTGTCTGCTTATATGCAATTCTTTCCGACTTTTCTATTCGTTGACAACTGTGAAACAGAGTTTGTCATTTTCGGCATCGATTGTAACGCTTATGTTATTACCGGCAGCGATAGTTTGGGAAAGGATAAGCTCGGAAAGTTCATCTTCAATGTAATTCTGAATAGCACGCTTCAGAGGACGCGCTCCAAACTGTACATCGTAGCCTTTCTTTGCAAGGAACTCTTTTGCCGGTGCATCCAATGATAGTGTATAACCCATCTCCTTTGTACGCTTCAACACCTGAGCAAGCTCCAAATCCACAATATTAATAATTGCGTTAAGGTCGAGCTGGTCGAAGTTTATAATCTCGTCTACACGGTTTATAAACTCGGGCGCAAAACGTTTGTTCAAGGCCTTTTGTATCACTCCGCGTGAATACTCTTTATTGCCATTGTTCTCGTGCTTTGCAAAACCTATTCCTGCACCAAAATCCTTAAGTTCGCGTGTACCGATGTTCGAGGTCATTATAATCACTGTATTGCGGAAATCTATCGTGCGTCCGTAGCTGTCGGTGAGTCTTCCCTCGTCCATCACTTGCAACAGCAGGTTGAACACATCGGTGTGAGCCTTCTCTATCTCGTCGAGAAGAACAATAGAGTAGGGGCGACGACGAACGCGCTCGGTAAGCTGTCCACCCTCATCGTAACCAACGTATCCCGGAGGTGCTCCCACAAGACGCGACACTGTGAATTTTTCCATATACTCGCTCATGTCGATGCGTACAAGTGCATCAGTGGTGCCAAACATAAACCGTGCCAACTCTTTTGCAAGCAATGTTTTTCCCACTCCTGTGGGGCCCAGAAACATAAATGTACCGATGGGTTTGTTGGGGTTCTGCAATCCCACACGACTACGCAGAATGGCCTTTGTGAGTTTGTCTATTGCGGCATCCTGTGCAACCACCTTGCTTGTGAGTTCACTCTTCATTGTTCTCAAGCGTGCCCACTCATCCTGTTGCATGCGCTGTACAGGAATGCCTGAAATCATTGATACAACTTCAGCAACCTTCTGATCGTCTACTGTCTGACGTTCGCTGCGTATACTTTTCTCCCACTCGTTTTTCATTTCGGTGAGACGCTCTTCCATCTTTTTCTCATAGTCACGATAGTTGGCAGCTCGCTCAAAGTCCTGACATTTTACAGCCTCGTGCTTCTCGCTGCGCGCAACCTCGACAAGTTTCTCCTGCTCCTCAATCTCGCGAGGAACAGATATATTTGTCATGTGCATACGTGCACCCACCTCATCCATAGCATCGATGGCTTTGTCGGGGAAGCATCTGTCTGTAATGTATCTCTCGGTCAAAGTGACGCAGGCCTTGAGAGCCTCTTCGGTATATGTTACATTGTGATGGTTTTCGTATCTTTCCTTTATATTCATGAGAATATGTAGAGTGTCATCGGCCGATGTAGGCTCGACGATAACTTTTTGGAAACGACGCTCCAATGCACCATCTTTTTCGATACTCTTACGGTATTCATCGAGAGTTGTAGCACCTATGCACTGCACCTGTCCACGCGCAAGAGCTGGCTTAAGAATGTTTGCTGCATCCATTGAGCCGGGTGAAGAACCTGCACCTACGATAGTGTGCATTTCGTCAATGAACAGTATTATATTGGGGTTCTTTTCGAGCTCGTTGAGTATCGCACGCAGACGCTCCTCAAACTGTCCGCGATATTTTGTACCTGCAACAACAGCAGTCATGTCAAGCGACACGATACGTTTGTCAAAGAGCACACGCGACACTTTGCGCTGTATAATGCGCTGGGCAAGCCCCTCGACAATTGCAGATTTTCCCACTCCTGGCTCACCTATGAGCACAGGGTTGTTCTTTTTTCTGCGACTTAGAACCTGTGATATGCGTTCTATCTCTTTTTCGCGACCTACGACAGGGTCGAGCAATCCCTCTTTGGCAGCCTTTGTCATGTCAAAGCCGAAATTGTCGAGTACAGGAGTGTCGTTCGACGAACGTTTCTGCTGTGTCTCGGACGATGCCTGACGCGCGCCGGAGAAACCACGTCCGCTCGATGCGGAATTATCCTCTTCTTCGTCATCTTCGTCGGTAAAGCCAAAGCCGTCGCGCACATCGGGCTTAATCTGCAACGCCTCACGAACATCGGAATAGGTGACATCGTTCTTGGCAAGAATTGCCGCCGCATTATTATTCTTTTCCTTCAAGATAGCGAGCAAAAGATGCTCTGTATCAACTAAATTACTTTTTAACATACGTGCTTCGAGTATACAAAAACGTAAAACTTTCGATGCATCCTCGTCGAGAACGACATCCGACGCATCCTGCGCTTTTTCATCATTAGCCAAGCTTGACACATCTTCCACTTTTTCGGACATGTTGGCAATATCCGCCGAGTTGAAAAATTTATCAATATCCTCTCGTAGTTTCGCAAAGTCTACGGACATACTGCTGAGTATGCTTGCTGCGTTTCCATCTGTGTCGCGCAACAAACCCAGCAAAAGATGCTCCGATCTGATGCTCTTGCAGCGCAGACGACAAGCTTCCTCTTTGCTGAAGGTTATTATTCGGGACAAATTTTTAGAAAATTGGTTGTTCATAGTTCATTCTCCTCATTCAATATTCAAACTGTTTGTGAACACTAATTACACTGACAAAAAGTCAGTGGCAAATAACATTTGTCATGAAAATCATGCTTTTTCGAGTGCGAAATTAATATCTTGCATGGCATCGGACAACTATTTTTACATAACAATCCTTACAAAAACCGTGCCAACATATTAAAAAACACTAAATGTCAGACAACTTTTTCGAAAAAACTGCCAAAGTGGTTGAATTATTGCACGTAAAATTCATAAAAACAATCGATGTGCACGACACAATTTTGCGTTTTTTTTTGCCCAATTCGTGAATTTTATGTAATTTAGCACGTTTTTACGCGGGTATACACACAAATACCGCACATTCCGTTTATTGATTATAATAATACTTTATATTAAATGATTGACAACGATAGAATTATAAAAATCAACATCGAGGATCAGATGCGTACTTCGTACATCAACTACTCGATGTCGGTAATCGTGGCTCGTGCGCTCCCCGACGTGCGCGACGGCCTTAAGCCCGTACATCGCCGTATTCTATATGGAATGATGGAATTGGGAAACACTTCCGATAAGAAATATCTAAAATCGGCACGTACTGTCGGTGATGTACTCGGTAAGTATCACCCTCATGGTGACTCTTCGGTATATATGGCTCTTGTGCGTATGGCACAAAGCTGGGTTATGCGCTATCCTTTAATTGACGGTCAGGGTAACTTCGGTTCTATTGACGGAGACTCACCCGCTGCCATGCGTTACACAGAGGCACGTCTGCGCAAGATTGGTGAGGATATGGCACAGGACCTTTACAAAGAGACTGTGGATTTCGTTCCCAACTATTCTAACGAGACACAAGAACCGGTGTTGATGCCCACACGTATCCCCAACCTTCTCATTAACGGCTCATCGGGTATTGCCGTAGGTATGGCAACAAATATTCCGCCTCATAACCTTACCGAGGTTATCGATGCATGTGTAGCATATATCGACAACCCCGAGATTGACACTGACGGCTTGATGCAACACATCAAGGCACCCGATTTCCCCACAGGCTGCGACATTTATGGCCTTGCTGGAGTTCGCGACGCTTACGAGACAGGTCGCGGAAGGGTAGTGATGCGCGCCGTATGCGAAATAGAGGCAGGCGACTATCACGACAAGATAATTGTAACAGCAATCCCCTACAATGTAAATAAGGAAGAGCTTATAAAGGATATTGCCGCAATGGTCAATGAAAAGAAGATTGAAGGCATTTCCAATATCAACGACGAGTCCGACCAGTCGGGTATGCGCATAGTTATTGATGTTAAACGCGACGCCAATGCAAATGTGCTTCTGAACAAACTCTACAAGATGAGTGCATTGCAGACATCGTTCAGCGTAAACTGCATTGCTCTTGTACATGGGCGTCCCCGTCTGCTTACATTAAAAGATTGCATTAGCAACTTCATAGAGCACCGCCACGAGGTGGTAATACGTCGCACAAAGTTCGACCTGCGCAAAGCCGAGGAGCGTGCACATATCCTCGAAGGACTTATCATTGCATCGGACAACATCGACGAGGTAGTACGCATCATTCGCGCAGCAAAATCACCTGCTGACGCAAAGGCCGGACTTATCGAGCGTTTCAATCTGAGCGAGATACAGGCAAATGCCATCGTTGAGATGCGTCTGCGTCAGCTCACAGGACTCTTGCAAGAGCAGCTTCGCGACGAATACAACGAGATTGCTAAAAAGATTGAATATTATAAAGAGGTACTCTCAAATGATGAACTTTGCAAGAAGGTTATCAAAGACGAACTTATCGAAATCAAAGAGAAATATGGTGACGAGCGCCGTTGCCGCATAGAATACAGTGCATCGGAAGACTTCAACCCCGAGGACTTCTATGCCGACGATGAGATGGTGATAACAATCTCGCACATGGGCTACATCAAACGTACTCCGCTTGCGGAATACCGCGCTCAGAACAGAGGCGGTGTAGGCTCACGAGGCAGCGACACCCGTGATGCAGACTTCATAGAGCACATCTATACTGCCACCATGCACAACACCATGATGTTCTTCACACAGCGTGGCCGTTGCTATTGGCTCAAGGTATACGAGCTTCCCGAGGGTGGTAAAAACTCAAAGGGTCGTGCGATACAGAACCTGCTCAACATCAATTCTGACGATTCGCTCAATGCTATCGTGCGCGTGAAGACACTTGCAGACAGCAATTTCATCAACAGCCACAACCTTATATTCTGTACTAAACAGGGTATAATTAAGAAGACAAGCCTCGAGCAATATTCACGTCCCCGCGCTAACGGTATCAACGCGATAACCATCCGCGAAGACGACAGAGTAATCTCTGTGGCACTCACCGACGGTGACAGCGACATCGTACTTGCAAACCGCAAGGGTCGTGCCGTACGCTTCAATGAGAACACAGTACGTACAATGGGACGTACAGCAACCGGTGTAAGAGGTATGGCACTCGACGAAGGCGACGAGGTAGTAGGAATGGTAGTTCTCAACAAGGAGACACCCAAGACCATCCTTGTACTCTCGGAGCAGGGCTACGGTAAGCGTTCAGTGAGCGACGAGTATCCTACTGTGAACCGCGGTTGTAAAGGTGTCAAGACACTCAATGTAACAGAAAAGACAGGTGCCCTCATTGCCATTATGGGTGTAACAAACGACAACGACCTGATGGTAATAAACAAATCGGGTATCGCTATCAGAACAGCTGTTGAGCAGATTCCTACAATCGGTCGTGCAACACAGGGAGTACGCATCATCGACCTCAAGAAGAAGAATGACACAATCAGCTCTGTATGTAAGGTAAGTCACGAGGCCGAAGTTGATGGCGAGGAGAACGGTGAAACTATTACCAATGAAACACCCAATACTAACGAGAATAACAACGAATAATTCATTTTTTAAAATTTAAGAACATGAAAAAATTAGTTTTATCTTTAGCTGTGGTTCTGGCTGCAAGCACTGTATCAGGACAAGAGCTTACAAAAGAACAGATAAAAGCGCAGAAAAAAGAGCGTAAAGAGCTTATGGCAAAAGCAAAAGAAGCTGAGAAGGCTATCACTCTCGGTGACAACGCCGGCGCTCTCAATACTATTCAGGCTGCTATTAAGAGCCCCCTCACCAACAGCGATGCATACGTATGGTATGTAGCTTGCAAGGCAAAGAAAGGCGTTATCGACGAAGAGAACTACAAACGCTCACAAGGTCAGTCATTCAATGCTCCTCTTCTCTACAATTCAAGCTACGACATCTTTGATTACCTTATTAAATGTGACGAGCTCGACAAAGCACCCAACGCTAAAGGCAAGGTAGCACCCAAATATTCAATGGAAATTGTACAGATGATGTACGAGAACCGTAACCAGCTTTTCAATGGTGGTGCATACTTCTACAACGAGGGAAAATATGACGAGGCATTCAAGCAGTTTGACATGTTCATCAAAACATCAACACTCGAGCCCCTCGACACTATTCCCGTTGTTAAGGATGTAGAGCTTAATGCAAATGCTGCTTACTATGCATCACTTTGCGGTATGCAGACCGAGAACTATGCTAATGTATTGAAGAACATCGACCTTGCAATGCAAGAGCCCAGCTTCAAGGAGAATGCTTTTAAATACAAAGCAATGGCTCAGGTAAATTCAGGCGACTCAGTTGCATGGTTGCAGACATTGAAAGATGGTGCGAAGGCGTATCCCACCAACCCCTACTTCTATCAGAGTCTTATGGGATACTACGAGAAGAGCAACAAGAGCGAGGAGATGACAAAGTTTGCTGACGAGATGATTGCTTCGGATCCCTCAAACCCTGTATTCTACTTTGTGAAGGGACTTATCCTTCAGGAGGGAGAAAAGAGCCTTAGAGAGGCTGATGCACGCAACAAGTGTTTGAACGATGCAATGGAATGGTACAACAAGGCACTTGAGAAGGATCCCAACTACGAAGGTGCACTTGTCAACCTGGGTATCTGCTACACACTCCTCGGCCAGATTTACAACCAGGAGAATGCAAGCACAAACATCAACGATAAGGCTAAAATCAAGAAAGACAAAGAGGTAGTTGCCTCTTACAACCGCAAGGCCCTTCCTCTTTACGAGAAACTCCGCACTTTGCAGCCCGAGAGAGTTGAGCTTTGGGGTTCAGGTCTCAACAACTGCTATTACAACCTCAACATGGAGAAAGAGCTCAAACAATTCTGCGAGGATGCTCTTCCCCTTTACGAGAAACTTCGCGCAGAGAAGCCTGATAGAATCGACTTGTGGGGCGCAGTACTTTCTAACATTTATCAGCAGTTGAAAATGACTAAAAAGTACGAAGAGGTTGAAAAACTGTTGAACGAGATGGAATAATCGACATCAACAATATACAAAAAATATAGCCGGGTGACCGGCTATATTTTTTTTCATTATATCATAGAATGGCAGCTATGCCACTTATCATCATCATGATGTAGACGATTCTTTTGAGCATCGAACTGCTTATATATTCAAAGCAACGCGAGCCGAGCCATGCTCCTGCAACAAGACCGGTAAGACCGACACTCCAATACATGAAGGTGTTTTCAGTGAAGAAACCGACGTTGGCTCTGAATATTGTATAAAATATATTAAAGACTACTGAAAATGCCTGAAGAGTTGCAATGTATTCGCGTTTGTCATCAATAGCGCTTATGCAATAAAGCACAACAGGCGGGCCGGGCATAGCAAACATTCCACCCATCACGCCACTCAATGCACCTACAACTGCTTGCGAAATTTTTGAACGGATGACCATCTTCACCTTTCCATCGCATAACATAAAATATATCGCGGTAATTACAAGCAGTATTCCCAGACATCGTTTAAGCATTTCGTTGCTGACAGATGCCATATATTCAATGGCAATATATGAAATAGCGACATTGAATAGGACAATTATCCACATGACATTCCATTTGATATGCTTGAAATTTCTGATGGCAATAAGCAAAGCTGTCGTTCCGGCCAAAAGCCCGGAGAGGGTTATCGACTCACCGTATGACGACAAGAAAAACGGGAAGAACATCATTACAAATATTCCGAACCCGAAACCACTGACACGCTGTATGAAACTCGCTGCAATGGTCAGCAAAAACACATATACCAGGGTAGTGTCCATTCTTTAATTTAATTACTCTTCGACCCACTCTTCGGAGCGACCGAACTCTCTGTTTGCAAATAGCTCGGCAAGTCCCGAAATCTGTTTCAAACGTAACAACTCATCCTTGCTCATTCCTATGTTGCGCATTATCCATGCGTCGGACATCCCCGACTTTGTAAGCTCACCCACGATGCTGCTCATAAGTTCTACCATGTGCGTGCCTCGCGCTCTGTTGTGACGTATCGTCGATGCCATTCTCTCCGAAATATCCTTATCGATTACTGTTACAGGCAGCAAGCCCTTTTCACGCTCATATATACGTTGTGAAGTTTTCATCACCATATAACGATGAAAACCATCGACAATTTCGTAACAGTCGTCCTCTTTACGATAGTAGCACACACAAGGCATTGTGTATCCATCTTCCCAAATGGAAAGCTCAAGCAGTTTCATTTCGGGTGGGGCAACAACATTGGGATTATACTCATTTGCAACCACCTTCTCCACAGGTACAGCTTTAACATTATATACCGGACTCTTCTTTTCCATCCCTCAATGCTTTATATTTTCTTACAACATCTTCTCTTAACTCTTTTTCCTTTTTCGTGACAGCAAAACCCATATACTTGCACACATGATCATTCTTCAGTATACATATACACATGCGTTTGTAAGTGGGAATCTCGCGAAACTCTGCTATGTCGATATCATCGATATACTCCATCAACACAGGCCTTTTGTTGGTATTGTACGAAGTAGTCTCGCCAATAGTGAACTGCACATTAGCCTTACGGAGCTTTTCTATCGTTTCGCTGCTGAGACATCCTCCTCTCGTACGCCAGAATTTCATACTCACATTCAGTTTTTCCAAGTAATTATTTCTGACATGTTCGGGTAGAGTATCAAGCAAGAAATACATATATTGTTTCCACGAAAAACCCTCGGGGCATTTAATAGACCTCCAGCCCATGGCTGTTGTATCGCCATATATACTTGCGAAGTTCACACCATTTACACGACTCACCATACGCCCCCATGTGTCCGGATCGATTACACGATAAATCTCCAACGAGGATATGGCCTCTGAGATAAACGGGCTTGCCACGCGTTGTCTGTTTAGTGGCACACCGGCTTGATAGTATAGGTCGTACAGATGATTATAATCCCATGAGAACTTGCCGTTGGCAGTCCATATATCTACTGTCTTCCAATCGAAGATGGGGTAGGCGCTGCATGCAACATCATCAATCATTCTTGTCCAACGACAGTTCATGAAATGTTTATAGTTTTTTTCACTATGTATCACTCTCCATCTATTGAAACTCTCTTCGGTGCGTATACCTACAAGACTGCATATATTCTTTACACCTTTGTGACGGCGTAACCATTGGGAAAAGAGTATCTGAAAATCGTAATCCCATAAATCCTCGGAGTAAAAGTCAAAGTCCTCTTTTGTCAAACAGTTCTCAGGACGGGTACGCACCCACAAATCCTTCATATTCTCGTCCCAAGGACGCCAATATCTCTGGAACATCGAAGTGCAGGTGACAACCTTGAAAGGGACACAGCAGTGAAAGACTTCGAAAACATCACTATTTGAAGAGAGTATGCGCTGAACATATTCGGTTGTATGTCTGTACTGCGCCTCATAATCCATGTGGAAAACACCCAGCTTGCGATGCGGTGCGTAGCGTCGAATGTATTCTACACATAGATTCAACAGTACGCCGCTGTCTTTGCCGCCGGAAAATGAGATATATACATATTCGAAACTATCGAAGATAATCTTCAATCGTCTCATAGCAGCATCGTAGACATTCAATTGCTTAATCATCGTGCTCCCTTAAATATTCCATTTTATCGTAATTCTTAAGCTCCAGGAATGTCTTGAAATCATTCTCTGCGAAATATGGCACGTGACGCTTGTTAATGATTCCTGTCAGCTGAAACTTGCTGGAAATATCTCCGATAACACTTCTCAACAAGGATGCGATAATTTCCTTGTCATCTCCCTTTATATAATAATTATCAATGCAATAACCATTATTCAGAGGTTTTAACGGAATAAAACCGAGAACCTCATCACCTTCTATTGCAACATGCCATATATACTTGGGCAATGTCTTGAAAGGATAATTATTGTTCTGCCTGATGATAGCAGGATTCATCACAAGTGGGGCGACAAGTTCATAAAGTTTTTGCTCAGTTCCCCCTAATATTAATATTTCCATAGCACTTGCAAAATTAATATTTTAACTTAAAATTTTAAAGAAAAATTATAAAAGATAGCAAAGGGAATTATTCATATAGAGCATTTTCGAGAAAAATGTTTGCTGAAACAACAATTTAAAATTAATTTTGAACAATGGAGTTTTTTTGGCAGCAACACCATTATTTTAAAGTCGAAAATTCAATGAAAATAATACATACAAGCGATTGGCATCTTGGACATAGCTTCTACGGATATGAGAGAAGCGAAGAGCACCTTTGTTTCTTGAAACAGTTGTGTGACATTGTGCGCAACGAGGCCCCCGATGCACTTATAATAAGCGGAGACGTATATGACAGCGTAGCTCCCACCATTGCCGCACAAAAGCTATACAACAGAATGATACTCGAATTGCGAGCAACGGCTCCCGCTATGAAAATTATCATTACAGCCGGAAATCACGACAGCAGTTCACGTCTCGAACTTAACGGAGAGCTATGGAGTGCTTTCGACGTGAAAATCGTGGGTAACATCGAGCGTAATGAAAATACTGCAAACTACGAAAAACATATTATAAGCGTGGAGAACAGCGAGAAAAAAACTGTGGGATACATAGTTGCGGTTCCCTACGTCTATCATGCCAATTACCCTGCCATAGAGAGCGAGACAGAGAGTCGCATGCACTATTTCCATCGGCAGTTACTTGCTCACGTGCAAGAGAGAAACAGCAACAATTTGCCGGTAATAATGACAGGTCATCTGGCAGTGTGTGGTGCAAACATCAGGGGGCACGAGAGCAAGTGTACACACCTTGTGTACGAGAATATCGAGGAGCTTGGCGAGGGGTATGACTATCTTGCATTGGGACACATACATCATCCACAGGCAGTAAATGGCAGCGACAGAGCAAGATACTCCGGAAGTCCAATACCCCTGAACTTCGACGAGAATTATCCACACTCAGTAAGCATTGTAGAAATAGAACAACATGATACTCTACCCACTGTACGCGAGGCAACCATAGAGCCACTTGTGCCCATATATACAATTCAGCATGACAAAGAGGGTATAGATACTATTCTCGAAGAGATAGATACCTTACCTAAAAGAAAATCGTATGTCCGCGTAAGACTTAAGGTGAAAGACGTGATCCCCATGAGAGAGAGAGCCATGATAGAGGAGAAATTTTCGGGACTCGAAGCCATCCTTTGCGAAATACAGCCAGTGCGCGAAACAGTATCTACAAGCGAGCAGAGTACATTTGCTCCCGAGGAAATAAGACAATTATCACCACTCGACATTGCAATGGACTATTATCGCAGACAATTCGGCAAAGACATGAGCAAGGAGTTACAACAAATGCTTTTAGAGAGCATAGAAGCAGTAAATAACGTGGACAAGGAAGATTAATATGAAATTCATAAAACTCGAAATAAAAAATATAGCTTCGATAGGTGAGGCCACCATCGATTTTAACAGTGCACCACTCGCCACCGAACCGCTGTTTCTTATATGTGGTGCAACAGGCTCGGGAAAAAGTACTATTCTCGATGCTATCTGTCTGGCACTCTACAACACTGCGCCACGTCTCGAAGGCTACGGACTCGAAGATTATGAGGACAAGAGCATAGACAAAAACGATAAAGTGAGAATAGGCAACCCTTGTCAGCTTATCCGTCGCAACGCAAACGAGGCCTATTCACGACTGACATTCATAGGCAACGACAATAGACACTACATCGCTTCGTGGCATGCCATACGTGGTGTGAGGAGTGGAAAGATGAATTTGGGATGTTCACTCGAATGCAAAGAGAGTGGCATTACCATAAATAAACGAAACGAATTTAATGAGAGGATTACAGCAGCCGACGTAGTGGGGTTGAAATTTGAAGAGTTCTGCCGCACAACACTCCTTGCGCAAGGAGCATTCACGAGATTTCTCAATAGTAAAGGAAACGAGAAGAGTGATATCCTGGAAAAACTTACCGGAACTGAAATATACTCCAAAATAAGTAAATACATCTTTGAAACCTTCAGTGGCAAGAAGGAGCAATACGAAAAAATACTACACGATATAAATTCGTACAAACTGCTTACTCTCGAAGAACGTGAAACAAAGAAGACCCTTCTACAAGAGGAAGAGAAAAAGATATGTGAACTTAAGAAGGCTTTCGACGAGATTGAGAAAAAGCTCACTTGGCTCGACAATTTTGCGACATACAGCAGTGAGGTGAAAAAGGCCGAGGAGCAGTTAAATGAAATAAGAAACAAAAAGGAGTCGCCCGAAATCGCCGAAGATAAAAAGTTGCTGGAGGATTGGAAAGCTACCGGAGAGGTGCGACACACATATACCATGCTCGAAAGGCTTAAGCTCGAAGGCGAAAACCATAAACGCAAGAAGGAGGAACTACAAGAAAAACACGTTCTCCTCATGCACAGTTCACGTGTCATTAGAGAGACACGAGAAAAGATATGCAACGAGCAGAAAGAGTTGGAGAAACGCTTGACAAATGCGGAAAAAGATATTCCAATGTACGAGAATGCCAATGCGCTTGTGGTGCAGATGCAGGGACTTTCGCGCAAAGGTAACGAAGAGAAAGAAATATCATCAGCCATTGCCGAAAATGAAAAATCGCTGCAACGTATAAGCGTTTCGCTGGAGAAGCTCACAGCCGAGCGCGAGTGCCTCGAAAAGGCGATGAAGGAGAAGCTCGAAGAGCATAAAGCGGCTGCCGAGGAGTTGCAGCGTCAACCCTCTGCGGCTGAAACAGCAAAGCGCAAAGAGGCTATCGAAAAACTTACATCGGCGTTAAAGGATGCAGAGCTATCCGAGGAGCGAGAGCGTGCGCAGCACGAAAAAACAAGCAGTTTAAAGGCTGAACTTGAAAAAGTGCAAAGCGAAGAGAAAAGAGTAGACGAGGAGAGAAGTAAAGCCGACGAAGAGCGCAAACGTCAAGAGGAGCTGTACGAAGAGATGCATCTGCGCATAGACGACCACGCAAAGGCACTACGCGCAAAGTTGAAGCGTGGAGACAAATGTCCTATATGTGGCGAGACAATAAACAATATTCTTGGAGACGAGGAGATATTAAAGCTGTTGCAACCCATCAAAGAGGCAAAGGAGATAGCTATTAAAAGGTACGAAGAAACTGTTGCGCAACACAATAACATTGTTATTTCGATAAAGTCGTACACAGGACTTTGCGAGGATGCTGCGAAGCAGTTGGCAGTGGAGAGCGAAACACACAACCGTCTTGTAGTCGTTCTTGAAGAGGCATACGTACAATGCGGCATAACAACACGCGAAAGAGGTGAGGTATTCAAGATAATTGAAGAGGAACGAAACAAGGTAAGCACTTTGCAGCAGACATACGAGGCTCTTGCAGCGAAACTGCTTAGCATCTCAAACGAGAAAGACAAGATTACCCGCACTCTTAATGATTTCATGAAAACATATAGCGATGTTATAGCAAAACATCAGCAGACAGCGGAGAGAATAGAAATATACAAACAGCAGCTTAATACATGCAAAAAGGATATAGAGTCTCTGCGTGAAGAGTTGAACAGGTCGATAACCTTGAACGATTGGGAAAGAAACATTGAAGAATCTATAACCACATTGCAACAACGCGCCACAGCATACCAAAGAGCAAAAGAAAAGAACGAGCAGGCGAAGATAAAAATTAGAGAGCTTGACGAACTTGAGTTGCGAATAGAAAATCACCGCAGCAATACATCGGAGTTCTTCGCTGAGTTACCGCCCCGTTCTGTACATGCACAAGCCATCCTCATAAATAAACTCGAAGAGGAGTGGGTGCAATTAGCTAAAGACTCTATGTTGTTGAAAGATAAAATGGAGCACGCCAACATGGAGACTCAACAATGCGCAAAGTCCATAGAAAAATTCCTTCAGGAGAACCCGCAGATAACAAAGGAAAGGATTACCATTCTCGCCACATATAATAACAATAGTATTGAAGAGTGTGAAAAGCGAGTAAACAGGCTTGAGACAGAGTATGAAAATGCAAAAACACTTGTTGCTGACAGGCAAAAGAAGTTTAGCGACCACGTGCTCCAAGCACCGGTTCTGAAAGAAGAGGAGACAGCGGATTATCTAAAAATAGAGAAGGGCAACATCGACATATTGCGTTCCGAGGCCGAGAATAGAGTGGGAGCATACAAATTGGAATTGAAGCAAGATGAGGAGAACAGCCTAATTGTAGAAAAAAAGCACAAAGAGGCCGATCTTTTCCTTGCCGAGACCGATAAATGGAAGAGTTTATCGGAGATTTTCGGCAGTCACGATGGAAAGAAATTCAAGCAGATAACACAGAGTTATATACTGATGCAGCTACTCGAGAATGCCAACCACTATCTGCGACACTTTACAACACGCTACGAACTGACAGCACAACCCGGCAGCCTTGTTATACTCATTATCGACAAGGAGGAGAGTGAAGCGTCGCGTCCGGCAAACACTCTTTCGGGCGGAGAAAGTTTCATGGTCTCATTGGCTTTGGCATTAGGTTTGTCATCGCTTAACCGCAACAATTTCACACCCGACACCCTTTTTATCGACGAGGGATTCGGAACGCTTAGCGGCGAGTGTCTGAATACTGTTGTAGAAACCCTGGAGGTGCTACACAGCATGGGTAATAGACGAGTGGGAATAATCAGCCACGTAAATGAGCTTTACGAGAGAATTACCACACGCATCGAGATAAACAAACGCAAAGGTGTAAGCGAAGTGAAGATTGTAGGCTAAAAAAAATAGAGAGTCACTCTCTATTTTTTTAGCAGGCTGTCTATTGCCTGTACCAATTCGCCAAATTCCTGTTCGTTAAACAAACGTGTCAGTTTGACAATATGTCCGTCGCGGTCAATAAGGATGTTGCGCGTAATTCCCGATTTTCTCTCGGCGTATGATGCAAAAACATCGGCATTGGCATCAAGAGCAAGAGGGTAGGTGACTCCTGTGCTCTCGGCAAACTTTTTCACATCCTCGAGCGGCTCTTCGCGGTCGATACCCACAAGAACAAAATCCTTGTTATCTTTGTTGGGCAACCAAATATCGCGTTCGATGAAAGGCATCTCCTTGCGACAAACGCCACACCAGCTTGCAGTAAACTGCAACATCACCACCTTGCCACGATTCTTTGAAAGGGTGAACTCTGTACCATCGGTCAGAGACAATGTAAAGTCGGGAGCTACATCACCCACCTTTACCAGATAGTTGTTCTCGTACACGACTGGGGCTTTTTGTTCCTCTTGCTGAGGAGTTGAAGCCTCGACAGATTGCTCTGCTGTTTGTGCAGCCTTGTTACCACAGGAAGCAAAAATGAGAGCCAATGATAAAACAGCAAATAATTTTTTCATAGTATAAATATCGTTATAAATATTTTCGCAATCTTCAGTTTGCAAAGATAGTGCAAACGAATTATTTTGATGATAATTATATAATATTTTTTGGGTTGTACATCGTACAACCCAAAAAATCATTCATCGATGCGAACGCTGCAACTATCAAAAATATTAAGGCCGCTTTTCTCCATTATATATTTTATTGCAGCCTGTGCCCTCACCGAGTTTCCGGCTTTATCGATTGGCGGCGCGAAGGCGGAGATTCCGAAGAGTCCGGGAAGCACTCCCATCACTCCGCCACTAACGCCTGATTTTGCAGGAATCCCCGAAGAGAATAACCAATTGCCACTATGCTCGTAAAAGCCTACACTTGCCATCATGGAAATAATCTTTGCGCTCAAACGGCTCTCAAAAACTATTGCACCACTTTTAGGGTTTACACCTCCGCCAGCTATTGTGGCAGCAAATACAGACAACTGCTCCGTCGTCACTCCCAGCGAACACTGCTTGGTATAGAGGTCGAGCGAAAGCTCTGGGTCGTCATATATGCGATTGTAGTTTTTAAGCAGCCATGCTATCGAACGGTTGTTAAAGTTGGACAGAGCCTCGGAGTGATAAAGTTCCTCGATAAACTCAGTCCTGCTACCGCACAAAGCATTTATGTTATCACATATCAATTTCCACTTTTGTCCTTTGTTGCCCACAGGACGTACCATGCTGACAGCAGCTATTGCACCCGCATTAACCAACGGAGTAGAGGGGTGGCTGTTTTCGAGCAGAATTGCCATAATGGAATTATAGGGCAATCCCGTTGCATCGGCA
Source organism: Bacteroidaceae bacterium (assembly GCA_045661205.1). Lineage (GTDB taxonomy): Bacteria > Bacteroidota > Bacteroidia > Bacteroidales > Bacteroidaceae > HGM04593. The sequence goes on along the minus strand of JAZRFE010000018.1, from coordinate 55,264 downwards.
CCAATCATTTTGAGGATTGTCTCGCAACCATAATCTTTTAGTACCAGCAGCGCTGTCGCAACTTTTGAAATGGACTCCATTCCAAAGATATAGTCATAATCGCCTATGTTGATGACGTCACCATCGACAAAGCACAATGATATTGCAAAGAGGCTGCTGTTCTCTTTTGCAAGATAAGGAATGTATGCAGCATTGTTGCCCTCCTTTATTTTCTTGCAATGTTCGTAGGCATCACTCACAATTTCGGCAAGTTGCTTTTTGGTTATTCTTTTCTCCATGAGACTATTTTATTTCTTTTGCTTAGCTGTTCCTGTGTGGGTGTAAACACTTCCGTTCACCTTCACATCGTTGTCGGTGGCAATGCGCGACGTTGTAGGGTACTCAAGTTTCTGCAATTCATTCACAGCATTGGCAATGTCAGTCAGCAGTTGGTCGGCCATGTCGCGACTGAAACCCTGACGTACCACGATGCGCATCACTATGGTCTTTTCGAGATGTGCAGGCAGAGTGTAAGCCGGAACCATCCAGCCGCTCTGACGCAACTTGTCCTGAAGGTCGTAGAGTGTCCATTTGGCACTCTTGGCATATTCTGGCTCCATGTACCAAATGAAGAGAGGATTACAAATCTTCTTCGAATAGTTGCAGAAGGGTTTCATCTTGCCTATCTGCTCGTGAATATATTCTGCAACCTTCATAGTGTTGCTCTGAATAGTTTTATAACCCTCGAAACCTAAACGGATAAATTGGTAATACTGACCGAGAATCTGAGCAGCAGGACGCGAGAAGTTAAGACCAACCTGAGTAACCTCGGCACCGAGATAGTTTACACTGAATGACATTGTCTCGGGCAGATACTTCTTGTCCTTCCATATAACCCATCCGAGGCCGGGATATACAAGTCCGTACTTGTGACCGCTGGTGCTTATGGAGTGTACCCATTTGAGACGGAAATCCCACTTCTTGTGAGGCTCGAGGAAGGGTTGGATGAAACCTCCTGATGCTGCATCGACATGAATGGGGATATCATACCCAGTCTCCATGTTGAATTTGTCGAGATGCTTGTCAAGCTCCTCGACATCGTCGTTAAGGCCTGTCCACGTGACACCCATTATAGGAACTACGCAGATGGTATTTTCATCGCACAGTTTGATGGCCGCTTCGGGGTCGAGAGTGGGTTTCTCGCTTGTGAGGGGCACTGTACGCATCTCTATCTGCCAGAGTTGAGAGAATTTCTCCCACACCACCTGATAGGCCGATGAGATTACAATATTGGGATGAGTAACTGGTTTACCTGCATCGGTTCTTCTCTTCTTCCATCGCATCCAGGCTGCGACACCTCCTAGCATACAGGCCTCGCTCGAGCCAATACCCAACGCTCCGGTCTTCCATTTGTTTGTCTCGGGAGTGTTCCACAAATTTGCGATGATGTTTATGCACTTCGCACACATTACAGCAATACGTGGATATTCAGTCTCATCAATATAATTGATGGCAATAGCCTCGTTCATCAACTTGGTAGCATAGGGGTCCATGTAGGTGGTAACAAACGTAGCAAGGTTCAGTCGGGGCTGCGTCTGAGCATATGTCTCGTCTTTCACCATGCTGTATGCAATTTCGGGGGTGGTGGGGTGCTCGGGTATTTTATCTACCGGAGCAGGCTCCAACATTTCTCGCGAACCGAATACTGCCGTCGTGACAGTGTCGGTATTTGTTTCAAAGTGGTTGATGTTCATAATGATATAATTATAAGGAATTAATATTTATGCTCATTACCGCACAAAGCGGATGAACGTTTACATTAAAAACATCACTCATTTTCTATTGTTCGATATTTTACATTTATTTACTTGTGAACATTTACACTCCCAATTTGTTTATCATAAAAAAACAGAATATGAAATTTAAGACAGGAAAAGGCGAAATATCATTGGTAGCAATATTGGGAATATGGTCGGTGTCGGCTCTTACATCGTTGCCGGGTCTGGCAGTGTCGCCTATAATGGGTGATTTGGAAAAGATATTCCCGAGGGTATCGGAACTCGAAATACAGATGCTCACCTCGTTGCCGTCATTATTGATAATTCCAAGCATACTGCTTGCAGGAAAACTTGTTGAGCGAGTAGGGTACACAAGAATGCTCTTAGTGGGATTGATGCTGTTTCTTCTCTGCGGTGTGCTCTATCTGTTTGCAAGCAGCATGAGCGAGCTTATTCTCGTAAGTGCTCTGCTTGGAGTGGGGGCAGGTATGATAATACCCCTCTCAACAGCACTTGTCTCGCGCTATTTTAGCGGCGAATACCGCACCCGACAATTCGGATACGTGTCGGCAATATCGAACTTGACACTTGTTATTGCCACCGCGCTCACCGGATATCTTGCCGAAATAAGTTGGAGGTTGCCTTTTACTGTCTATCTTCTTCCTATTGTCTCGCTGATTCTTTTGCCGAAAATATCGAAAGAATCTTCAACCGGAAATGACAATGAGGAAAAGACTACTTCGACAAGAGCAACAGATGGAATAAAAACCGGCGGACTGCTCTCCATCATGTGGTACTACTTTCTTATAACTTATATAGTACTGATAATCAGCCTTAACCTCCCCTTCCTGATTGAGTCGAACGGCTACAAGAGTAATGTATCAGGGGTGCTTATTTCACTGTTCTTTCTTGCCATAATGCTACCGGGATTTTTCACAAATCGCAGTAAGGAGCTATTGGGAAGAGGCTACCGTTTTTTCTCATTGTTTATTATAGCTGTCGGGCTTGTCGTGTTACTCGTTTTTCACTCTTTTGCGGCAATGGTTATAGGCTGCATCATCAGCGGTCTTGGTTACGGCATTGCGCAACCGCTCGTATATGATGACACCGTTTCTGTTGCAAAATCTGCAAGTACATCATTGGCGTTGGCATGGGTGATGGTAATGAACTATGTTGCAATAGTTTTAACACCTTTTATTCTGGATTTCGTTCAAAAAATATTCGATGTAAAATCGCAGTTGTTTCCATTTGCTTTTAATATGATTGTTGCCTTTATAGCATCGGCTTTTTATCTTACAGCCACAAAAAGAACTTCAGTAAGATAGGTGCCGATTTATTTTCTTCAGAACATCTCTTCTTGTACAAGCAACATAGGGAGCAATCAGCGATATGTGCAACATTCGCTACAATAAGATGCGTAAATCCTCTTGTTTAATATGTAAATAGCAATAATTCAAGCAAAAATACATATTTCTTTTAAAGAACTATCTTTAATTTCATATTTTCAAAAAAAAATGATAACTTTGCGCATCTTAATAGAAATGATTGAAAATGGATAAAAAATTTCCGGTATATAACCAATTGAATCTGCCTCAAATTAACAAAGAGGTATTGAAAGAGTGGGACGAGAATGATGTGTTTACAAAAAGTATGACAGAGCGCGAAGGTGCTCCGTCGTTTGTATTCTATGAAGGACCTCCTTCGGCAAACGGAATGCCGGGAATTCACCACGTTATGGCACGCGCCATAAAGGATACCTTCTGCCGTTTCAAAACCATGAAGGGTTTCCAGGTTAAACGTAAAGCAGGATGGGACACTCACGGATTGCCCGTTGAACTTGGCGTTGAAAAGAAACTCAACATCACCAAAGAGGACATCGGCAAGAAAATCTCTGTCGATGACTACAACAGAAACTGCCGCGAAGAGGTGATGAAATATACCCGCGAGTGGGTGGAACTCACACGCAAGATGGGTTATTGGGTGGACCTTGACAATCCCTACATCACATACGAGAACAGCTACATTGAGACACTTTGGTGGTTGCTCAAGCAGCTCTACAACAAAGGATTGCTCTACAAAGGTTATACCATTCAGCCCTATTCTCCCGCCGCAGGAACAGGACTCAGCTCACACGAGCTTAACCAGCCCGGTTGCTACCGCGACGTTAAAGACACAACAGCAGTGGCACAGTTCCGCATGCTCGACCCCAAACCCGAAATGACAGAGTGGGGTACTCCCTATTTTATAGCATGGACAACAACTCCCTGGACATTGCCTTCGAACACTGCATTGTGCGTGGGTCCCAAAATCGACTACGTAGCAGTGCAGACATACAATGCATACTCGGGCGAGCCTGTAACAGTGGTGCTTGCAAAGGCATTGCTCGCGGCTCACTTCAACCCTGCAGGTGCCGAAATGCCTCTCGACAGCTACAAACAGGGCGACAAAGTTGTTCCTTATAAAATTGTAGGCGAGTACAAAGGCACCGACCTTGTCGGCATGCACTACGAGCAGCTCTTCCCCTGGGTGAAGCCCGTCGTAAAAGGCGAAGATGGAGCTATCATGCCCTCAAACGACGCATTCCGCGTAATCCCCGGTGACTACGTAACAACCGAGGATGGTACAGGTATCGTGCACATCGCGCCCACATTCGGTGCCGATGACGCCGCAGTTGCAAAAGCAGCAGGTATACCTTCGCTCTTCATGGTAAACAAGAAAGGCGAGACACGCCCCATGGTGGACTTCCAGGGTCGTTTCTGGGTACTCGAAGAACTCGACGAAGAGTTTATCAAGAACTGTGTAAACACCGAGGCTTATTCAGAATATGCGGGCGCATACGTAAAGAACGCATACGATCCCCAATATACTATTGACGGCAAATACGATGAAAAGGCTGCCGCAAAAGCCGAGACTCTTGATATCCAGCTTTGTATGTGGATGAAACAGCAAAACAAGGTGTTCAAGATAGAGAAGCACATGCACAACTATCCCCACTGTTGGCGTACAGACAAGCCTGTACTTTACTATCCTCTTGACAGCTGGTTCATCAAGGCTTCTGAGATGAAAGAGCGCATGTCGCAGTTGAACAAGAGCATCACATGGAAGCCCGAATCTACCGGCACCGGACGTTTCGGTAAATGGCTGGAGAACCTCAACGACTGGAACCTCAGCCGTAGCCGCTATTGGGGTACACCTCTTCCCATCTGGACAAGCGAGAGTGGCGAGGCTATCTGCATCGGTTCTATCGAGGAACTTTACAACGAAATAGAAAAATCAGTTGCTGCTGGCATCATGCAGAGCAACCCCTACAAGGACAAAGGCTTTGTTCCCGGCGACTACAGCAAAGAGAACTACAACAAGATAGACCTTCACCGTCCTTATGTCGATGACATTAAACTTGTATCTTCGACAGGCGAAGTGATGAAACGCGAACTCGACCTCATCGACGTATGGTTCGACTCGGGTGCAATGCCCTATGCTCAGATACACTATCCTTTTGAGAACAAAGAGGTATTTGACAATGGCTCTATCTACCCTGCCGACTTCATCGCCGAGGGTGTGGACCAGACACGCGGATGGTTCTACACATTGCACGCAATAGGTACAATGGTATTCGACAGCGTAGCTTACAAGACTGTAATATCTAACGGTCTTGTGCTCGACAAGAATGGCGATAAGATGTCTAAACGTTTGGGTAACGCAGTAGACCCCTTCGGCACAATAGAGCAGTATGGCAGCGACGCACTCCGTTGGTACATGATTACAAACTCGGCACCTTGGGACAACCTCCGCTTCAACGAAGAGGGTGTTAAAGAGGTAACACGTTCATTCTTCGGTAAACTGTATCAGACATACAGTTTCTTCACTATGTACGCCAATGTTGATGGCTTTACATTTGCCGAGCCTATGATTCCCGTTGAGGAGCGTCCCGAGCTTGACAGATGGATAATTTCAGAACTTAACTCACTGACAAAAGAGGTGAACGACTGTCTCAACGACTATGAACCTACAAAGGCCGGCCGTCTGATACAGGATTTTGTTATAGACAATGTCAGCAACTGGTTCGTGCGTCTCAGCCGTAAGCGTTTCTGGGGCTCGGATATGAGCAAGGACAAGCTCTCGGCTTACCAGACACTCTACACCTGTCTCGAGACTGTTGCACGACTCATAGCACCCTTTGCACCCTTCTACGCAGAGCGTCTCTATAAGGATATGACAAGCGTTACAGGTCGCGAATTCTCGTCGGTGCATCTTGCCAAATTCCCCGAGTGCGACGAGGCATGCGTAGACAAAGAACTCGAATTCCGCATGGAGCTTGCTCAGCAGATTTCATCAATGGTACTCGCACTGCGCAAGAAAGAACACATCATCGTGCGCCAGCCCTTGCAGAAGATTGCAATACCCACCACCGACGAGGTGATGAAAAACAGAATTGAAGCTGTGAAGGCACTCATTCTCAGCGAAGTAAATGTGAAGGAACTTGTATTTGTTGAGGGCGACGGCATTCTTGTGAAGAAGATTAAATGTAACTTCCGCACCCTCGGCAAGAAGTTCGGAAAGCTGATGAAGAGCATCAATGCAGCCGTAGCCGAAATGACACAAGAGCAGATTGCATCACTCGAAACAAACGGCAACATTACACTCAACGTAGAGGGAGTGGATGCAGTGATCGAAACATCAGACGTAGAGATTTACAGCGAAGACGTTCCCGGATGGACAGTAGCAAACGAGGGCGCTCTAACTGTTGCTCTCGACGTCGAGGTAACCGAGGAGTTGCGTCAGGAGGGTATCGCACGCGAAATTGTCAAAAAGATTCAGACAATGCGCAAAGAGTGCGGACTCGATATTGTGGATCGCATTGTTGTGACAATCTCCAAAAGCGCGGCAAGCGATGAGGCAGTAAACAAATTTGCCGACTACATAAGCAACCAGGTACTTGCCGACTCATTGCAGCTTGTTGAGAATGTAGATGGCGGCGAAGCAGTAGAACTTGACGAGATGTCAATCTATGTAAGCATTGCAAAAGTGTAAACACTAACTTAATATATATACTACTATGGCAGATAAACTTCGTTATTCAGATGAGGAACTTGAAGAGTTCCGCGCTGTGATAAACGCAAAACTCGAACTTGCAAAACGAGACTACGACCAAATGATGAAAAGCCTTCGCAACGAAGATGGCAACGACGTATCGGACACTTCTCCCACATACAAGGGACTCGAGGATGGAAGCTACTCATCATCAAGAGAAGAACTGATGCAGCTTGCACAGCGTCAGGCTAAATTCATACAAGGTCTTCAGGCGGCAATAATCCGCATAGAGAACAAGACATACGGTATTTGTCGCGAGACAGGAAAGCTCATCGCCAAAGAGCGTTTGATGGCAGTTCCCCATGCAACATTGAGTATTGAGGCCAAAATGGCCGGTAAGAAGTAATGCTGACAAACAAGAAACGTTTAATACTATCGCTTGCAATCCTAATCATTTCGATTGCAACAGACCAGATAATCAAATTCGCGGTAAAGCTCTCGATGTTCAAACACGAGAGCATCCGCGTGTTTGATTGGTTTTATATATATTTCACCGAAAACAAGGGCATGGCCTTCGGAATGGAACTCTTCGACAAGCTGTTCCTTACAACCTTCAGAATGGTGGCAGTGGCATTTATCGGTTACTATCTTTACAAAATAATAAACAACGCAAAATTTGCCACCGGTTACATTGTGTGCATAGCACTTGTATTATCAGGGGCTATCGGCAATCTTATCGACTCCATCTTCTATGGAGAGATATTTACCGATAGCAACGGCCGTGTAGCCGAACTTGTAAAGTGGGGTAGCGGATACGGAGATTTTCTTCATGGACACGTAGTGGACATGTTCTACTTCCCGCTGTTCGGATTCGACTGGCCCCAATGGATGCCCTTTGTCGGCGGAGAACATTTTATATTTTTCAGCCCGATATTTAATTTTGCCGATGCCTGTGTAAGCTGCGGCATGATGGCCATACTGTTTTTCTATGGCAAATATCTGAATATGAGTTTTAAAAAGTAATTTATGAAGAGATTACCCATAAAATTGTTATTTGCAATATGTTCGTCAATCATATTGTTTGCATCGTGTCAGGTGAAAACTCCAAAAGAGATAATACAACCCGACAAGATGGAAACTCTGCTGTACGACTATCATATTGTTCAGGCAATGGGTAACGAGAGCAGCAATATAGAGAGTTATCATATAAAGCTCTATCATGAATATGTTTTTAATAAACATGGGGTTACAAAGGAGTTGTTCGATTCCTCGCTTGTGTGGTATACACGTCATCCGTCGCATCTCACACAAATGTATGCCAACCTTCAAGAGCGTCTCGACGAAGAGGTTGCAACAATGCAGGAAGAAAAAACCACAGCGCAGGCGTTGGCCGAAAAAGAGATAGACCTCAGCGTAGACACCTTGGAGATGTGGAAAGGGATGACTGTTGCACAGTTATCATCTGCACCGTACAAGAACAAACTGCTATTCTCATTTGACTCGGATTCTGCATTTATTGCAGGCGACAGCATTGCCCTGAATATAGGTGCGCATTTCTTCTCTGAGAAAAAGAATGCGCAACAAATGTACGTTGCTATTCATGTCACATACAGCGACGATACGAGAACAAGCATCGGTAAGGATATAAAGTCATCGGGCACATATACATTGGAAATACCTCGCGACCATGAGCGCAAAATAAGCGAAGTGGGCGGATTCTTTTATTACGAAGACAACGACAAATCGACAAAGTCGGGCGTTGCGCTAAGTGGTCTATCACTATTGCGTATACATCCTCAAACAGTAGCAGAAGACGAAGAGTAGAGCGCATGATATACGCCACACATAGATTATACGACTGCAACCACAAGGAAACAAACCACATGGTTGTAGAGACTAAGGAAGGATACCTTGCACAAACATACCCTTTTGAGTGTGAAAAACACTCCATGCAATGGTACGATGCAATAGTCCTTTCATCAGAAATTTACAAAAATTGCTTTTGCGAAACATTCAACGAAATTCTTGAATTACTTGTCAGCGACCAAGATAAGCAGCACATCTACGTATATGGTGTCATATATGACACTGATGGCTACATGCTTTCACGACTAACGTAATCAGAAACTGCGACGACGAAATTCACCACACACAATAGCAGTGGCAGTGGAGACATTCAACGACTCCGATGTGGCACGACCTGCGGGATAGTTGGGAATAAGAATGTGCTCGTCGATGTATTTTTCACACTCGGCACCAATACCTTTTCCCTCGTTTCCCATTACTATCACTCCGTTGGCCGAGAGTTCATGCTCATAAATATTTTTTCCGTTGAGGAAAGTTCCGTACACCGGGATGGAACTGTCAAGAGAGGCAAGATAGTCGGGGAGCTCAACATAGTAGACATTAACACGCGCCAACGCACCCATCGTTGCTTGTACGGTTTTGGGGTTGTACACATCAACGGTACCTATTGAGCAGTAAATATGCTCAATACCGAACCAATCGGCTATGCGTATGATTGTTCCCATGTTACCTGGGTCTTGAACATCATCGAGAGCAAGACAAAGCTCGCGTCGAGGAGTATCGGCATCGGGAATGCTGTTTTTCTGCTTGAACAAGCCCACAATACCTTGAGGCGACTTAAGAAAACTTACTTTCTTCAGTTCATCGTCGTCGACGGTGATAACCTCGACATTTCTAACATTCTTCAGCGCAGATGCATGCTTTTCAGTGGCAATAATCTTGTGACACTCCACCCCCGAAGCGATAAGATCGTTTACCAATTTTTCCCCTTCGGCAACAAAAAGATTCGTCTCCTTGCGGAACTTTTTCATATCCAGCGAACGAACGAGTTTTATGAGATTCTTGCTGAGCATACTGATATTTCTGCGGTTTTATTTGAATGGATAAATAAATTTGTTGCAAAGCTACTAATAAAATCGAAGAGTAGGGCTTTTACGATAGTAAAAATCTGCAATATTTTACTATCTTTGCAACAAAATGCGGCACATACTGACATACGTACGACCAAAGTCGCCATTGAAAAGAAAAAACCACAAAAAGAGCGTGCTGCACATAGCAAAATTTGAATTGAGTGATGTCCTTTAGAAAAGAAATATATCTGTTGCTGACACTGTTGCTTGCATCGTGCTCCGTCTCCAAATTCATCCCCGAGGGAGAGCATATGCTTAACAGGGTAGACATCATCTCCCACAACAAAGAAAATTACGCGACACAGGCACGCTCATACGTGCGCCAGAACCCCAATTCCAAATGGTTCAGCATAGCCAAAGTGCCTCTATATATCTACTCGGCATCGGGTAAGGACAGCACCAAATGGATAAACAAGGCACTACAAAAAATAGGTGAAGCACCTGTCATATACAACAGCCGTCAAGCCGAAATTACCCGCGAGAACATTGAAACCATGTTGCGCAACAACGGCTATCTGCACGCTACTGTCGATTTTGAGCCTAAAGTGGTCAAAGAGAACAGAATAAATGCCACATACTATCTTCACGAACGCGAACGCTATACAATTATCAGCATCTCACGAGAAATTGAGGATTCGTTGATTGAGAGCTATGTTGTTGCCGACAGTGCTGCAACACTGCTGAAAAATGGAATGCCATTCAGCATTACCACTCTCAACAAAGAACGTGAGCGCATAACAAACATGCTCAAGAATGCCGGTTTCTACAAATTCCCAAAAGAGTATATATCCTTTGTGGCTGACACCGCATACCAATCAACGGATATCAACCTCAAGATGAAGATTGCAGCATTCAAGGAGAATGTGCAGGACCTGCCAACCGAACACAAACAGTATCACTTTGGCGATATATACTTTGTCTCGGATGCCGGTTTACGTCTCGACGACAATGAACTCTCGTTGTGCGATACGATGAAGATGGAAAATTATACTCTGCTGTATCGCAACAAGCTATTCATGCGCCCCACAGTACTCTCGAACCAGACATACATACTGCCCGGAGAGCTATATTCACAAAACAGGGTAGACAGAACATACAACTCGTTCTCGCAGCTCAATGCACTGAAACACACAACAATGAGAGTGAAAGAGAATAGCGACGATGCTTCGTTGCTCGACTGCTACATAATGTTCGAGCGCAGAAAACAGCGTTCTCTTACATTCGAGATTGAGGGCACGAACACAGCCGGCGACTTGGGAGCTGCCGCATCTATGACATTCTCAAACAGAAACCTCTTCAAGGGTTCCGAAGTGCTTTCGCTGCGCCTCTTCGGAGCTTACGAGGCTATTTCGGGATTGAGCGGATATATTAAAGACAGCTACTTCGAGTATGGTGCAGAACTTGGGTTGCGCATTCCCGGAGGTATTGTTTCAGAAATGATACCCGCCGAGAAGAGATTTCTGAAATCGATTACACAATTTTCACTGCAATTCAACTCACAGGAACGCCCCGAATTTGAGCGACAGATTTTGTCAGCCTCGTGGAGTTACTTATGGAGCAAAAAGCTCTCAACACAGCACAAACTCGACATTCTTGATGTCAGCTACATATATGTCCCATGGATTTCAGACACATTCAAGAAGGAGTATCTCGACAGTATCTCGAACAGAAACTCTATTCTTAAATACAACTACGAGAACCTGTTGATTACTAAACTCGGTTACTCTTTCTCGTACAATTCGGCAAGTGGAAAAAAGGGTTTCCAACCGGTAGTTTTTTCAATGCGCACAAATGTGGAAAGTTCGGGTAATCTCCTCACAGGAATAAACTCATTATTCTCGACACCCAAAAACTCCGAAGAACAATACACCTTCATGGATATTGCTTATGCTCAATACGTCAAAGGAGACATAGACCTGACAACGCATATAAACATTGATAGTCGCAACTCATTGGTAATGCACTTGGGAGTGGGAGTGGCATACCCCTATGGCAACTCCACAATCCTGCCATTCGAGAAAAGATATTTCTCGGGCGGAGCCAACAGTATGCGTGGATGGACAGTTAGAGGACTTGGCCCCGGCTCATTCAAGAACAAGAACAGAGATATCGACTTCATCAATCAATCGGGAGACATGAAACTTGATATCAATCTTGAATATCGTTCAAACCTATTTTGGAAAATACACTCGGCGCTTTTCATAGATGCAGGAAATATTTGGACAATACGCAACTACAAAGAGCAACCGGGAGGACAGTTTAATGTAAAAACATTTTATCAGGATATAGCATTCTCATACGGAATGGGATTGCGATTCGAGCTTGACTTTTTTGTCTTCCGTCTCGACTGCGGTATGAAAGCCGTCAACCCCGCCTATTCGGGAAAGGATAAGTATCCGTTGTTTAACCCCGATTTCAGCAGAGATTTCGCACTGCACTTTGCAGTGGGTTATCCCTTCTGACAATCACCACCAGTTTTTGAAGAAAAAAGAAATATAATATGGAGATTCGATTTATGAGTATCGGTAGTGGCAGTTGTGGCAACTGCTACTATTTAGGCACTGAAAAATACGGCATTCTCATCGATGCCGGAATTCCGGTAAAGACCATCCGCCTGGCTCTCAAAAAGGAGAATATACCTTTTGAAAGCATTTGTGCCGTATTTGTCACACACGATCATGCTGACCACATAAAATCATTGGGTGTGGTCGCTTCAAAAGCCATGATACCTATCTATGCCACAAAAAAGATTCACGAGGGAATTACACGCAACTATTGCATAACCACCCCCATCGACCCACAGTACACACGTTTCATCGAGAAGGGATGCTGTCTGGAATTCAAAGACATGAAGATTACCGCCTTTGAAGTGCCTCACGATGGCACCGACAATGTGGGCTACTGCATTGAAATAGGCGACAAAGTATTCTGTTTTCTCACCGACCTGGGTTGCATCACCGAGACAGCTGCCGAGTATATCAACAAGGCAAACTATCTTGTTATCGAGGCAAACTACGAAGAGGAGATGCTTGCAATGGGCAAATACCCCAAATTCCTTAAGGATAGGGTGTCGAGCAGCACAGGCCACCTGAGCAATCAGACAACAGCGCGTTTCCTCGCCGAGAACTTCAACGAACACCTCAAATATATATGGCTGTGCCATCTGAGCGAGGAGAACAACCACCCTGAGCTTGCATACAAAGCAGTGGAAATGCAGATGCGAAGCTATGGAATCATCCCCGGCAAAGATGTGCATTTGGGAGTACTGAAACGCTCAACCCCTTCGCCTCTTTATCACCTCGACTGTGGAGTGGTAAATGAATAATAGATGAAGAGCGGAGTTTGAGATTAAAAAAAACGCAAAGAGTTTCAAAAAACAGATAAAAAGAGTAACTTTGCACCTGAAAACGGAAAACCGTTTCCGCGTAGCATTTTTATATGCTGCGCGTTTCAAATGTTAATAACAAAATAAATATATAAGATGAATTTTGTACAGGAATTGAAATGGCGCGGGATGATTCAGGACATGACACCCGGCACTGAAGAGCAACTTCAGAAGGAGATGACAACTGCATATTTGGGTATCGACCCTACAGCCGACTCGCTGCATATTGGCCACCTTGTAGGTGTCATGATGCTTCGCCACTTTCAACGTTCGGGTCACAGACCCATTGCACTCATCGGTGGTGCGACAGGAATGATTGGCGACCCTTCGGGCAAATCAAAAGAGCGCGTTCTCATCGACGAGGAGAGATTGCGCCACAATCAGGAGGCTATCAAAAACCAGCTTGCACGTTTCCTCGACTTCGAGAGCGATGCCCCCAACGCTGCCATCTTGGTGAACAACTACGACTGGATGAAAACCTTCTCGTTCCTCGACTTTATCCGCAACATCGGTAAACTTATTACTGTAAACTATATGATGTCAAAAGACTCAGTTAAGCGTCGCATTACAGGCGAAAGCGGAGCTGACGGCATGTCATTCACAGAGTTCTCATATCAGTTATTGCAGGGTTACGACTATGTATACCTCAATGAGAATTACGACTGTAAACTTCAGCTTGGTGGTGCAGACCAGTGGGGTAACATCACTACGGGTACAGAGATGATACGCAAAATTTCGGGTAACGAGGTATTTGCACTCACATGCCCTCTTATCACCAAAGCCGACGGTAAAAAGTTCGGAAAGACAGAGCAGGGCAACATATGGCTCGACAAGCGTTACACATCGCCCTACACATTCTATCAGTTCTGGTTGAACGTGAGCGACGACGATGCCGCTCGCTACATCAAGATATTTACTTCTATTCCTCAGGAGGAGATTAATGCTCTTATCGAGGAGCAGAAAGAGGCGCCCCATCTTCGTTCATTGCAGAAACGCCTTGCCAAAGAGCTTACAATTCTTGTTCATGGCGAGGAGGAGTACGAGAAGGCAGTTGCAGCATCGGGCATTCTTTTCGGTAATGCTACATCAGAGGCTCTTCGTTCACTCGACGAGGCTACATTGCTTGCCGTATTCGACGGTGTACCCACATTCGAGATATCTCGTGAGCAGTTGAACGAAGGTGTTAAGGCGGTAGACTTGACAACCGAAATTGCAGCTATCTTTGCTTCAAAAGGCGAGATGCGCAAATTGGTGCAAGGTGGTGGAGTCTCAGTAAACAAGGAGAAACTTGCCACTTTTGACCAGGTTATCACAGCCGGCGACCTTTTGAATGATAAATATATCCTCATTCAGAAAGGCAAAAAGAACTACTATCTTTTGATTGCAAAGTAATATAAGAGATTATTTATAGAAATATTGGGCTACGTTTTTCGTAGCCCAATATTTTTTTAGATAGTGCACCTTAGAGCAAATTTAAGATAAATATGTGTAAATAAAAACATTAAACAAATCACGAGAAAAAATGCCACTTGCAACAGAAAAAAAATATCTTTTTTTTGTTGAAATTTTCCCAAAAAACTTTGGTGGTTAAAAATAAAGTTGTACCTTTGCATCGGTTTTGAAAAAAGCACGCGCTGTTAGCTCAGTTGGTAGAGCAATTGACTCTTAATCAATGGGTCCAGGGTTCGAGTCCCTGACGGCGTACGGAGAGAGTGACTAAAATTAGTCACTCTCTTTTTTTTATTGTTTTTTTGCCGTTATTTACTTTATCTCTATCTTTGCGACTAATCACACATACATACAAAGAGTACATTATGATACGTTGGCTATTCAAAATTATTAATTACCTACGCAGACTCATCAAACGTTGGAGTGTAAAATACTATCGACAGATGAGCAAACATAGAATATCGTGGTCGCTGATTAAGTTGGTTGCAAGTTTCAGCAAACTACAGCTAGCGTCGGCAGCCTTGACCTATCACACCATCTTTGCCATTGTGCCGATAATGTCTCTGATGATTGCCATTGCAAAGGGATTGGGATATGACGACCTTTTCGTAATGCAGATAAAAAGCATGTTCGAGGGACAGGAGATTATCTCCAGCAGCCTGCTATTGTATGCAAACAGCTATCTTAGCAACACAAAAGTGACCATGTGGTTGGGAGTGGGTATCGGCCTTATCCTGTTGCTCTATTCGGTATTTTCAATATTCAGCACCATCGACTCTACATTCAACATGCTGTGGAACGAGCAAGGACGTAACTTCAAGAAACGTCTTAAAACGTTTGCCATAGTAATGGTGATGCCATTCATTGTTGTGCTCGCCTTAGTGCTGTGGTGGAGTGTTTCATCTATCTTCAACGACAGCATCATCAAAGAGTTTAATGTGCTTATTGTCTCGGCTGCCACATATGTGCTGACACTTTTTGCTGCATATAAATATATCCCCAAGACAAAGGTTAAAGGAAAATATGCTGCAATATCGGCATGTGTGTGTGGTTCGATATTTGCATTGATGCAGTACTTCAGCTACTACATAATATCGTCGTTCAACTACCGCAACATTTACGGCGATCTTGCCAGCCTGATGATATTCCTGCTTCTCATATATTTCTCGTGGACTATTTGTCTCGCCGGTTCCAAATGGAATTTCTTCCTACAAAAGGCCGACGAACAGGAACGCGAGGATGAGTACAAAATAATAAATCATCATTACCACAAGTTCCTGTGTCTGCTGATATTGGAACGCATAGAATCGATGCACCCCTTCTCGGGATGTTTCAAAGCCGAGGCGTTAGCAGCAAACACCGAGAAAGAGTATGGCATGCCCACACATCTCACCCTCGACCTGCTTAGATACCTACGCAACAAAAAGATTATCTTCAAAGGCAGAAAAGATACACTGCATTTGAGCCAACGTTACAGCGAACGAACAGTGGGGCAGATGCTCAACGACCTTGACAATGCCGGACGCAATAGCGGCACAATGGAAGTTCTGAATGACGTGCATAAAAACGAATCCTTTGCACGTCTGTGGGAAGTAATAAATGGAGCCGACACCAATGACCGAGAAGAGATAATGAAGACGCCTGTAAGTAAAATAATTGGCATTGGCAATAAAGCTTAATAGCACGTGGCAAACAAAACACTCTTTTGCTTGTTCTATTGAAAAGACAAAAGAGTATTATGAATACAAGGACAAAGGTTTTCGAACTGCTGAAGTCAAATCTGATTGTATCACTGGCTTCTATTACAAGAAACGGCTATCCGCGTCCCATTCCCATGAAGGTGATTGCTGTGGACAAAGATAACAACGTGTGGTTTGCAACGTCTCTCAAAAGCGACAAGGTGACTGAATTTACAGAAAATCCACGAGCAGGCATTGCATGTAGCAACTATGAAATGTCGGCCTCGTTACAGGGCAAGGTTTATATTGTTGTAAACAAAGAAGAGAAAAAACAACTCTGGAACGAAGGCATGAGAATATATTTCCCCGATGGTGACGAATCGAAAGATTACTGTCTGCTGAAATTCGTTCCCGAAATGTTAAGAGCTGTTACAGTAGACGAAATTCACAAATATGAGATAAAAACCATCATGCTGCTAAAGAAATAGCCAGACTCCACACATTACATAAATGTAGAGTAGAGTATAGCCCCGGCTACTGTCATACAACCGGCAACAGCGATGGATAAACTGCTCATGGCACCCTCTATCTGTCCCATTTGCAATGCCTTTGCCGTACCCATGACATGAGCCGAGGTTCCTATGGCAATACCTCGAGCAACCGGATGTTTTATTCCGCACACTTTGCATATTGCTTCGCCGGCAATATTGCCGAAAAGCCCGGTTATCATAATAGAGGCAACAGTTATCGACACATAGCCTTGAAGCTCTTGAGAAAGCCCGATGCCAATGGCTGTGGTTATGGATTTAGGCAACAAAGTTATGTATTCATAATGCCCCAGCTTAAACAGGAGTGCCATCGCAAGAATTGTTGTAAGGCCGGTGAACACTCCGGAGGCAATTCCCACAATTATGGCAGTGAAATTCTCTTTTAATAGCTTATATTGCTCGTACAGCGGTATTGCCAGACAAATGGTCGCCGGAGTCAGCAGATAGCTCAAATATTTAGCACTTTTATTGTACTCTTCGTATTCGATTCCGGCAAACAGCAACACGACTATTGTCAAAGCAATGGCCACTAGTAAAGGGTTGAACAGGAAAAGCTTCAGGCGTCTCTTGGCAAGAACGCCAATGCCATATGCTGCCAGACTGAGAGTGACACCGAAAAACATTGAATTAGCTAAAAACTCTTTCATCTTTTCTCTTTTGTTTTTCGATTGATAATATACTGCGTTATTCTACCCGAAACTGCTGCAACGACAACAGTGCTCACTAACGAAATTACAACTATCGCATCAAGAAAATCCTTCATCGTCACCCACGACTCAATAAGCCCCACCGTAGCGGGAATAAAGAGCAAAGGCATTATCTCTATAAGAAATTTTCCCGTATCCTTTACAGCCGAGAGCTTTATCACACCCGCGACAAGCCCTGCGAAAAGCAGGATCATTCCGTAGATGCTTGCAGGAATGGGCAAAGGAATGATTCTGTTCAACACCTCGCCAACTAACGATATTGCAAGGATTATTCCAAATTGTGTTAGATATTTCATTATACAAAAAGTGAACGTAACAAGAAAAATATTGCAGGGACAACAAGAGCCGGCAGCATGTTCACAGTCTTGCAATCTTTGACTTTAAGAATGGAAAGTCCTGTGCACACAATGAGAACTCCACCCACTATGGATACCTCTCTAATGAGAGAGTCGGAGAGTATGTTGCCGAAATTAAGCGTCAGCAGATAAATACCTCCTTGCCATGCGAAAAGTATCGCCGCTGCCCACATTACACCTATTCCATACGACGCAGAAAGTACTATTGATGTTACAAAGTCGAGCGTTGCATTTGTAATGAGAAAGGTATTATCGCCATACAAAGCACTCATCATAGGGCCCACGATAGATAGTGTACCTATGCAATAGAGCAGTGAGGCAGTAGATAACCCCTCGGCAAGTGAGCTATTCTTTCCGCCATTCATCGAGCGTTTCAATCTTTCATCTAGATTGAGAACAGTTCCTACAAGCGAACCGAGGGCAAGGCTTATAATGAACAGTACAGGATATTCACTGTCGTTCATTCTTGTGATACAAGCATTGAAGCCTAACGCAAGGCATGCCAAACCAAGTGCATTGAACAAGGCAGAAGAATACTCCTGTTTTATTCCTCGACGCAACACCGAGCCTATTAAACTGCCTGCAACAATAGTACATGTATTTATAATCGTACCGGTCATTTCAATAATTTTTGATAGCTCTTATATAAAAAATCGTGCAAAGTTAGCTTTTAATAAAAAAATAACAAAAAAAATACATTTTTCGTGAACAATCAGGGGCGGTAAATTGTTATATGGGAAAACAAAATATTTTTTCGCATACATTTTGTTAGATTTTGGGTAAAGAGAGACTCTAAAAATTAAAAAGCATTTAAATTTTAATGATTATGGAAGAGTTATTGAAAAAGTTGGAAAATGTTGTAAAAGAGAGTGGTTATCCCTGCATGAGAATCAAGGATTATTATGATTTTTTGCAAAAGGTCAGAGGGATGAAAAACGGCTACAAAGGATTTATAATGACCGAGGAACCCGAGAATTTCAGCATGCTCTACGTCGATACAATTAAAATGATTATCGAAGCTGAAGAAAAGCAACGAAAATTTGTACAACACACAATGGTAATATCACCCGAAAACAAGGTGTATCTGATGAACTCCCCCGAAGAGTATGTCAAGGAATTCACTAAATTGACAACATTCAAATTCTACATGAGAGCCGACAAAATAATCAAAGAACATCAAGAAGAGATGGAAAAGGAGAGAACCGCATCGTTCCTTACCAGACTGAAAAAAGTATTTAAACGTAGATAAACATGATAAGCGTTCAATTTTATATAAAAATAGAACACTAAAAACTACTTATTTTGGCAAAAAAACAATATATTTGTGCATTGAAGAAATAAACAATGCACAAATATATTTGCCTATGAAACGATATTTGTATTTTTTATTGACATTTATATTCGCGTCAATAAACAACATATATGGTAGCGAAAAGGATATTCACATCAACGAAGTTATGCCTGCAAACATATCCTTTATGCTTGATGCCACATACAACTACAATGGATGGATAGAGTTGTACAATTCAGGCACAACAAGCGTAAACCTTTCAGGTTTAAGCATTACTGATGATTACAACCAGCCTCAAAAATTCATATTTCCCCAAAAAATTGGAAGCATAGGAGCCGGAGAATATAAGATTATATTTTTCGGGAACAACGACCTCGACCCAAACAATGTAAATTTCAAGCTCGACTGCGATGGAGCAACCATCTATCTGTTTTCAAAATCGCAAACACTTCTTTGTAGCGTTGAATACGGATTTGCATATCCCGAGACCTCATACGCAAGCAAAATTGACGGCGAGGACAAATGGGCAACATGTACATCACCTACACCGGGAAAAAGCAATAACAATAGCGAGTTCTCCACAAAACGAGCAAAAAAGCCCGAGGCAAACATCGCCCCCGGCATATATTCCGGTAATCTGATTATAAAACTCGAGGGTGACAAAGGAAGTATCAGATACACCACCGATGGCAGCGAGCCTACACTGCGCAGCAAGCTGTGGAACAAAGATATGATTATCAACACCACCACTGTCATCAGAGCAAGAGCATTCAAGCAAGGACAAATACCTTCTGAAATATTGACATGTACATATATCATTGACGACACACGTACATTCGACATCCCGGTAATATCCATTGTGACAGACCCCGACAATTTGTGGAACGACACTATCGGTATCTATTGCGATGGCACAAACGGACTGACTGGCAACGGTGTATCACACCCTGTAAACTATAATAGAGATTGGCGTCGCCCATGCAATGTGGAGATATTCAATAATCCCCACGACAAGGACATCAACCAGCAGTGCGACCTCTCAATCGGTGGCGGTTACTCACGCTCCTATCCCGAAAAGTCGTTGGAGCTGAATGCCGAGAAGAAATACGAGGGAGAGAACTCTTTCGATGTACGTCTTTTCGCCAAAAAGCCATACTACCGTTTCAAGAGTTTGAACCTGCGTAACAGCGGAAACGATTTTTATGGTTCCATGTTCCGCGACGCTATGCAGCAGACTCTCTATGCCGGATATGTAGATGTAGATTATTTGGCATACCAACCCGCTATACACTACATTAATGGCGAGTACTACGGTATCTTGAACATACGCGAACGCTCCAACCACCACCATGTAGCCAGCAACTGGGGATACGAAAAAGAGGACTTGGACTTTATATATACTCCCGACAACAAATACATAGGCGACAAGAACACATTGGAGGAACTTGTGTCACTTGCAACAGCAGGCGACTATTCCGAAGCTCAGTACGAAAAGATAAGAAAATTGCTCGATGTAGACGAGTATATGAATTATGTTATAATCCAAAGTTTCTCGGCTAACACCGACTGGATGAGCAACAATGTGAAGTTCTATCGTTATAGAAACAACGGTCGTTTCCGTTGGATACTCTTCGACCTGGACCACGGTTTCAACGATACAAACTACAACCAATTTACAGCCAGCGACCGTTCGGGACTCTCCAACAAAAGTGCCTATACAGGAAAATTATTCCAAGGCCTTAAGGAGAACCCACATTTCCGAGAAAAATTCCTGGACCATGCAACAGCTATTCTCGGCGGAATAATTCGCGAAGAGCGTTACACTGCAATAATTGACAGCATGGCCGCCCTTATATCAGGAGAGATGAAGTATCATTTTAAACGTTGGGGGCAAGGCAATAACCTCAGCTCATACTGCGATACATACAAAAGATTTGCAAAAAAAAGATGTGAGATATATTTCTCGCAATTAGCATCATATTTTTCACTTGGTGCCCCTGTTGCTGTCGCCATAGAGCCTACAACACATACATCCATCTTTATAAATGGAGTAGAGGTACCCACGGGTAAGTTCAATGGTTACATGCACAAGGAGCGCAAATACACCTTATCGGTTGAAGTTCCCTATGGATACAAGTTTAAAGAGTGGGTTATCACCCCGCAATTAATTGAATATAACAACGACAATAACAGCATAAACCGCAAAAAGGATTTCACAAAAACAACGTTGGAATTTACAGCTAATGATAATAATTATAAGTTCGTTCCAACATTTACAAGAATCGACAGCATCAACGACCACATTGTCCCCGCAATACGTATAAACGAATTGGGAGCAAACAAGGAAATTACATACAGCGACTATTTCGAGAAGAGCGATTGGGTAGAGCTGTACAACCGTACAGACTCGGTGTTCGACATTGCAGGTCTATACATAAGCAACAAGGAGGACAATCCACGAATGTATAAAATTCCCGGCACTCTGAGAGGAAAGACAAAAATTGCCCCATACGGACATTGTATACTCTGGGCAGACGAAGAGCCTGACAACCGCGAACTTCACCTCCCCTTCAAGCTATCGGCTAATGGCGGAAAACTGATACTGAGTGCTTACGACGAATCGGACAGTATACTTTTGTGGAGAGAGAAACTTGAATTCACCCCCCACAGCAACGACCAGAGCTTTGGTCGCTACCCCAATGGCAGCGAGAAATTGTATCTGATGCGTTGCCCCACACCCGCAAGTACAAACCTTTACAGCAGCTATAACTCGTTTGTAATGGTGGACACTGCATCAAGCTACAATTCAGAATTCACCAAGACTGACATCGATGATATTAATGAGAGCAACGCAACAATAATTGAGGTTAAATATTACAGTTTATCGGGTAAATTCGCAGGCAACAGTTTGAACGAGCTGCCGAAAGGTATATACATTCGTCGCACAACATACGACAACAACCATGTTAAAGCTGAGAAGATAATCAAAAAGTAAGTGTAACAACTATGATAAATACAAAAAGGTCAAGCATTGCTTGACCTTTTTGTATTTTATAAACAGAACAGCATTGTATATTCAGGCTTTTTCGCTCAATTCTTTATCGATAGATTCCAATGCATACTTATCGCCGTTTGCAGCCTCAAAGAGTTCTAAAAGTTCTTGCGAGGTTTCCAATTCTCTCTCTTGTTCCTGTTGCAGCGATTCGATAAAACCAATAGAACCATATTTGTTGGTTTCTTCTGCTACCGTATGTGCATAAAAAAGTAGTTCGGAGACTTTCTCATCGTGTTCAAGTTTATCATTGAACATAGACAAAAGAGAGTCCCACTGCGCGGGAACTTCGTTTATCTGATACAAAAAAACCTGAGCACCAAGCGAATCAATATGGTTCATCAATCTTCTCGCAGTTCTCATCTCCTTGCTATGCTGAGCATAAAACCAGTCTGCAACTCCTTTGTAACCTTTTCTTTCTGCATCCACCGACATTGAGAAAAACAGATAAGCCGACCTAAACCTTATGTTTACCTGAGCATTAAGCGTTTCATCTAGAGAAAATACATCCATACTTACATAAATTATATTAGTTTCTTCTTACTATTAAGAATTATGCAAATATAACGTCAAATAATTTCGAAAGTAAATGCTCTTGAATAGATTTCACTTCAGTTTTAACTTATTTTAACTGACGGGCTGTTTTTTTTATGATATGACTTAAATATATACGCCAAGATTTGTTGTTTATAAAAGAAAAAGAATTTATGAGTGCCTGTATTGATGATTTTTTTAAAAGACGTCGTTCCTATTATTCATTGAATAAGGAGATCAGCGTTAGAGAAGATGATATTGAAAAAGCTGTCTGCTTCGTAGCCACACACACTCCGTCGGCTTTTAATTCACAGTCGTCACGTCTGGTGTTACTATTTGGTGAACCGCACGAAAGATTTTGGGATATGGTATGTGAAAAAATATCAGATATACTCCCGCATGATGCTTTTAAGAAGAGCAGAAAAAAGATAGAGACCGCATTCTTAAGTGGATATGGAACAGTACTATTCTTCGAAGACATGCAAGTGGTAGAAGAGCTGAAAAAGAGATACCCGTTGTATTCCGACGCCATTCCCATCTACTCGCAGCATACGTCGGCAATGCACCAATATGCTATGTGGTTACTGCTTAGCGACATGAATCTCGGTGCATCGTTGCAACACTACGGCGAGCTGGTCGAGGAGGATACAAAGAGAGTCTTCTCACTGCCCGAAACATGGCATCTTGTGGCAGAGATGCCATTCGGAAATCCGTTGGACAAACCCGACAAGAAAAGCATCTTGCCTATCGATGAGCGAGTAAAGATTTTTAGATAATTAAAGGTCTAGACCCGAAATGGTTAAACATTGCAAACAACAGGGCATCCACTATCGCAAAACTCAAACAACTTAAGGTCTGTTTGAGTTTTTTTGAGTATCTTTGCTACTTAAAACGTATAGATTGTATGTTGGCGGAAATTATAGCAAAGGATTTAGGCATTAGCGTAAAACAAGTGCGCAACACTGTCGAGTTATTAGCAGGTGGAGCCACCGTTCCCTTTATTGCACGATACAGAAAAGAGGCTACGGGCTCACTAGACGAGGTAGCGATAGGCAAAATAAAAGAGCTGCACGAAAAGTACAGCGAGATGCAACGTCGCAAGGAGACAATAATTGCAACAATAGAAGAGCAAGGGAAACTCACCGGCGAACTGAAACAGCGCATAGTAAACTGTTTCGACCCGGTGGAATTGGAAGATATTTATCTGCCTTATCGCCCCAAACGTCGCACACGTGCCACCATCGCACGCGAACGCGGACTTGAACCGCTTGCCGAAATTATCCTTACCCAACAAAGAGGCGACGTTGCCACCATCGCCAGAAATTATATAAAAGAGGAGGTTGCAACAGCTGACGATGCCATTGCAGGAGCTTGTGACATTATTGCCGAGCATATTTCCGAGAATGAGTATGCTCGAAACGTCGTGCGTCGTTCATTCTCGCGTTACGGAGTAATAAAATCCAAAGTCATCAAAGGTAAAGAGGCCGATGGCATCAAATACTCCGATTACTACGAGGCAACGGCGCAGGTGGCGCGAGTTTCATCGCACAGACTGCTTGCCATGATGCGTGGCGAGGAAGAGGGCATTTTGCGACTCTCTATTACGATAGAGCCCGAGTACATTTCGGAGCAACTAACGCGCCACTTCATAAAGAGAAATTCGGCTACACGTCAATATATGACCGCAGCCATCGAAGATGGCTACAAACGACTGCTCGAACCATCTATTGAAAATGAAACCAAAAACATTGTCAAGGAGAGAGCCGATGACGAGGCAATAGCCGTCTTTGCCGAGAACCTGCGACAGTTGTTGCTGTCGGCACCATTGGGACAGAAACGTGTTCTTGCCATCGACCCCGGATTCCGTACGGGCTGCAAAGTGGTGGTGCTCGACTCACAAGGCAACCTTATCACCCACTCGGTTATATACCCTCATGCGCCACAAAACGACCGCGAAGGAGCAGCCTATGCAATTGAAAAACTTGTTAAGGAATATGATATACAGGCCTTTGCAATAGGCAACGGAACTGCAGGCCGCGAAACGGAGCAATTTGTGCGCCGTCTGGGACTCACACCTCAGGTTTTTGTGGTAAACGAAGATGGTGCATCGGTCTATTCAGCATCTACTGTGGCACGCGAGGAGTTTCCCGACGAGGATGTGACAGTGCGCGGAGCTGTATCCATAGGCCGCCGACTGATTGACCCGCTGTCGGAACTTGTTAAAATAGAGCCACGCTCAATAGGAGTGGGGCAGTACCAGCATAGTGTGGACCAGACAAAGTTAAAAGAGAAACTCGACACTGTTGTTGAGAGTTGTGTGAACCTGGTGGGAGTGAATGTGAACACTGCAACCAAGCAGATACTCACCCATATATCGGGATTAGGCCCTGCACTTGCTGCAAACATTGTCAACTATCGTGCCGCCAACGGAGATTTCCGTTCGCGCAAAGAACTGCTGAAGGTTCCACGTTTGGGTAACAAGGCATACGAGCAGTCGGCAGGATTTCTGCGAGTACTCGGCGGCACCGAACCCCTTGACGCAACAGCCGTTCACCCCGAGTCGTACGGCATCGTTGCAAAAATGGCAAAAGATTGCGGAGTCACAATCGACAAATTTGTTACCGACAGCGATGTACGCTCAAAGGTAATTCTTAAGAACTACATCACCGACAACGTAGGTCTGCCAACACTCAACGACATAATGGATGCCTTGAACAAACGCGGACTCGACCCGCGCGAACTGGCTACGGAGTTTGCATTCGACGCATCGGTTCACGAAATAGAGGATTTAAAGCCGGGAATGGTGTTGCCGGGAATTGTCAGCAACATCACCGCCTTCGGAGCATTTGTGAACATTGGCGTACATCAAGACGGACTTGTACACATATCACAGCTCACAAATAAGTTCGTGTCATCACCTTCGGAAGTTGTGAAATTGGGACAACAGGTGATGGTAAAGGTGACCGATGTTGATCTTGGTCGCAAGAGAATAAGCCTCAGTATGAAAGACGTATAACAGAATGTCTCTCTATGAACACAACGAATATATATAGCGACGAAACCGCTTTCTTTATACCTATACAATACAGCGACTTAGCACTTAATGTGGTTAAGTGTGAATACAATATGCTGTTATATTGCTATTCGGGTAGTGCTGTTGTTGAGATAAACTACAAGAAATACAACGTCACACCTCGCACAACCATCATGCTTACATTTCAGGACATACTCATGCGCATATATGTAAGCAAGGATTTCAAAGGATACTGCATAGCCTTCAGCCCCAGACTGATGATTAGCGAATTCAACAAATTCGATTTCAATTTCATTTCGGCACTAAAGAGAAACGCAGTCATCAATTGGAAAGAAGAGCACGGCACATACATTGAGAACCTTTTCAAAACAGTTGAAGCAAGTAAAAGTATAGGTGATGATGAATTGACCAAAAGCACCATATTGAACCAATATGTATGCTACACAAAACTCTTGAAGCACTATTTCGAGAAGAACAATTTGATGAATAAAAAAGACGCGGAGATACTTTCGAGCAAAAAGGAATATCTCTACTCATTCATAAGTAAGTTGTTCACTTTTCACCGTCAATCACGCGAAGTGCATTTCTATGCTGAAACGCTTAATATAAGCAGCAACTACCTGAACGAGGTGTGTCAATCGGTTTGCGAACACTCGGCCAAAGAGATTATAGATTTATATATATCCTCGCAACTGAAATTCGAGCTTAGCAACACAAACAAAACAATGCAGGAGCTTACCGAAGAGTACAATTTCCCCAGCCAATCGTACCTTACAAGATACTACAAGCGCATTATGGGCGAAACACCAAGTGAAACAAGAAAAAACAGAACATCAAACTCATTTACAATTTTTTAAAACAACACACATGAACTCATTACTTAAAACGCTTGCAATTACAGCACTATCAGTGCTCGCTATTGTTGCATGTACAAACGTGAACAACAAAGCAGAGTACAGTGGTAAAAAAATCTACATCCCCAATGAATTTAAGGAGATGAACTTCGAAGATACACTTAGCAGATATTGCTACGAACGCATGGACACAACTCCCAACTTTGTATTCTTCTGGGAAAAGGGATTCGGAAAAGATATTTCAAAAGCCCCCAAACTCGACAATGAAGATATGACCTTCGACTTTGAAGGCATGAAAGCAGCGGCAGAGCGTTTCTACGTATACTATCGCGACACACTTAAATTCATCGCCCCCGGCTCACTCGCCGACAAATACAGAATGATGGTGATGATAAACTACTCAACCGAAAGCACAGCTTATGGCGGTGCATACGACAACACCATAGGCGCAATATGGGTGACACCCTCGCGTCTGCGTGAGGAGCGTTTCAACTGCGTTGCACACGAAGTGGGACACTCGTTCCAGGCACAGATTGCCGCCGACGGACTGACAAGCGCAAGTGGCCCTCTGTGGGAGGTAACATCACAGTGGATGCTCTTCCATGTAAACCCCTACTGGATGACCGAGGAGAATTATCATTGGAAGAACTACATGAAGAACACCCACATCTATCCCTTCAGCGAGAAGACAATGTACTGCAACCCCTATCTTGCCGAATATTGGTCATCGAAACACGGACTTGAAATAATGAGTCGCATATGGCGCAACAACACTGACGAACACGATCCGATTCTCATTTATCAAAGCCAGACAAACATCACACAGAAGGAGTTCAACGAGGAGTGCTTCGACGCAGCTCTGCACTTCATCACCTACGACCTGGATAGAATACGCCCCTATGCCAAACCATACATTAACAGACACGTAGGAAAACTCACAGCCATAGAAGGCAAAAAGAACTGTTATGAAGTATCGGCAGATATGATTCCACAATGTTACGGTTATAATGGCGTGGAGCTTGAGGTGCCCGCAGCCGGCAGCGAAGTGGTTCTCTCACTCAACGGAGAAATGCCTGAGGATATAAAAGGAGAGTGGAACTACGCACTGCTCCCTGTAAAGAATGACTCAGTTGCCGATTACAGCGCTGCATTGCGTGCACAGACCATCGATGGCAAAGGCAAGGAGATACGCTATACAATTCCTCAAGATGGACTTTCACACCTGTGGTTAGTGGTGAATGCAACTCCCAACACTCACGATGCAAGCAAGGTGACAAGCCAGTGGAAGTACAATGTTAGCCTCACCGGCACAACACCCAAGCAGAAAGAGGAGAAGAAAAAATAACAACAATAAAAATTGTGGCTGTATCGAAGAAAATAGCTATCTTCGCGGCCGAATTTGATTTTTTGTAAATTATTAGAAAATGTTTGGAATAGAAGACTCGGGAATTTGGTTACCCTACCTGCTGGCAATTATATGTTTACTTTTTTCTGCATGGTGGGGAATATCGCGTTGGAACAAAGATGATAAATCCGACGCAGATGTAAAAACTGAGAAAGAATTTGAGAATGAGAATTAGCAATCAGGAGAAGGAGGATTAAGAAAAATGAATACATTTTATTTAGGATTAATTGTTATTTTATACCTGTTGTTAATCTCGTTTTTAGGTTACCTGGGATATAAAAAGACAACAAGCGCCAACGATTATCTGGTCGGTGGCAGAAAAATGAACCCCATTGTGATGGCTCTCTCGTACGGCGCCACATTTATTTCGGCATCGGCGATTGTAGGGTTCGGAGGCGTAGCAGCGGCCTATGGAATGGGATTGCAATGGCTGTGTCTGCTCAATATGTTTATGGGTGTGATTGTGGCGTTTATAATTTTCGGTCGCCCGACACGTCGTCTGGGTGTGCAATACAACGCAGCTACATTCCCTCAGTTGCTCGGCCGACGCTTCCACTCGAAAAACATACAGATACTTTCCGGACTTGTAATATTCCTGTGCATGCCCCTGTATGCAGCAGTAGTTCTGAAGGGTGGTGCAGTGTTCATCGAGCAGATGTTCAACATCGATTTCAACATTGCACTCTTAGTGTTTACCCTTGTCATTGCAGCATATGTCATTGCAGGTGGAATGAAAGGTGTGATGTACACCGATGCTATGCAGGCTTCCATTATGTTCCTGTGTATGCTTTTCCTGTTATTCAGTCTATATTCAACACTCGACATGGGATTCACCGAGGCGAACGTCGCTTTGGGTAAAATGGGACATCTTGTACCTGAGAAGTTCAGAGAGTTGGGCCATGAGGGATGGACTTCGATGCCCCGCACAGGCTCATCGCAGTGGTATTCACTTGTAACTTCTCTCATATTGGGAGTGGGTATAGGCTGTCTAGCACAGCCACAGCTTGCTGTGCGCTTCATGACAGTGGAAAGCACACGTCAGTTGAACCGCGGAGTATTCATCGGCTGTCTTTTCCTCATTGTCACTGTTGGTGCCATCTACCACGCAGGTGCTCTTTCAAACATATTCTTCTACAAGACAGAGGGTGTCGTTGCCACTGAAGTTGTTCAGGACATTGACAAAATCATCCCCTATTTTATTGACAAGTCCATGCCCTCGTGGTTCTCGGCAATCTTCATGCTGTGCATACTTTCGGCAAGTATGTCCACCATGAGCGCACTGTTCCACACCATGGGCGCATCGATAGGTGCCGACGTTTATGCACCAATAAAAAACAAAAAGCGCAGCAACACAAAAGTTATCAGATTGTGCGTATTCATTGCCATTATCGTCAGCTACATTGTATGCTACGCACTGCCCATGAATATCATTGCACGCGGTACATCAATCTTTATGGGTGTTTGCGCTTCTACCTTCCTTCCCACATACTTCTGCGCACTCTATTGGAAGAAATCCACACGTCGTGCAGCAATATCAAGCATGTGGACAGGATTGCTTGTGTCGCTCTTCGTGCTTGGTTTCATGCACAAAGCCGAGGCCGCACCTTTGGGTATATGCAACGCTCTCTTCGGCAGAGAAGTACTCATCGACGTATATCCCTACTATGTGATTGACCCCATACTCTATGCATTACCAATATCAACAATAGTAATGATTGCAGTAACTCTGATGCCAAGAAAAAAATAGACAAATAAGCAGATACAAAAGAGCGAGCAAATTTAATTTGCTCGCTCTTTTTACATCCATTCGGGACTCTATTTATACCACGAAGCATACATTGTGTAGTCCTGAGCAATGCGGTCAATAATCTCCTCACGTTGCTTTTCATCGACAACTTTTATTTTCTTTGCTGGCACGCCGGCATAAATGCAGCCACCCTCTACACGCATTCCCGCAGTCACAAGTGCACCGGCAGCCACAATAGCACCGCTCTCCACAACTGCATTGTCAAGAACAATAGCTCCCATACCTATGAGACAACTATCTTCGATGATAGCTCCATGAATAACAGCATTGTGCCCGACAGAGACATTGTTTCCTATTATTGTTTTTGAACGTTTGTACAAAGTGTGAATAACAGCACCATCCTGTATATTCACCTTATTGCCGAGAGTGATGCTGTTTACATCACCACGCAGCACAGCACCATACCAAATAGAGCAATCGTCACCCATAGTAACATCGCCTATGACCACAGCTGTCTCGGCAAGGAAACAGTTTTCTCCTATCTGCGGAGTCATTCCTTTTATTTCTCTTATTATTGCCATAATATTTACTGTTTGCTAGTGCAAAGATATAGCATGACGCGGGCAGAACAAAATATGTATCCTCTTTTTTTAGCACTACACCTTTATATAAAAAGGGATAAGCACTAAACATCCTCAATACCCTTAAGCGTCTGTTTGAGCAACGCATCAAGGGTATCATCATCATTGTCGCGTTCCTTATTCAGTTTCACCAGAAAATCTGTCATAGTCTTTATGGCCTGATTGATTGTCGAGGGGTCATCACAATCGTTTGTCAGTTTCTCCAAACGCTGTATTAGACGATGAAAAAGGCCGAGCATCTCACTGCGCACATCCTCTATCGTGATTTCTTCTTTCTTTGCTTTTCTTATCATGATTGTATAGTTTTTTACAAAGATACAGCAGAAAGGAGCGCATCAGTTTGCGGGAATAACATTATCTGCCACAAGCATTTGAAAATGTTATTTCTGCAACCTTGTTCAGACGTTTTGTAGTTTCTTTTGCAGCAAAAAACAAAATCATGAAACTATTAAGTGGAATTATGGCGGGGCTGTCAGGAGGATTACAGCTCTATTCGGGAGTGAAAAGGCTTTTTGGTGGAAGAGACCGCCAAGCCGAGAAAATTATGGCAAATGCACGCGCAGCCGAGCAAGCCTGGTACAAACGCAACTACTACAATGACTATTTCAATAGCAGCATGGCTCGTGCAGCATTGAAACGTGTCGAAGAGACTCTCAGCAAGAACAACGCACAAAACAGAGCCTATGCAACTGTGACAGGGGCAACACCCGAATTGTCACTGTCGCAAAACGAGCAAAGACTCAATGCGGTGGATAACATGGTCACAAACCTCGCAGCACAAGAAAGTAACAGACGTGCAGCCGTAGATGCACAACATCAGCAAAACCAAGCAGCGCAGTACAACCAGCAGTTGCACAATCTCACCTACGACGACAGTGGTGGCGACGCTAATCTGCTCGGAGGATTGTCGCTCATCGAACGAGCCATCGAAGGAGTGAATTGGGGTAAAGAGTTTGGCAAGAAAAAATAGAATGCAAAATGAAAAAAGAACTCCATTATCTATTCTACAATGCCGAAGCACTGATGCTCCTCGCCGAGTACTTACACAAGGTACTGCTCCGAAGCCACCTATGGGAACCGAAGAAAGTACATAAGAAACATGCAAAATGTGACAAAAGGTTCGAGGAGGTATTCACACGTTTACAGAAAATCATCGACTATAAAGCCGACAGTGCCGACGCACTGCTAAGATGTAAAATTAAAGAGATCACTCGGCCACAAGTCAGTGACACAGTGTGCATAAGAATATCCCCGGCACACACAAAGAGTGTAATAAAGAAAAATTGTATAACAAAAAAAGAGAGAAAATGCTAAACAACAATTTAGAGAACAGAGGAATCTATGGATACGAAAAATCCAAGATGAAAAAGATGACCGACACACTGCTCGACAGTAAGGCCATTGCCAACGGAGAGAGTTTCGAGGGTTTCCAACCCGCCAAAGAGCTTGATGAAGTAGAGGAGACACTCGGCAGGGTAGCCAACTATGACAATATGCTCGGGAACAAAGAGGAGCGCAGCACACATTATTACAATGCTGCGCGCGAAAGCCTTGTACCCAAAGACACCGAGGAGCGTCGTCGTCGCAATTTCGTGCTCTCACGCAACGTTGCCGACGATGCAGTGAATGATTTTTACAACAAAAGTGTTCGCCCCGAGTTCGAGAAACAGCGCAAAGAGGCCGAGGATGCCGGCAATGAGATGTACAAAAAATACATATCCACTCCCGGTGCCAATCCTTACACAGCACTTGGTGCAGGCAGAGAGGCAAGCGACCCGGCAAAAGTGGTAAGCAGCACAATGGAGCGTCTCGACAACGAACAGCTAAACAAGCTAGCCGATGCCTATGCCCGTTACGGAGGTCTCGACACAAAGAGCTATCGCGACGCGGTATTGAAACCCAGCATCGAAAGCCGCATGTACAACGAATACATAAAAGAGGGCACACCCGGCAACAGCATAGAGTATATAGCCCGCAACGCCTATAACAACTCACTGACCGGCAAACTGAGTAATATTGCTCTCGATGCCCACTCACACACGAACACCTACCGCACTCTCGACAACGAAAGCATGCAGAACTATGGCGCGAACAGAGCCGAAAACTTTGCAGCCGGAGTGGGTTCGTTGCTTATGGATAGCGGTATATTCGCCGGATTGGGTAGTGCGGCATCAAAACTTACAGGTAAAGCAACATCGGCAATATCAAACAGCCTCACTTCGCGAGTATTCGCAAAAGGCGCCACACGAGGCATCAGCCAAGAGACTGCGCGCCGCATAGTGGACCGCACATTCATAAACAATATCGGCACACGCATTGCGACAAGCGGCACAGCACAAGGACTCACGTTGGGCGCATACGATGCAACAAACAGCGTTGCCGACGACCTGCTATATGGCGACAGCATCGATGGCAGCAAAGCAGCCGGCTCTTTTGCAAAGGGTTTCGGTACAGGAATGATGTTGGGAGCAGTTGGTACTCCGTTAAAAATGAAAGCCCAGGGCTTGACAGGCGGTAAAAAGTTGGCAGCCTCGACAGGTATTCTTAGTGCCGAGTCGGCAGTATTCACGCTTGGCACAGAGGTAGACAAACTCGCCAATGACATTGAAATTGAGCCAATCGACCTGCTTAGCGACTTTGGCGAAAGTGCCGCGACGTTGCTTACAATGCGCATGGCTCATTGGAGACCGAAAGGTTACAGAGAAAAATTAGGAGACAACGGCCGTCTGAAGCCAGAGCTCACTTTCAACCCGGTAGAGCGTCAGGAGATACGAAAGGCCGGCGTAAACCCAGAGCAATTCATTTCATCGATAGAGCAGGAGCTTCATCCGCGTTATCCGTCATTGCATGGCAACGCACGCCGCGACTTTATACGCAACTACGAAGGACTGATGTCTGCCGACGGACTCTCGGCCTCGACACGTGCAAAATTGCTATACATTGTTGAGAATAAACTTACAAGCACACCTCCCGTTGCTGTCGACTGCGACGTTGAGATATCAGACGGTACTGCCTTTGTAAACATAAAAGACAATGCAGGACGCAACGTTCAGCGCCTTCCCTTTGAATCTCGTGCCAAGGCCGATGCCTTCGTCGAAAGCAACAGCGGAGTCATGCGTCGCAACCGCATCGCCTCCATCGAAGAGATGTTCCAACGCAGTGTCGATTCCGAAAACTTCTTCAAACAAGCCGGAGAATATGCCAAAGAGACCGGAGTAAGCGTAGAGGAGATTTCAACAGCAATGTACAAGAGAGCCAAGCATCAATCGCTTAGCAGCAGAGAGACACAGCTCATCGACGATATTATGAACCGTTCGAGCTACAACGATATTGAGCTTGGAAACGTTATGCACAACATTCGTCGCAACATAGAAAAACGCTATGGACTAAATCAGGGAGCATTGCTCAGTGCCATCGACAAGAACAGATCAGAGTGCACCGTACCCGAAAACAAAGCACTGAGCGACTACGAAAGCATCATTCGCCAACAGGCCGAGCGTATGCGTTCGGGAGTCAGTGATGAGATGCGCAGCGATGCTCAGCGACTTATCAAAGAGCAGGGGTTCGGCGAATACGACAACGAACACATAAGAAGTTACGAACAAGCATACAACACCTCGGTGGAAGCACGCCCACTTCGCGGCAATCCCAATATAAAGGAGTATTACAAATCTATCTATCCCCGAGAGTACGAACATGCCCTGAAGAACGGATTCACTTATCCTGCCGATGGCGAACCTCCCATAGGTATAGGTAATCACAACAACCCTACAAAAGGATACATGTACAGCCACGACGACCTTGCACGTTTGTCTGTAAATGCTCGTGACATTGCTAAAAGGTTCAATGCCGATATTGAGCTTGTCTACGACCCCCATCAGTTGGACTCGGGACATAGCGAGTGGGGCAACCAGACGATGGCAAAAGGATGGTACGACATGAAAAACGACAAAATTGTCATCAACCTCGCGAATAACAAGAGTGCCAAAGACCTTGAATATACAATACTGCACGAGGTTGTCGGCCACAGAGGTCTCCACAGACTCTTTGGTGATAGATACACCGACTTCCTCGAAGAGGTATACAACCGCGTACCACAGTCTGTGGCAAACAAACTTAAGCCCAAAGGGTACGAAACAGAGACTGACAAATATGACAAAATCGATGAATATCTTGCCGATATAGTCGAAAAGCCCAACAAGACAGCAAACGAACAGGGAATACTAAGTAGATTCAAAGATTTCCTTGGCGATGCAATGTATCGCATGGGGCTGCCTAATGTTCGCGACTTGAGCGATGAGAAATTAGCTACAATAATTTCTAAACACCGCGACGCAATGGAGAAGGGTATACCTGCCAACAAGCGTCGTCGCAAAATTTTCGGCTCGTTCAATACGTCACATCTTGACAATGAGGCATACGAGATTAAAAACGGGAGTGAATCGCCACAATATCGTTACCGTTTCATTGGAGAGAAGGGCTTTGAAAACCTTAGTGATGCCATTAAATCGTCTCCCGACTATAAAGGAGATCCGTTGGAGGGTATTCCATATTTTGATTTAGAGAATAAAATGATGCCTCGAAACGGCGAAGTGGAACTGAACAGCTTGAAGCGTGCAAAAGAGTATGAGCATGCCAACAAAATGCAACAGGATGTTCCACTTGAAGGTTACCGCCATCGTTTCATCGGTGCCAACGGAATAAACAACCTGATGAACTCCAAGAACAGTGACGAATACAGGGAGATTATAGATATGGCACAAAAGATGGCGAAATATCATTACTCTCCGGAATATATCAAAAGGCAGACTGGGTGGGAGATTGGCGCCGATGGCAAATGGCGTTACGAGATTGACGACAGTAACATCAATCTCGAATACTATCCCCTTATGAAAATGAGAAAGGAGTATCCCTCACTTTATAGAGTGTTCGAAGCTACGCGCAGCGGATTGTTGAATAAAAAAGAGCCATTCGTGCGCAAATCTCTCGAGGATTTTCATGTAAAAATGAATAAGTTTCTTAAAGAAAAGCCCAATCTCTCCGATGTTATTCCCGACAAGATGTTTTTCGATGCATACCCCGAGTTTCGAGACGTCAAGGTGGTTTATAAAGATTATTTGGAAAGACCTTGTGTGTTCAATAAGAGAAAAAATGAATTTTACATAGAGAAATCTATGCTGGGTAAAAAAAGACTCAACGCCTATGCTGCAGCCGAAATGCAAAGAATGATTCAGGACTATGAAGGTTTTTCCAAAGGTTACCCGATGTCAAAGCTCCTTCCCGACGACATCTACGACCAGGCTATGGAGCCGCTCGACAAGTCGGACATGCTTTTTATTGACAGCGACGAGGCCGACCGCGCCCCTGTGAGGAACTTTATGAAAAGACACGAGTACTTTAGGAAATATGGTCAGTACCCCCAAGATATACCTCAAGAGCAGAGTGCAAGGGAGGATTATATGCTTTCGAGCGTACTGGATGGAGATGCGGCACAAAGTGGCAATGTAGAAGCACGCAATGTGATGAAACGTATCAACTTCGACAATGAAACAAGAAGAACGATTCCGGCCGAAGCCACCGAAGATGTCTCTCGTATATATCAGGTCTCTCCCAAGAGCCTATACGATATGAAGAAGTTTCTTAAAGGCCCCATCGACATTATAAGAGACAAGAACTCGAAAATGTGGAACCAGAAATATTACAACCCGTTTGATTACCCATTTTTCGACCCCACAGCACCTCTTAATTGACAAAATGTATGAATAAGTTTTTAAATCATCGTGTGAAAGCCGAACAGCATAACACAAAGAAGAGAGCGAAGAATGCCTTCAAACGCGCCCCCGACTTTCTGAATTTGTGTGCCTCGTGCTGGGAGGCTCTTGATGAGGCTCGCCGCAAAATGCGGCGAAGCCTTATGTACAGCTATGGCGACCAATGGGGCGACTACGTAAAAGACCCCGACACAAGACAATGGATGACCGAGGGCGACCTGATAAAGAAGAACGGTAAGGTACCATTGAAAAACAACATGATTGCTCCCATCCTCAGCAACATTGACGGCCAGTTGCGTCAGCAGCTTATTCGTCCGGTGTGCGTCGCTCGCGACCAAAGCGAGACGGCTGTAGGCGAAATGATGAGCATAGCCATAGAATATGTGCATGACATTAACGAGATTGAAGAGATTGACTCGGACTCCATGCGCATGCTGCTGAACGGCGGAATGACAGCCCAACGCATTGAATATGGTATAAACCCAGCCAAGGATAAATGCGATGTATGGGTGTATGGTGTAAATCCTGCACGCCTTTTCTTCAACTCTAACCTCGAAGATGTGCGCCAATGGGATATCACCTGCATAGGTGAGCTTTTCGACATGTCCCTCGACGATGTACTTGCCCACTTTGCCCACACCCACAAGGAGAAAGAGTATATACGCGGTATCTACTCTGACATTTCCCCATTCTACCACAGTGGCGGACGCGGAGTGCAGGGCGACGAAAGCCGCGAGCTGTCGTTCTATTCACCATCGCGCAACGATTTGTGCCGTGTCATTCTGGGATGGCATCTCGAGTCGCGCGACGCCTACTTCTGGAACGACACCCTGCGAGGCACTTGGGGGTATGCCGAATACAGTGAAGCGCAAAAGCGCAAGTTCGACGCCGAGAACGAGCAACGACGCAAAAATGCCGAAAATAGAAATATTCCCCAAGAGGATGTTCTCGGCATTGAATACACCTTTGCCACCGAGCGTTATTGGTACTACCGCTACATGACTCCCTACGGCGATATTCTGCAAGAGGGTCGCAGCCCTTATTGGCATGGAGAGCACAACTATGTATTACATCTTTTCCCATTGATTCAGGGGCGATTGGGTAACTTTGTCGAGCAGTTCATTGACCAGCAAAGAGCCATCAACCGCACCGCCACACTCATCGACTTCATTCGCGGAACATCATCAAAAGGAGTACTTGTTGTCGATGACGAGGCCTTCGAGAGTATGTCGCGCGAAGAGGTTATCGACGAGTATGTGCGCTACAATGGAGTGCTATTCGTAAGGTTGAAACCGGGACAAAGCATCGACGGAGTGGTGAG
Source organism: Bacteroidaceae bacterium (assembly GCA_045661205.1). Classification (GTDB taxonomy): domain Bacteria; phylum Bacteroidota; class Bacteroidia; order Bacteroidales; family Bacteroidaceae; genus HGM04593. The sequence goes on along the minus strand of JAZRFE010000018.1, from coordinate 17,766 downwards.
GCAATACAACAGCGGAGCATCTGTTGCCGGCGATTTCGAGCTTTTGAGCCTGCAACTGAGGCTTATTAACGAGATTTCGGGTGTGAACAGTGCCATGCAGGGGCAAGCACCCAAAGCCGGCACACCGGCCAGCCTGTACGCCCAGCAGATACAAAACTCGTCGCTGAACTTGAGAGGTTTGTTCGAGTCGTACCGCACTTTCAGAAGACGTCGCGACACAAAGCTGATGAAGACTATACAGCAATTCTACAACGAGGAGCGACACATAGAGCTTGCCGGAAAAGATTACAGTGAAGAGGCAAAATTCTACACTCCCGACAAGGTTCAGAACAGTGACATCGACCTTACCATAGGCGAGGGATACAACACACCTGCCTACCAGATGCTCGCAAACGACTTCTTGATGGAGCTTTTCCGTTCGAGAGCAGTAGACATAAAAACTGTACTTGAGAATTGCAGTTTCCCCTATGCACGCAAGATTCTCGAAGCTGTGAAACGCAACGAACAGCAGTTGCAACAGGGACAACAGATGCAGGGAATACCTCCCGAAATGCTGGAGGCTCTTAAGCAAGAGATGCAGAATGGCAACGGAGAGGGTGGTGCCGCACCACAGCCGACTCCCGATGCAACAGCGTCTGCAAGTTGAGACGTTTGTATTAACGAAGAAGTGCCGCATTAGCGGCACTTCTTTATTCTTCAGTTTCGGGGGTATGCAATATCAGAGTGGTTGCACCCAATGTTATAATTGCACCATCCTCCACACGTAATCTCTCTTTGTCACCCAAAATGCGGTTCATCACAAAAGTTCCTGTAACACTGTGATTATCACGCACCGTGTAGACAAGTGAACCGAATGCGTCACGCTTTACATTTATTATGCAGTGGCGTCTGTCCATGCTCCTGTCTTTGGTCTCAATGGGGAGAGTAATCTCAGTACCCTTATTATAACGACCTATCATGTTGTCTCCCTCTTTCAGATTAAGTATTTGTTTGAAACCGAAACAGTTCTCGACAACAACAATATGTCCTAAGTCCTCTTCAACCTCTTCAATATTATTTTCCCCGATTCTTATTGTGAAACTTTTTCTGCACCCTTCACATTCAAAAACAACAGCCTGTCCTATGGGGTATCCTGTTGCATCAAACACTATGGGGTGGTCACATTTGGGGCATATTACTCTTTTCATCCGAATGATATTTAATTAGAATTTCAACACCCAAGCGTCAGGGAATGTTGCTTGAATGTCTGACAATGCAACCTGTGCGTCAGCCTGTGTTTCGTAGTCTCCGGCAGATATGCGGAAACGACCGTTGCTCTCGACTTTACTGTAATCATATACCGCTTTAGATGTAAGCTCCTTAATAGCAAGGTCGGCATTCTCCTCAGTGGGGCTGCTTGCCACTATTATATGATACTTCAAAGATGTGGTTATCTGCTTAGGGGTTTCAACAGGGGCGTGGGCAGGAGCAGACTCTGACACCTCAGCCACAGCTACCGAAACAGGCTGCTCTTCCTGTACCTGAGGTGCCACAGGTGCTACCTCGGGCTTTACCGACTCTTCTATGGGGCATATCTCGCAAATGCTTTTTACGGATGTCGCAGGTGCCTGAGCACCTACCTGCTGCATCATTGAAATCTGCTCGGGAGAAGCAAAACTGCCAAGCGATGCTTTTTTGTCGTTTCTGAATGTGTGGTCGCTCAAGGGAGTCACAAATATAAACATGATGATAATTGCCGCCGCTGCTGCAACATATTGCGAAATACGGTTGCGTTTAATCTTAATGGTGATTGTGGGCTCCTCTTTTTGTGTGAGCATTGCCAAAGGCAAAGGCATCATTCCATAATTGTCAGGATCGTCTATACAGTTCTCTGCCGGCTCGAATGATATTACACCGTCGATATTCATCGAGAGTGTACCCAATTCGCCGAAATATAACTGTCCTTTGCGAGAAAGACGTTTTTTGAGTTTTTTGATGTCGTCTTTCATCAAAATGGCAGCCTGATTGTAAGAGATACCATATTGTTGCATGTAAGCAGTGGTCAGCAGAGCATCATCCATCGTTATCTGTGCATTAAAACACAATGTACGGCGAGGGGGCATATACACCTGTTCCTCGGCATTGTAATGCGCAGAAATGCGATGCGAAAGAAATGCTCCAAACCCGGGAACAATGACGCAATCGTGGCTTGCTATGAGTCGTGAAATATGTCTGTCAATACTTATCATCGGAGCAAAATTAACTATTTTTTTCAGCATTTCAAGCATTTCCAGCAGACTTTTTGATTATTTACGCTACACTTTTTATAACTCATTGATTTTCAATACAGAAAAAATTATCAATATAGAATTTACTTCAAGCTTTAAACTCAACTTTAACAATATATATCAAACACCATAATAATCAGTTATATACAACGATGCAGCGCGACACATGAATATCGCGCTGCACCATCGGTTATCGTTTATCAGAATGCTACACCCAGACGAACACCTATGTTATTCAGGATGCTCTGTTCGTAGCTCATAATATTACATTTGTTAGTGGCAAAGCTATAATACAATGCCATGTGAAAGCCCACACCGTTCGCCCAAGGATAGTAGTTGAATCCCACCTCGGGAGACATATAAAAACCCCACCTGTCCTGACTCTTCTCAAAGACATAATAATAGTTGTTGAACTCGGAGTAACACATTCCCAGCTTCATGCCTACATAGGGTTGGAAATCGGCCTCCATGATACGGTAGCGCATAGCAACTCCGAATGGCAGAGTAAACATCTGATGTTGCTGACGACTGCTCATGCTCAGCGTTTCGCTCAACGAAATGGTCCTGCGGGGGAAGTACTCGTTATTTGTATGAAAGTTGAGAAAGGCACCCAAAGAAAAGTCTTGCGTAAGATAATATCCACCCTCGAAATTCATACCCCAACCGCTGGCACCGTTAGAAAAACTGTTCCCAAGCGGTATGTTGAATTGCCAATCGACATTAAAATAGCTGTTGAGCGAAACTTGCGCCTTTGTTGCAGATGGGCAGACTGCTGCCAGCAGCAGTATTGCTCCCAACAATATATTTCTGAAAGTTTTCATGCTGTATCTTTTAATAATTGTTTATTAGATGTTTATTTTGACAGGTACGACGACTGCGAGAAAGCCTGATTTACGCCACTTAGAGTCTTACTCATACTCAAAGAGTTACCACTGAGCAATCCGCATATATACGCATTCCAAATAACGGTGAGCTTATCGGTTTCACTCAAACGACTTTTTGTATCCACAAGCTCGCCGATGATAGAACCTGTGCTGAAGCTGTAAGGAACAACAAACGGATAGTACCAGCCATAGCCACCCCAATTCCAATAACCCGGATAGCTGTTCCACCAAGGATTTCCATTCACATAATCGTAATAGTAATATGTGGTGCTCACATAACTCAGTTGTAGTACAGCATCAGCCTCTTCGGGGTTATCCACCTCTACGTAACCATAATCGACCAAATTTTTACGAAACTCATCGATGATTTTTTGCGACGAAGCATTGTTCCAGAAAGTAGGATTGTTCTGATTCGTAATAAGCAATATGCTGTCTATCGCATAAAAAGTATTTATGGCAGAATAGTCGGCACCCTTGTCGTAATTGGTATACACAAGATAATCGTCATCAAGCTTATCCATGTCGGGATTCTGCTCACATGCCGCAAACAACAGTGTCAGCAATGGAAGGAATAGCAATTTGTTTCTCATGATTTTTAATTTTAAATTGTTAAAATATAGATATTTCCACAAAAGCATCACTATTTTTTGCGAATAAGTTTATGCTTGGTATTTTTGGAAACAGGCTGCATGTTTTTGTCTATTTTCACAAGTGCACTGTCTCCATGAGCCATCAGATGTGTAGGCGCATTGTTGTTTGCAGAGACAAGCTGATAAATTACATTGGTACTGTCATCGGGCATACCCACAAAAACCAAGCTCTCACCATTGTCCATTGTCTTAATGAGTGCTGTATCGGTGGTGACGGTGGAAACAATCATGTAGTTGCCATTTTCCTCCCAGCCAAGACTTTTGATAGTGAGAATGCAATCGGCAATAGTGCCGTCATCCATAGGCATCAACCCCTCAAAGACAAATGTCTGTAAATCGGCCACAGTTGAATCGTTGAGCATGAAAATACTGTCTGTTTCTGTCTCCAACGCAATTCCTTGCTGTCTCTTATCACCACAAGAACCACACGAGGCAATCAATAGCGATGTTGCCACAAGTGCTAATAAAACATTTTTTTTCATTCTACATAAATTTTTAGGTTACATGCAGAATAAACATTGCTTACGGGCTCGGGGTTTGAGGCGGACAATTAAAAATAAGAAAAAAAAGTTGCTTCGAGTTAAATAACGGAAGCAAATGTATATACAAATAAAAAGCCGCGCAAAGTTATTTTGCGCGGCAAGTCAGAGAGATAGCCTTTATTATCTGCTTATGCTTTTTCGGACAATAGGGAAGTGTTCCGACACAACATCAGCCCTCTTAGAGAGTGCATTCTGCGGGAACGAGCCGTTTACAATATAGTAGACTGTATTGTAAAGCATATACTCCTGCATGCTGCCGAGATTGTATATTTTATAGATATCGGAAAGCTCACTCATTGTATAGTTGGGCACAATACCCCCATTGTACATGGCAACTCCCTCGGCATCCTCGACAAATGCAGTCGCAGGACTTATCGAGAAGTTATACGGTGACACAAAGGTTTCAGTGACAACATTCTCACCGGCAGTATTTTCACCTATCACCACCACGTTGTTGTATCCGAGAGTCTTTCGCAGTGCCGCCACAAATACCTCGGCTGCTCCGCGCGTGCCGTTTCCGCATATCACATACAATTTATCGAGAGACAACGTAGGTGCCTGTACATATTCATATATCGCATCAAGGCTGCCATTCAGAGCATTATGCGCAAGTTTGCAAAAGAAACCACCAACATTTTCGACAGGAACAATCATGCTTGCCATCTGCGATGCCGCAGAGATGCTGCCGCCACCATTGTAGCGTAAATCGACAATAAGGTCAGTAATACCCTCGTTAGCAAATTTCTCCATCGCAGCAGCAATCTCACCTTCACCATCAACCGAGAAAGCATTACATGCCAAGTAACCAATCTTGTGACCACGCTGCACATAGACTGTATCGATATACAGATTACATGGCGAAAGGGTAGTAGCAACTCCCACCTGCAATGTGTCGCCACTCTGCCACTTATACCTCATATTCTCTTCGTCGAAGACAATTTTAGTTGTATATAGAGTGGTAGCATCACCTCGGTCCAAATAGCCATAATTGCTGGAAGTGAGAGTGTAATTTCCCACCTTTACAATCCAATCGCCACGTTTGAGACCGGCCTCGTCAGCAGGAGAACCCGGCTCAACAAACAGCACCAACGCGTAAGTTTTGGATCTTTGCACACCTAACGGGTCGCGCATAACAGCGTAATTTATTCCATAGCCGGTGCTTATGGCACTGTCCGAAAAATGAGAATATTTATCTCCTTTATAAAGCAACGATTCAAAAAACTTACCGCTCTTGGCAAAAAAGTCCTGTCGTTTGGGAACCTTCATGGAGTCATTCCACAGATACACATTCTGCATCTTGTCCATTACCCACTGGTTCTCTTGAGTAAGCTCCATATATTCATAAGTTCTGTCTTCGCCACAACCCAACAGGCACATCATGGCAAAAAACAAGCATGTTGCAACACCGTATTTCATCTTCATTATAGATTCGTTTGTCTCTTGCAAAAGTACGTCTTTTTCGACCTTTTACAAAAACTTTCCGATAAATTTATCTCTCTCGCAAACACAATGCGATAATATTTGACAAAATTAATATTAACAGCCCATTTTTTTATTCAAAATTCATAAGCATTCACACTTTTTCATTACCTTTGTACACGTATTGTCAAATACGCAAATTTACACATAAAAACCACCAAAACGCACATATGCTGACACAAATTATTAATGCCAAAATCCTCACTCCGCAAGGATGGCTGAAAGATGGTTCTCTCATTATCAGAGATAACAAAATTCTCGAAGTCACCAACTGCGACCTCGCCGTAGTAGGTGCCAAGCTTTTCGATGCAAAAGGCATGCACGTAGTACCCGGTGGTGTCGAGATTCACGTACACGGAGGAGGCGGACGCGACTTCATGGAGGGTAGCGAAGAGGCATTCCGTACAGCAATCCAGGCACACATGAAGTATGGTACAACAAGTATATTCCCCACGCTCTCTTCTTCTACTATTCCCATGATAGACGCAGCAGCAGAGACATGTACCAAACTGATGAACGAGCCTAACAGTCCCATTCTCGGCCTTCACCTCGAAGGACACTACCTGAACATGAAGATGGCCGGAGGACAGATTCCCGAAAACATAAAGAACCCCGACCCAATGGAGTATATTCCTTTGGTAGAAAGATGGGACTGCATAAAGCGTTGGGACGCAGCCCCCGAGCTTCCAGGAGCAATGCAATTTGGCAAATACATCTCAGAAAAGGGGATATTGGCATCTGTTGCTCACACACAGGCTGAGTATGACGATATTCACGCAGGCTACACAAACGGATTTACACACGCCACACACTTCTACAACGCAATGCCCGGATTCCACAAACGCCGCGAATACAAGTATGAAGGAACAGTGGAGAGCATATATCTGCACGACGAGATGACAGTAGAGGTGGTAGCAGACGGCATCCACGTGCCCCCTACAATTCTGCGACTCATATATAAGATAAAAGGAGTGGAACGTGCATGTGTAATAACCGATGCATTGGCATGCGCAGCAAGCGACAGCAACACAGCATTCGACCCGCGCGTAATCATTGAAGACGGTGTCTGCAAACTTGCCGACCACTCTGCTCTTGCCGGCAGTGTCGCCACAATGGACAGACTCATACGCACATTGGTGAAAAAGGCGGAAATTCCTTTGGAAGATGCGGTGCGCATGGCGTCGGAGACACCCGCAAAGATCATGAATGTGTACGACCGCAAAGGCTCATTGCAGAAAGACAAAGATGCCGACATTCTCATTCTCGACGAAAAGCTGAACATACGCGCTGTATGGGCGATGGGTAAACTCGTCGAAGGAACATACACATTGTAATTAGCAACACATATACTGTTATTAAAAAAAATAAGCTGCAAAATTTTGCAGCATATTTTTTTTAATCGGCAGGGTAGTGAACCCCCAACTGCCGACGTATCTCATCGATAATCTCTATCGTAGCAAGAGAAGTGTCCAGCGAATTCACGTCGGACTCTTTCTTACCCTGCTCGATAAGATTGATAAACTCGGCAACCTCATAGTAATACACACTCTTATCCAAAGGCACACCAATAGAAGTGGGAGTATCCTCTTGCTCCTTGCCCTGCGCCGTAACAAGTCGTGGAATAAAATCGACCTGTCGAGTGATGTGAATCTTGTCGAGCAACAGATTACCATCTTCGCCCTCAATCTCGGTAGCCAAAGAAGAGTTTGCTATTTTTGAATAGAGCACAGTGGCATTCATGCCCTCATATTGAAAATTAACAGCACCCTGCCCATCGACACCCGTATGCAACAGCACACCCTGAGCATCAATCTTTTCGGGGCGACCAAATAGTGCCACCATAGGATAAATGGTATAAATGCCTATATCCATCACAGCACCATTGGAAAGTTCGGGCTTGAAAGCATTCAATATTATACCCTCTTTGAATTTGTCGTAACGCGACGAGTATTGACAGTAGCTCGCAAAATAGCGACGCACAGCACCAATACTCTTCATTTTTTCCTTGACAATGGCAAAATTGGGGTTAAGTGTGGAAATCATCGCCTCCATGAGAGTGACATTATTGCGCTTGGCCGCAGCAATCATTTCGCGCACCTCACGCGCATTCGACGCAAAAGGTTTTTCACACAACACATGCTTACCATTATTCATGCACAAAATACTCTGCTCGGCATGCACATAATTGGGAGTAGCAATGTACACAGCATCGATAAGCGGACTTTTTGCCATCTCTTCGAGCGAAGTGAAAATATGCGGAATGGAATGTTTTGCAGCAAACTCCTCGGCACGTTCGCGTGTGCGTGAGCATACAGCAGCTAGTTCAAAGCGTTCATCCTCTCTTCCGCCGGCAATCACCCAATTGGTGATATTATTTGTGCCGACAACTCCGAAACGTATCTTTTTCATATCAATTCTTTATTTTTTGCGAAGATAATGCAATATTTATACTTTTCAAAAAGGCAACAGACAAATAGCTACAAGAAGACTATTCATAAATACATCATGTAATACCGCATAGAAACATTAATTAAACAAGGAGAGATTTTCATAAATCTCTCCTTGTTTAATTTTTAACACTCATTAACACACTTTCGCGAACAATTTATGCCACTTAGGTGTTTATAAAGTACAAAGAGTCCTGGAACCCATCACGGATATGAGAATACCTGTGCTGTGGCAGCCACGACTAAAGCACGTGGCACAGGCTATTGAATTGCATAGTAGTTTTGTCGTGTTTTATTTTGTGTTTGTGTGTTGATTGCCTCCTGATGTGAATCACGAGGCAATCGTTTTTTATAACATATCTATTACACGACAAAAACAATCGGCAAAAAGTTCTTGCACTTTAGCCTCATCCTGTCTTTCTTTGAATATTCCGAAGAAAGACGAGCCCGAACCGGACATCGAAGCATATTCTGCACCAAGTTCGTAAAGTTTCTCTTTTATGGCACTCACCTCGGGATATTTCGCAAATACACTCTTCTCAAAGTCATTCACAAGGAGTGAGCGCCATTCGACCATGGGGCGTTTGAGAACCTCCTCTATCGAGTGAGCAGGTTTTGCAGGCGTAACCAAAGCATAGGCATCTTTTGTGGATATATGTATTTCGGGCTTCACAAGCACTAGAGTATATCCCGCCAAAGAGAAATCGGTAGGAGTGAGAATATTTCCGATACCTGTGGCAAAAGCGGGCTTGTTGCGCACAAAGAACGCACAATCGGCACCAATGCGCGCAGCGTATTTTTCAAGCTCATCATCGCTAAGCGACAACCCTGCAATGTCGTTAATCATCTTCAGTGCAAAGGCAGCATCGGCCGAGCCTCCGCCAAGACCGGCTCCCGTAGGGATTTTCTTATACAGAAAAAAGTCGAGCGAAGGCAATGAATAATCGGCAGCAAGTGCATTATATGCCTTTATAACAAGATTATCGTCGATACTGCCATCAAAGGGCGCATCGTACATTGTAAGAGTGTACTTTTCAGATGTTGTCTCCTTAGCAGGAGTAACCTCCAGAATATCCTGAAGCGCAATAGGGTAGAAGAGAGTCTCCAAATTGTGGTAACCATCATGACGCTTTTCTACAATATTAAGGCCGAGGTTTATTTTGGCATTGGGAAATGTTATCATTACTTATATTTTTATTATAGTAAACTGTTATTTGCAAAGATAGTTATTTTATTTTTCTTTGTTAGTCCTTGCCTGTAAAAAAGATGTTCATAACAGAGTAATAAAAATAAATAAGTTTATTTTGTATTGCACTCGGTTTGCACTACCTTTGTAAAAACATAGAGATATTAATATCATTCATCAAAATCATATATGGAAGATACAACCCCCAAACGCAAACCGCGCAGCAAACAGGCTTCTGCTGCGCCTATAGTAAGTGAATATGGCCATCTGCAACCTCAAGCATTAGAGCTGGAGGTGGCAGTACTTGGTGCTCTAATGGTGGACAGCGACGCCATAGGCCGTTTGGGAGACATGCTCAAGCCCGAGTCGTTCTACGACAAACGTCATCAGCTTATTTTCGAGGCCATTCGCGAAATGGACCTTCACGACCGCCCCATAGACATCCTCACTGTCACAGACTATCTGCGACGCAAAGGAACACTCGAAGAGGTGGGAGGCCCTTTTTATGTCACAGAGCTCACTAGTCGCGTGGTATCGTCGGTAAACGTAGAATATCATGCACGCATCATTGCACAAAAGAAGCTGGCACGCGACCTTATTACCTTCACCCGAAAGACACAGGCAGACGCCTTTGACGAGACGGTAGATGTAGAGGAGCTGATGCAACGCGCCGAGGCCGAGCTTTTCGACATTTCGCGCCACAACATGAAGCGCGACTTCACCCAGATAAACCCTGTAATCAAGGAGGCATATACAAACATACAGACAGCGTCGAAAAACACAAGCGGCCTCAGTGGATTGAGCAGCGGATTCCACGCTCTCGACAAGATTACCGCCGGATGGCAGAATACCGACCTTATAATCCTTGCCGCCCGTCCTGCGATGGGAAAGACAGCATTTGCACTTTCAATGGTGCGCAACATGGCTGTTGACCAACGCATACCAGTGGGAATGTTCTCTCTTGAGATGGGCGACGTGCAGTTGGTACAGCGTCTCATCTGCAACGTATGTCAGATACCCGGTGATAAAATCAAGAGCGGACAGCTTGAGAAATATGAGTGGGGACAACTCGACAGCAAGATTGTTGCCCTGCAAAACGCGCCTCTCTACATCGACGACACCCCGCAGCTATCAGTATTCGAGTTGCGAACAAAAGCTCGACGCATGGTGCGCGAACATGGAGTGAGAATGATTTTCATCGACTACTTGCAGTTGATGAGCGCCAATGTGGGCAAAGGAAGCCGTCAGGAGGAGATCAGTACCATTTCACGTGCATTGAAAGGTCTTGCCAAGGAGTTGAATATTCCCATAATGGCACTCAGTCAGTTGAACCGTAATCTCGAAGGCCGCGAAGGAGTAGAGGGTAAACGCCCGCAGCTTAGTGACCTTCGTGAGTCGGGAGCTATCGAGCAGGATGCCGACATTGTACTGTTCGTGAACCGTCCCGAGTATTTCCATATATATAAGGATGGCGACTTCGACTGGCGCAAGAAAGCAGAGATTATCATAGCAAAGCATCGTAACGGTGCCATAGGCGACGTGCGCCTTGCCTTCCGCGGAGAGTATGCTCGTTTCATGAACCTCGACGATGAATCGCTTGTAACAGCACAGCCGGCCGAAATACCCGTTGTAAAGACCTCTCGTCTTAACGCCTCATCGCCGCTTCCGCCCGACGCCGATGCACCGCTACCTCCGTTGCCCGATTATCTTGTAAACGCAGGCGCACCATTACCCTCGGGCATGATGCCACCGCAGAACATGGGCGACGACGTACCATTTTAGCATCCATCAACAGCAACACACGCAAACAACGGCATTTATACTGCTCATGGCTACAAAAAACAGTTGTAACAGCAATATTTTTCCTTTATACTTTACCGTTTGCAAAAAAAAATGTAATTTCGCAAGTTGAAACAAAAGTAACGATAAAAGATATACAAAAACAATATGAATATTTCTTACAATTGGCTGAAAGAGTATGTTGATTTCAACCTTACTCCCGAAGAGGTAGCCGTAGCACTTACCTCGATAGGCCTCGAAACAGGAGGCGTAGAAGAGGTTCAAACAATAAAAGGAGGCCTCGAAGGTCTGGTCATTGGTGAGGTGCTCACATGTGTAGACCACCCCGACAGCGACCATCTTCATATAACAACCGTCAATCTTGGCGATGGCAACCCCACACAGATTGTCTGCGGTGCGCCCAATGTAGCAGCCGGACAGAAAGTGGTTGTAGCAACAATAGGCACCAAGCTTTACGACGGTGACAACTGTTTCACAATAAAAAAAGGAAAAATACGCGGAGTGGAATCTTTGGGCATGATATGCGCCGAGGATGAAATTGGCGTTGGAACAAGCCACGACGGAATCATCGTTCTTCCCGAAGACGCTGTTCCCGGCACACTTGCCAAAGACTACTACAACATCAAAAGCGACTATATCATCGAGGTGGACATCACCCCCAACCGCGCCGATGCCTGCTCACACTATGGCGTTGCCCGCGACCTCTACGCATACCTCACACAAAATGTAGGCGAGACAAGCATCCGTCGCCCCGACTGCGAAGCATTCAAGGTAGACGATGAGTCATTGCCCATCGACATCGTTGTGGAGAACAGCGAAGCATGTCCTCGCTACGCAGGTGTAACAATCAAAGGCGTAACAGTAAAGGAGAGTCCCGACTGGCTCAAAGACAAACTGCAACTCATAGGTTTGCGTCCCATCAACAACATCGTGGACATCACCAACTACATACTCCACGCATACGGACAGCCCATGCACTGCTTCGATGCCGACAAGATTAAAGGCGGTAAAGTAGTGGTGCGCACATTCCCCGAAGGTACACCCTTTGTAACTCTCGACGGCGAAGAGCGCAAACTGAGCGAGCGCGACCTGATGATATGCAACAGCGAAGAACCCATGTGCATTGCAGGAGTATTCGGCGGTCTCGACTCCGGCACAACCGAAGAGACAAAGAATGTGTTCCTCGAGAGCGCATATTTCCACCCCACATGGGTACGTAAGACAGCACGTCGTCACGGATTGCAGACAGACGCTTCGTTCCGTTTCGAGCGTGGTGCCGACCCCAATGCAGTAATCTATGCACTGAAACAGGCAGCCATCCTCATCAAAGAGCTTGCAGGCGGAACAATATCAATGAACATAAAGGATGTATATCCCGCGCCCGTTGAGGACTTTGCCATTGAACTTTCATATGAATATGTAAACAACCTTATAGGTGCAGAGATAGCACCCGAAACAGTAAAGAGCATAGTCTCTTCACTCGAAATGAAGATTGTGAACGAAAATGCAGAAGGTATCTCATTGCTCGTTCCTCCCTACCGTGTAGACGTACAGCGTCCTTGCGATGTTGTAGAGGACATCTTGCGCATCTACGGCTACAATAACGTGGAAATATCCACAACACTGCACTCGTCAATCATCACCAAAGGTGCCGAGGACAAGTCACACAAATTGCAGAATGTAATTTCGGAGCAGCTCGTAGGTTGCGGATTCAGCGAGATTCTCAATAACTCACTCACACGTTCGGCCTACTACGAAGGATTGGAAACATACAAAGACGAGAACCTTGTTCGCCTGATGAACCCCCTGAGTGCCGACCTCAACGTAATGCGTCAAACAATGCTCTTCGGAGGTCTCGAAAGCATACAGCGCAACGTCAGCCGCAAATACACCGACATCAGCTTCTTCGAGTTCGGTAACTGTTACCGATTCGACGCCGACAAACGCGTGGCCGAGAAAATCCTGAGCCCTTACAGCGAGAGCTACCACTTGGGAATGTGGATGACAGGCAACACCATACAGCCCTCGTGGATGGATGCCGGTCGTGCAATCACCATCTACGACCTCAAGAGCCACGTCGAGCACATCTTCGACCGTTTGGGCTTTGTGGCACAAGCACGCAACATCTCAACATTCAGCAACGACGTATATTCGGCAGCAATACTCATACAGACACGCGGTGGAAAGAACGTTGCCGAGATTGGTATCATCCGCAAGAAAATCCTCAAGATGTTCGACATCGAGAACGAGGTATTCTACGCTGACATCAACTGGAACGAACTGATGCGCGCCATCAAGAATGCAAAAATCGGTTATGCCGAAATAAGCAAATATCCTGCCGTAAAACGCGACCTCGCACTGCTCGTAGACAAGTCAGTAACCTTTGCCGAGATTGAGAAGATTGCACGCGAGACAGAGACACGCCTGCTCAAAGAGGTGGCCCTCTTCGACGTGTACGAAGGCAAAAACCTGGAGCCCGGCAAGAAGAGCTACGCAGTAAGCTTCATTCTTCAGGACGACACACAGACACTCAACGACAAACAGATTGACAAGACTATGGCACGCCTGCTTGACAATTTCGTAAAACGTCTTGGTGCAATACAACGATAATAATAACTAAAAAATATTTTTACAATGGGAAGAGCATTTGAATACCGTAAAGCCGCGAAACTCAAAAGATGGGGTAACATGGCACGTACATTTACAAGAATAGGCAAGCAGATTGCCATTGCTGTAAAATCGGGCGGTCCCGACCCCGAGACCAACCCTCATCTGAGAGCTATCATCGCCAATGCAAAGCACGAGAACATGCCCAAAGACAACATCGAGCGTGCAATCAAGAATGCGTTGGGTAAAGACCAGAAAGACTACAAAGAGGTTACATACGAAGGATACGGCCCTCACGGAATTGCAATATTTGTAGATGCTGCAACCGACAACACCACACGTACCGTAGCAAACGTACGCTCAGTGTTCAACAAGTTCGGTGGTACACTTGGCACATCAGGAAGCCTTGCATTCATGTTCACACAGAAATGTGTATTCACATTCGCAAAACCTGCCGACCTCGACATGGACGAGCTTATCCTCGACCTCATCGACCTTGGCGTTGACGACGAGTACGATGAAGAGGAGAACGAGGTAACCATCTATGGCGACCCCAAATCTTTCGGTGCATTGCAGAAGGCTCTCGAAGAGAAAGGCTTTGAGATTACAGGTAACGAATTCACACGCATCCCCAACGACCTCAAAGATGTAAACGACGAGCAGCGCGCAGTAATCGAGAAAATCGTTGAGCGTCTCGAAGAGGATGACGATGTACAGAACGTATACACAAACATGCGTCCTGCGGAATAACATCCAACAAACAAGCAACATAAACAGAGGTGCGACATTCTGAGTCGCACCTCTGTTTTATTTATGGTCTGAAAGAGGGTGGTCGCACACCTCCCGAACCCTGCGGAGGCATTCCCATCGGAGGTCTGACTATGCCGGGAGGACGCATCATCGGAGGGCGAGGGTGCATGACAGGGCCGGGTGGGGGAATCATCGGAGGAATTCCCGGATATCGATAGTACCGAGGGAAAAAGCCAATAGGCTCTGCTATATCATCGGTCAGTCAGTAGCTCGGTTGCCCCTCAAATATTCCGGCCGAATTATAAGGATAGAGATAACCACTAAATGTCATGCGGTTACCACTGTAATTGGCATTCACATTGGCACTTGCCTGATTGGTATTTGCCGTGAGCGTCACATATACAACCGCAGAAATGCCGTTACCCTGAATAGAACAACTATAAAACACATTACCCTCGGCATCGGTACCCATGCGCTCACCCCACACATTTCCTTCGAGAGTAACACCTCCCAATCCGTTAGGAGAGTTTATATTGGTATTATTGAAGGCAGTCTGCACGGTTCCCTCGCCGGCATTCACAGCCACATAGTTGGTGCTCGACGTAACGAAACGCGTGACACCGTTGTTGAAAGTTATATTCGAAGCCTCCAAAGCCCACGAGCCACTGCGTAACGCCTCGACAGCCTGCGCAAAAGCAATGGAGTCCTCGGCTGCCATTTTCGCTTTTTCCATCTCTCTTTTCTTCAGTCTTTCGGCACGCCAAGCGGCCTCGCGTTCGGCCTTACTCATTTTATTCTTCTGAGCCTCACCGGACAAAGGAACACCAATAAGCAATGTCACAGCCAAAATTAAAAATCGTATCATAATTATATAGATTAAAGTTATCATTATAAAACATAACCAAGTAACTATGTTTCGCCAACAATGTTAAAGATGTTTATAAACAAAGAGCAGGGTAGAAGATGAAATATTGCTACAAGTTTGATTATTTGCAAATATTGCACTACCTTTGTATATGATAGAATATGTTTGGGGTAGAAGGTACTTTTTTCTCACATCCGGACAGAAACATGAAATTATATATGAAAAATACACTTTTGATTTTTTCTGCTCTGTGTGCACTTGCTATATCTTGTGGCACAAGCACTCAAAAACCACAAGCAAACCAATTGCAGACTATTGATGGCCAGCCCGTACGCACAGTTTCCATCGACAGCATGGAGCTTCGCGATCCATTCATCATTCTCGACAAGGAGAGTCTCACATACTATATGACAGGTACAGGCGGTGCTGTGTGGACAAGCAAGAACCTGCGCCAATGGGAAGGCCCATACAATGTACTTCAGCTCGACACCACCATGTGGATGGGCAGCAATCCCGTAATCTGGGCTCCAGAGATACATAAATTCAACGAAAAATACTTCTATATTGCAACCTTCACACGCCCCGACGTGATAATAGACAAAGTTGCCGGCAGAGAAATACCCCGTCGTTCATGTCAGATGTTTGTTGCCGACAACATCAAAGGCCCATACAAACCCATTCCCGCCAACCGTCCGTTGCTTCGTGCCGACCAGCCTTCGCTCGATGCAACATTCTGCGACGACGAACTTGGCGTAGGCTACATCATTTACAGCCACGAATGGATTCAGAATTGGGACGGAACGGTACAGATTATCCGCCTCACCGACGACTTCTCGAAACAGATGGGAGAGCCCTTTGTAATGTTCACTGCATCGCAGAACCCCTGGTCATCAGGTGTCGACAGCCTCGGCAACAAGTCATTCTGTCCCGTAATGGACGCCCCCTTCCTCTTCGACACAGAGGGTGGCGAGTTGGGAATTCTATTCTCGACATATATCGACGATGAATATGCAGTGGGTGTTGCATACGCCGAAAAAGGTTACGGACTCAACGGTCCTTGGAGCATCGACTCAGTGCCTCTGTTGCGCGACAATAACGGTCACCCAATGCTCTTCAAAGATTTCGACGGCACACTTGTAATGGCAGTACACAAAGACACCATCATCAACGACCGTCGCACAAGTGTCCCCCGCCTCATAGAGATGGATAACCAATTCGACAAATTAAAAATAAAGAGATACTATAAATTTTAATAGAATAAAGTCATGCGTTTAATCATTGAACCCAATTACCAGCAGATATCTGCATGGGCAGCTACATACGTAGCAAAAAAAATCAACGAGTTCCAGCCTACAGCCGAAAAACCTTTCGTTCTCGGTCTCCCCACAGGCTCAACACCCCTTGGCACATACAAAGAACTTATCAACCTCTACAATCAGGGCATCGTAAGTTTTGAGAATGTTGTTACATTCAACATGGACGAGTATGTAGGTCTGCCTCAGGATCACCCCGAGAGCTACCACTCATTCATGTGGAACAACTTCTTCAGCCACGTAAACATCAAGAAAGAGAATGTAAATATCCTCAACGGAAACGCCGATGACTTGGCAGCAGAGTGCGCACGCTACGAAGAGAAAATCGCATCATACGGTGGCATCCAGCTCTTCTTGGGTGGTATCGGCCCCGACGGTCACATCGCATTCAACGAGCCTGGTTCTTCACTCACATCACGCACACGTCAGAAGACATTGACAACCGACACAATCATTGCAAACTCACGTTTCTTCGGCAACGACGTAAACAAAGTTCCCAAGACAGCAGTTACAGTAGGTGTAGGTACTGTGATGGACGCAAAAGAGGTACTTATTCTCGTTAACGGCCACAACAAGGCACAGGCACTTTATCACGCAGTAGAGGGTTGTGTTACTCAGATGTGGACAATCAGCGTACTCCAGCTCCACCAGCATGGTATCATCGTTTGCGACGACGCTGCAACAGTTGAGCTGAAAGTTGGTACAGTAAACTACTTCAAAGACATCGAGAAAGAGAATCTCGACCCCATCTCTAACTTGAAGTAATATTCTACTTATACAATAAAAAAAATCTCGGAGCATGTGCTCCCAGATTTATTTTATTGTATAAGTAGAATATTACAATCTTACTTTCACAGCCTTGTTGCCAACCTTTACAATGTAGTTGCCTGCGGGCAGTGCATACTCACCGGCCTTGCCTGTTGCAACGAGTTTACCTGCGAAGTTGTAAATCGCAACATCTGCGTCGTTTGCAACT
>JAZRFE010000017.1:0-5473 GCA_045661205.1 Bacteroidaceae bacterium | reverse complement strand
CTATGTCTGTATGGAATGTTTTCAAGGATCGTATTGCTTAGGACTTGTGAACTGCGTTCCTTGTCGAAAGCGAGTGCAAAGGTACGGCAATTTTTTAAACTACAAAACTTTTTCGCAAGTTTTTTTCTAAGAAATTTTGCCAACTTTAGCCATTGTGCTATATATCAGCACGTTGAACAAGAAAAAATTTTTCAACTTTTTAGAAACAATTTTGCCGCTTCGTATCAAAAGTGCCACCCCACCTCAAACATTCACAAAATTTCCCCACATTTTCTCTTAATCAAACATAAAATTCATAAAACTTGTTACAAAAAAAAGATAGTAGCTAAAATAACATTACCTTTGCAGAATATTTTACGACGCGGAACGACAAAAAGCCTATCGGCAATATATGATGAAAAATACCATACTACTATATATATATATAATAGTACTTGCATTATCTACTCCACTGACAACGCAAGCACAAAATAACAAGCATAGAATATATGGACAAATAAGTGACTCTACAACAGGGGAGCCACTACCCTACATTTCGGTACGTATATTAAACAGTAGCAATGGTTGCTGTTCGGAGAACAACGGCTACTTCTCTTTTTATGCGCCCATACAGAAAGATACGCTTGCCATAACCTGTATAGGCTACAAGGAGAAGCGCATAATCCTAACTGCGCATACAAAATTTCCGTTAAAAGTAAAACTCAGCCCCGAAACATACGAACTTTCTGAAATAACCATCAAGCCTAAAAAGGAAAAATACAGCAAAAAGAACAACCCGGCCGTTGAGCTTGCGCATAAATTGACGGAACACCGAGACGACAATTCGCCCAAAAACAAGCCATTTTACAGCCGCGACCGCCACGAGAAACTCAACATTGCACTAAACAATTTCAACTCATCGGAAGAGAGCCATTTTGGAAAGAGGTTCTCATTTCTGGACCAATACATCGACACATCGCTTATATCGGGAAAACCCATTCTGCATGTATCGGCACGAGAGCTTATCGCCACCGATTATTACCGAAAAGAGCCATATAGCGAAAGACAACATGTAAAGGCAAGACAAAGAGCAGGTATTGACGACATGGTATCCGAAGAGTCGATAGAAGCCATCATTGAAGAGACATTCAAGGATGTTGACATTTTCCAAGACAACATATTACTGTTCCGCAACATGTTTGTCAGCCCTCTATCCACATTAGGCCTCAGTTTCTACAAGTACTACATAATGGATACCATCAACATCGACGGCGAAAAGTGTATAGACCTTGCATTTTCTCCTCACAACCCCGAATCGATGGGATTTAACGGACATCTGTACGTAACAGCAGACTCTACTTATTTTATAAAAATGGTAGACATGAACGTACCGAAGGACATAAACATGAACTTCGTAGAATACATGAATATCAAGCAGGACTTCAGCCGACTAAGCGACGGAACACGAATCATCAACAACGAGTCCATCGTAACCGAACTGAAAATAGTAAATGCAGTAAACGGAGTATATGCCCACAGGGAAGCTGCATACAGAAACTACAATTTCGACAGCGACGAAAAGGCGACGGAAATTCTCAACAAAAAGACCCCCATCGTAGAAGAGAGAGAGGCAACCAACCGCGACAAGGAGTATTGGGACACCCATAGAATAGCAGACATCAGTCCAAAAGAACAGGCCGTAGCAGAAATGATGGTACAGCTGCGCAACAACCCTGTGTACTATTGGCTTGAAAAAGGAGTAACATTCTTATTCACAGGATGGGTACCGTTAAGAGAAAAGAACCCGCCTGTATTTTACGGCCCTGTAAACACCAGCATCAGCCACAACGCATTGGAAGGCACACGTCTGCGCACCGGAGCCATGACATCGGCCTACCTGCACCCCCACCTGTTCGGAAAGTTCTTCGTCGCATACGGTCTCAAAGACCACGAACTGAAATATATGGGAGAGTTGGAATATTCGTTTGACAAAAAGAAGGAACATCCCAACGAGTTTCCCATACACTCGCTGCGCATGCACTACGAGAATGACATATATCAGTACGGACAAAACTACATGCACACAAACAAGGACAATATGTTCCTTACCATCAAACGCAAGAAGGACAATAAAATAGGCTACCTGAAAAAAGCGGAGCTGACATATACCAAAGAGTTCCACAACCATTTCTCGTATGCCCTCACCCTGCGCAACAGAGTGGACATTGCATCGCACTTGATACCATTTGAGCAGACATCGACCATCGACGGCATCACCACAAGCACCTTTGCAAAAAACCTGCGTCAGTCCGAGGTGGAGCTAAACCTGAGATTTGCCCCAAAGGAAAAATTCATACAAACAAAATGGAACCGACACTCGGTACTGCCCGAGCATCCTGTATTCACACTCTCGCACAGAGCCGGCTTCAAAGGCATTGCCGGCAGCGAGTTCAACTACCAACACACCGAGTTTGGATTCAAGAAAAGATTTTGGTTCTCGGCATTTGGCTACACCGACTGCATACTAAAAGCCGGAAAGGTGTGGGACAAAGTTCCTTTCCCACTGTTGATAATCCCCAACGCCAACCTTTCGTACACCATACAAAAGGAGTCGTACGCACTGATGAACGCCATGGAATTTTTCAACGACGAATATGCGTCGTGGGACATGACATACCACATGAACGGACTTATTTTCAACCGTTTGCCATTGATTAGAAAATTAAATTGGCGCGAAGTGATTGGATTTAAAGGGATGTACGGCAACTTAAGTGATAAGAACCGCCCCGACAATGCTAACACCGGAACGCTGTATAAGTTCCCCTACGAAGACGAGACATATCATTTCCTTGACAACACCCCCTACATGGAGCTTTCATTTGGCATAGAAAACATTTTCCGAGTGCTCAGAGTGGACTATGTGCGCCGACTCACCTACCGCAACTACCCTGGAATAGACAAAGAAGGTGTGAGAATACAGCTTCACGTGCAGTTCTAAGAAGATAGGGGGGGGGGCTACCAACCGGCACTCTCCCACCCTGTCGCGCCATACCATGCGGTTCTTCTGAAATCGGCGTTCAACGAAGAGTACCTGCTTTTGCTGCGAGGAACATACATGGAAACACCGCCATACTGCGACTCTTGTACAGAACAATACTCGCCATTAATATCCGACCACCAGCTACTCGATGCAACCTTGTAAGGTACCGCGTCATCAAAGACCTCTTTCCACAGACGATAAGCCTCTTCGGGAAAACGTAGCTTCATCTGCCCATTCATATCGCAAAACTCAGGATATGTTACAGCATAGGGATACCTATCTAAATTGGGAAAACTGCCACCAGGCAGATAGGACATTACACGCGAATCACTAACAATACTGTCGGCAGAAAAATATGCAGGTACAAACATAGCAGTAACCTCGGCCAATCGATCGAGAGCCGAGCAATCGATAGCCGAAAGAAGCACACCAAGACCGATAGCGTCGCAACCCTCTTTATATCTCTTTATCAGCCCACCGGCATCGAAAGGAAAAGAGAACAACGACGACATTATTCTATCATACGGAGCACCATAGCCGGGTATTTCGGCAGGCGAACCAATGAGCCAATCGACAGCATCGCGCATAGCATAAGCAACCTCGACACACTGCATGAAGCAGGCATCGAAAAGGACAAAATCGGTCTTTGCAGGGATAGATTTCAGAACATCGGCTAGCTCATCTATATCCATCCAACGCGACGTTGATAAGAAATTATTATAGCTATTTTCGCCATTATCAACACCTATACTTCTTGTTTTTGATTTGTCGTAAAGCCAACCGGAGCCATGCGACCACATAACAAGTCCAAAGTTATCAGAGGGGTATTCCTGCAACACCCACGAAAGCACCTCTTTAAACTTCACTGTATCGGTGGAATAAAAATCCTCTTTGAATTTGAGCACCGTATCGCAAACGGCTGCGCCTGCCTTGCTTTTGTAAAAACGACAAAGATATGGCTTATCGGTATCATCGACAAAGGCCAGCAGATAGCAACTGTCGGGCATAGAGTAGATACCACGACGCATTTCTTTCAAGTCGCTATCAACCATATCGGAGAGATTATTCTCTGCCATGATATATACCAGCACAGTACGGGCTGCAGAGTCGCCACGTTCGAGCACAGTGCTGCTACCATCGTCGCGAGTGCCATCATCGTTCCTGCATCCTTGAGAAACTATCGAAAGGAGCAAGAACATGACAAAAGAGAATATCAATCGGGAATATCTCGACACAGGAATCAAGGACGTGTAAATGAGAACTTACTTCCAAGATACATCACAGCCTTCTTCTTAAGCAGAAGTTTCTTTTTGAGCTTAGCCTCTTTCTTTTGCATTGCCGAAAGACTCTTTGCATAGAAAAGCGCCGAAGGGCGACCGGGCATATTCTCTGAAAATGCCATATAATCGGTGAGCTCATAGGAGTAGTGCTGACGATTGGGGATAAACTTGTGGGGAGCATCAAACACAATGCTGTCCATCTTCTGAATCTCGGTAAAATATACTATCGAGTCGGAAAAGGAGTAAGATACTCCCATAAGATAAACAGTCTTGGGCTTTTTTGCGACACACACCGCACAACAGCAGAACAGCATCAGCAGTATCACTGCAAAAGAATATTTTTTCATGTTTTTCAGTCTCAATTTAATAAAAATAGAAAATTTTGGTGCGAAGATAAGACAATTAGTTGCGATAACAAAATTAGCGGAACACCTTTTAACAAAGAATAGCAAGAAATGCACACAAGATAGCTACAAAAAAAACAAATCGGGCTGCACTTTAAAGTGCAGCCCGTCAAATTTATAACCGTAAATATTATCCTAAATAGGACTTAAGCAATTTGCTACGCGAATTCTGCTTCAAACGTCTGATAGCTTTCTCTTTGATCTGTCTCACACGTTCACGTGTAAGTCCGAACTTGTCGCCGATTTCCTCCAACGTCATCTCCTGCATACCAATACCGAAGAACATTTGAATAATTTCCTTCTCTCTGTCCGACAAAGTCGAGAGTGCGCGGTCAATCTCGCGCGACAATGATTCGTTCACCAAAGTGTTGTCCGCCATAGGCGAATCATCATTCACCAACACGTCCAACAAGCTGTTGTCCTCGCCATCAACGAAAGGAGCATCGACTGAAATATGTCTACCTGATACTTTCAATGAATCAACAACTTTATCTACCGGCAGGTCGAGCTGCTCTGCAAGCTCCTCGGCCGAGGGACGGCGCTCATTCTCCTGCTCAAATTTCGAGAACGCTTTACTAATTTTGTTAAGAGAACCCACCTGGTTCAAAGGTAAGCGTACAATTCTCGACTGCTCGGCAAGAGCCTGAAGAATAGATTGTCTGATCCACCAAACTGCGTAACTGATAAACTTGAATCCACGTGTTTCGTCAAATTTCTCTGCAGCTTTAATCAATCCGAGATTACCCTCGTTAATGAGGTCCGGAAGGCTC
>JAZRFE010000016.1:0-31024 GCA_045661205.1 Bacteroidaceae bacterium | reverse complement strand
TTAAAATTAAGTTTGAAGTCTTATTCTTTTTTATCCGAAAGAAAGAATCACTTCGCTGATCTTTCGCTTTTTAGAAGATTACTTCTTAGCCTTGGGACGTTTTGCACCGTATTTAGAACGACGCTGTGTACGGTTAGCAACACCGGCTGTATCCAATGTACCGCGAACGATGTGATAACGTACACCGGGGAGGTCTTTCACACGACCGCCACGAACCAATACGATTGAGTGCTCCTGCAAGTTGTGACCTTCACCGGGGATGTAAGAGTTAACCTCTTTCTGGTTTGTCAAACGCACGCGAGCTACTTTTCTCATTGCAGAGTTAGGCTTCTTGGGAGTGGTTGTGTAAACACGTACGCACACGCCACGACGCTGGGGACAGTTGTCGAGTGCGGGAGATTTACTCTTCTCAACCAAAACCTCTCTGCCTTTTCTTACTAATTGCTGAATTGTAGGCATTTTGTTTAGTTTTTAATTATTATATTGTATTTTAATATTTTACGTTTCAATTTCGTGCCAAAATTGCACAATACACCTTTTTCGGTCTGCAAAGTTACTGATTTTATTCGGAATAAAAAACATTTGAATTTATTTTTTTGAAAAAAGTTTATAAAAAAATCTGCATCCCTAGAAAGGAGTGCAGATTTTGTATTTTTCGCCCTACGCATCGCATTTTGTCTTGATTTGTGCGACCGGAGGAAATGGTTCGTTTCTTTTTATCTCAATTTCGCCAAAGCTACTTTCGTACCTGTTTATATTATCATGCAATATGAGCATCAAGCGTTTGGCATGCTCGGGGGCCATTATCACTCTGGAGCGAACCTGTGCCTTGCCGACACCGGGAAGCAATGAGATAAAATCTAGAACAAACTCCGATGAAGAGTGCGCAACAAGCGACATATTGGAGTAAATTCCCTCGGCAACATTCTCCTTGAGTTCTATCTCCATTGATGTATTCTTTTTATTTTCTTCCATAATAAACAGTTATATATCAATCAAACAATTCGGTGAGTTTTTCTTTCAAAGCATTGCCACGCAAGCCCCATTACGCCTCACCATCATTACCACAAGAAGTTATATTTTACCACAAATATCAATAGATACATTATATATATAGACAGTAAAATCACATAAATATTACTGAGTGGCAAATATTTTCTAATACAAAACAAAGCATACACTGTGAAAAGCGCATGCTCTGTTTATATCAATTATCATTTAATGCGACAGATATCGACAAGGTTGAGGTCGAACACAAGCGTCGAATGAGCAGGTATGAGGCTGACATCCGTACGACCCTGATAACCAAGCGTCGAGGGGATGTATACACGCCAGATATCGCCGGAGGCGAGGGTTTTTCCCTTTTTCATGCGTAACATGGCTGTCGTCCAACCACGAAGCACAGAGGAGCCCGAGACGTTGAGTTTCTGAGAGACATTAACCTCGGGGTCTATTTGTCCGCTGTACGACTCATCAAAAATATTACCCTCGGGATATGTTTTCGACGGAATGAGACGGCCGCGATAGTTGACCAGCACCGTATCGGAGAAACCGGGAGACTCTGTTCCATCGCCCGAACGAATAACATTGCAGTAGACATAATATTGGTTATCCCACTGCAAAGTATCGTTCACACCATCTACCAAAAAGACCTTCCAATCACCAGACTCATTGGCACGGGCAACAGTGGCAATAGAATCAATAAATGCCACGTTGCGCGCCGCCCAATTATCGTATTCCCCCGCCTCTTCTGTTTCGTCGCACGAGACAAGCCCCATGAGTGCGACGAACAAAAAAAGCGAATAGATTTTTAGAATCTTCATAAAAACAAGCTGTTACGAAAGTTTCTTAAGAACAGATGTGATGCTCACCTCGTCCTGCAACAACTCGCGGAGGTCGGCAATAGCCACACGACGCTGCTCCATTGTGTCGCGGTCGCGCAGAGTAACCATATTATCCTCGAGTGTCTGGTGGTCGACTGTCACACAGTAGGGAGTACCGATGGCATCCATACGGCGGTAACGTTTACCGATAGAATCCTTCTCCTCGTAGTAGCAGTTGAAACTGAACTTAAGCTCGTTCATAATCTCGCGAGCCTTCTCGGGCAGACCATCCTTCTTTACCAAAGGAAGAACAGCCAACTTGACGGGTGCAAGAGCTGCGGGCAACTTGAGTACTACACGTGACTCGCCGTTCTCGAGTTTCTCCTCGTTGTACGATGCACACATTACGCTGAGGAACATACGGTCCACACCGATAGAGGTCTCGATAACATAGGGAGTGTAGCTTTCGTTAAGCTCGGGATCGAAATATTTGATATTCTTGCCGCAATACTTCTCGTGCTGGCTGAGGTCGAAGTTGGTACGTGAGTGGATACCCTCTACCTCTTTGAAGCCGAAAGGCATCTTGAACTCGATGTCTGTCGCTGCATTTGCATAGTGAGCAAGTTTCTCGTGGTCGTGGTATCTGTACATATCATCGCCAAATCCGAGAGCCTTGTGCCACTTCAAGCGGAATGATTTCCAATGCTCGAACCACTCCATCTCCTTGCCGGGCTGAACGAAGAACTGCATCTCCATCTGCTCGAACTCTCTCATTCTGAAGATAAACTGACGAGCAACAATCTCGTTGCGGAATGCCTTACCTATCTGCGCAATACCGAAGGGGATGCGCATACGACCAGTTTTCTGCACATTGAGGTAGTTCACGAAAATACCCTGCGCAGTCTCGGGACGAAGATACACCTTCATTGCACCGTCGGCAGTAGAACCCATTTCGGTAGAGAACATAAGGTTGAACTGACGTACCTCGGTCCAGTTGCGTGTACCTGATATGGGACATACAATCTCTTCGTCGAGAATAATCTGACGAAGTTCCTCAAGGTCTACATTGTTCATTGCCACCGAGAAACGCTCGTGCAGAGCATCGCGCTTAGCCTTTTCGGCAAGCACTTTGGGGTTGGTCTCGCAGAACATCGCTCTGTCGAACGACTCGCCGAAACGTTTAGCCGCCTTTGCAACCTCTTTCTCTATTTTCTCGTCGTATTTGGCAATCTGCTCCTCGATGAGCACGTCTGCTCTATATCTCTTCTTGGAGTCGCGGTTGTCAATCAAAGGATCATTGAACGCATCAACGTGACCCGAAGCCTTCCAAATTGTAGGGTGCATAAAAATAGCAGAATCGATACCCACGATATTGTCGTGGAGCAGCACCATACTCTGCCACCAATAGGTCTTAATATTATTCTTCAACTCCACACCCATCTGACCATAATCATATACTGCGCCAAGGCCGTCATATATGTCACTTGAAGGAAAAACAAAGCCATATTCCTTGCAATGGGCTACTACTTTCTTAAAAACATCATCTTGAGCCATCTTATATAAATCTTAAATTTTCCGCAAAGTAAATCATTTTTTCAAGAAAAACCCTATTTTTGCAGAACAAAGAGATAATGTTTCATAAAAAATAACTAATAACGCCCCAAAAACGTGTTATTAGTATCCTTTACAAACCATGAGCGAGAACAAATTTGAAGATAACAGAGAGGAGATAACTAACGAGCAGACAGGCGAAAATCTGCACGATAAGGAGATACATTCCGACTACAAGCCCGATGGTGGACAAAACAAGCACAGGCTCACCGGCATGTACAAGAACTGGTTTCTCGACTACGCATCGTATGTAATTCTCGAGCGAGCCGTTCCCCACCTGAACGACGGACTGAAGCCTGTACAACGACGCATTCTGCACGCGATGAAAGAACTCGACGACGGCCGCTACAACAAAGTGGCTAACATCGTTGGTCACACCATGCAGTACCACCCCCACGGTGACGCATCCATAGGCGGTGCTCTTGTACAGTTGGGACAGAAGGAGTTGCTCATCGACTGCCAGGGAAACTGGGGTAACATTCTCACAGGCGACTCGGCTGCCGCACCCCGTTACATAGAAGCGCGCCTCTCGAAATTTGCCAACGAGGTTATCTTCAACCCCAAGACCACCGAGTGGAAACTCTCCTACGACGGACGTAACAAGGAGCCTATCACCTTGCCCGTAAAATTCCCCTTGCTGCTTGCACAGGGAGTAGAAGGTATTGCGGTGGGACTCTCCTCGCGCATACTGCCGCATAACTTCAACGAGATATGCGACGCAGCAGTTGCTTACCTCAGAAACGAGGAGTTCTCGTTACACCCCGACTTTCAGACAGGTGGCAGCATCGACGTATCGCGCTACCACGACGGCGACCGCACCGGCCGAGTGCGCATAAGAGCAAAAATTTCGAAATCGGAAGATGGCAAGAGCCTATCGATAACCGAAATCCCATACGGCAAGACCACACCCGTTGTTATCGACTCAATACTGAAAGCCATAGACAACGGCAAGATAAAGGTGCGCAAGGTAGACGACAACACCTCGGACAAGGTGGAGATTCTGGTGCATCTTGCCCCCGGAGTATCCTCGGACAAGACCATCGACGCACTCTACGCCTTCACCGACTGCGAGATAAGCATCACCCCCTGCTGCTGCGTCATCGACAACAACACTCCCGTATTCCTGACAGTGAGCGACATTCTGCGACGCTCGGTAGACAACACATTGGAGTTGTTGCGTCAGGAACTGCTCATACGCAAACGCGAACTGCTGGAGCAGTTGCACTTTGCATCGCTAGAACAAATATTTATCGAGGAGCGCATATACAAGGACAAGGAGTTCGAGCAGGCAAAAGACATGGACAGCGCACTTGCACACATAGACCTGCGTCTGACGTCCTACAAGGAGACATTCATACGCGAAGTGACACGCGACGACCTTTTGCGTCTGATGGAGATAAAAATGGCACGTATCCTGCGTTTCAACAAAGAGAAAGCCGAAGAACTCATCGCACGCATCAAAGACGAGGTTGCCGACATTGACAAGAAGCTCGCCAACATGGTGGGAGTAACAATAAAATGGTTCACCATGCTCAAAGAGAAATATGGAGCAGGGTTCCCCCGCAACACCGAGATACGCAACCTCGACACCATCGTCGCAGCCAAGGTGATAGAGGCCAACCAAAAACTCTACATCAACCGCGCCGAGGGATTCATTGGAACATCGCTCAAGAAAGAGGAGTTTGTAACAAACTGTTCGGACATTGACGACATCATACTTTTCTACAAAGATGGAAAGTACAAGATTGTAAAGGTAAGCGAGAAACTGTTTGTCGGAAAGAATGTAATACACATCGATGTGTTCAAGAAGAACGACAAGCGCACTATCTACAATGTAGTCTACCGCGACGGCCACAAAGGCATACACTACATCAAGCGTTTTGCTGCTACGGGCATGACACGCGACAAGGAGTACGACCTGACACAAGGCACAGCCGGCTCAAAGATAGCATACTTCTCGGCCAACCCCAATGGCGAGGCAGAGGTGATAAAGGTGATGCTCAAGCCCAACCCGCGTCTGCGCAACGCCATCATCGACAAAGACTTCAGCACCGTCGCCATCAAAGGTCGTCAATCGATGGGTAATATACTTACAAAGAACGAGGTGCAGCGTATATCACTGAAACGCCACGGAATATCCACACTCGGAGGAAGAAAGGTGTGGTTCGACCGTGACATCCTGCGCATAAACTTCGACAACCACGGCGAGTACCTCGGCGAGTTCCACGGCGACGAACAGATACTTGTAATAAGGAACAATGGCGAGTTCTATCTGACCCCCATCGACCTGAACAACCACTACGAGGAAGATACGATGATTATCGAGAAGTACGACCCTGCGAAAGTGTGGACAGCTATTCTCTACGACGCATCGCAGCAAAACCTACCCTACGTAAAACGCTTCACGCTGGATGCAACAGCCAAAAAGCAAAACTGCCTGGGCGAGAACAAAGAGAGTAAGCTCATATGGTTCAGCGATACCCCCTACCCCCGCATACAGGTGATGTTCGGTGGAGGCGACCAGTTCCGCGAGCCACTCGTTCTCGAACTCGACGAATTTATCGGCACCAAGAGTTTCAAGGCACGTGGCAAGCGTCTGACACAATATGTCATCGACGAAATAATTGAGTTGGAGCCTACACGTCACCCCGAGCCGCCGGCACTTCCCGAGCCATCGGAGGGCGACGACGAGAGCGAAGATAATGGAGGCGACAATGCCGTACAACTGAACCTTTTTGAAGAATGAGAAAGAGACTCCTGAATATTATTGTGCTTTTGACACTATCAACACTTCCGATGGTGTCAAAAGCACAATTTTCTTACAGCGACAGCATCAACAGCTGCCGCATAAAGGTAACATGCTCCACACATGGAATAACCATGCTCAACAACCTCGACACCTATCTGTCGGGGTATAACTATCGTGGTGCAGGCTACCACTACAATCACGAGAACTTCCGCGACGCACGTTTCGGCACACACAAGCTGAAGTATCAGACACACTTCAGCGGAATATTGGGAGCAACCGAACTTTTCGACTCCAAGCAATACACTCTGCTGCTTAAAAGGTCGTGGAGTGCCTACAAGCCTTACAGAATGAACGAGCGACTGCAACTGCTCGCCGGAGCACAGATGCAGTTTGCCGGTGGCGCGCTCTACATACCCACAAACGGCAACAACCTGGTATCGGCAAAAATGCGCACCTCGCTGGCAGCAACAGCAATGGCAATATACAAAATACCGTTGCGCGCAAAAAAAATAACCACCCGCTACCAGATAGATGTACCCCTTATAGGCATTGCCTTCTCGCCTGCATTCGGACAATCGTACTACGAGATATTCGGGTTGGGCAACTACGACAACATCCTGCATGTGGTGCACCCATTCAATGCCCCCTCGTGGCGACACGCCCTTTCGGCGGACATTCCTCTGGGCAAAAAGCAACGCACCACCCTGCGTGCATCGTACATCGCCGACATATTCCAATCGGACATCAACGAGCTGCGCACACATATATACAGCCACACATTCTCGATAGGCATTGTAAAGACATTATATAAAATAGGAGAAGGCGAGCCGCTGAAAGCATACTCGCCATACTAAGAATACCATTTCAAAGAGATGAAAAATACCTTATATACATATATAATAGCCTTGTTGGCAATGGTGCTGCCATGCGGATGTATCGAAGAGGATAATTTCGACAACAGCCCAATGGGTAACTTCGACGCACTGTGGAACCTTATCGACCAGCGTTACTGTTTTTTCGACTACGCCGAAGAGCAGTTCGGGCTCGACTGGAACAAAGTGTACCACAAATACAAAGCCAAGATAGACGAAGAGACAACCGAACGTCAGTTCTTCGGCATTTGTGGAGAGATGCTTGCCGAACTGCGCGACGGACACGTGAACCTGACATCGGTATACGGCACCGCATACTATTGGGACTGGAAACTGAATCACCCGATAAACTTCAGCGACTCATTGCAACGCAACTATTTAGGAAACAAGTTCATGTTGAACAACGGAATAAGATACACCGAACTGCCCGACAGCATCGCTTATGCCTACATCGGTTCATTCGACAGCAGCATAGGCAGTGGCAACATGACAGCACTATTGCTGGATATTGCATCGTGCAAAGCATTAATACTTGACATTAGAAACAACGGAGGAGGACTTATCACTGCCGCCGAGGAACTCGCCTCACACTTCACCGACACAAAGGTAAAAAGCGGCTACATTGTACACAAGACAGGCACTGCACACGATGCATTCTCCTCGCCCGAGGCTATGTACCTATCACCCGGCGAAGGGGCTATATGGAAACGACCTGTAATAGTGCTCACCAACAGAGGTGTGTTCAGCGCAGCCAACCACTTTGTAATGTTGATGAAAGAGTTGCCACATGTCACCATCGTAGGCGACAAGACAGGAGGAGGCTCGGGACTCCCGCTCAACAGCACTCTGCCCAACGGCTGGAGCGTGCGCTTTTCGGCATGCCCGATACTCGACGCAGACGGCAACCATACGGAGTTCGGCATAGAGCCTGACGTAAAAAAAGATATCACTTCGGAAGATTGGGACAAGGGTGTGGACACAATCATCGAAGAGGCCATAAAGATAGCCAAAGAACTGACAAAAGGCAAAGAACCTAAGAATTAAGGACGGCTCACCTGCACATCGACATAGAGTGGCAGATGGTCTGACGCAAGGCTGTCGCCCACAAGCACCACGCTCTTCGTCGGTGTGTATATATATCCATTGTCAAGAGCATAGACAAAGTCGATACACTCCTCGGCGTTGATGGAAGGATAGGTGGCATAGGCGGGATTGTTAAGTACCTTGAAGGAGCGTGCGAGCAACAGTTGTTCGTCATCGCCCACAGAGCAGTTCATGTCGCCGACAAGAAATAGCGGTTTATCGCACCCCTGCAAAGCCTCACACACCACACGAGCCGATGCCATACGGTCGTCGCTATTCAGAGGAAAGTGGGTGCAGCAAACCACGCAACGATCAAACTCCACAATCAGCAGACGACGCGCCTCGCCACAGCTCACCAGCGGCACCACACGCGAGGAGATAGGTTTTTCCCTCGACAACACTCCTATTCCATAACTTCCGCCACCAAACTTTATCGCCGAAGCATAGGTTGCGTGCATGCCTGTCTCGGCAGCAAGCTCGTCGATGCACACCTTGCCATTGTTGCGCGTGGTAGCACTGTCAAGCTCTTGCAGAGCCACATAGTGGGGCGACACGCGAGTGATAACCTCGGCAATGCGTGTGTAATCAATCTTTTTGTCAACCCCGCGACAATGGTGCACATTGTAGCTCATCACACGCAAGGTGTCTCCGCCACACGAAACGAGCATGGCGCAAAGAAGAATATAAGAAACGAGAAACTTGTTCATACTGTATTATCAAGGGGAGATTTATTAAAAGAGGTTGTGCCAAAAAATTGACACAGCCATATAATCAAATAAAAGGAACAATTACTCTGTTGCCTTTATATAGTTTATCACAGGGTTGGCATACATTTCGAGAATCTTGCCACGCAAGAAGGCCTCGTCTTTGTTGGGGAGGTCGATTTTCTGCAACTGTCCTGCAAGATAACCATCGAGAGCAACCTTCTCTTCGGCTGTATACTTATCGGCAAAGCGAGTGTCTCCGGTGAGAAGTTCGTAGAAATAGTAATTTACAGGCCAGAAACGATAGTTGCTGTGTATCGCGCTGTCGATAATCTTAGCAGCAACAGCAAACTTCTCGCTCTTACCGAGGCTTGCATCCATGGCATCAAGCTCGTCGTTTATGCACTTTGCAATATGATAGTGTATGTGGCCTTTGTAGCCGAAGAGTCCTGTCTGCATATTCAGCAGGTCGTCGAACGGTGACTTCTTGTGCTCGGGGTTGTCGCGTTTCTGCTGATACTCCTTTGCCTTGAGGTAGTCGCAGGGGTCAAACTCATAAGAGATAGTGGTGGGAGCAATATTCAAAGCCTTGAGCGCCTCCATGGGGTCACCTGGAGAGTGCATTGCAAGCATCTTCAGCACACTCTCGGCTGTAAAGTCATTGCTATCCTTGGCACGACCTTCGCGCTGCGCAATCCATACAGGCTGTTTCTTATCGACAATCGCAAAGCGGATGTACGACGATAAACGTTTTGAAGATGCCAGCAATTCGCGCATGGTGAGCGAACGCTGCACAATGAAACTGCGGTTCACACGCACAAGCTTCTTTATCCAGGGGCGGATGAGAAGGTTGTCGCCAATAGCAATTTCGACTGTATTATTTATTGCATCTACAAGCAGAACATCGAGGAATGCCGAGTCGAGAATAATATCTCTGTGGTTTGAGATATAAAGTGCGTCGGCAAGCTGCTCTTTATTGTCGTAGCTAAGTGTCAAACCCTTGCTCAGCTTGTCCAAAAGTCCATAAAGGAAAGGCTTCACCAAAGCCTTCTGGAACTCGAGATTAGTTTTGCAACCTCTTATCGCTCCGCTTATCTGCTCATAAGAGAGTTGCGGAAAGGCGCGAGTCATCACCTCTTTAAATTCGGCATCGGCAATGAGTTCTTCAAATATGGCGGGAAGTTCCTCGGGGGAATAGGGACGAATATCGTCAAATTCTGCGGGAGTTATCATAATTCTAAATTTTGTACATTGTTTAACATTTATGCAATATTCGGCAAAAATATTGATATATGCAATACTTTTGCCGAATAATCACTTACTAAGGCAGTAAACAACAGGACTACTGCTCTATTTTCGGAACGATAATCTTTTCGGAAACCTCTATGCGATAGCGACCTTTACCGGTGTCGCGGTCGCGGCGCATCTTCATGGGAGCAATCAATGTCTGACGAGGGGTAATGTCTTTCATATTCTTGTGCGCATGGTACACCATATAGAATTTCTTTCCTGTGCGAAAGAGAGCATGATGACCCGTACCTGCATATCCACAGTGGCGGTGCAACACCGGGTTTTTCTCATAACGCTCATAAGGCCCCATAGGATTATCGGCAACCGCAAACCCCACCGCGTAGTCCTGGCTGCGGAAGTCGTTGCAACTGAATGTCAGATAATATTTGCCTCTATATTTGAAGGTAAGAGGCCCCTCGGCTATGCGTCCCATCTTTTTCTCCCATGTTCCCTCGCGTGCATCAATAAGCTCGCGCGCTGTTTCAATCTTCACAGTCATAAGGTCGGGAGTCATTTCGGCCACCCAAATGATATTTCCACCACCATCCAAACGCACCCAGAACATATAAGCCTTGCCATCGTCATCGACAAAGATAGAGGCATCTATTCCACGCTCGTCGGGCAGATAGGGACGTTGCTCTTTCTGCACAAACGGGCCGCAGGGTGAGTCGGACTCGGCGCAGCAGATATGTAGGTCGCTGCTGTATGTCATAATGAACTTGTCACCATGTTTGTAGACCTCGGGTGCCCAGAACATACTGTTGCCCCACACATCATCTTTGTGCATGGCTAGGCCGTTCTTTGCATTTCCGCATCGCTTGCTCCACTGCTTCATATCGCGCGAACGGTATACAGCAATGCCATCGACAGCCTCTGTGCCGTAGATATAATACCAACCGTCGTGTTCTATCACAAATGGGTCGGCAAGCATCATTTGATCGGGAAGCGCAACTCCTCTGTTTTCGTTCTCATTTTTGTCGTTGGCAATAGCCACGTGAGAGAGAAGAACCGTCAAAAGCAGAAACAACACCTTTTTCATAAACATACTTCTATTCTATTTTCTTTAATATCAAATAACCTAGCTCATTCTTCTTTGCCTTAAATTTTGCATCCTCTTTATTTACGGTAATACTACCTCTGAAGTGCACACTTCCTTTAATAAAATATTGATATGTATAATCATCTTTATACCAAACCTCAGAAAACACCACTTTGTCATCCTTTATAAAAGAAACAGCTTCATCTTGTAAAAGTGAGTAAGTTTTCCCATTTACGGTTATTTTATCATCTTCGTTTCCCAAATTGCGTACAACAAAGTAATCCCAATCAAAAGGCATCACCTTGGCCATGTCTATTATACTCTCGCCGTTGTTATCTTTGTTCCACCACCATTCCCACAAAACTATATAGTCTGTTTTGTTTTTTATATTAATTGCACCCATTAAATACAGGAATGCAACAATAACCAATACGCAAAAAATAAATGATAGTGCAAAAAAAACTATCAATATACGTTTAATATATTTCTTCAATTGTTTATTAAGCTCCATAATTCATTTAAACACGATTATCTTTCTATTTTCTCTAACCACAAATCTCCATCGTCATCTTTTGAAGCTTTGAATTTAGCATCCTCTTTTTTTAGACAAAAGCAACCATCTATAAAATAAACAATCCCTTTTGGGAATTCACGTATATTGTTTAGTATATCATATTCTTCATACCATACTTCAGAAAAAACAACTTTGTGGTTCTTTATGAAAGCAAGACCTTTATCCCCCAACAATCTAGGGGAACTTTTGTCTATGCCTGATTCTTTTCTTAATGTTTCTACATCACAATCTACATTATATGAAATCATATAATCCCAATCAAAAGGCATAACCTCGGCAAGGTCTATTATGCCCTCGCCATTGTTATCTTTGTTCCACCACCACTCCCAAAAGATTAAATAGTCGGTTTCAGTCTTTATGTTAATTACACCCGTTGCACGTAAGATAATGAAGGTAAAGGATGCGCAACTAAGATACAATAGTATAGCAAATACTATAAATATCCGTTTAATGATTTTATTAAATATTCTAACAGTTCCCATCTCTTTTTCGGAGTCATTTGATACGAAATTAATATTACACGTAATTTAAAATTTACGTGCAAATATATAACCCGATTTATGCCTTTGCGATGCTATTTTATCACTTTTAATTAAACAGCAACATCATCCGTATGTCTGCTCTATCTTGTCGAGGATGGCAAAAAGTTCATCGAGCTTTTCGGCGCGGAGCATTGCTATTCTCAAGGGGCGGAAATCTGTCAAGCCCTTCAATAGAGGCGTTGCTGCAAGATGACGACGGATGTGCAATATACCGCGTCGTTCATCGAGACGTTCGACGCTGTCCATCACCTGAGCACGCAAAATATCCATTGTCTCCTTAAAGGTGAAAGGCGTTGCATGCTCGCCATGTTCAAGATAGTGCTTAACTTCGCGGAAAATCCAGGGGCGACCAAAGCTGGCACGACCAATCATCACTGCATCGACGCCGTAGCGTTCGAAACACTCCTTGGCGCGTTCGGGGGTGGTGATGTCGCCATTGCCTATGATGGGAATTCTCATGCGGGGGTTCTCTTTTATCTTGCCTATGAGAGTCCAATCGGCCTCGCCGGTATACATCTGTGCACGTGTGCGGCCATGAACGGTGAGCGCGGCAATACCGCAGTCCTGCAATGCCTCGGCAAGCTCCACAATGACCTTGCTGTTGTCGTCCCATCCCAAACGGGTCTTTACGGTGACAGGAATCTTCACTGCATCGACCACCGCCTTGGTTATCTGCAACAGTTTGGGGATATTCTGCAACATTCCGGCACCGGCACCCTTGCGGGCAACTTTTTTCACCGGGCATCCGAAATTAATGTCGAGAACATCGGGGCGTGCGGCCTCTACTCGCTTGGCAGCCTCGACCATAGGCTCTACCTCGTTGCCATATATCTGTATGGCGACAGGACGCTCCTCATCGCAGATGTTCAACTTCTGCACCGAGCGGTTCACGTCGCGTATAAGCGCGTCGCTCGACACAAATTCAGTGTACACCATGTCTGCGCCGAAGCCCTTACACATCAAGCGGAAGGCTGCGTCGGTAACATCCTCCATAGGAGCGAGGAAGACTGGGTATTTTCCAAATTCTATATCAGCAATCTTCATATATTCTATTAATTTTCTTTCAACCAACCCTTGCGATAGGCACGCAACAACATTTCGAGCTCTTCTATCTGCTTGCGCAGCTCGCGACCTATATCAGTGTCGGCAACAAGCACACGACGGTTGGAACTTTCGACGAGGGAGGTGGTAGACTGGATGTCGATACCTTCTAGCACAGCCTCTTCGGTAGAGGTGAAGGGTGCGTGCTGCACAAGCTGGAAGCCGCGACTGTGGTAGACGAGTGTATAGCCTGCAATTCCCGTTGTCGAGTGATAGGCACGTGCAAAACCACCGTCGATGACCATCAGACGGCCACCGGCTTTTATGGGGTTCTCACCCTTGCCTGCCTTCACAGGCACGTGTCCGTTGATGATGTGGCGATGAGTGCCTCGAACTTCAAAGTCGTCGAGCAGCCTGTCGCACACCTCTTCTTTGTCGCGCAGTTTAAAGTACCACCCCTTCTCCTCGGCGTGCACCTCTTTATCTTTGATGAAATATCGCTCGAAGGTTGTCATTTTGGACTTGTCGAAAAGGGGACTGTCTACTCCACACCACAAATACCAGAAGTAGTCGCGGGCATAGGCTTTCTCTTCGTCGTCGGCACCCTCTTCGTAGGCGAGGCGTATAATCTGCTCGATGCGCAGCATAAGTTCTTTGCCCTTGTACGACTGTCCTTGAATAGTCACCTCGCGCAACGAGCCATCTTCGTTCAGAGGCATGGATGCGTGGAACAGCAGATTGGAGTTGCACACCGAATACATACCGCCATGTGTCAGCAGACACTGCATGTGTCGCTGCAAACGCTCGCTTGTGCGGAACGAGCGCACAAGGCTGTCCATAATTTCCTGCTCCTCTTCGTTCAGGCAATAGGGATTGTCTGGGTCGATTGTGGGGAAGAACCTATCCTCTATTTTATAAGTCTTGCCATAATAGTTTATTGTACCATCATTGAAATTCATATGTTCGAGCAGACAACGGTCGGTCATATTCCAGTCGGGATTCTGCAAATAGAGCTGCGACTCGAGCTTGAACTGAATGACGGCTATTGCCTTGTGCATCTGAGCAATGAGACGCTGTGTCTTTTCTCGTGGCGAATTTGTTGCATTTACCTCGATGAATGGGCGGAAAATGTCACAAGGATCGTCGGCATAAGTCTCCATTGCGAATGTTGCCAAAGGCACCATGTTGATGCCGTAGCCATCTTCGAGAGTCTTTGTGTTTGCATAGCGCAGCGAGAGACGTATTACAGCCGCAGCACATGCGGGGTTACCGGCAGCGGCACCCATCCACAGCACATCGTGGTTGCCCCACTGGATGTCCAAATTGTGGTAATTGCACAGGGTGTCCATTATAAGGTGTGCTCCGGGGCCTCGGTCGAAAATGTCGCCTAAGATGTGCAGTCTGTCTATCGCCAGACGCTGTATGAGATAGCAAAGCTGAATGATGAAAGGCTCGGCGCGACGCGTACGTATGATGGTTCTGATAATAATGTTATAATACTCGTGCTTGTTTTGTCCATCGGAGGTTTCGTTGAGAAGCTCCTCGATGATAAAGGCAAACTGCTCGGGCAGGCTTTTGCGCACCTTGGAACGGGTGTACTTCGACGAAACGTTGCGGCAGACCATTATCAGTCTGTTGAGCGTTGTCTGATAAAAGTCGTTCATATTCTTGCGCGAGAGCTTTACAAGTTCGAGTTTCTCCTCGGGGTAGTATATGAGCGTGCACAGCTCCTTTATCTCCTCCTCGCTGAGAAACTTGTCGAATATCTCCTGTACCTTACGTTTGATGTTACCCGAAGCGTTGCGCAGCACATGCTGGAAAGCCTCGTTCTCGCCATGAAGGTCGGCAAGGAAGTGCTCGGTGGCTTTGGGCAAATGCAATATAGCCTCGAGATTTATAATCTCGGTTGTCACGCGAGGCACATTGGGAAACTCTTTGGCAAGCAGTTGCAGATAGCGCATATTGTCACGAATATTTTTCATTATCATGCTTCTTTTATAGGTTCCTGTTGAATATCGAGCAAAAAAGCCCGCCTGACTTTTGTTATAAAAATCGGGCAGGCTTTTGGTCGGGAATATCTTTCTTACTTTTTATTGATGTAGTCTACAATCCACGCGCCCACCTCGGCAGTACCGTACTTGGTATCACCATCGGCCTGCAAGTCGGGAGTGCATACGTTCTCGGCCATAGAAGCATTCACTGCCTCGCGTATGAGAGCACCCTCTTCGAGGAGTCCGAAGGCATACTCGAACATCATTGCCGCCGAGAGGATTGTTGCCAAGGGGTTGGCGATATTCTTGCCGGCAGCCTGGGGCCATGAGCCATGGATAGGCTCGAAGAGCGAGGTGTGTACACCGATAGACGCCGAAGGCAGCAGACCCATCGAGCCTGTGATTACCGAACCCTCGTCGGTAAGGATGTCGCCGAACATATTCTCGGTAACCATCACGTCGAACGACGAAGGCCACTGAATGAGACGCATTGCAGCGTTGTCCACGAACATGAACTCGGTCTCTACCTCGGGATACTGCTTTGCAATCTCACCTGCCACCTCGCGCCACAAGCGTGATGTCGCAAGTACGTTTGCCTTATCGACAACAGTAACCTTTTTGCGACGTTTCATTGCATACTCATAAGCGAGCTTCACGATGCGCTCAACCTCTTCGCGAGTATATACACATGTGTCGTAGGCTGTGTTTCCATCCTCGGAACGTCCCTGAGGGCGACCGAAGTAGAGTCCGCCTGTAAGCTCGCGAATGCACATGAAGTCGGCACCTCTTACTATGTCGGGGCGAAGAGGAGACTTCTCGATGAGTGACTCGAAGGTGGTTACAGGGCGAAGGTTGGCATAAAGGCCGAGCTTCTTGCGCATTGCGAGAAGACCCTGCTCGGGGCGCACCTTTGCCGAGGGGTTGTTGTCGAAACGAAGGTCGCCAACAGCACCGAAGAGCACTGCATCGCTCTGCATGCAGAGCTCGTGAGTCTCGTCGGGATAGGGGTTGCCTGTTGCATCTATTGCGCATGCACCTACAAGGCCTGTTTTATACTCTAGTGAGTGACCGAATTTGTTGCATACGGCTTTTGTAACCTCCAATGCTTGTGCTATAATCTCGGGACCGATACCATCGCCCGGCAGCACTGCTATTTTTATATTCATCTTTTTCTATCTTATATATTTGTAAAACTATCGTTGCGCCTCCCAGCTCTCAATCTTGTCTTTGTTGCTGAGCAGGAAGTCAATATCGTCAAGACCGTTCATCAGACAATGCTTTTTGTAGGCGTTGATTTCGAAAGTCTCGGACTTGCCTGTGGCGGTGTTGGTAATGGTCTGCTCGGGCAGGTTCACAATAACCTCGGTGCGGGGGTTGGCATAGATGGAGTCGAAAAGTTCTTTAAGGAACTCCTCGGTAACCACTACGGGCAACACAAAGTTGTTAAGTTCGTTGTTCTTGTGGATATCTGCGAAAAAGCTGGAAACTACCACGCGGAAGCCATAGTCAGCGATGGCCCATGCTGCATGCTCGCGGCTGGAACCCGAACCGAAGTTTTTGCCTGCAACAAGTATTTTTCCCGAATATGTGGGGTCGTTGAGCA
The DNA here is from genome assembly GCA_045661205.1 of Bacteroidaceae bacterium. GTDB lineage: Bacteria > Bacteroidota > Bacteroidia > Bacteroidales > Bacteroidaceae > HGM04593. Next base: position 14,102 of record JAZRFE010000016.1, on the reverse strand, counting down.
CGAAACTCTCTATTTTGTTTCCCTGCTCGTCGAATCGCCAGTCGCGGAAAAGATTCTCGCCAAAGCCTTCGCGAGTGGTTGCTTTCAGGAAGCGTGCGGGCACAATCTGGTCGGTGTCGATATTTTCCAACGGCAGAGGTATGCAAGAATCTTTTATTATGTTGAATTTCTCTTTTTTCATCGTTACTGTTTTTTTAAAGGAATTTACGCGGGTCGGTTATCTTGCCTGTGATGGCTGCTGCGGCAGCAACATAGGGGCTTGCAAGGATGGTGCGTGCGCCCTGTCCCTGACGTCCTTCAAAGTTGCGGTTGCTGGTCGATACAGCATATTTTCCTGCGGGAATCTTATCTTCGTTCATTGCGAGACAAGCCGAACATCCGGGCTCGCGCAACTCAAAGCCTGCCTCGGCAAAGATGGTTGCAAGACCCTCCTCCTCTATCTGACGGAAGACGCCCCATGAGCCGGGAACAATCCATGCTGTAACATTCTCGGCCTTCTTGTTGCCCTTTACAATCTCGGCAAATGCTCTGAAGTCCTCTATGCGGCCGTTGGTACAAGAACCGATGAACACATAGTCGATGGGATGTCCCTCGAGCTTTTCACCTGCGCTGAATCCCATATATTCGAGAGATTTCAGGTAAGATGCCTGACCTGCCTCGGGCTGAGACTCAACAGCGGGAACTGCCTCGCTGATGCCTATTCCCATTCCGGGGTTGGTGCCGTATGTTACACGAGGCTCGATGTCCGATGCCTGGAAAGTAATTTCCTTGTCAAAGATTGCATCCTCGCTGCTGGGCAGGGTTTTCCAATAGGCAACTGCCTTGTCCCACTCCTCGCCCTGAGGTGCATATTCGCGACCTTTGATATACTCGAATGTGATTTCGTCGGGAGCGACCATACCTCCGCGCGCACCCATCTCAATAGACAGGTTGCAGAGTGTCAGACGACTCTCCATGCTCATTGAACGTATAGCCGAACCTGCATACTCCACAAAGTAGCCTGTTGCGCCGCTGGTTGTCATCTTTGAAATGATGTAAAGCGCAACATCCTTGGCTGTAACACCCTTGCCAAGCTCACCCTCTACGTTGATACGCATTGACTTGGGCTTCTGTTGCAGGATACACTGCGACGCGAGCACCATGCCCACCTCGCTTGTTCCGACACCGAAAGCAACAGCACCCATGGCGCCGTGAGTAGATGTGTGTGAGTCACCACACACGATGGTCATTCCGGGGAGTGTGAGTCCAAGCTCGGGACCTACAACGTGAATGATGCCGTTCTTGGGGTGCTTCATTCCGAAGTGTGTGAGGCCGAACTCATGAGCATTGCGTGTGAGTGTCTCTACCTGCTTGCGAGAAACAGGCTCTTCAATGGGTTTATCCTGGTTCTTTGTGGGGATATTGTGGTCGGGCATACAGTAGATTCTGTCGGGGCGAAGACATTTGATGCCTCGGCTTCTGAGGTCGTCAAAAGCCTGAGGCGATGTTACTTCGTGACAGTAAAGTCTGTCTATATAGAGCTGTGTAGGGCCGTCCTCGACCTTATGCACAATATGCGAATCCCAGATTTTATCAAAAAGTGTATTCATCGTTTCTTAATCGCGGAATTTGTTTATACAGTCAATGTATGCCTCGACAGATGCCGATACAATGTCGGTGTTTGCGCCGAATCCATAGTAGTTCACGTCGTTGTACTCAACCTGCATGTGAACCTTACCTACATCGTCGCTACCCTTGCTGATAGCCTGGATGGTGAACTCGCGCAGAGTCATGTCGCGTTTGATTATCTGTTTCAGAGCCTTAATAGCTGCATCGACAGGGCCGTTACCGGTAGCTGCGCTCTCGAAGAGCTCGCCCGAGATGCGCAATCCGAGGCTGGCAACCGAACGAATGTTAAGGCCTGTTGTTACCTGCAAATATTCGAGCTTGATACCCTTGTTTGTGCTGCGGTCGGCACCTGCAAGCATCAGGATATCGTCGTCGTTGATCTCCTTTTTCTTGTCGGCGAGACGCAGGAACTGCTCGTAAATCTCGTTCAACTTCTCGGCCTCTACCTCGATACCGAGTACTGACAAGCGGTGTTTCAATGCAGCGCGACCACTACGTGCTGTCAATACGATAGAGTTATCGTCGATACCCACATCTTTGGGGTTCATAATTTCGTATGTGCTTACATCTTTCAACACACCGTCCTGGTGGATTCCCGAAGAGTGAGCAAAAGCGTTGCGGCCTACAATAGCCTTGTTGGGCTGAACGGGCATGTTCATAAGGCTCGAAATCATGCGGCTTGTGGGGTAGATTTTCTGAGTGCTGATATTTGTCTCGATGTTGAGCATGGGGTGACACTTTGTAATCATCACAATCTCCTCGAGAGATGTGTTACCTGCACGCTCACCGATACCGTTGATGGTAACCTCGACCTGACGCGCACCGTTGATAACACCCGAGAGAGTGTTAGCGGTAGCCATACCCAGGTCGTTGTGACAGTGGGTAGAGATGATAGCCTTATCGATGCAATCGACGTGCTCCATCAAATATTTGATTTTTGCACCATACTCGTGGGGCAGACAGTAACCTGTTGTGTCGGGGATGTTCACCACTGTGGCACCCGCCTTGATAACTGCCTCAACCACACGTGCGAGGTATTCGTTGTCGGTGCGACCTGCATCCTCGGCATAGAATTCCACATCCTCTACATATTTTTTAGCATACGAAACGGCTCTTACTGCTGTCTCGATGATTTTCTCACGTGTAGAACGGAATTTATATTGGATGTGCGAGTCGGATGTGCCGACACCGGTGTGGATACGTTTGCGCTTTGCAAACTTAAGAGCCTCGGCTGCACAATCAATATCTTTTTCAACGGCACGTGTAAGCGCACAGATTGTGGGCCATGTCACCGCTTTTGAAATCTCAATCACTGAATTAAAATCTCCAGGGCTGGAAATAGGAAATCCTGCCTCGATTACATCGACACCAAGCATTTCCAACTGCTTTGCCACCTGAATTTTCTCCACTGTATTCAACTGACATCCGGGCACCTGTTCGCCATCGCGCAACGTGGTGTCGAAAATGTAAAGTCTGTTATCCATAGCTTTATAATTTTTATTTATTATTACTCTTTTTAATTTATCTTTTAGGAACCGGCGCCATTTTGCAACAGTGCCGCCCTAAAATTTTACAAATGTAATGCTTTCTTTTCAAAATTTGAAGTTTCATATGCTATTATTTATTAAAAAATGCGCGTGCGCAAGGGAGGAAACTCTATACAGAAGTGAAATTTCAAGCAAAATATTTAATTTTACTTAAAATGACCGAGGGTGAACATTTGCCGTAAACGGCGAATATACACTGCACTCGCTGTAAAATATTAAAGCAAACTTTATATTTCGCTCGCCTTTCACTATATTTGCCTGACGGCGAATATATACTGCACTCGCTGCAAAATATTAAAGCCGAGCTTTATATTTCGCTCGTTTGTATATATATTTGCAATTCAATATATGAAATTCACAATGAAAAAGATAAAATTTATAATCACATTCCACACCGACGAGGATGCAACAATACAGGTAAAGTATCGTTTCCGCAACAACAGAGGCGAAGAATTTGAGAATTGTTTGCAGCTCGACGAGACAACACCCGACACATGGAGCGGGCATCTCACTTTCAACAACGACGCTACAAAACTAACGTACGGCTACGAGGTTGCGCGTAACAATGCAACGGTACGAGGCGAATGGGGCGACACCCCCCACGAAGTAAACATGGATAGCGCCGACACCTCATGGTTGCTTTTCGACAAATGGTTCGATTCGCCCTTCTGTAACTACATGCAGAGCGGATTGTTCAAGAAATTTTACCACAGCAAAGCAACATCATACGCCGAACTGACGCTCCCCGACAGCAACCCCGACGCGCTGATTTTTGACATTCAGGCATGCGGACTGACAAGCGACGAGACGCTTGTACTCACAGGCGATGCCGAAGAGCTTGGCAACTGGGAACCGTCGCGCGGCATACGTATGACAAACACCGCCTTCAACCGTTGGCAGTGTGTCATCGAGAGAGGTTCGTTGCACAACAAAACACTGAGTTTCAAATTCGTAGCATTCGACAACAAGAGCAGCGAGACACGATGGGAGCCCGGCGACAACCGCACACTTTTCATCGCCGGCGAGGAGCGCCCCACCATCAGTCGCTACGCATTCGAGGGGATAGATTTCGGCGCACCGCGTCTGCGCGTTGCAGGAACAGTAATCCCATTATTCTCATTGCGTTCGGAAAACAGTTGGGGCATCGGAGATTTCGGCGACCTGAAAAAGATGTCCGAGTGGCTGGCTGCAACAGGACAGCACGTACTGCAACTGTTGCCCGTAAACGACACCACCATTTACGGTGGTGAAGGCGACTCCTACCCCTACAACTGTGTATCGGTCTTTGCGCTACACCCACAATACATCGACATCTCTGCACTGCCCGCAATAAAAGACGGAAGAACACGCGCCGCATTCTTGCGTCGCGCAAAGCGTCTGAACGAAAGTCGCACATTCGACTATCCCGCAGTAAACGAGCTAAAAGAGAACTATCTGAGAAAACTCTACGACGAGAGTGGCGAAAAGCTACTCGAAAGTCCCAAATTCAAAAGTTTTGAAGAGGAGCAGCAAGCGTGGCTCAAGCCCTACTGTGCCTATCGTTATTTGTCAAAGAAAATTTGTCCCGGGCCCGGAAATTGGAAGACATACGCATCGTATAAGAGCGACACCTGTGAACGCCTGACCGAGGAGTACCCCGACGCAGCACGCGAAATGAGCTACCATGCGCTTGTACAATATTTTCTATATACCCAATTAAAAGACGCACACGAATATTCACTGTCATTGGGTGTTGCACTGAAAGGCGATATTCCCATTGGTGTTGCACCCGACGGAGTAGACGTGTGGTGCGACAGAAAACTGTTCAACTGCAACGGCTCGGCAGGAGCACCGCCCGACGCATTCTCGGCCGACGGACAGAACTGGGGATTCCCCACATACAACTGGGAAGTTATGGCACTCGACGGCTACGCATGGTGGAAGCAGCGTCTGAAATACATGTCAAACTTTTTTGACGCCTACCGCATAGACCACATACTCGGATTCTTCCGCATTTGGGAGATTCCCTCATACGTTTCGAGTGGCCTCTCGGGACATTTCAGACCAAGCATGCCCCTTACCGTCGAAGAGATTGAAAAGGCCGGATTCTATTTCGACGCCACACAGCACTCATGCGCAAGTTCGCGAGAGTTGCCCGCCGACAAGCCTGCCGACCTGCTCTTCATCCCCGACGAGACACTGCCAGGCTACTACCACCCGCGCATCATGGCATCCGAAACAAAATGTTATCTTACACTGGGCGAGCGCAACAGACAGGCATTCGACCGCATATACGAAGACTTTTTCTACCACCGCCACACGAACTTCTGGTTCGAGGAGGCAATGAAAAAACTCGCACCCCTGCTCAGTGCCACATCGATGACTGCATGTGGCGAGGACTTGGGAATGATACCCGCATGCGTACCTTGGGCCATGAACAACTTGCAGATACTCTCACTAGAGATACAGCGCATGCCCAAAATCTACGGACAGCGTTTCGCCAACCCCGGAGAATATCCCTATCTGTCGGTAGCGACACCCTCGACACACGACATGAGTACACTGCGCGAATGGTGGACCGAAAACCCCGAAGAGAGCCAGCACTTCTACAACGAAGCAATAGGCAACGAAGGCAAAGCTCCTGCCGAAATGGACGGAGCAACAGCCAAAGCCATACTCGCCATGCACCTGAAGTCGCCGTCGATGTTGACAATGATAGCATGGCAGGACTGGATGGCCATGGACGAGCGTCTGCGCCACCCAGAACCTCTCGAAGAGCGCATAAACATTCCCGCAAACAGAGGCCACGTGTGGAACTACCGAATGCATATAACTATCGAGGAGTTAAGCCGACAAAGAGCTTTTAACGAAACAGTTTCACAAATGATACAGGAGACAGGGCGTACACCAAACGTATAATCAACAAAATAACGGACCGAAATTTGTATATTATAAATTTTTGTCCGTTATTTGTATAATATTACATTAAGCTCTATACTAATACCATCAACAACTATACCTATGAAGCGCATTTTATCTCTTCTGACAGGACTATGTTTAGCCACACTCATCATAGCATCCAACGCGCAACCTTTAGCCCCCGAAGGGAGCACATCCAAAGCAAAAATAAAGGGGACAGAAGTGGAGAGAAACCTCATAAGAGCTATTGAGATTGCCGACTCCATAATTGCGCTTCAGGGGTACCTTGAAAGTGTAGATGACGGTGAATACAACAAACTGAAAAATTCAATATCAAAAGGGCGCCAACTGTTAAAGCAGGACAACACATCAGAGAGTGTCGCCATTGCAAAGACAAATGAGATAACCACGTTCACTACACAATACCGCAAGCTATACCCCTACCTGCTCATCGACTCAATATCAAACCTTCTGGAGAATGAAAAAATAGTATTCTCCGACGGAAGCAATGGCTGGAAAGTAGGTACATATCCCATAGAATACCAAAAGCGTCTCATAAACTTTTCCGACAATGCCAGTGTACGCGCCAACGAAGTAAAGACATTGGCAACAATCAATACGCTGATTGAAGATATCGAGAACGAGCTGAAAGCCTTCTACGCATCGGGCGTAGACAGAACATACCAATTGCCGTTGCGTTTCAACGAGAAAGACGGCCTCCCCGGAGAGCGCGAAAATGGCGCAATCAACGGCAGTTTCATTTGGAACTCCCCCACCATATACCTAAAGAAACCGGTAAGCATTCTGCGTTTGACGGTTACCAAAGAGATTGTAAACGCCGCATTCAACGGTACGGCAATCTTCTGCCTCGCCGAATTTGAGATTTACGATGCAGCAGGCAACCTCATCCCATTGAGAGAAGAGATGTTTGAATACAACTCACTGTGCAACAGCGACGGCGGTGGCATAAAAGCCCTCATAGACAACAACCACAACACCTATTATCACTCGGCATACAGCAACAATCACGATGCAGTGCCCGCAGTAGGCGAATATGCCTACATACAGGTGATACTCGACGAGCCACTTACCGCATTCCGTTACCGTATGGTGAGCCGCGCAAACGAGAACTATTCACGCACCCCGGTAGATTTCGGATTTACCGATGGCGAAGATTACGACCCCAACAATGTGCCCGAACAGGACCCTTATGACCTTAAGGTAGTGAAAAGGCTCAACGCAGCCTCACAAATTACAGCCGGCAAGCATTACATCCTTTATGGAAACATGAACAAATACGACAACTACGGTGAAACGACAATAGGCCACGGCTCGGGTTACTATGCAGGAACCAAGCTCTACCCCCACAATGTGCCCACCAGCAGTTGCCTCGTCACGTTCGAAGATGCCGGCAATGGAAAGTACTACATACACAACATTTCACAAAACACCTACATACAACAACCATGCACATGGGAAAGTGCAAGCAGCACATACTTCAAGAAAGAGGCCGCGGCCTTTGCCATCAGAGAGTATGAGCCACACATGTACGCATTCAATATATATTGCCGAGGCACTGTTGACGACGACCACAACGAATTTCATGGACAAAATGTAATATTCCCCTTGCAGGACTGGAACGGAGAGATGGGCACACGTCCCTATTCAGACGTCGGCTCCTACGATAACTTCGAACTTGACGGCCGCAACGAGTGGGAAATATACGAAGTATCAGTGGAGAACTACGACAAAATGAAGTTGGAAAGCACTCTCGCCTCTATAATAGGACTGGGATTCACACCCGAATCGTTCGGAGAGAACCCCGGACAATATAGTGGCGAAGGCGTGGAAGAATTCTGCACTGCCCTGACAACAGCGCAGGCAATTCTCGACACCAAAGACTTTGCAGCCATAAAGAAAGTTGCTGAAGATTTACAGGAAAGCATCGAAGCACTCTCGACATTGGACATAAACCCCATAATCGTGGGCGGAGAATACCACATTGTCAGCGCATACAGCAACTTCTACGATAATCAGAAGAAGGAAATGGCCATATATGCCGCTGCCAACGACGACACCAACCCGGAAGTAACAAGTCTCGACCAACCCTATTGGGGAGCATTTGCCGAGGAAGAGAGCGCAAGCAAGGAGGAGTACACATGGATAGTGGAAGAGGGCGATATAAAAAATATCGGCGTTGCACCCGGAAGCACATATGTCTACCTAAGAAATAAAGCGACAGGAGAATACTTGGGCACAGCCGAGAATTGGGCTACATCGCTGCCCATGAGCGAAAGCCCCTCGCTATATTTCTTCAAAACAGCCGGTGGATATAAATTCAACATCGGCTCACACGAGGCACAGAAAAACTTTATAGAAAATTCTCACACACACAACTACCTGCATGCCCAAGACCACTACGAAGGCAAAGGAAAAAGCGGACACATCTGTCTGTGGCATTTCAATGTGGGACAGTCAAGGTGGAAATTGATAAATGCCGCCACTACATCTATTAACAACATTGTAGAAGAGGAGGCAGAAGGCGAAGTGCTCTACACCACTTATTACAGCATGGATGGCAAGGTGCACGAAGCACCAATCAAGGGCGTAAACATCGTTAAGACTGTATATGAGAACGGTGTAATAAAGACCAAGAAAATATTGGTGAAGTAAAAGCGAGGTACTCGGTTTGCACTACTTTGGATAAGATAGACGGCACCTCGGACGGGTTGTTGAGCAAAGCGAAAAATAAAAAATAAACGAGATTTATTTTTTTCTTCGCTCGGTTTGCACTATCTTTGCAAGGCAAAAGCGTAAGCAGAAGATTGCACTTTGCGCCTGTGGCGAAATTGGTAGACGCGCCAGACTTAGGATCTGGTGTTTCGCGACGTGTAGGTTCGAGTCCTATCAGGCGCACGATTGGACAAAAGAGGAAAGTTCGAGAGAATTTTCCTCTTTTTTGTTTTTGTAATTCGCTGATAATCTTGCAATTATAGATAGTGCCTCATTCTCATCAATGGTTCGATAATTGTCTTTATCCTTATCCCACAAAACTCCATTCGGGAAGAGCAGATTTTGCAGTTTTTGGCAAGTTTCAAGCGATGCATCACGCCACAAACTATCTAATTTACAACACATTGCAAGGATGTCATCCACCTCACTATCAAGGTTCGATAAATTCTTTCTGCACTCTGCCAAACCACGCTCTATGTTATCGAGTTTCTCTTGCAAATCCTTGTTGGTCATTTCGTAAATCTCCTCATCGATTTCGCCCATACCAAACCTTACCTTGCATTTCTTCAACTTGCCAATATATTCGCTCTTTTGCTTCTTAAGCAATAATACTTGTAGATGCTTCTACAATGACTTTTCCACGCTTCAATAGTTCATTTATAATCATTGAGGCTTGCGATAACCTTGTTTTCTACCAACTTTGCCACCATTGTTGCGATAGTTGACGTAACCACTTGCAACACGCTCACGAATGGTCTTGCGTTCCATTCTTGCCACCTCTGCAAGTATGGTAATGAGGAACTGACTCATTGGGTTTATATTTCCATCTGCCGTAAGTGTTTCGATGTTATAGTTTTGGATATACAGCGAAATACTCTTTTTGTTCAACATTTCAATGACCTCTAACACTTGCAGGGTATCGCGACCTAATCGTGATAGTTCAGTAACAAGCACCTTGTCGATAGCATTCGCCTCAACGTATTCTACCATGTTAAGTAGTTCTGTGCGCTCTCTGTTTGCTTTTGCTCCCGAAATCTTTTCGGCAAACACGGCCGCAACGCTCCATCCTTTGCTGTTGACTAATGCTGTCAATTCGTTTACTTGTCTGTCGTACTCTTGAGTGCTTGTCGAAACCCTTGCAAAAATTACTGTTTTCATAGTTTAACTGCTTTTGACTTATAAATCAATTCCCGGGGTACAAATATACATTTAAGAAAATTAAGAAACAAATTTAAATTAGCAGAAACTACAAATATTTTTAGAGATATTGTGTTTAATGATAATTTTAGTATCTTCGCAGCAAATTGACTATACATGGAAAAGATATTAGCAGAAAATGTAAAACGCCTTTGCAAGCAACAAGGCAAACAGTTGAAAGACCTTGCAAGCGACATGGATATTGATGCTTCAAGTCTAACAAGAGCGATGTATGGCAATGCAAGGTTAGATACCATTGAAAAGATGGCTGTTGCTCTTGGAGTCAGTGTAAAATCCCTTTTTGAACCTATGGGCGATGAAGCTGTAGAGGGTTTTATAAAAATAAGAGGAAAAATATATCAGTTCAACAGCAGGGTTGAATTGGAAAATCTGCTGAAATAGATTCTTAAAGTTTCATAGAAAAGAGGGCAACCCGTTTAATTTTGGGTTGCCCTCCCTGTTAATACATTGCTATGTAGGTACGAAGTAAAGAGAATAAACAACATTAGTTCAATGGGTTGGCTTCGTAGTCATATTCTTCAATACAGACAGCATAATCCTTCCAATAATTAGCATTTTTATATAGTTTTTCAGAACCTTTAGGTACGTATATTCTATGCGGCTGAAAAAACATATTGCTTGCCCCTTTCGGGGGTGTTTGGGACTGACAATAAATGATTTTTAGCGGAATTGTATTAAAAGCACATTCGCCTATTGAATTTATAGAATTACCTAAAACAATTGTAGTAAATGCAGCACCTCCATCACAATTGCCAAGTGCACCAGAAAATGCATAGCTTCCAATCTTTGTTATGCTGTTTGGAAAGTTTATATATTTTAAATTAGGGCAACATATAAATCCATAATTTTCTATGCTTACCATACTACTTGGAAGTTCTATTTTACACAACGAAGTACCACTAAAAACCTGATATTCAACCTTTTTAACATTAGTAAAATATTTAAACTCAGAAAAAGCTACGATATTTGGGTCAAATTTGTGATTTGAATTTACTTCTTCTATAGCAGCAGCCTCCTCATACGAAAGTTCTCCATCTCCATTAGTATCCCAATACTTACAACAGGTATACTTCACCAATATATCCTCAAATTGAATGCTTGTTTCATTTTGTTTAGGCAATATAAGAGTTGTACCATCAATAAGATAAAAATAAACAAATGTTTCATCTTGAGAAACATTTGAAAAGATGTCATTTACATCTGCCCCATTTATATGATTGTCTTCAATTGCTTTTCCAAGTATTTCCCAAGAAATACCATTGTCATAGGATATATACCAATAATTGTTTTCTATCTTGAACTTAGGAGTAATACCATCTTTTCCATCAGCGCCGTCTATGGCAGAAGCTCTGACTTTTTCTCCGTTGACCAATAACCATTCACCTTCCATAGTCCAATAATAACTGCCGTCAACGTCTTTCATTACACTTATAGTTGGGAGCACTCCATCCTTGCCGTCTTTGCCATCAGCGCCATCTACCGCAGAAGCTCTGACTTTTTCTCCGTTAACCAACAACCATTCTCCATTTATAGTCCAATAACAAATACCGTCGACGTCTTTCGAAGTACTTATGGTTGAAGATACTCCATCCTTACCATCTTTGCCATCAGTGCCATCTTTGCCGTGATTAACATAAATAGACTTTCCAGACTTGAAAATCACGACATATCCACTGCCATCCTGCAAAGGGGAAGCATTTACAACGCAGTCATTTGCTTCTAGAGTTGTGACTATCGTTTGTAAATTTTGAATATTGGTATTCATTTTATCACATACATCTTCAAGATAAGCAATTCTATATTCGTGTTCATTCAGTTTATCCCAAATATCAGAATCATCAAAATTGCTACAAGATGTAGCAAAACAAGTTGCAAAGATTAAAATAATGATTTTTCTCATAATATTTCATTTAACATGATACAAGCCTTTAAAATAAAAGGTGTGAACTATATATGTTTATCCTACATTCAGGTCTTCGCACTACCTTTGACATAGATAAACAATAGCCCACACCAAAATGTATATCGTATCCTACAAAAGGAATATAGATATAACAATTAGCATGGTGCTATTGCCATCATCTTCATGTCAATATCAAAGTTGCGAAGTTTGAATGTAGAAGATAATTTCAATAACACCTCAATATGTTTGCCCTAAATGGTATAGAGCGATACAAATATAAGTATTTTTTTTAATTTATTTGAGTTGTTTTATATTCTTCTATAAAATAAGTTCTGAATGTGTTAAAATCATTACGACTTTTATAATTATCGTAGAATAGTTTATGCATTACAATAAATGCTTCTATTTCAAACATCATCTTTGACAATTTCTTGTTTCGTATATATTTATTATATCCCCAAGTAATACCAATCATTTTGTTTATGTATAAGGCAGTTTCTTTAATGCTTTTGATATGTTTATCTGCTATCAAAAAACTATCTTCCACTTTTTTTTCGTTAATATCATCTGAAATATTAGAAGACAATAACGACATAATCTTATCGTATTGCCTCACAATTTCAGAAATATTAGAATCAACATCAGATTTATTATTCCTTAAAAGCATTCGTTCCACATCAATGCCAACTGTAACCATCTCAAGTTCTTCAATAACATTATCATAATTATCTAAATCATCATACAAAACGCTATTTATCAAAATATCAACATTGTTAATCATTTCTGATTCATTTTTAAAGAGATGGGTTAACATAAATATTATTGCAAACAAATATAGACCTACTAACAAACATTCTTGTTCAATAGTATTATTTCTAAAAACACATATACACAAATATAATATTACAACAAATAACAGGAAAGGATATGTAAATGCCAACTTATCAGATTTTGTATTCAAAAAACCATGTTTATGAAAAAGATTGTATGAAACTATAGAATATAAAACAGCAAAACAAATTAATGAAAATAAGGATATATAATACAAATAACATCCTTTTAAAATAGTAGTCGAATAACACATCCAAATTATATGAAACAAAAAATAAAATACAAATAGTATTGAGTAAAATCTCAAAGTATCAGAATATCTTATAAAAACAGGTATTTTTTTTCTTATCAATTGGCACGCAAACACCAAACATAAAACTGTGTCAAACAAAGCAAAGCATATCATAAAAGACAAATCCCAGTTTACACCGCTTTTATAAACAATACTTATTATTTGTAATATGAGTGCACTAATAGCGGCTATAATTGCACCAAAACTCCACCCTGATATATTGTATTTCTCTTGGAGACGGGTTCTCTCTGAATAAAGGATTGATAAAACTTCTTCTTTTTTCATATTTTATTTTTTTTAAAATTAGTACACAAAATTATAAATGATTAATAAAAACAACACTATATAATTGGCATAAACAATTCCTGATTTTAATTTAACACACGATTGCCACCGGCTTCGCCGATGGCAATCGTTGTAATTATATCAATAAAATATTTTAGATTAGACTAACACAAAAAGAATGTATCAATACGACCTAATTTAAGGTTATATTGACACATTTTTAGTTTGATACATGACTACAAATTTCACACATAGGTTTGATACAGATTATCCTCTATTATATCAATCAATTAGAGCAATATGCAATGTATTCATAAGGTGGTTTACTAATACCCTATGCAACAATGTCAAGAATATCGAGAGTTGCAGTATAGAGTCTTGTTATTATAAGTCATACAACCCCCTTTTTCTTATAACAATATCTTTAGGAAAAGACTTTTCCTAAAGATTGCCCGAATCAACCCCTATCTCATTGATACTCAGACGTGTAGCGTTGGATGAAAAATTGCAAGAAGATTTTTAGTTTGTACTATAATCAACCAAATTATTTTCAAACGCAGTAAGTAATTCAAATTTCAAATCTTCATCATAGTCTTCCTTGTTAATTATTGATTCTAAAACTTTTGTCAATAAAGTACTATTGATGTTTCCTGCAGCAATATGATATGTTATAGACTCCATTCTTTGGATATACATCATATTCGATTTGTATAATCCATTTAATTGAAGAAATAACCCTCCAAGAGCTAATCCCATACGCTTATTACCGTCTTTAAATATATGCCCA
>JAZRFE010000015.1:0-58810 GCA_045661205.1 Bacteroidaceae bacterium | reverse complement strand
TGTGTGAGCATATTTTGTGACTTTGTTGTAATATCGTCGTCTGTGTAAATGATACGGTATTTTTTACTCAACAGGCTGTCGCTGAAAATAAACATATTATTCTTGTCGCTGAAAAGGAGAATGGCTACGCTGTCGCTCTTGTTGTTCATTGTCATGGGAATGCCTGCGAGGTTCTCGCTGTTCTCTATGTTCAGCTTCGCCACGAAGGCGCGCATATTATTGTAACCCTCTTCGCTTTGCGATTCGGCAAGGATGCTTGTGTTCAGCGTAATCTTGTTTGCTTTCCACACCTTGTCCACCTTCTTTTCGTCGAACTGCTCATACAGCTGTTTCTTGATGTCCTCGGCGATGGAGTCGCCATCATACTCGTTTACCTCTATCTGCTTGCTGTCAAGCTCCTTTATAGCCTTTATTACCTTATTAACCTTTTTGTTGTTTGTTCGCGGTTCGGCTGCCTGTGCGCCGGCGAATGCAAATATTGCCACTAATGCTATCAGTAAATGTCTCATTTTTGTATATGCTTTTTAAAAATCAAGTTCGAATCCATTCTCCATCATGACGTTGAAAATATCCATCGACTGCCCTGCTATAAATACCACTGTCAGGGTGGTTCCATTCTCGTCGGTGATTATCAGCAGCCCATCCTTGCTGCTGTATATTGTGGTGGTATCTGCGTCATCTTTGTTTGTGACCATAAGCTCCATGCCCATCACCTCTTCGTCGTTCGAGAGAAAGGGTTGCATCTCTGTTTTCAGTTTCTTGTAGCCCACGCTGTCGCTCGAACAGAATTGTCTTATATATTTCATCCTTTTCAAGGATTTTGCCGTCTCTTTGTCGCCCTCGCTGAATACTAAGGCAAAGAGGCTCTTGAGCATGCTCGTAGATATATAGGTGTACTCTACGTGTGACGAGTAGTCGCGTGCAAGGCTCTGAACGAACTTCTCCACCTTGCTGTTGCTCTTGCTGTCTCTGCTTGCTGCGGGTGCAGTTGTTGCAGCTGCGAACGTCAGCAGCAGTGCAAAGAATATTGTTGTCAGTCGTTTCATTGTTGGTCGCGTTTAATTATTGTACTCAGTTTTTTAATGTCGTTACCAATATCTGCCACGTTGTTGCGGGTGCTGTTTGTGACTGCGACAAGGTTGCACAGTATAGCGTTGGCGTGTGGCAGTGCCTCTTCGGCAGTGGTGAAGGTGTCTTTGTCTCTGGCGGCAATGAATGCATCGTACTTGTTTCTCTCGTGCTGTACTATGGCAAGCCCCGTTGCTGCCACTATTGCCACCACTGCTGCCGCGCGCCATATGTGGCGCAATTTCAGCGTGAATGCTCTCTTTGCGGGTGCGCTGCTCTCCTCGGCGAGGTTATCTATCATTGCCGTCAGACGCTCCTCCATGCCCGCGGGTGGGGAAGGTAGCTCCTGCATTGCTGCCATTTGCAATATAAGTTCACGTTCATCGTGGAACTCCTCGGGCAGCTCTGCCGAGCGCAGGTAACGGAAAAACTCCTGCTCCTCGTCGTGGCTCATGCGCTCGTCGAGGTATCTGTCTATCATTTCTCTTATATCTTTCATATGTTACCTGTTTTTTGTTTGTAGCTGTTTATAAATTCTCTCTTCAGTCGCGAGACTATCTGTCGCAGGCTCGTTGCTGACTGCCCTATCAATTGCTCCATTTCGTCGTATGTGCTTCCGCGCAGCCTCAGCAGAAATATGCGCCGTTGTTGCTCGTGCAGTCGCGCGAGAAAGGCTCTCAGGTGTTTCAGTTTGTCGCTCTTCTCCTCGTCGCTGTGTGTCTCGTCGCAAAGGTCAATTGCCTCTTCGTCGAAACTATGCTGCTGGTGACGTTGCATTTCGCGCCATCGGTCTATGCAGATGTTTTTGAGCAGTTGTCGGCAGTAGCCTGCATCGTTATTCACGCAGCCCAGCGTGTTGCGGCGCTCCCACAGTTTCAGGTACAGATTCTGCACAGCATCCTCGGCTTCGTAACTGTCGCCCAGAATGCGCACTGCCATGCTGTATAGTTCTTTGTGCAGTGGCAGGAATCTATTCTTGAATTCTGTGTTTGTCATTGTTTTTTGTGCTCTTCACTTATATGACGGTGAAATTACGGAAATGTGACAGAAAAATAAAAAATATTTTATAAAAAACGTCGCACCGATTTTCGATGCGACGCATTGTTATCTTTTGCGACGTTGCAATATGCTCACAGCCTTCTCCTTGCTCGACGAGAATGAGAATTCCTTGATAATCTTGTCGGCATTTTCCATCTCCACCAAGCGCGGTGCGATAACCTCGAGTGCTTTCATCTTATTGTCGTCGAACGACAGAAGTGACAACAACTGCGCACACTGCCGGCTGCTGAAATAACTGCCTATGCAAGCGACGCGTATAACATCTATCTTTTTGTCGTTGAAAGAGGTGTTTTTCACGATGCCGAACATCATGTCAAAATCTTTATCGCGCATTGCACGAGGATGTACGTGTCTTTTACCCTTCTGCTTTTTGTCGCGATACTCCATCTTCTCTTTAGGCTTTTTGTCCGGTTCGGCAGCAGATGCCGGTAGGCAAAAAACAGTCAATGCCACAATGGCAACAATCATCAAGGACTTCAAATTCTTCATAGCATATATTTTAAAAAGTTACTGCGCAAAAGTAGTCAGTTTCAATATCAAAAAAAAGAGAATCTCCCTATGTCTCAAAGGAGATTCCCTAATGTTTGCCAAAATACTCTATGGTATTTTTTATCCTATTACCTTGTGCAGACGAGCGATAAACTCCTGTGCCTGCTCCATGCTCAAGCTCAAGGGGGGCAACAGACGAATGACGTTTGTGCCGCTGACGCCTGTGAACACATGCTCCTCGAAGAGCAGCTTTGTGCGTATCTCCTTAATAGGCTCCTCAAACTCTATACCTATCATCAAGCCCTTGCCGCGTACCTCTTTTATTGCGGGGATTTTCTTAAGCTCTGTCATCAGATACTCGCCCACCTTGTTTACATTCTCCAGCAGGTTCTCATCCTCAATAACGTCGAGCACAGCCTGTGCAGCGGCGCAAGCAAGGTGGTTGCCACCGAATGTTGTTCCCAACTGTCCGAAGATAGGTGTGAACTTAGGGCTTATGAGCAGTGCGCCCATAGGGAATCCGTTGGCGATGCCCTTTGCCACTGTGATAAGGTCGGGGCGGATGCCTGCCCACTGGTGAGCAAAGAATTTACCGCTGCGGCCGTATCCGCTCTGAATCTCGTCGAGTACAAGGATGGTACCTGTTGCGGTACACTCCTCCTGCAACTGCTGCAAGAATTCGGGCTGGGGAACAACAATGCCGCCGATACCCTGAATACCCTCGATGATTACCGCTGCAACGTCGCCTTTGGCAAGCTCGGCACGTACAGCCTCAATGTCGTTCAAGGGCAAGTAGGTTGTGTGGTTGTTGCTGTTGATGGGGGCTATGATTTTTGCATTGTCGGTAACCTCTACCGCCAACGATGTGCGGCCATGGAACGATTTCTTGAACGAGATTACTCGTGTGCGGCCGTTGGTGAACGATGCGAGTTTCAGTGCATTTTCGTTAGCCTCGGCACCCGAGTTTACGAAGAAGGCGCTGTAATCCTTGTAGCCCGACAGACGACCCAACTTCTCGGCAACGGCTGTCTGCAATGTGTTTATAACTGAGTTTGAGTAGAAGCCGAGCTTCGCTACCTGTGACGAGATACTCTCTACATAGTGGGGGTGTGCGTGGCCTATCGATATTACCGCATGGCCGCCATAAAGGTCGAGGTATTCTGTGCCTTTGTCGTCCCACACCTTACATCCTTCGCCTTTCACGATGTTAATATCGAAAAGGGGATATACGTTATATAAATCCATCTTGTTCTTTGTTGAAAGCTGTTTGAACTTTACTTTTGCAAAGTCCAAACAGCTTATAGTTAATTATAGGATAAAATCAATTTCTTAGAATGCCGAGGGTTTCAGGCGCAAGCCCACTGTCTCCTCCAGTCCGAAGAGCAGGTTCATGTTGTGTACTGCCTGGCCGCTGGCACCCTTCAACAGGTTGTCTATAACCGATGTGATGAGCAACTTGTTGCCGAATTTCTGCAAGTGGATGAGGCACTTGTTGGTGTTTACAACCTGTTTCAGGTCTACGGGCTTTTTCACCACGTGTGTGAACGAGTCGCGCTCGTAGTAGCTCTCGTAGATTTCGTAAAGTTCCTCAAGCTCAAGGTCGCACTTCACAACCAATGTGGCGAAGATGCCGCGTGCAAAGTCTCCACGATAGGGGATAAAGTCGATTGAGCCGTCAAAGTCGGGCTGCAACTGCTTTACGCTCTGCATAATTTCGGGCACGTGCTGATGCTCAAAGGGCTTGTAGGTGCTCATGTTGTTGTTGCGCCAGCTGAAGTGTGTGGTCGATGAGGGTTTCACTCCCGCACCTGTGCTTCCTGTGATGGCATTTACCGAAATATCGCCATTGAGAAGGTGCTTTTTAGCCAAAGGCAGAAGTCCAAGCTCGATACATGTTGCGAAACATCCGGGGTTTGCAACGTAGCGGCGTTTGCATGTGTCGCGGCGGTTAAGCTCGGGCAAGCCATAGATAAAATCGTGGTCGTTGCTCTTTATGCGGAAGTCCATCGACAGGTCGATAACCTTAAGTTCCTCGGGCAACTGCTCGCGGTCGAGGAATTTCTTTGTGTCGCCGTGTGCAGTGCAGAAGAAAAGCACGTCAATCTTGTCAAAGGGCATTTCGTCGGTGAATGTAAGCTCTGTTTCGCCCAAAAGTCCGCAGTGAACGTCGGTTATCTTGTTGCCGGCGTTGCTGCTGCTGTTTATAAATACAATCTCAACCTCGGGGTGGTTAAGCAACAGACGGATAAGTTCTCCGGCGGTGTAGCCTGCTCCGCCTATTATACCTACTTTAATCATGATATTTGTTTTTTCTTAGATTTGTTCGTCGGGGTGATTGCTGTGGTAAACGCGCAAGGGTGTAGAAGTTACCTTGATGAAACCCTTTGCATCCTCGGCTGTCCAGCCTTTCTGTATCTCGCCATATTCGCCGAACTTGGTCTTTACAAGGTCGCAAGGTGAGTCTACGCCGACAGTGTCGAAACCTTTGGGATAGAGCTCAAGGATGGCTGTACCTGTAACGTTGCGCTGTGAGCTTTCGTGCATTGCCTCGATGTCGCGCATCACAGGCTCGAGATACTGACTCTCGTGCAGGAACATTCCGTACCAGTTGGCAACCTGGTCTTTCCAATACTGCTGCCATTTGCTCAATGTATATTTCTCAAGGAACTTGTGTGCACCGATGATGAGCATGGGGGCTGCTGCCTCGAATCCCACGCGACCCTTGATGCCGATGATTGTGTCGCCCACGTGCATGTCGCGACCGATACCGTAAGCCGCACCAATCTCCTCTACCTTCTGAATAGCCTTGATGGGGTCGTCGAATTTCTCGCCGTTTACAGCTTTTAGGATACCCTTGTCGAATGTCAGCTTCAACTGCTCGCTGCCATCTTTGGTAATCTGTTTCAGGTAAGCAGTCTCGGGCAAGCCCTGTGTTGAGTCAAGAATTTCGCCACCGCAGATAGATGTTCCCCAGATACCTACGTTGTAAGAGTATTTGAGTTTTGTGAAGTCTGCATAGAAACCATGCTCGTTGAGGTAGTTAATCTCGTACTCACGTGTGAGAGTCATGTCACGTGTCAATGTGATAATCTCCACGTTGGGAGCAAGCACCAGGAATGTCATGTCGAAACGAATCTGGTCGTTACCTGCACCTGTCGAGCCGTGTGCGATAGCCTCGGCGCCAATCTCGTTGGCGTAGCGTGCGATGGCAAGTGCCTGGAAAATTCTCTCCGATGATACAGAGATGGGGTATGTGCCGTTGCGCAACACGTTACCGTAAATCATGTACTTGAGGCTCTTCTCGTAGTACTCTTTTGTAACGTCGAGTGTCACGTAACTTACTGCGCCCAATTTGTAGGCGTTCTCCTCGTTCTGTTTCAACTGCTCCTCGCTGAAACCACCTGTGTTGGCACATGCTGCATATACTTCGTAACCCTTCTCGCGTGCGAGGTACATTACGGTGAATGATGTATCGAGTCCGCCACTGAAGGCTACAACTACTTTCTTTTTGCTCATATCTTGAATATTTTTTTTGATTATTCTACTGATTTTTTCTCTTTTTCAGCGGGGTCGTAGAGCATCGCAGTGCAGATGCAGTAACGACGGCCTGTGCGCTCCAATATGTCGTGGTTGATGCAACCCTCGCAACCTCTCCAGAATGCTTCGTCGTCGGTAAGCTCGGCAAAGGGTACGGGTACATAACCCAGCTCTGTGTTTATGCGCATAACTGCTCCACCGCTGGTGAGTCCGAAGAGCTTAGCTTCGGGCCACATTTTACGTGAAAGGTCAAATGCGGTTTTCTTGATGCGTTTTGCAAGTCCGCGACGGCGGAATTTGTCCACAACGATGAGTCCCGAGTTGGCAACATACTGTTTGTTACCCCAACTCTCGATGTAGCAGAATCCGGCAAACTCCTGCTCCTCGCCGGCGAGTGCGATTACTGCCTTTCCTTCGCGCATCTTCTGTGCAACATACTCGTGTGTACGTTTGGCAATACCTGTGCCACGCACCTTTGCAGCCGCACTGATTGTTTCGAGAATTTCGTCAACATACTTTTCGTGCGAAGCGTCGGCAACAATTACGTTTATTTCCACTTCGCCATTTTTGTTTTCTTCCATGTTTTAGTGTATATGTAGTATGTGTTATTATTACTTTCTTAAATATTTGGTATAATGGTGCGCAACACTTTTATGAGTGCGCTTTTCGATACATTCTCAGCTATTACCAGCATCACTGTGTCGTCGCCAGCGAGAGTTCCTAATATCTCGGGAAATTCGCAATTGTCTATGTGGTAGGCGAGTGTGCTTGCGTAGCTTGGGCGTGTCCTTATCACTGCAATGTTGTCCGAGAATTTTATCGAGAGAAATCCGTTCTCTTCGGTAAGCGGTGCTATGGGGCGCATTTCGCCTTGCGCACCCTCGTGCTTGTATTGCTGTTGCTGCTGTTGGCGTGTGAGTACATATTTATAGTGCCCGTTAGTGCCTACTGTTTTCACCACCCGCATCTGTCGCAGGTCGCGCGACAAAGTTGCCTGTGTCAGCGTGTACCCCTCTTTGTTAAGTTCTTTCAGCAGCTCTTCCTGGCTTCCTATCTCGTGGGTCGAGAGTATCAGGCGAATTGCTTCGAGACGTGAATTTTTTACTTTCATAGTTGCATATTTATGCTGTTGAGGTGCAAAGGTAAGTATATTTAATCAATTCGCGCGGATATTATTCTCTTTTTTTGCAAAAAACATGCTTTTTATGCAAAAAAAATATACGGTTGCCGCACTTTTTGCCTCGACAACCGTATAATTTTGTAAAATTCCGGCTTTTAATCCAGCTCCTGATCGGCCTCGTAACCACCCATTACACGTATCGCATTTTTGAGCATTGCAAACTGCTTGAAGAGGTCGTGTACGGGGGTATCGCCATCCTTGTGCATGGGGGCTTTGCTGTAAAATGAAAGGAACTCTTGTATTCCACTGTAACCTGCACGTGCGGCAAGGTCCGAGAAGAGTACAAGGTCGAGCACCAAAGGAGCGGCAAGTATTGAGTCGCGGCACAGGAAGTTCACCTTTATTGTCATGGGGTAGCCCATCCAGCCGAATACGTCGATGTTGTCCCAGCTCTCTTTTTCGTCGCCACGCGGGGGGTAGTAGTTTATGCGCACCTTGTGGTAGATGTCCGAGTATAATTCGGGATAGATGTCGCTGTCGAGGATATTTTCCACTGCCGACATCTTGCTGCGTCGTTTGGTCTCGAAGTTCTCGGGGTTGTCGAGCACCACTCCGTCGCGGTTCCCCAGAATGTTTGTCGAGAACCATCCAGTCACTCCCAACTGACGTGTGAAGAATGCGGGTGCAAGCACTGTCTTCATCATTGTCTGTCCGCTCTTGAAGTCTTTACCGGCGATGGGTACTTGCATCTCCTCGGCAAGCTGCCACATGGCGGGAATGTCTATGCACAGGTTGGGTGCTCCCATGATGAAAGGACAGCCCTCGCGCATGGCTGCATAAGCGTAGCACATGCTGGGTGCAACGCGTGCAGTGTCGTCGGCCTTCATCGCCTCCTCG
Organism: Bacteroidaceae bacterium; assembly: GCA_045661205.1. Taxonomy (GTDB): domain Bacteria; phylum Bacteroidota; class Bacteroidia; order Bacteroidales; family Bacteroidaceae; genus HGM04593. The sequence goes on along the minus strand of JAZRFE010000015.1, from coordinate 50,640 downwards.
AATGCTTGCAGTGAGCCATGTACGCTCTCGTCACGAGGAATATATTTTTCGGTACTTGCAATCCATATTACCACCACGCGCTCGCAATCGTTCTCGGCCTTGAATCGTCTGATGTCCTCGCGCACCTGCTCGGTAAGCTCCCAGCGGCTCGCTTTTGCCTTTACGTTGGGGCCGTCGATGTTCGATGCGTACTGTTTGTCGAAAAGCGCGGGGATGGGGCGGATGGCTTCAAGTTCGTCGCGCACAGGCTCAATGTCCTGCGGTTTCAGTACAGCCGCCTTTACTGCTGCCTCGTATGCGTTGTCGGGGAAAAGATCCCACGCTCCGAATACAATGTCGTCAAGCTCGGCAATGGGTACAATGTCTTTTACCTCTTTATATACTTTGTCGCGGCCTGTGCCCAAACGCATGATTCCTTTGCATGCAAACGAGCCGATGGGTTGTGACAACCCTTTGCGCGACATAAGTGTGCCTATAATGGTTGTAGTCGTTACAGCTCCGAGGCCAACGCACATCACGCCTAACTTGCCTGTGGCTGCTTTAACATTGCTCTGTTCCATTTTCTCTCTGTTTATATTTGTGTATTTATAGTTCAAATAATCCCTCTTTCAGTATTTCGCTCACTGTGGGGTGGGGGAATACCGTGCGACGCAGGTCACCGGCGGTCAGTCCGTTGGTGATGGCCATACATGCGGCGCAGATAAATTCGCTCGACGAGTTGCCCAACATGTGCACGCCCAGAATCTTGTCGTTTGCGTCGGCGAGTATCTTGCACAAGCCTGTCTGCCCCTCGTTCTCGGCAACAAAGCGTCCCGAATATGTCATCGGAATTTTGCTCAGGCGATACTCTATGCCTTGTGCCTGTGCCTGCTCCTCGGTGAGTCCTACGCTGCTCACTTCGGGGTTGGTGTAGACAATGCCGGGAATAGCATTGTATTCCATCTTGTCATCTCCTCCCGTCATGTGGTTCACGGCCACCTCTCCTTCGCGGCTTGCGGTGTGTGCCAGCAGTGAAAAGCCTGTAACATCGCCAGCTGCATAGACGTTGGGCATGTTTGTCTGCATATATTCGTTTACCTTTATTCCTCGTTCGGCTTCCACGGGAATATTTTCCAGTCCAAAGCCTGTGAGGGTGGCGCGTCGGCCTACGCTCATCAATATCTTATCGCCTTCGACGCTCTGTTCATTGCCCTCGGCATCGGTAAAGCGTACGGTGTTGCCATCGATGGCTGTTACCTTGCAGTGCATGTTGAACTTTACGCCCTTCTTCGTATATATCCCGCGCAACATTTCGCTTATCTCCTTGTCGAGCCCGCCAAGAATCTCGGGCAGCATCTCTATCACTGTTACAGGAATTCCCAAACTGTTGTAGAGGCTTGCGAACTCCATGCCTATCACTCCTCCGCCTATTATTATAAGGCTCTCGGGAGCTTGCGTCAGCGCCAGAATCTCGCGGTTGGTGAGCACTGCATCATTGCCCTCTACTCCGGGGATAGGCGGCACGAATGCCTCGCTGCCAGTGCAGATGAGCAGGCGCGCTGCTTCGTAGTTCTCGCCACCGCAGGCAATGGTGATGCTTGCTGTGTTGCCACTAACGATGGTTGCTTCGCCTTTGACAACCTCAACACCTGCATGCTCCATCTTCATCTTGATGCCGGCAACCAACTTGCGTACGACTTTTGTCTTGCGGTCGGCCATTTTCTTGTACTCGAAGGCTACATTCTCGGCTGTTACGCCATATTTTTTGCTGCCCGAGGCGTGGTCGTACATCTTTGCTCCGTAGAGCAGTGTCTTTGTGGGGATGCAACCCTCGTTCAGACACACACCACCCAATTCTCTCTTTTCAAAGAGAATGGTCTTCAGCCCTTTTGCTCCTGCATTTTCGGCAGCCACGTATCCTGCGGGTCCGCCGCCAAGTATTGCTAAGTCGTACATACTAATGCTGTTTTTTATGAAAAACCATTCAAATAGCAAAATTAATCTTTTTTGCGGATATTGTTGCAAGAAGTGGCATAAAAAAACGGAAACCTTTAAAGATTTCCGTTTTTGTGAGATTTATTTACTTCTTAGGCAGAGGTTTCGACCAGTCGCCGATAGCCGAGAGATTAACTTTGCCCGGAGGTGTTGTCGCGTCGATGCGTGCAACAGGCAATGTCATTTTTTCGCCGTTGAATGTAATCTCGCCGCAAGTCTCGCGGTCGAGGCTGGTGTTCATTGCGCGGAAGAAGGGGAACAAGTCCTCGCCAACAGCGATTGACATATCCTCGACAGTCTCTTCCCATGTAAGTACCTTCTCGGGAGTCTCCATCCAACGAGTGTACTGAATGTTTCTCCAACGGGGGTACCATGTGGGGCCGTAAACGTCGTCCATCTTCTGCCAAATTACCCACGATTTACCCCAATCCTTGCCCTTGCCGCAGCTGTCTGCGTATGCCGTGTCGTTGGTGTAGCGTTTGAGGTCGAGCTTCAAATACTCGGGAGTGAAAAGCTCTTCGCAGTTTCTATTGCCTTTTTCGAGCAGTGTGCTGTCGTACATAGCCATGATTTTTCCCTGGAACCATCCTGCGTGTGCCTCGCCCTGATTGTGGAAGGGTGACTCGCCTGCCTTCTCGCCTTTAGCATTGGCTGGGCCGCCGAGAGTGTGGGCAAGCTCGTGTGCATAGATGCCTATCAATCCCCAGATGTCGGTGCTGATGATACCGTTCTCCTTGGGCTTGTAAGCGTTTACCGCCCAACCGCCACCGCCACCTGCTGCAAGCAACAGATACATAGGTTCGGGTGTGGGAGTAGAGGGGTGCCATGCCATTATCTGGTCGGTGATGCGGGGCATCTCAGTGATAACTGTCTGTTTCAGATTCTCGTCCATGTTGGGTGTGTAGTACACAACAAAGCCGTCGAGGTTGGTCTCAAGCTCGGGGTAGATAGCGCCACCGCCTCCCCAACCGCTCTGGCCGGGACGGAACTCTTCGCCGAAATCTTTCTGATTTTCGCACAACCAGCCGAAAGACTCGTTGATAACCGAGCGACGCCATTCGTTGTTGGCTTTCTTGCGTGCCTTCTCTTCGTCGCTCGCCTGCTCGTGAATCTCCTCGAACTTAATCTCCTCGCAGTAACCGCTGATGATGACTCTACCATCCTTATATGTGCGGCGTGCGCGTATAGGCAGGCCATTCTCGCCTTTGGCAACAACCTCCCAATTCTCGTCTACCTCTAATGTGGCATAATTCATGCCGTTGCACTTGTCGCTCTTGTCGGTGTATCTTGCTCCGAAAGTGCCGGCAAGGTCGTTCATGCTCCATCCCTCAACGCTGCTCTGCGGGTTTGTGAGGATGTACAGCGAACCACCGTCGGCAACAAAGTCCTCAAGGGCTTTGCACTCCTCTTTTGTGTATGCGGGAGCGTTTCTGTCGAGCTGCTGTGTGAGCACGATGTTATATTTGTAGTTAGACACCCATCCGAAGGGATATACATTGTTCTCTTCGTCGAACTGCAAGCGCATACGGCTCACGCCATCCTCGTCAAGCACAGTGTTCAGCGACGCCATCGAAGGTATGGCACGATAGCCGTCGGCTCTCAACTGGGGAGGCATGCCCCACAAGTAGGCAAATGTACACTGGTGCGAAACGTCTACAAGCACGTTCATGCCGTTGTCGTTCCGGGGTTTGACGGGCTTGGGAGGGAATTGTTTCGATGCATCAATGGGCAGGGTAGTACCTTTGTGCCATGCGTCGGTAATCTCTTCGTTGGTGAATGTGCGCGGAGGCTGTGTGCATCCGATTACAAGCAACAATGTCATGAGTGTTGCAAAAATTCCTTTTCTTTTCATAATATATAATATGTGAATATTTTGTTTCGTGGCTGTATGTAAATGTAATAAGGGGCAGCCGCCCCTTATTGTGTCCGAATGTTATTTTTTCAATCTCTCCTGCATTCTCTCTTTATACTTCTCGACATTGCTGCTGGCGGGCAAAAGAAACATCAGAATGAGATAGGCAATGCCTGCTGCCGAAAATGTAAGAAACAAAAGAAGAACGAATACAATGCGCACTGCACTTGCGCTTAATCCAAAGTGCTCGGCAAGGCCGCCGCATACACCGGAAATGACCTTGTCTTTGCTTGAACGTGTTAATTTTGCCATAATATTTCTGTTTTGAATAATTTTTGTTTGTCGTGAAACGTTTCTCTAAGATGCAAAAGTATGAAAAAAAATAGCGAACCATCAAAAAAAACAGTAAATATTCAAAAAAAAAGCGCAAATTTGCTGTAAATAGTGTATTTTTGTAGCCACTTTGGGTGGAGTCTGTTTAAAAACCATCCATTTTTGTTGAAAATAACATGACACAAATAATTCACACGGAATGTCCTTTGTGCGGCAGCAACAAACTGTTGCATCAATTCTCGTGCAAAGACCGCTTTGCCACCGGCGAGGAATTTTCAATATGTAAATGCGAAGAGTGCTCTTTTGTGTTTACACAGAATATCCCCGACGAAAAAGAGATAGGGCGTTACTACGAGTCGCCCACATACATATCGCACAGCGATACCAACAAAGGATTTGTAAACCGTTGCTATCATATTGTTCGCGAAATAATGCTCCGTCGCAAGGCCTCGTTGGTCAATTCCCTTGTAGACGGCAGCAAGACTTCTCTGCTCGACTATGGTGCCGGAACGGGCTATTTTGCCCGCGCCATGCAGCGTCTCGGCTGGGATGTTACTGCAATAGAAAAGAGCGAACAGGCACGTAAGTACTCACAGGAACAGTTCGACTTTGATATGCTTCCCGTTGAGGCTTTGGCCAATTGCGAGGATGGCTGTTTCGATGTTGTTACAATGTGGCATGTGATGGAGCACATACAAAATATCAACGAATATTGGGAAGAACTCTTCCGCGTGCTCGACGACAACGGCGTTGCCGTTATTGCATTGCCCAACAGTGTTTCGTACGATGCGCAGACCTATCGCGAAAATTGGGCAGCATACGATGTTCCCCGCCACCTGTGGCACTTCAGCCCCACAACAGTGATGAAGTTCGGTCGCAAGCATGGCTTTATACTCGAAAGACAATACACCATGCCTTTTGACGGCTTTTATATATCGATGCTCAGCGAACGCTACAAAGGCTCTAAATTGTCGGTTGTCAAAGGTGCATGGAACGGATTGCTCGGCTGGTTGGCGTCGTGGAGCAAGAAAAGTGCCAGCAGTTCCATAATATATGTATTCAGAAAAGCAGTATGAGTAAACCGATAATAAAAATACAGACACTAAGCGTATATACCAGCACCACGTTGGTGTTGGTGCTTCTTGGAGCAATGTGTGCGCTGCTGTTGTCGGCACGTTCGCTCTCTGAGTATATCAAGAGCAATATGACTATGTCGGTGGTGGTGAGCAGCAAACTCAGCGAGAACGAGGTGCTCAACTTCCGCAACCAGCTGAACAAACGCTCCTGCGTCGTAAGCAGCAAGTACATTTCGAGTGCGCAGATACTCGAAGAGCAGAAAAAAGAGCTTGGTACCGACCCTGTGGAATTTTTGGGCTACAATCCCTACGAACCCTCTATCGACTTGACACTCAAAAGCGAATATGCCTGTCCCGACAGTATGTCGGTGCTCGAAAAAGAGCTTTTGAAGGATAAACGTGTCACACAGGTGGTCTATCATCGTGAGATTATTGAAGTTGTAAGTAACAATATACATAGAGTGGCGATAGTGTTGCTTGTGTTCATGGCGGTGCTTATGCTTATCTCCTGGTCGCTCATCGGCAATGCCGTCAGACTCTCCATATACTCCAAACGTTTCATCCTTCACACAATGAAACTTGTTGGTGCTACATGGGGTTTCATACGCAGGCCTTTTATTGTCAGCAATATGTATATAGGCCTTTTCTCGGGTGTGCTTGCCGATGTGTTACTTGGTACGGCGTTCTATTTCGCTATGTGCGAAGAGCCCGCACTGATAACCATTCTGCCACCCATGAGCCTTGCGGTCATTGCCGGCGCGGTGATATGTTTCGGTATTCTGATGACAGTGTCGTGTGCATACTCCTCGGTGACACGTTTCCTGCGCATGCGTGGCGACGACCTCTACTTCCTGTAATGTTGAGAACAAATAAAAAACGATATGAATAAAAGAAATTTTCCATTCGACAAAGTGAACTATCTGCTGCTTGCGGCAGGTTTCATCATCATCGTGGTCGGCTTTCTGTTGATGGCGGGCCCCGGCTCCACCGAGACCCACTACGAACCGGATATCTTCAGCTTCCGCCGCATCAAGCTCGCCCCTGCTGTATGTTTCTTCGGGTTTATTTTCATAATTTATGCAATAATGCGCAAACCTAAAAGCAACAAAGAATGAGCCTGTTCGAAACAATCATAATAGCGATAGTCGAGGGCTTGACCGAATTCCTGCCCGTCTCTTCCACCGGACACATGATAATTGCGCAGAATCTGTTGGGCGTGGAGAGTACCGAGTTTGTAAAGGCCTTCACCTTCATCATACAGTTCGGAGCAATCCTTTCGGTGGTGGTGCTCTATTGGAAAAGATTCTTCAAACTCAATGACACACCCGCTCCCGAGGGCGCGTCGGCATTGAAACGTTTTCTGCACAAATACGACTTTTATTGGAAACTTTTTGTGGCTTTCATCCCAGCCGCAGTTCTCGGATTGCTCTTCAGCGATATGATAGATGCAATGCTCGAGAGTGTCACAGTGGTGGCAGTAACCCTCATTCTGGGAGGTGTGTTCATGCTCTTCTGCGACAAAATATTCAACAAAGGCAGCGAAAACACCGAACTCACCGAGAAACGTGCCTTTTGGATAGGTATGTTCCAGTGCATCTCCATGATACCCGGCGTGTCGCGCTCTATGGCTACCATCGTTGGAGGTATGGCACAGAAACTCACTCGCAAGGCTGCGGCCGAGTTCTCATTCTTCCTTGCTGTTCCCACCATGTTTGCAGCAACCCTCTACAAGATGCTCAAGATATTCATGGAGCCTGATGGCATGGAGATTATAAAAGACAATCTCGTGACATTGCTCGTGGGCAATGTAGTTGCGTTCATTGTGGCAATGCTGGCGATAAAGTTCTTCATCAGCTTTGTTACTAAGTACGGCTTCAAAGCATTCGGTTGGTACAGAATAATTGTCGGAGGCATCATTCTGGTGATGTTGCTTGCCGGCCACAATCTTACAATAGTATAAATGGATTTTAAAGAAGGAGAAATAATAGCACTCTTCAAGCCCTATACATGGACTTCGTTCCAAATAGTGAACAAGGTGCGTTACCACATGTCGAAACACTACAAGATAAAGCGTTTCAAGGTGGGACACGCGGGTACACTCGACCCCCTTGCGACAGGTGTTCTTGTTATTTGTACAGGCAAGGCCACCAAGCGCATCGAAGAGTTGCAGAACCATACAAAAGAGTATGAGGCCGACCTCATGCTGGGTGCAACCACCCCCTCGTACGACAAAGAGCATCCAGTGAATGCCACCTACCCCTACGAGCATATCACCGAGGAGATGTTCAACGAAGTGCTCAAGCAGTTTACCGGTACAATAGCTCAGCGCCCGCCACTTTACTCGGCATGCAAGGTCGATGGCGAGCGTGCCTACAATCTTGCACGTCAGGGTAGCGACATGGAGCTTGCTCCCAAACAGATAACGATAGACGAGATAGAACTCCTCTCGTTCGAGCCGCCCAAGGCAACCATCAGAGTGGTGTGTGGCAAAGGTACATACATACGCTCGCTGGCACGCGACATTGGCGAGGCTCTTGGCAGCGGTGCCTACCTCACCCGTCTCACCCGCACCCGCGTGGGCGATTTCAGAATAGAGGAGTGCATAAAACCCGAGGATTTTCCTGCGTGGTTCAAAGAGAAATTAACAGAAGTTTAAAATATAAAAACATTTGAGAAATGACAGACATGAAACTTTCTCAGTTCAAGTACAGGCTCCCGGCCGACCGCATTGCATTGCATCCTGTGTCGTGTCGCGACGAGTCTCGTCTGATGGTAGTTCATCGTAAGAGTGGCGAGATTGAGCACTGTTTGTTTAAAGACGTGATTAACTATTTCGACGAGAAAGACCTCTTCGTTCTCAACGACAGTAAGGTTTTCCCCGCACGTCTTTATGGTAACAAAGAGAAGACAAACGCAAAAATCGAGGTGTTCCTTTTGCGCGAGCTTAACGAGGAGTTCCGTCTTTGGGACGTACTTGTAGACCCTGCCCGTAAAATACGTATCGGCAACAAGCTCTATTTTGGTGAGGACAACTCTATGGTTGCCGAGGTTATCGACAACACAACATCACGCGGAAGAACATTGCGTTTCCTCTACGACGGCCCCCACGACGAGTTCAAGAAGGCACTCTTCTCGCTGGGCGTTGCGCCTCTGCCCGATGACTTCAAGGCTCTGCGCAAGGAGACTCCCGAGGATTTGGACAATTTTCAGACATACTTCGCAAAGAAAGAGGGCTCGGTGACAGCTCCTGTGTCGGGTCTGCACTTCACTCGCGAACTTATGAAACGCATGGAAATCAAAGGCATCGACACTGCATATGTAACAATGCATATAGGCCTCGGATGTTTCCGCGAGATTGATGTCGAAGACCTCACAAAGCACAAGATGGATAGCGACCTCATAAATGTAGACAGCGAGGCAGTTGCACTTGTAAACAAAGCCAAGGCTGAGGGTCGTCGCATCTGCGCAGTGGGAACATCGGTACAGCGCGTGCTCGAGACAGCCACCCTCACAGGCGGCATGCTCAAAGAGTATGATGGCTGGACAAGCAAATTCATCTTCCCCGACTACAATTTCCAGGTAGCCAACAGTATGATAGCCAACTTCTACGCTCCCTATTCTACAATGCTCATGCTCACAGCGGCATTTGGTGGTTACGAGCTTATCATGCACGCATACGAGGTTGCCCTGAAAGAGGAGTACCGCTTCGGTATCTACGGCGACGCAATGCTTATAATAGACTAAAATGTCGAAATCCCCAAAAATCTATTTAGGGTTAGGCAGCAATCAAGGAGACAGAGAGCAACTGATGGCACAAGCAATAGAACTGCTGTCGGTTGCTCTCGGTGCGCCTGTCTCCCTCTCTTCGACAATAGAGACCGAGGCATGGGGCTTTGTATCACCCAACCCCTTTCTCAATATGGTCGCCTGTTTCTCGGCAGATATTTCACCGCTCGACCTGCTCGATGTTACCGAAGATGTGGAGCGACGTTTAGGCCGCAAAACAAAAAGCATAGGCGGTGTTTACAGCGATAGGCCGATGGATATTGATATTCTTCTCTTTGGCAACGAGATAATCTCCTCGGAGCGTCTTACGGTGCCTCACCCCCGTCTGCACGAGCGTCTTTTCGTGCTTAGGCCGTTGGCCGAAATTGCCCCCTCTCTTGTGCACCCTCTGCTAGGCAAAAGCATGGCCGAGCTTAAAGAGTCTCTCTCTTCATCCGTTTGATAGCCAGGTGATGCCCCTCGCGGGCTGCTTGTTCGTACCACAGCATTGCTTTTTCCATATTGGGCGTTCCCGTCCACCCCTCTTCGTATGCCTGTCCTATGCGGTAGTGGGCATATGGGTCGGTAGATTTTTTGTAAGCCTCGTAGGCCTTGTGCAGCGACGGTTTTATCTCCCCGCAACCTTTTCGGTAAAGGTCGCCTAAGTTGGTGGGAGCGTAAAGTGTGTCGCCCGCCTTATATGCCTCGTTGAACCAAAAAATCGCCTTTTCACCGTCTTTTTCTATTCCCACTCCTTCGTGGAACAGTGTGCCGATGTCGTTGAGAACCACCCCATGAAGGTGCTTTCCTTTGCTATGCTCGTCGGCGAGGGAGAACAGCAGTTCTACATCCTCTTGTGAATATGTTTCGTAAGTCTCGCAACCGTCGAGCTGCCACGATTTTACACGCCCAATAGGGGTGTGTTGCGGAATATCCACCTCTATTGTTTCGTCGCAGTCGGGCAGTCGGGCTGGCTCCCCGCAGGGCGCAAGCCCGTTGCGCATCATATATTGCACGTAGCCGTAGATGCGTGGAGTAGAGGAGTGCAGGTTTACCCCGAAGTCGCGTAGTGTGTCCAATGAAATGTAGCATTGCTCTGTCATGGGCAGTGCCGGAAAATATTGCGAAACGATGGATAGAGTGCCTTTGAGCATGGCAATCTCCTCCGAAATGGTGTCGCTCACCCATTCCTCGTCGAAACTCTTGTATAAAGAGTCGCTCTGAATGTCGGCAATCTCTCCGTCGAGGAACTTTGTCACTGTGTCGGCGAGGTAGGGGAAGAATCGCAGGTCGTCGTATGCCGCAAGGTTGTCTACGTGCAGTTCGTACCCCTCTTCTGTCTTTTGCAGCATGAAAAGAGTGGTGGATATATTTTCGCGTGCAAAGAACCAGCAGACTACTGCTCCCTCTTCGTCGGTGCCACAACAGTGCAGTAGCAGTCCCGGGATGTCTGCATAGTCGAGGAAAGCATCGTGTCTGAACTCTTTTGCCGAGTATATTGTTACCGAAGTTGTCAATTTGTGTAGTTTTCTGTGTGTATTATTCTATTTCTATAATTCTCCTTCGAGAACCTGTATCACCACTCTTTCGATGAGTCTGTCCTCGCCTGTCGGGTCGTAGCTCTTTTTCAGGCTTGCGCCAAACATAGAGGCGAACGATTGGTAAAAGACAGCTTTGAAAGGTCCCATGAACAGTTTTATCAGTTGGTAGGCGTTGTGGTCGCATTGACGATCCACCAGCTTTATCAACAGCTTGCCCTGTCGCAAAGAGAGTTTTTTCATCTTGGGAGTGTATGTCTCCTTAAGCTCTTTCTCCAGCTTGTCCAAATGCCGTTTTTGCGCCTTTTCATCGGGCAAAAGTTGCAAAGTTTCGTATGTCTCGATGATTATTCGACGTATTTCCGTAGCCAATGGCAGTGTCTTTTTAACATCGAACACCAAACGGTCGTATCTTTTTCTCTCTTGTCTGTTTCTGAATGTCATCGGCGGAAAAATGTGTACCGTGGGCAGTTGTATATGGGGAATAGTCGCGCCCTTGTGTGCAGTTGCGCCCACAATGTACGCTCTTCTTTCATCGGTCTGTGCCTCTGCATGCATTGCCAATGAAAGAGTGGACAATAGTACAATGATATTCAGAATGGTGCTTTTCATCTTTGCAAAAATAAACTATTTGTGGCAATTCATAGCAAGTAACACTGTTACTTTGTATTAAAAAACATAAAGAATTGGGCTTTAAACGAACAAAAATCACTATCTTCGCAGAAAATTATCTAAAATAAATAATCGTTGCTATGAAAGAGTTTTTCAAAGTTCTGAAAAGGTATATTCCTCCATATAAAAAATCGCTTATACTTTCGTTGATATTCACCTTTACATCGGCGATACTCAACGTCTTTTCTTTCATGATAATAATCCCCATCCTTCAGATTCTCTTCAAGATAAACGAGGCTGAGGATGTGCAGTTTATCCCCTGGAGCAAGATGAATACTGAAAACTTCAGCGAGGTAGCCTTGAACAATGGTAACTATTATCTCAACGGTTTCATTGAAAGCGTAGGTCCTTCGACAACGCTTCTCTTGCTGGGAGTCTTCCTGATGGTGATGACATTGTTGAAAACTGCGAGCTATTTCGGCTCGTCGGCAGCGATAATCCCTCTGCGTACAGGTGTTGTCCGCGACATACGCACACAGCTCTACAATAAGGTTGTGAGCCTGCCGTTGGGTTTCTTCTCAAAGGAGAGAAAGGGTGATATCATCGCTCGCATGAGCGGCGATGTTGTAGAGGTCGAGAACTCCATTGCCGGCTCCATCGATATGTTGATAAAAAACCCTGTTTACATCATCATCTATTTTGCCACACTTATTTATGTTAGTTGGGAACTTACCCTCTTCACCATACTTGTGATTCCTGTGATGGGCTGGATTATGGGACTCGTTGGTCGCAAGCTCAAGCAGAAATCTCTGCTTGCTCAAGCAAAATTGAGTGAGACAATGTCTCAGATGGAGGAGACACTCGGTGGACTGCGCATTGTGAAGGCTTTCCTTGCCGAGAAAAAGATGTCCAATCGTTTCCTTAAAGTGAGCAACGAGCTTCGCGATGCCACCATGCGTGTGACCATGCGTCAGGCAATGGCCCATCCTGTGAGCGAGTTCCTCGGCACATGTGTCATTGTAATTGTGCTGTGGTTCGGCGGTACGCTCATTCTTGGCAACAATTCGCCCATTTCTGCTCCCGCCTTCATCTATTATCTGACAATACTTTACAGCATCATCAACCCCTTAAAGGACTTCTCAAAGGCATCGTATAACATTCCCCGCGGACTTGCTTCAATGGAACGCATCGACAAGATTCTCAATAGCGAAAATACCATTGTTGAAAAAGAGAATGCTACCTCTATCGACGGATTGGGTAAGAGCATAGAGTTGCGCGATCTCAATTTCTCTTACGATGGCGAGAAGAGTGTGCTTCAGGATATAAACCTCTCTATCGAGAAGGGTAAGACCGTTGCACTTGTGGGACAGTCGGGCTCGGGCAAGTCTACGCTTGTCGATCTTATACCCAGATATTATGACGTTACTTCGGGCGAGGTGCTCATCGACGGAGTGAACGTAAAGGATATGACAGTGAAGTCTCTGCGTTCGCTCATCGGTAATGTCAATCAAGAGGCGATACTTTTCAATGACTCTTTCTACAACAACATTACTTTCGGAGTTGAGAATGCCACGATGGAGCAGGTGATAGAGGCTGCCAAGATAGCCAATGCTCACGACTTTATCATGGCTACCGAGAATGGCTACGACACTACTGTGGGCGACAGAGGTTGTTTGCTTTCAGGTGGTCAGCGACAGCGCATCAGCATTGCCCGCGCCATCCTCAAGAACCCGCCCATCCTCATTCTCGACGAGGCTACTTCGGCACTCGATACTGAGTCGGAGCGTCTTGTGCAGGAGGCTCTTGAACGACTCATGAAGACAAGAACCACGATAGCCATTGCTCACCGCCTCTCCACCATCAAGAATGCCGATGAAATATGCGTGCTCATGGGTGGCCGCATCGTAGAGCGTGGCAAGCACGATGAACTGTTGCAGCTCGATGGAGTGTACAAACGTCTGAACGACATGCAGAGCCTTGCCTAAAGAGTATATGAAAAGCAGAAACGTAGGTCTTTTTTGTGCAGCCTCCGAGTCGATAGATGCTCTTTACGTCGAGGCGGCACGTGAGTTTGGCGAGTGGCTGGGAACCGAGTCGGCCACCCTTGTCTATGGCGGTGCAGCAAAAGGACTTATGGAGACAACGGCTTCGGCAGCAAAGAGTGCGGGAGCGCGTATAGTGGGCGTTGTTCCCACGATACTTGTCGAGCGCGGGGCTGTCAGCACACTGCTTGACGAGTGTGTGCTTGTAAGCAACCTAAGCGAGAGAAAAGATACAATTCTTCGCCGCAGTGATATATTGGTTGCTATGCCCGGAGGCTTGGGAACACTCGACGAGGTCTTTCATGTGATGGCCTCGGCAACCATCGGTTTTCACGATAAAAAGGTGGTTTTTTACAATGTGAACAACTTTTGGGGCAGCATGCTTGACGCCCTCGACGAGTTTCGCGACAAGGGTTTCTTGCGTGGTGAGCCTTCAAAGTTTTTTGCTGTTGCCGACACTCTCGACGAACTGAAAAATATAATAACCGGCGCAAAATGAAAAAGGTCATAGGAATAGGCGAAACGATTCTTGACATACTGTTCAAGAACAACAATCCGATGAAGGCAGTGCCCGGTGGTTCTGTCTTTAACAGCATTGTCTCGCTTGGTCGTATGGGTGTCGCACCCATCCTCGTTAGTGAGGTAGGCTGCGACCGTGTGGGTGACATTGTGGTCGAGAGCCTTTCCGACAGCGGTGTCGATGTGTCGTGTATCTATCGTTACAGCGATGCAAAGTCGCCCGTCTCGCTTGCTTTTCTCAATGAGAATAACGATGCAGAGTATCTTTTCTACAAGGATAACCCTCCCACACACCTCGATGTTGAGTTTCCTTCCATCGAGCCTGACGATATTGTGATATATGGCTCCTATTTTGTGCTCAACCCCATGTTGCGCAACAGAGTGAAGGCCTTTTTGGAGTATGCACGCGAAAGGGGTGCGATACTCTATTACGATGTCAATTTCCGCAAGAATCACGAGGCCGAGAAACTGAAATTGAGCGAAGCCTTGATAGAAAATCTCGAATATGCCGACATTGTGCGTGGCTCGATAGACGACTTTAATGTTCTCTACGGGATGAGCGATGCGGTGAAGGTCTATAAAGAGAAGATAAAATTCTACTCACCCAACTTCATCTGCACACATGGAGGCGACGGTGTCAAACTGTTTACTCGCGACTTTGCCGCCGACTATGCCGTTCCTGCGGTCGAGGTTGTCAGCAGCGTAGGCGCGGGTGACAATTTCAATGCAGGAGTCATTTACGGCCTGCTTGTTGCGGGTGTTACTCGCGAGGAACTTCCAGCCTTGTCGCGCGACGCTTGGGATGGAATAGTGCAGTGCGGAATGGATTTCAGTGCCCATGCCTGCACACTCATGGATAATTATATTGAAAAATCGTGGGCCGAGGCCTATAAAAAGATAAAGTAAAATGTTGGGCAAGATACGTGTAACATCCTCAGTACTTTTGTCGGCGGTAATACTGTTATTGCTGACATTCAGGGTGTTGCCCCATCACCACCACACATTGCACCTTTCCGGTTCGTCAGTCGTTGTCGTTACTTTGCATTTCGGCACCGAGGCTTGTAACGATGACAGCGACTCCTCGCATGGTAGTCATGAGTCGTGCCCTTCGGAGCAATGCTATTATATTGCCAAGGCATGCGAAGAACTTGATTATCAGCAATCGATACAGTATTTTGAGTTTTCTCCCGCAATACTTTCTGTTTGTGGGCTGTCGTGTTCAATAGCATGTGACAATGTGCATGCACCACCGTATGTCAATATAAAAATACCCGACAGCGGTGTCGCAGCACACTCTTTGCGTGCTCCGCCATATACTGTTTGATGCTTCTTCCGGTTATTTGGTTGGGGCAAGGCACTTGTTGCATGTAAAGTCTGAATAATTTGAACTTATTGAAAAACAGTATATAATCATGAAAAAAATAATATTATCGATATTTGTACTTGCGCTTTCTATGGCGTTAGTTAATTGTGGAGCTCATTCCCACGACCACTCCCACGATGGACACGACCATTCTCACGAAGGTCACGACCACTCCCACGAACCGCTTAATATCACAGCTTACAGCGACTCTGTCGAAATATTTGCCGAGGTGGGCAAACTGCATGCAGGCGAGGAGACATTCGTTCTTGCACATGTTACGCATCTTGGCACTTTCAAGCCCGTCGAGGTTGATGAGATTAGTGTTCTTCTTACCGTTGCAGGAAAATCTGTAAAGGGCGTTGCAAAAAAACTCTCCTCGGGAATGTACCGTTGCGATATGAAGCCCGAGAACAGCGGTGCGGGTTTTATGATATTCAAGGTTGCGCTTCCTCACGGCCTTTGCGAGGCCGCTGCTGCAGTTACAGTGTACGACGCTGCTCATCACCACCACGCCGATGATGCTCATGCACATGGTAGCAATATGGTTACTTTCACCAAAGAGCAGAGTTGGAAGATAGACTTTGCCGTTGAAAAGGTGGCTGCACGTGCTGTGAACAGAGTGGTGAAGGGTGCTGCACGCCTCTCCAATGCTCCCGAGAATGTCACCACCATCGTAGCTGCTACAAGTGGCAGGGTGCGTTACAACAACTCGGTTGCAATAGGTCGCAATGTCAAGGCGGGCGAGTCGCTTTTCATCATGGAGACAGGCGATGTTGCCGACGACAATGCCGCATTGAAATATGCCGAGGCCGAGAGCCGTTACAACTACGCCAAAGCCGAGTATGAGCGCAAGTCCGAACTTGTAAAGACAAAGATTGTCTCGGTGAGTGAGTTTCAGGCTGTCGAGGCCTCTTATCTCCAGGCAAAGGCTGTATATGAAAATCTCAAGAAGAATTTCAAAGAGGGAAAAATGTTCATGAAGTCTCCCGTCGCAGGCTACATCTCCGATATAGCCGTAGCCAGTGGCGATTATGTTGCCGAGGGTACTCCGCTTGCAACCTTGCAACGCGATGGCGAGCTTCAGCTCTTCTGCGAGCTGTCTGTGCGTCACGCCGAGGCTCTGCGCAATGTAGTGGATGTCAATATCGAACTTAACGACGGCACATGCTACTCCCTCGCTCAAGTGGGTGGCCGCATTGCAGGTGTCGGTCGCGCCATACAGAACGATTGCAATATGATTCCTGTGACTGTGCTGGTGAAAAACCTCCCCGGCGTTGTTCCCGGAAATGTTGTCAATATGTATCTTGTCTCTCCGTCAGACGAAAAAGCCATTGTCGTGCCCCGCACAGCGCTAGTCGAGGAGATGGGGCGTTACTTCGTCTTTGTGCAGCATACTCCCGTGACATTCGAGAAACGCCTTGTTACTATCGGTGTGAACGACGGAAAAAGAGTGCAACTTCTCACAGGTGTTACCGAGGGCGAGCGTGTGGTTACCAATGGTGCCGTTTCGCTGAAGCTCTCGCAGGGCGCAGGGGCCCTCGACCCCCACGCAGGACACGTTCATTAATACAAGGGAGGAACAGCTATGTTAAACGCAATAATAAAATTCTCGCTCAACAACAGGTTGGCGATAATGCTGATGGTGTTGCTCGTGACGATAGGCGGTATCTATTCGGCACAAAAAATAGAGGTTGATGTCTTCCCCGATCTCACATCCCCCACAGTGGTGGTACTTACCGATGCCACAGGAATGGCTCCCGAAGAGGTGGAACGTCTTGTTACCTTCCCCATTGAGACAGCGGTGAACGGCGCGACCAATGTGCGCCGCGTGCGCTCCACATCGTCGCAAGGCTTTTCCTTCGTGTGGGTGGAATTCGATTGGGATGTCGATATCTACAAGGCACGACAGGTAGTCAGCGAAAAACTTGTAACCCTCTCCGACGCTCTTCCCCAGGGCGTCGTGCCCATGCTTGCTCCACAGTCGAGTGTGATGGGCGAGATTCTTTTCATAGGTCTGCAAGCCGACAGCACCCCTCTCATGGAGGTGCGTACACTTGCCGAATGGGTACTGAAACCAGCCATTCTCGCCACAGGCGGCGTCTCGCAGGTGACAATCATCGGTGGCGATTTTAAACAGTATCAGGTACTTGCCGACGTAAACAAAATGTCGCTCTACGGTGTGACGATGCACGAACTCGAAACGGCTGTTGCATCCATGAGCAACAATACTGCCGGAGGAGTGGTGCGCGAGTATGGCAACGAGTATGCTCTTCGCGGCATGGGACGCTCCAACGATATTGAGGAGTTGGAACGCACACTTGTGAAAATGCATAATGGTCGCCCGGTAGTGGTGGCTGACGTTGCCGATGTCTGCATAGCCGGTGCCGTAAGAATGGGCTATGCCTCGCAGAATGCAACCCCCTCGGTGATATTGTCAATCTCCAAGCAGCCGGGAATAAACACCTTGAATGTTACCGAAAATATCGAGCGCAACCTGCTGGGCGTTGCGAAATCACTGCCTGCCGATGTCAAGGTCGATACAAAGATTTTCCGTCAGGCCGACTACATACGCTCATCGGTGAATAATGTCAGCAGAGCATTGATAGAGGGTGCCGTGTGTGTCATTCTGGTGCTTTTCCTCTTCCTGATGAGTCTGCGCACGACAATAATCTCAATAGTGGCAATTCCCCTCTCGCTTTTGGGAACGGTGATAGTACTCTATCTGTGTGGAATGGATATAAACACCATGACCCTCGGAGGTATGTGCATTGCTATCGGCTCATTGGTCGATGACGCTATCATCGACGTTGAGAACGTCTATAAACGTCTTCGCGAGAATCATGCGCGTCCGCGTGAGCAGCGTCAATCATCGTTGCGCATAGTCTTTGAGGCTTCGTCTGAGATTCGTTCTTCCATTATACATGCGACACTCATCATCATGGTTACCTTCATGCCCCTCTTCTTCCTGAGCGGTCTCGAAGGACGCATGCTCAAGCCTTTGGGTATTGCCTATCTCATATCACTGCTCATGTCATTGCTTGTGGCAATGACCGTTACTCCGCTTATGTGTAAATGGTTGCTGTCGAGTGACAAATATCTGCAACGTCAGGAACGTAAAAATTGGGTGGAGCAGTGGCTGCTCGCAAAATATTCCGTGTCGTTGGGCAAGGCTTTGAAATACTCCAAACTCATCACTCTTTCGGTGGTTCTTCTGTTTGTTGTCTCGTTGTTACTTTTTGGCCTTATGGGTCGTAGCTTCCTGCCCGAGTTCAACGAGAATGCCCTGACAATAGCCGCAGTGTCGCGCCCCGGAGTTTCGCTCGAAGAGTCCAACCGCATAGGTTCTCTTTTGGAAAAGGAACTGTTGCAGATTCCCGAGGTTACAAGCACCGCACGTCGCACAGGTCGTGGCGAGCTCGACGAGCACTCGCAGACCTCCAACGGTGCCGAGATTGATGTGAATTTTGAACTTGCCGACCGCCCGAAAAGCGAGTTCCTGCAAGACGTGCGCAGCCGCATGGCTACAATCCCGGGGGTTATAACCTCGGTGGGACAGCCACTTGAACATCGCATCGACCACATGGTGTCGGGAACGCAGGCCGACCTTGCTATAAAAGTATTCGGCCCCGACCTCAGCACGCTCTTCACGCTTGGCAACAAGGTAAAAGAGATTCTTTCGTCAATGCCCGAGGTTGTAGACCTCAATGTGGAGCAACAGGTGGAGACTCCTCAGTTGCAGATACGTGCCGATCGCGAGCGTCTGGCCCATTATGGCATCAGCATGGAACAGTTCAACTCATTTGTCGAGGCGGCTTTCCCCGGCAAAAAGTTGGGTGATATTTACGAAGAGGAGCGCAGTTTCGACCTTGTGCTGCGTCTCTCCCACGACAATACCGACAGTATGGAGGGTGTTAAAGATGCTCTCATAGATACATACGACGGAAAGAAAGTGCCTCTCGAAGCGGTGGCAAGCATCGTGTCGTGTGGCGGCCCTGCTGCCATCAGCCGCGAGAATGTGCAGCGCAAAGTGGTTGTTTCGGCCAACATTGCGAGTGGCAACGTCAATGGTGTTGTGGATAATATAATAGAATTGCTCGATAAAGAACTTCCCCTTGACGAGGGTTACCGCCTCGAATATGGCGGCCAGTTCGAGAGTGCTCAGAGTGCCGCACGCACCCTATGGCTCACCTCTTTCATCGCCCTTTGCGTGGTGTTTGCACTTCTCTGCGGAGAGTTCAAGAGCATGACACTCTCGGCGGTGGTGATGCTCAACCTTCCGTTGGCTCTCATCGGTGGCGTGGTTGCTACATATTTCTCTTCGGGAGTAATGAGTATTCCCGCCATCATCGGTCTTATCACTTTGTTCGGTATTGCCACACGCAACGGAATATTGCTTGTGTCGCGTTATCAGCACCTTCGTGCCGAAGGTGTCAGCCTCGACGATGCAGTGCGCATAGGCTCGGCCGACCGTCTCACGCCCATTCTTATGACAGCCTTTACTTCGGCACTTGCTCTTGTGCCTATGATCATCAGCGGCTCGTCGTCGGGAAACGAGATTCAAAGCCCCATGGCTGTGGTGGTGCTCGGCGGTCTTTTCACCTCCACACTTCTGAATGTCTACATCATTCCGATAGTCTATAAGTGGTTGGCACGTACCAAAGAATAAAATAAAAGCCCGAAGATTTCTTCGGGCTTTTATTTTGCTATTCCTCTACCGGCTCTCCCAGCAGTGTGGCGGCTGTGGAGCTTGTGATGCGCACCTTTACAAAGTCGCCTATCTTGTAGTCTTTGCGGTCGAACACCACTGTGCGGTTTTGCTCTGTTCTTCCGTAGAATTGCTCTGTTGAGCGTTTTGATATTCCCTCAACCAGCACTTCGTAGGTGTTTCCTATACATCTACGGTTGTTCTCGGCCGAGAGTTCCTGCTGCAGTGCGATAATCTCGTTCAGACGGCGCACCTTCTCCTCCTCGCTGATGTCGTCTTTGAAGTGGCGGCTTGCGAAGGTTCCGGGACGCTCCGAGTATTTGAACATGAAGGCCGCGTCGTACTCGCAATATTTCATCAGCGAGAGTGTCTGTTGATGATCCTCCTCGGTCTCTCCGCAGAAACCCGCAATAATGTCAGTCGAGAGTCCGCAGTCGGGCACTATGCGACGTATCGCATCTATGCGCTCGATGTACCATTCGCGGGTATATTTGCGGTTCATGTTTTTGAGCATTTCGCTGCTGCCGCTTTGTACGGGCAGGTGAATGCTGCGACACACGTTGGGCTCTTCGGCAATCACGCGCAGTGTCTCGTCGCTCATATCCTTGGGGTGCGAGGTGGTGAAACGTATGCGCACTCCGGGTGCCGATTGTGCCACTTTTCTCAACAGCTCGGGGAATGTTACCACTCCCTCTTCGGGCGACTCGAAACGATACGAGTTTACATTCTGGCCCAGCAGGATAATCTCCTTGTAACCCTTTGCCACAAGGTCGGCAGCCTCGTTGAGGATGCTCGAAAGGTCGCGGCTTCTTTCGCGACCGCGTGTGTAGGGCACCACGCAGTAGTGGCAGAAATTATTGCATCCGCGCATGATGGAGATGTAACCCGACACCCCCTTACTGCATATTCTCAAGGGGATTACCTCGCGATAGGTCTCGGTGGTAGACAACTCGATGTTCATGGCAGCGTGTCCCTGTTCGGCCTGTGCTATAAGCTCGGGCAACGACAGATAGGCGTCGGGGCCTGCAACCACGTTCACCTTATATTTGTTTATAAGTTCCTCTTTCACGCGCTCGGCCATACAACCAATGACTCCCACGAGTGTCTTTTTGCCGCGACGCATGGCATTCAGCTGGTCCAGTCTGCCATAAATCTTCTGCTCGGCATTGTCGCGTATCGAACAGGTGTTCAGCAGTATCAGTGCCGCCTCCTTAATGTCGTCGCACACCTCGTATCCGGCTACACGCAGAATGGAGCCTACAACTTCACTGTCAGCTACATTCATCTGGCAACCGTATGTCTCTATGAATAATTTTTTCTCTACATCTTCCATTTTGCGGGTATTTTGTATTCCGACTGCGAAGATACGTATAAAAATCTAAGAAGTTGCTTTTAATTGCCAATTATCTCGCAAAGTTTTTCTATCTTCGCAGTCAAAATTGTTGATAACCCATGGATAAGGATAAATATATATACAGTTTTGAGATGAAAGTGCGCGACTACGAGTGCGACTTGCAAGGTGTTGTGAACAATGCCAATTATCAGCATTATATGGAGCACGCACGTCACGAGTTCCTCGAGAGCTGTGGCGAAAATTTCGGCCGTTTGCACGACGAAGGTATCGATGCCATGGTTGCCAAAGTGCAGATAGAATATAAACTGCCACTCATCAGCGGTGATAAATTCGTGGTGGGCATAAATATCAAACGTCAGGGTGCGAAACTGCTCTTTATGCAGGATATTTATCGCCTTTCCGACGGCAAGTTGTGCACCAAAGGGTGCGTGGAAGTCATCTGTCTGCAAAATGGACGTCTGACACGTGGCGAACTTTTCGACAAAATGTTTGCGCAATATCTCTCAGTTGAATAGATGGTATTAAATTGTTGATTCAATAAATAGTTTGGGCTTTATGGAAGAATTTTGGAAAGAATTTTGGCCGGTAGCTGTCTTTATAGTTATATGTATTATCTCTGTTATGCGCAATGCCTCCAAACTGAGCCAGTCGGGTGGTGTCGCCGATAATCAGCCCGGTGAACAGAGTCAGTCATACTCCGAAGCGGAGACATGCGACAATTTCAAATCCAACTTGTCGGACAAGGCGAAGCCGCGCCATTCTGAAGGCAATCGCGCAGTTGCAGCTTCGACAGCCGACGACCCCCACACTGTATCTGTTGCCGAGCGTGGCGCAAAGGTACCTCTCAAGGGAAAGTCCGACGTGAAAAAAGCATTCATATACTCCGAGATTTTTAAAAGAAAATACACATAAAATATAAACATAGAACAAATGAACTATCGTATAATCACAGCAGCAGAGGCTGCTACATATATAAACGATGGTGACGGCGTGGGAATCAGTGGCTTTACCCTTTCGGGTACTCCCAAAACTGTGCTCCCCGAGGTTGCCAAACGTGCAGAAGAGGCACACGCAGCAGGTAAACCTTTTAAGATTAATCTTTACACCGGTGCATCCACAGGCGATGCTATCGACGGCGCACTCACACGTGCCAATGCTCTCAATTTCAGAGCACCGTTCCTCTCTAACCCCACAGTGCGTAACGCTGTGAACAACAAGGAACTCACATACACCGACCTGCACCTCTCGCTCATGGCGCAAGACCTGCGCTACGGCTATATGGGCAAGGTGAATGTGGCCATCCTCGAAGCAATAGACATCACCCCCGACGGTAAAGTGTACCTTACCACCGCCGGCGGTATAGGACAGACAGTTGCCAACCTCGCCGACAAAATAATCATCGAGCGCAACTGCTTCCACCACACCGAGGGCTTGCACGACGTTTATGAGCCCGAGAATCCCCCCTATCGTCGCGAAATTCCTATCTACAAGGCATCCGACAGAATAGGAAAGCCCTATGTTCAGGTAGATCCCAAGAAGGTGGTGGGTATTGTCGAGGTGAACCTTCCCAACGAACCGGTGGTGTTCAAAGAGCTTGACGACGTTACACGTCGCATCGGTGAGAACGTTGCAAACTTCCTCGCAGCAGACATCAAGCGCGGAATAATCCCCTCGACAGGTCTCCCCTTGCAGAGCGGTATTGGCAACGTGGCAAACGCAGTGCTTAAAGCTCTTGAAACAAGCACCGAGATACCTGCTCTCGACCTCTACTCCGAGGTGCTCCAGGATACAGTAATCGACCTTATGGAGCTTGGTCGTGTGAAGGCGGGTAGCACCTGCTCTCTCTCGCTCAGTCAGGAGGGATTGCAGCGCGTGTACGACAACCTCGACTTTTTCCGCGACAAACTGGTGCTTCGTCCCTCGGAAATCTCTAACAGCCCCGAGGTTATCCGTCGTCTCGGCGTCATAGCCATAAACACTGCCATCGAGGTAGACCTCTACGGCAATGTGAACTCTTCGCACATCTGCGGCACCCGATTGATGAACGGTATCGGCGGTTCGGGAGACTTTGCTCGCAACGCTTACGTCTCCATCTTCACATGTCCTTCGACACTCAAAGATGGAAAAATCAGTGCCATTGTGCCAATGGTAGCTCACGCCGACCACTCTGAGCACGACGTAAGAGTGGTTGTTACCGAGTATGGTGTTGCCGACCTTCGTGGTAAGGGCCCCGATGAAAGAGCAAAAGCCCTCATCGAGAATTGTGCCCACCCTGATTATCGCAACCTCTTGTGGGATTATCTCAAACTCAGCAAAAAAGCGCATATCAGCCACAATATGGCTGCGGCTTTGTCGCTGCACACCACATTTGAGCGCGAGGGCGATATGCGTCTCACCGACTATAATAAATTTATCTAATCAGCAACTGCGCGATGAAGAAAAAACTCGTAACAGAGATGGGGCGCATAGGGCGCGAAGAGTTTGTCAGCTCTGCAAAGCTCCCTCTGACGGTGATTGTCGACAATGTGCGCAGCCTGCACAACGTAGGCTCGGTGTTCCGCACCTCCGACGCCTTCCGCGTCGAGCGTGTGATGCTGTGTGGTATAACAGCCACCCCTCCGCATGCCGAGATACACAAGACAGCCCTCGGCGCCGAGGATGTTGTGCAGTGGGAATATTTCGCCGACACAATGGATGCGGTAGCCAAGCTTTCGGCCGAGGGTTACGGAGTCTACGCCATCGAGCAGGTAGAGGGTAGCATCCCCTTGCAGGATTTTGTCTGCGAACCGGGTAAAAAATATGCTGTAATTCTGGGCAACGAGGTGAAAGGAGTGCAGCAGCAGGTGGTAGATGCTTGCGACGGCTCGATAGAAATACCGCAGTTCGGAACCAAACATTCGCTCAACGTCTCGGTAACAGCGGGAATGGTCATCTGGGAGTTTGCTTGCAAACTTGGCTGGGTGAAACGTGGCGAGTAGGGATTACCGAAATATATTTAGAATATTTATAACATTACAAACAAGAGACAAGGCTGCTATTTACTACTCCTTGCCTCTTGTTTTTTTACATTACACCTATTTATATTAGCGGCAAATTTCTCTATTTAACTTTTTCTTTTTACTTTTGCGCCACGAATAGCAGAAAGGCGATAGTATTATGCAAAAAAATTTAGTTATAGTAGAGTCCCCGGCAAAAGCAAAAACAATAGAAAAATTCTTGGGTAAAGATTACAAGGTGATGTCCAGCTACGGACACATCTGCGACCTCAAGGAGAAAGAATTCAGTATAAATACCGACACTTTTGAGCCTGAATATGAAATTCCGGCAAACAAGGCAAAAGTGGTGGGCGACCTCAGAACCGAAGCTCAGAAAGCCGAGACTGTATGGTTGGCATCCGATGAAGACCGTGAGGGAGAGGCCATCAGTTGGCATCTGTATACTGTACTCGGTCTTAAGCCCGAAAATACTAAACGCATCGTCTTTCACGAAATTACCAAAGATGCTATTCTGCGTGCGATAGCAACGCCGCGCGACATAGATACCAATCTGGTCTATGCTCAGCAGGCGCGTCGCGTGCTCGACCGCATTGTGGGCTTCAAGCTCTCGCCTGTGCTGTGGCGCAAAGTGAAACCCGCCCTTTCGGCAGGTCGTGTACAGTCTGTGACTGTACGTCTGATTGTCGAGCGTGAGCGCGAAATTAACAAGTTTACCAGCGAATCGAGCTACCGAGTGACTGCGCAGTTCCTGCCCGAAAACCCAGCCGACGGCGACAGCATCATCAGTAGCGAGCTTTCCACACGTTTCAAGACAGCTCAAGAGGCCGAGGCGTTCCTCAAGTCATGCGTGGGCGCAAGTTTCACCATCGACGACGTCAGCACCAAGCCCTTGAAGAAAAGCCCTGCACCCCCTTTCACAACATCTACACTGCAACAAGAGGCATCGCGCAAGCTGGGTCTCTCTGTGATGCAGACAATGAGAATAGCGCAGAGCCTTTACGAGGCCGGTTACATCACTTACATGCGTACCGACTCGGTGAACCTCTCATCGCTCTGTCTCAATTCGTGCAAAAAGGTCATCACCGAAAGAATTGGCGAGAAATACCTCAAGACACGTAAATATGCTACAAACTCCAAAGGTGCGCAGGAGGCTCACGAGGCCATCCGCCCCACATATATGGAGAACAGCACCATCGACGGCACACAGACCGAAAAACGCCTCTACGAACTTATATGGAAACGTACCATAGCTTCGCAGATGGCCGACGCACAGATGGAAAAGACCACAGCCAATATTGCCATCAGCGACCACAAGGAGAGTTTTGTGGCAACAGGGGAGGTTACCATCTTCGACGGTTTCCTGCACGTCTACCGCGAATCGACCGACGACGATACTGCTGCCGAGACAAAGACTCTGCCCATGGTACACGCGGGTGAGCAGTTGAAGGCCCAGCAGATAACAGCTACAGAGCGATTCACACAGCATCCTCCCCGATACACCGAGGCAAGCCTTGTGCGCAAACTCGAAGAGCTTGGCATCGGCCGTCCCTCAACATATGCCCCCACCATCAGCACCATACAGCAGCGTGGTTACGTAGAGCGTGGCGACAAACCGGGCATCGAGCGCAAGTACTTCCGCATGACATTGACCGACGGCAGCATCAGCACCTTCGAGGAGAAAGAGAAGGTGGGTGCCGAGAAGTCCAAACTCATGCCCACAGACATAGGTCTTGTGGTGAACGACTTCTTGCTTGCCAACTTCCCTGAAATTATGGACTATAATTTCACCGCCACCGTCGAGAAGGATTTTGATGCCATAGCCGAGGGCGAAAAGCAGTGGGTTGAGCCCATCAGCACATTCTATAAAGATTTCGATCCGCAGATAAGCAATATCTTGCAGACAAAAAGCGAATATAAGGTGGGTGAGCGCATCCTGGGTGCCGACCCTACAAGTGGCAAGCCCGTCTCTGTCAAGATTGGTCGTTTCGGCCCCATTGTGCAGATAGGAGCATCCACCGACGAAGAGAAGCCCCGTTTCGCACAGATGAAGCCCGGACAGACAATGGAGACAATCACTCTCGAAGAGGCGTTGGAACTCTTCAGCCTGCCTCGCGTACCCGGAGAGTTCGAAGGCAAGAATGTAACCATCGGCGCAGGCCGCTTCGGCCCCTACATCAAGCACAACGATGTTTATGTGTCGATACCCAAAGGCACCGACCCTTTGAAAATCTCTCTCGAAGAGGCAGTGGAACTTATCCTTGCCAAACGCAAGGCCGAGGCCGAGCGCATAATAAAGAGTTTCGATGCCGAGCCTCAGTTACAGGTGCTCAACGGACGTTTCGGCCCTTATATTGCATACAAAGGCAGTAACTACAAACTGCCCAAGAGTGCAGTTCCCGCCGAACTTACTCTCGAAGCATGCCTCGAAATTGTTTCACAGCAGCAGAATAGCGAAACGACCGCTACAAAGGCTCGTCGCAAATATGCTAACAAACGAGCAAAAAAATAAAGTAAATTTTAGATTTTTACAGCGAGTGCAGTAAATATTCGGGGTTTACCCAAATACACGAAAAAGAAATGACACGTATCATCCTCATAGGGTTCATGGGCTCGGGCAAGACAACTCTCGGACGTGCGCTTGCCAACTCCTTGGGGCTTACCTTTATAGACCTTGACAACTACATTGAGTTGCGTCATTGCAAAAGCATCAATCAGATATTTGCCGAGCGTGGCGAGGAGGGCTTTCGCAACATCGAGCGCAACCTGTTGCACGAAGTGTGTGAGTTCGAGGATGTGATAATATCTGCAGGTGGCGGAACACCCTGTTTCTTCGACAATATCGACTATATGAACGCGCAGGGCACGACAATATATTTGCAGGTGCCCCACGAGAGGTTGCTCACCCGTCTGAAGATAGCGAAGAGCCGTCGCCCACTGCTCAAAGACAAGAGCGACGAAGAGATAAAAACATTCATCGCCGAGCAAATGCAGCGTCGCGAACCCTTCTACACACAGGCCGACTATATGTTTGTTGCCGACCGTTTGGAGAACAGGGAGCAGATAGCCGACTCGGTGGATAGATTCCGCAAACAATTCAACCTTGATAAATAAAATAAAGATGAAATCACCTATCACAATCATAAAAGTAGGCGGAAAAATTGTCGAAGAACGTGAGTCGTTGCTCGCGCTTCTCGACCGTTTCGCAGCAATAGAGGGAAACAAAGTTCTTATTCATGGCGGTGGTCGCTCGGCTACAAAGATTGCCGAGAAATTGGGCATCGAGAGCCGTATGATTGACGGCCGTCGCGTCACCGACGAGGCAACACTTCAGGTGGTGACAATGGTTTACGGTGGTCTTGTGAACAAGAATATCGTTGCAGGTTTGCAGGCACGCGGTACAAATGCCCTGGGACTCACAGGTGCCGACTGCAACATTGTGCATGCACACAAACGCCCGGTGAAAGATATCGATTGGGGCTTTGTGGGCGACGTTGACGGTGCCGATGGCAAGATGCTCGCAGCTCTCATAGCACAAGGCATTGTGCCTGTGGTTGCTCCCTTGACCCATGACGGCAAAGGCAATATGCTCAATATCAACGCCGACACCATGGCAGCCGAGACAGCAAAGGCTCTTGCTCCCTACTACGATGTTACTCTCACATACTGCTTTGAACACCCCGGCGTAATGCGCAACCCCGACGATGCGTCGAGCGTCATTCCCCTGATAACCCCCGAAACATATAGCACTCTCAAAGAGGATGGCACTGTTAGCGGAGGCATGATTCCCAAACTCGACAATGCTTTCAATGCTCTTGCCGGTGGCGTTAAAAAGGTCATCATCACACGTGCCGATGCTATCGACGGCAAGCAGGGAACGCATATTGTGCAATAATGTCTGCTGTGGTAAGAAAGGAGTATCACCCCGTTTATGGGGAAATAAAGATTAATATCAGTTTGCGGGCGCGGAGCATCATCCTTCGCGCCCGTAATGGCATCATAGAGGTCACTCTGCCGTCGCGTGCCACAAGCTCCGACCTTGCGAGGGCTCTCGACAAGCATGGCGAAAAACTCCTTGCCGAGTGTCGCAAGAATATCCCCGCCACCATAAATGGCGATTATAAAATTGAGTGCGACAACTTCTCTTTTTCGCTGTCGCCAAGCCTCGGCGACCGCTATTTTATACGTTACGAAGTGACGAGAGCCACGCTCTTTTATCCTCAGAATGCCGATTTTTGCGACTACAAGGTGCAGGAGCTGTTGCGCAAGGTGCGCGAGACTGCTCTGCGTCGCATAGCCAAGGAGTATCTGCCACAGCGTCTGCGTAGTTTGGCTGCAGAGCACGGGTTCTCTTATAGTGCAGTGTCGCTGCGTAGTAGCCACACACGTTGGGGCAGTTGCAGCAACAGAGGAAATATCAGCCTCAGTATTTATCTGCAACTGTTGCCTACCCACCTATCCGACTACGTTATGCTGCACGAGTTATGCCACACAGTGGAGATGAATCACCAACCATCTTTTTGGGCGTTGATGGACAAAGTTACGGCAGGGAAAGCCAAACGGCTGAGAAACGAATTAAAGGGGTATAAGACCGGTTTTAATCCTCGCTCATCTCGCGCCAAGGGCGAGGAACAGCGGGCAGGTTGCGGTTGATGCTTGCAGCCAGCGGAATAAGCAGTGCCACAATGAACAACATAAAAGGTATCATCACCATCTTGTCATCTACGGTGACCGCTTCAATATCCTCTGTGCCCCATATCTTCATGCTTGCCACAGCCACGCTATTGTTGAGCACATGTCCTGCTATTACAGGCAGCAGGCTGCGAGTTCTGTAATATATCCATCCGAAGATAATACCTAACAGCGTTGCATAAACTGCCTGCTGGGGGTTCATGTGTATCGCACCGAATACAATCGCAGTGATAATGATTCCTGTCCATGCGTTCGAACTGCGTCGCATCAGATACCCCTGAATGGTTCCGCGAAACATCATCTCCTCGACAATGGGTGCGATAAGTGCCATCGAGGCTACACCCAACGGTTCATCGGCCATTTTCATGAATGTATCCTCCATGAAGTCGGGCAGTGCCACCCACTCCATGAGCACGTTCAGCACATACATCGACCCGAATATCAGCACCGCAGTCTTTGCAAGCATCGAGGGGCTTACCTCGGTGAAAAAACCTTTGGAGAATCTTACATATCCGAATGCAACAAGATGCCATATCATCAACAGCGCCGACAGGAACAGCGAGGCAGCCAACATTGCGTTGTTAGTAGCGAAAAGCATCCACTCGCCACCCGTAACCCATTTGAGGCAGCCGTTGATGGCATAAATACCGTAGGTGCACACCACCTGATAGAAAAAGTACCACAGCAACACCTTTGCCACAAACCACGCTCTGTATCTAAAGCTATTCTTGTTGTCAGTCATAATCGTCTATTTCAATATTGTGGCGCGTACAGCCTCCACATCTTTCACAATCTGAGCCTTCAACTCGTCGAGCGACGAAAAGCGACGCTCCTCGCGCAGACGGCGCACAAACTCCACGCTGATGTAGCTGTCATAAATGTCGCCATCGAAATCTATGATGAAAAGCTCCACAGTGCGCTTGCCACAGCCTGTGACGGTGGGCTTCACACCCACGTTCATTGCGCCCCTATACTGCTTGCCTGCCACCGTTGCCGATACCTCATAAACACCATTCATAGGCAAAAGTTGCATAGGCTCGTCAAGCTCTATGTTTGCAGTCGGGAAGCCCAATTCGCGGCCAAGTGCGACTCCATGCACCACAGTACCACCGATGGAGTAGTGGTAGCCCAACAACATGGCAGCCGTCTCCACATCACCTGTGGCAAGAGCGCGACGCACCTGCGACGAACTCACCTTGAGCTCCCCCTCGTTGTACCTTGCTGCACGCACCACCTCAATGCCACATTCGCGACCGTAACCTATGTACGAATCGCTATTCTCTCCCGCTACGGGTTTGCCGAAACGGTGGTCGTAGCCCAGCACCAACAGCTCCACGTTTAGCTGTTTGGCCAGAATGTCGTGCATGAATTCACGCGCAGTCATCGATGCCAGCTTCTTGTCAAAGTCGAGCACAATACAACGCTCCACCCCCGTCCTGGCGAGACGCTCCATGCGCCCGCGCTCGGTCGAGAGCAGAAAAGGCTGCGGCTCGGCGTCGAATAGCATGCGTGGATGGCTCGAAAAGGTTACCAAAGTAACCGGCAAGCCAAGAGCCGACGCACGTCGGCGCGTCTCCTCTATCATCGCCACGTGTCCGCGATGCACCCCGTCGAACGAACCGATGGTTGCGGCAGTCGGTTCACGACAAATATCGTTAAGGTTGTATATAATCTCCATCGTCTAATCAATTAACCACTTGGGCAAACACCCGTTGCGCTCCATCACAAATGTTGCAATGCCCAAAGAGGCAGCAGCGTTGCAGTTCTCTTGCGAGTCGTCGAAGAATACAGCATCGCCGGCATCAATCTTTTCGGCAGCGAGCAACTGCTCGAAGATAGTAACGTCGGGCTTGCATGCGTGCATCTCGAACGAAAGGTACACCCCATCGAAATAATCGGCAGACGTGTGCCCCTCTGCGGCAGTCAGCTTCTCCACAATAGCCTCCCAATGAATAGCGTTGGTGTTGCTGAGCAGGAACACCTTGTAGCCGCGGTTACGCAGGTCGCGTAAGCATTGCAACTTCTCGATAATAAATTCTCCAAGCATGGCACACCATGCGCCCTTTATCTGTTCGCGCACCTCTTGTGTGCACTCCACACCCATCGACTCGGCAAGTGCAGTGTACATCTCTTCGGAAGAAATATAGCCACACTCCAACCCATGCAACATCTCATTTCTGAGCTTGAAGCCATCGGTAAGAAATTTTTCGCCCACACCAAGAGTCTTCAACGCTGCCAGCGTCGCATCGGGAGTGATATCCAGCAACACTCCACCCAAGTCGAAGATAATATTTTTTCTATCAAGCATTTCGGCACACATGTGTTTCAAACACACCTAAGTGTGAATGACAAATTTTTTTGCGAAGATACAATTTTTGTCTCAAATTCTTGTTTAGTAGCCAAAATTATATTACCTTTGCACCGTATTTCAGTAGAAATACTCGGGCTTTTAGCTCAGTTGGTTAGAGCAACAGACTCATAATCTGGAGGTCCTAGGTTCAAGCCCTAGATGGCCCACCGATAAGAAAAGCGTTAATTGCAACAAAAACAAGCAGTTAGCGCTTTCTTTTTTGTCTTATTTTTGCTGGTTTGTCGCGCTAAGGATTCTGTAATTCCACTGATTTTTACCATTTTCGAGCAATTTGATGACCGCTTGTTTACCGATAAGCAATAGATGTAAAATGTTGACAATCACATTTGATTATGCAAGCGTAAGCATTACCAAACGCTATCTTCGTTTGAGACAGGAGGAGATTTTACAGACATACGATTGTTTGTCGTTCTAATTTGAGGTGGTTGGGTGGTTTTCCACTCAACCGCTAATTATTTTATGACAATAAATTACTAAATTTGCAACAATATTTATGATAGTTCCAGAAGGCAAAGGATATGAGCAAGAAAAAATATATAGAAAAAGATTATTTAAATAACATATTTCAAGCAGATTGCATGGATTTAATGAAAAAACTTCCAAGCAAATCTGTAGATATGATTTTGTGTGATTTACCTTATGGAACTACACAGAACAAATGGGATAGCGTTATTCCATTAGATGAACTATGGAAAGAATACCTTAGAATAATCAAAGATAATGGTGCAATAGTTTTGACTTCACAGGGGGTGTTTACATCGCTTCTTATAACAAGTCAAATGCGTTATTTTAAATATAAATGGATTTGGGAAAAATCAAAAGCTACTAATTTTCTTAACGCAAAGAAACAGCCATTACGTAAGCATGAGGAAATCTGTGTCTTTTATAAGAAACAGCCTACATATAATCCTCAAATGGTTCAAGGCGAACCTTACGACAAAGGTGTAAGAAAAGAACAATTAAGTGGAAGTTATGGAGATTTCTCACCACGTCATGTGTTTAGTACAGGTGAACGATACCCTACAGATGTGATATATTTTAAAACGGCAGAATCTGAAGGAAAAGTTGTTCATCCTACCCAAAAACCTGTAGAGCTTGGTCGTTATTTAATTAGAACATATACTAATGCAGGTGATATTGTTATGGATAATACATTTGGTAGTGGTTCTTTTCTTGTTTCTGCATTGTTGGAGGGTAGAAATTTCATAGGAATCGAAAAGAATGAAAATGTTCAGTTGTTTAAAGGTGAGAGCATAGACTGTTTAAAAATATGTAAAGAGCGTTTAAAAGAAGCTTGGCATAACATAGATGATGAAACCAAATCCTCTTTGAAAGACCTTAATCTGATTCATGAATTTAAATCATAAAATTATGTCACCAACTATAATCCGTAGAAATGAACGTAGCTGGGGAATCGAATTGATTTCCCAGATTAATTCTATCGCAAATAGATGTAATCTTCTTATAAAAAAAGCAGGTGGGGAGACAACTATTTCTATAAAAAAGGGAAACTCAATGTTTCCTGATGTTATTCTTTATGGAGATACTAATTTGTCCACTATATTGCAAGGTTGGGAGTTAAAGATGCCTGATGTGTCAATAACAGATACAGCTTTTGT
Source organism: Bacteroidaceae bacterium (assembly GCA_045661205.1). Taxonomy (GTDB): domain Bacteria; phylum Bacteroidota; class Bacteroidia; order Bacteroidales; family Bacteroidaceae; genus HGM04593. The sequence goes on along the minus strand of JAZRFE010000015.1, from coordinate 17,832 downwards.
TGAAGATGCCCAAAGAAAGGCTAAAGCTTTAAATCTCAATAGTTGCGTAATTTGGAACTTTACATATGCGAAACTCTATATATATGATGATGAGACTAGTCAGTTCCATGTTTTAAAACAATGGGATAATTCGCATATCCGTACACGAAATGATGTTGAAACATATTGTGCAGATTGGTTGAAAACCCTTGAAGAAGTAGTTTTAGACGTTAATGAATATTTGACAACTAATAAGATAAAGGGTTCTAATACAAGTGAAATCATCTCAAAAAATGCGATTGTGACATTGGTGAATGAGAATAAATCGCTAACAGCTGATTTATTAAGAAATAAAGCTAATACTGATGTTGTAATGGAAGCTTTTATAGATGATTGGTGGCAAAATACAAAAAACGAATATGAACTTGATGAGACAGATAAATATGTAGCTTATGCGAAAGTCCTTATTATAAATTGGACAAATAAAATAATCTTTGCTCATATGCTTAAAAGAAAGCATAATGATGCCCTCATAATCAATAATTTGGAATTTAGTACAACAACTACAGATGCAATTGAACTTTTCAATAGAATCACAGAGAAATGCGATTTCTTTAACATCTTCTCTGAAATTGATTATAACCAATATATTCCGCAAATCACTTGGGATGCACTGATAGATTTTTCTTTATTTATCAAAGAAAATGGATTGTCTGAAATAGAACAAAATACTTTACAAGCGATTCTTGAAGGTACAATTAATACAGTTCGTAGGGAGATTAACGGTCAATTTCCAACACCTGTAGAACTTGCTAAAATCCTAGCAAGAATAACAATTCACGATTGGACGGGTGATACTTTAGATTGTTGCTGTGGTACAGGTACTATTGCAAGTGAAATTCAGAAGGCAAAGATAGAACATTCAGATCTGGAAACTGCAATAAACACTACATGGGCTAGCGATAAATATACTCTTCCCCTACAGATAGCAAATATTAGTTTGTCAAATATTGAAAACATTAATTTGCCTAATAGAATCTTTCAAAGCAATATTTTGACTTTAAATTCTGGTGATACTATAAATATTACTAATCCGCAGAATGGAGAGCTAATGTCTATTGAAATTCCTAAGTTCTCTTCAATTATATCAAATTTACCTTTTGTTGGATTTGAGACAATACCAGAAGATGACAGAATTTATATTAATTCTGAAAATTATGATATAAGTGAACGTGCTGATTTATATTGCTATATAACCCTACGTCTGAAAAAGATTCTGAGAGAAAATGGTTATCTAGGAATTATTACGTCTAATTCATGGCTTGGTACAACGGTGGGTGATGCTTTCTATCGTGAACTTGAACGAGAATACAATATACTTCAAGTTCACATAAGTGGAAAAGGACGTTGGTTCAACAATGCAAATGTTGTAACAACAATTCTTATTTTGCAAGCTAAATCAGAATCACAAAATAACGTAAGTTCTTCATTTTTTATTTGGAAAAAGTCTCTGGATGAAATAGAACAAAACGAATCTTTTGAGAGAGCAATTATTAATTCATCTTTGTTGAATAGATGCACAAATTCAGAAGTTGTAAATATTTCTACATATAGTCCCGAACTGATTCATGAATTGAAATTACTAAACATATCTTATAATGCCCTCTTTCATAATGTCCTATGGCTGTTGGATATAAGAGAATATATTGTTCAAATTAATACTGTGTTCAATGTTTTTAGAGGTAGTAGAAGAGGCAAAGATGAAATGTTTTATCCAAATCCTGATGAGCATAGAATAGAACCAGAATATTTAAAGAAAGTTCTCATTAATGCTAGAGAAGTTAACTTCTTAGATTCAGAAGCTAATTCTGATGCTTTTTGTTGTGGCGATACTATTGAAACTTTACAAGAGACAGGAAAAAGTGGTACTCTTGAATGGATAAGTAGATTTGAAAATCAAACAACAAAAAGGAAAGGTGTTGAAACACCATTGCCTGTTGTGTTGGCAAGAAGAGGAATGCAATGGTACGAAATGAAAGAAAATGAAATCGCAGAGATTTTCACAATGATGAATCCAGATAACCGACTTTTCTTTTCACGTTTCATTGAACCGTCATTTATTAATCAACGTCTTATAGGCTTGACATCCAAACAACAATATCGAGATATTGATTTAAACCATGCATTATTAAATTCAATTTTTACGATGTTTTACATTGAAGCTTCTGGTTTTGGAAGAGGGTTAGGTGTTTTGGATATAAATAGCAATAACATTGCTCAATGCATGATGCTGAATCCGTCTCTGGTCTCAAAGAATGACCGCAAACAAATATTGGATTGCTTTAGGAAATTGAAAGCACGTCCAATATTCCAAACTGTTGAGGAAGAGTTACAAGACCCTGTTAGATTAGAGTTTGATATGACTGTTTTAAGAGCCTTTGGCATTGATAGTTATTATGAAAACATTGTAAACTCGTTAAAATCATTAAGACAAGTAAGAAAATCTGTAAGATAACAAATAAAGCCTGCCCAAAATCTGGACAGGCTTTATTCAATATATAATACTTAATCATACAGATTATAAGCATCCTCTACTTGTCTTCTATAACCTTCACTAGGGTCTACGCACGTTTTTACGCCTCCAATTAGCATAAAGATTATTAAGGCAAGGATAAACAAACCTATTAGACAGCCAATACCACCTTCTGCTCCGTCTTTTGCAGTACCGTCTTCCTTATATCTACTTATAAATCCAATAAGAAAAACCACTACTACTATAATTATAAAAATTCCCATATTTATATCTGTTTAAAATTTAGGTGTCAGCCGAGCTGTAAAATACCACGATATACGGTAAGTCGAAACGCTTAAAAAAGATTCAGCCGCGCAGTGATTTATCGCTGTCTAGAGTTGCAGGAAACATACGCATTGTGTAAATTTGCAATCAAAGAAATGTTTACCGGTAGTTTACCGGTAGATAATTTACGAGAGAATTAATTGGTAAGCATAAATGCTTTAAGGGCTTTTAGCTCAGTTGGTTAGAGCAACAGACTCATAATCTGGAGGTCCTAGGTTCAAGCCCTAGATGGCCCACAAGTTAGAAAAGCGTTAATTGCAACAAGAACAAGCAGTTAGCGCTTTCTTTTTTTTGTGCATTTTGAGATTTCCGAACCGCGCAAGATGTCAAGAACAGGCTGTTTTATAGCTAATTTGAAACTTTTGTTTACCGCTAAATAATAGTTATAAAACATTTGCTTTCAACTCTGAAAACAAAATTCTGCGAAAAAAGAGCAAGCTAAGCATTGCTATATATCATTTTGAATTAAAACAAGAGAAAATTTTACAGACATACGACTGTCTATCGTTCTGATTCAAAAAAAGGGATGCACCCAAAGTACACCCCATATAGTTTTTCCTTATAGAATAATTACATATATTTATTTGAACATAATACGTCCTTGAGGCTCACTATACTCAACGCCTACGCAACCACCAAGACTATATTCAAGGTAATGACGTAGAATTTCTATATCTGCTCCCCAATAAGTTGAAATTGGTTTTACCTGATTAAATATGCCAGAACCGCCTTGTTCGAGGATTAGGTAATCCAAAGTGGCCATTATATAATTGGACGATAATTCTATCTCTTTGTACTCTCCACTTTGTTTATCCAATACTTCTACATTAGAGACACGACGATTTCCCTCTCTCACATACGAGAATAACGATGTTCCCGAATCTTTCACCACAGGAGATGGAATGGAAGAATCAACCTGAAAGCGCAAACCGCTAACTTGCATGAAAGCACCGGATTCGGCTGGTAAAGAAGAAACTGAAAACTCCAACACATCAAGCAATTGTTGTCCGGTAATACTTCCCGTAGCAATCATATCGCCAAAAGGCATTATGTTGTAGAGGTCGTTGAATAGAATGCTGCCACGATTTATTTTGGTACGGATAGCACCGCCATTAACCAATGCGATATCGGCATCAGTGAAAACACGCAAAGCATCTGCGCAGAAATCACCTAGGTTCGATTCCTGGTTGCGGACTATGCGTGTTCCATCGGCATTATAAATAGTAAGGTCTACTTCGCTATTTCCAATGACGAAATTGCCCTGACTTCCAATATCTTCTTTCAAGCGATTGATAAATTCTTGCGCTTTATTATCGGCGGGAACCTTACCATTAACTATATCTGTAAGCGAAGAATGTATAGTTCCATCGGTGTTGATAGTTAGTTGACCAATATATTGGAAATTTGCGCCGGAGGAAGTTAATAAAACAGGCTTGCCGTCTTTGTTGTTCACAAATAGTTCTTCGATAACGTGATGGTCGTGACCATCGATTACTGCATCCAAGCCCGAAGTGTTGATGATTAAGTTAGTAGAGCTAGAATGACCTCCACTTTTATCACTATCGCCCAAATGAGCGAGAGCAATGACATAATCGGCTCCATTTTTGCGGGCTTCATCAATAAAATATTGGGCATTTTGATAAAAGTCCTCACGCATAAAGCTATAAAGCGGGTTACCTTGTTCATCACTTAGGCTGCTAATTGTGCCGCTTGTTGTCGTTGTAAAGCCGATATATGCTACATCCACTTTTCCATAACTAACCATGTGATAGGCGGGGTAGGGATAGGTGTCAGTTTGTATATTCTTAAAGTTGGCACAAACATAGTTAATAATAAAACATTTTTAATATACATGGGTAGATTAATTTTAGTTATGCACAAATATATGAAAAGTTTATTTTGTGGCAAGTTTATTTGTGTTTACTCTGCCACGAAATGCAAAAATATCGTTTCGTGGCAGAGTAAAAAAAACACCTTGCTCATAACTCATTGCTATGGGTTTGGTGGTTTAATAGTTTGGCAAGTTCATCAAAGGGACTCATTTTTGAACACCGGCACCGCTTGTGGTGTTGTCGAGGGCGTTCCGTCGTTCACCGTAGGCCAACCGTCGTCGCTCCATATAATCTTGTCGAGCAGCATCATGCGCCCTTCTCCCGGTGACTCGCTGTCTACTGCATGATAGAGCAGCCAATCGTCGCCGTTGTCGTCGGTGATAATCTCGCTGTTGTGCCCCGGCCCTTTCCAACGACTGTTGGCGCGGATGACGGTGGTGTAGTGGTTGTCGAGCATTTTGCCGCCGCTCTTGCTCAAGTAGGGACCATGCAGGCTCTTGCTTCTTCCCACCACTGTGTGGTAGGTGCTGTTCACACCCTCGCAACAACTGCCTACGCTGCAAAAGAGATAATAGTATTTGTCACGTTTATGTATCATTGCTCCCTCGAAAGCTGTGCCGGCAATTCTTATCTTTGCCGACGGCTCTTTCAGGCTCAGTCCATCCTTGGCAAGCTCGGCAATGTATATGCCGTGGAAACTGCCCCATGCAAGGTATTTCTTTCTTTTCTCCTTCCAATAGACGGGGTCTATGCTGTTATTTACCCCTATCTCTGTGCTGCGGAACATTTTTCCGTTGTCCTCGAATTTGTCGAGCGAGTTTCCTGTGGCTACTCCTATGCCTGTCCTTGTGTGGTTGCCCCACAAGGCGCAGGCGTAGTACATTACATATTTATCTTTTATGCGGCTTACGTCGCATGCCCAGAAACTGTAATAAACGTTTCTTCTCTTTCCGTCGGAGTTTACCGAAACAGTGTCGTTCCATGTGGGGCGGTTGATGACACGGCTCACTCTCTGCCAATGCACAAGGTCTTTGCTCTTCAGACAGTTGGGGCCTGTGGCATAGGCATAGAACCAACCGTCGGGGCTGCGTTGCACACTGGGGTCGGGAAAGTCGGCACCGAACACAGGGTTAGTATATGTTTCTTGTGCCATTGCCGGCACCGCCATGCCCAGAATGAGAATCGCTGTTGCTATCAGTTGTCTGTACATACGTTCAGGGACTGTTGTCACACTGTTAATCTTACTGTTTGGACAGCACAAGCACTGTGTATGAGTAGCTCGGGATGTCGCATGTAAGGTCGCCTGTGCTCTCTATGTTCTTCTTTACAGGGATAATCTTTGTGGGGTTCTCGGGGGTGTTCGCATCTTTCAACGGTGCGGTGAGGGTAATAGTCTGCGCTGTCTCCACCTTGCCGAAACCGCTGATGTCGAACTTGGCCTTTACGCTCTTTCCCTCGATGTTTGCAATGTGAAGCACCATCTTTTTGCCATCTTCACTGCGTGTGGCGGTAACATCCAAGCGAGGTTTGCTGCCCTCTACTGCCGAACTTACCAATAGTGGCAAATGGTTCTCGGCTGCCATCTGCTGAGCATAGTAGGGGGGCATTCCCCACACTTGCGAGGGGGTAAAGAATATCTGTCCCTGATCCCAACCGTTGTCATTCTGCTTGTAGGGTTGCAGTGCGTTTGCAGCGCACGAGGTGAGCACAAAGTCGCCCATGCGTCTTACTGCGTTCTGCAAGGTTACGTGTCCCAATGTGCGCTGCATGTTGTGTGTCCAGCCGTTCTCCTCGAAGATGGCACACTTCATGGTGGTGTTGGGGTTCCACTTGTGGAACAGCTCTTTCATCGTGCGAAGTTCTTTCTCTACCTCCTGTCCTGCTGTCAATGCGTCGGCTAACGGATGATAGTCCCAATAGTCGGCCTTTCCGTCAAGTGCCTTGAACAGTCTCTCGCTGTTGGGCGACTCGGGGCGCCACCATGCTGTGATGACAAGTTTTACCGACGGGTCTTTGCTCTTGATGGCATCGTGCAGAATGTTGAAACGCTCAATATATTCGTCGTATGTTGCCGAGTCGTCGCCCGAGTACATAACCTCTTCGTTGCCTATGCCTATGTACTTCACTCCATAGGGTTTCGGGTGTCCGTTCTTGGCACGTATCTTGCCCCATTTGGTCTTTGTCGAGCCGTTGAGGTACTCAATCATGTCGGCCGCATCTTCGGGTGTCTCGAAAATGTTCATCGCAAACGAGGGGGTGAAGCCTGCCGCCTCGCAGAACTTAAGAAAATCCTCTATTCCGAATCCGTTGGTCGAGTATTTATACCAGTGGCCTCTGTAAGGCGGGCGTTTGTCGGGGTCGCCAATCATCTTTTTGAAACGATACTCGTAGGCGTTAATCATGGTGCCACCGTAGCGCAGGAATGTGAGTCCCTGCTCCACCATTGCCTGTGAAATGTCGTTGCGGTAGGGTAGCCCTTTGAAACGGTCTTTGCCCGTAGTCATCAGCGTCACCTGGTCTATTTTTACAGCTCCTTCGGCATCAATGTATATTGCCATGCGAGCCTTGTCGTCGTCGGCATTCGAGGTTAGCGTGAATGCGTGGCGTTTCCAGCTTTTCGACAAGCCGTTGATGCGGCAACGAGCATACTCCTTTTTACCGTCGGCACTCTCGAGCACTACAAATGCTTTTCCTTTGCACGAGATGTTCTTTGCATAGAAACGGCCTTGGAACTTTTGTCCTTTGCGCACAGCTATTCCCCAACGGTTTAGGCTGGCGTTGGCAATGCCCACTGCACCCTTACCCGAAACAAATTCTATCGTCTGCGAATTGCTGCCGTTGTAAGCATCGTCGCTGTTGAGGATATAGTTACCCTTTGCGTCGCCCTTCAGGGCTGCATCCCATTGCATGCTCACCTGCTCGGGAGTCTTTGCTGCAAGCGAAAGGTTTTTTCCGTCTATCTTTAGGTTGCCGAAGTGGGTGTCTGTGTGCCACACGCGCAGAGCTACGCTGCCACTGAGCAGGTCGGCGTCGGAGAGATGAAACACGCACACTCCCTTGTTGTTCAGGAATATTTTCACCTCGCCGTTTCCTATTGTCGCTTTAAGGTTGTTCCACTCGGTGGGTGTGCAACTTACAGGCACATCTACAATGTGTGACCAATTATTCTTGTGCTTGCCCACAACCACCTTTTTGCCGTCGTTGGCGAGGCTTATTTCGTAGCCATAAAAGTTGTCGGCACCTACACGCGGACGCGACACGCACAGCAACAAACCTGCATTGCCCGAACCGCTGCCTTGCTTATTGTACTTAATATCGACCTCAACAGTGCCCTCGGCAACAGCCTCTTTGCTTACAAGTTTGGCTCCGCCATGTGCAAGTGAAAATATTGTGTTGCCATCGACGCTCCATTTGCCGTCGTACACATCGAAATGGTCGAATATGGGGTTGGGAGCAGGCTCTTCAAAGCTCTCGCCGAAAATCTTTTGGTCGTAAAGACCGCCGTAAATCTCGTGGTTTACATCCTCGATGCACGAGCCGTAGAGGTAAGGGGTTATATTTTGCTCCACCTTTCCTGCATCTACCTTTACAAGCACCTCCTCGCTCTGGGCAAACATAAGGGCGGGGGCCATTGAGAGTGCCGCAGCGTATATAAGTTTCTTAATATGTAACATGACTGTTTGTGATTTTGTATGTATCCTTGTATTATATTTTGTATTTTATTCGTTCAATGATGTGGTCCTGATAGCACTCGTCAAGTTCAACGAAATATCCGCTCCATCCCCACACACGTACAATCAGGTTCTTGTGCAGTTCGGGGTGTGCCTTTGCGTCGAGCAGCTTCTCTCTGTTCAGCGTGTTGAGCTGCAACTGATGGCCTCCCATGCGTATATATGAGCGTATGAGCATTGCCAACTTTTCAACTGTCTCGTCGTTGCGGAAGATACTTTCGTCCAATTCTATCGTAAGGGGGCCTCCGTTAATAGCATCTTGCAGGTTGGGCTTCGAGAATGAACGCATCACCGATACAGGCCCTTTCTGCTTAAGGAACATGCTGGGGGTGAAGTTGGCGGGAAGAACCTCGCCGGCATTTCTGCCGTCGGGGGTGGCGGGGAGGTCTTTGGCGTGGAAAATATAATACATTGCAGTTCCTGTTCCTGCTCGCCATATTCCGCCTCTTTCGTTGTGTTTGCCACGCAGACCCTCGGCAAAAGAGTTCAAGAGCGCGCAACCAATAGAGTCGGCCTCGTCGTTGTCTACTCCCATTTTGGGTGCTTCGTTTCTCAGACGCTCTTGCAACTGCTCGTGTCCTGCGAAATTGTTTTTCAGTGCGTCGGTAAGCTCTTCCAATGTAACCGATTTCTCCTCGAAATAGAATTTCTTGATAGCTGCAAGCGAGTCGGCGGCTGTGGAGAGTCCTGTTCCGTGAACACCGTAGTTGTTGGAGTTTCCACCCTCCGAAATATCTTTTGCCTTTTCTATTGTTCCGCCCATGATGGTCGAGAGGAATGGTGCCGGCGCAAAGTACAGGTTGTCGTGTGCCGAGGTTATTCGCTCACACTCCTCGTTTATCTTCTCCACAATGTAGGCATAGAAACTCTCATAGCTGTCGTAGTTGCCCAGATTGTTCACTGCGTTGCTCACAACTTCGGCAAACGAAAGGGCGTCGATGTTGGGTATCTCCATTCCGTTTTTTGGGATGATGAACTCCCAGCATGCAGCAACAACATAGTTGTGTGCATCCTCTTCGGTGTAGCCGAGTTTCAAAAGTCCGGGAATTACTACATCGTCGTTGTCGTATTGCGGGAAACCCAATCCTCTCTTTGTAAGCTCCGCGCCCAACTTGTACACCTCCAATGGGGTGTTCGCGTCGCATCTGAGGTTTATCTTGGGGTCTATGAGGTTAAGCTCGTAGCTTGCCTTCAGACACATGCGCGACACTTCGTTGAACAGGCAGTTGCCCTGTGCGTCGCGTCCGCCAAGAACAAGGCTTTGTCCGTTGTCGCCCTGCTGCATTCCCACGTAAAGGTCGCTGTCTTTGTTGCAGGCAAGGAAGAACTCCATGATAAGCTCGTAAGCCTGCTCCTCGGTGAGAGTGCCCTTCTCAATGTCGCTTTTGTAGTAGGGGTAAATATATTGGTCGAAACGGCCGAGTGTGTTGTGGTAGCAATCGCTCTCCCACAATGCAAAATGCACTATGCGAAGTAATTGCAATGCTTCGTGCAGCGTTGTAGCACCGTTTGAATGGATGGCACCAAGCACTTCGGCAACGTTGTCAAGCCCTGCATTTTTAGCGCATGCCTGGTATTTGAGAATGAAACTCTGAACGGCTTCGATGCTCTCTTTGGCTGCAACAAGAAACTCTGTCTGCTCGGCTGTCAGCGTCTCGTCTTGCAGTCGTACCTCGATACTTTCTTTTCTTTTGCCCAATCCATCGGTAATGATGCCTTCGTAGTCGGCCGAGAGGTTAGAAACTGTTCCGCGCTCGTGCAGAGTGTGCTTACTGCGAATCTCCTCCCACTCTTCGTCGGTGAAAATAGAGGGTATGCGGGTGATAGTGCGTGTGGCAACAATGCTTTCGCCCTCAATGATTATAGGTGTTTCGGCTTCGAGCAGCGCCTTGAGCATACGCGCGCTTCTTGTTACCGGAGATACTCCCTCTTCGCGGAATTTCTCATTCATGCTGTCAAGTCCAAGCTCTTCGGGCGTGTGCCTGAACTCGTGGTGCTTCTCTGCTCTTATAAATGAGCGTAGTGTTTCAATTCTTTGTGTCATAGTATTAATAGCTTTATGTTTCTTTCGGTAAATGTGTCGTGTATCTCGGGAGCTTTGTCTTCGTCGAATCCCGGGGTGTAATCTATACCCACCATGGGGTATTTCGCTCCGGCAGTCTTGTGGTATCTTAGCAGCTCCACACGTTGCAACCCTTTGGCTCCTTGCAGCAGCTCGGCAGTTGCCTGCATGTTTTCAACAGTGTCATTAACACCGGGAATTAATGGTATTCGTGCAACGAACTCTTTTCCCGACTCGCACAGCCTCTTCAGGTTGGATTTTATCAGTTTGTTGTCTACGCCTGTGTATCTCTTGTGCATTTCGCTGTCGGCAAGTTTTACGTCGAAAAGCATCAACTCGACCCTTCCCAATACTCTCTCGAATGTTCTCTCCGATGCGTGTCCGCTGGTCTCAACGGCTCGGTGTATGCCTTGTAACTCGTCAAGTATGTTGCATAGAAAATCGGCCTGCATAAGAGGCTCGCCGCCTGTGAATGTTACTCCGCCTCCGCTCTCCTTGAATATATCTTCGTCTCTGCGCAGCTTTGTTGCAAGCTCTTTGGCACTAATCTCGTAACCGCAAATTTCTGTTCTTCCTTGCTTGGTCAATGGCTGGGGGCGTGGTAGCCATCCCTCGGGGTTGTGGCACCACGCACATCGCAAAGGACAGCCCTTCAGAAAAACAGTAGTCCTGATTCCCGGGCCGTCGTTTACTGCAAACTCTTCGATGCTGAATATAACTCCTGAGTCCATTTTTCTATGGCACTTTTTTTAAAAAAAAGTTTTATTCGATTATTGCTATTGGAAAACGATGCCAAGTTATGAAAAAATAAAAGAATAACAAAGAAAATAGGTAAAAAATCCGGCGATTTGCGCCTTATCTCTCCTATGTGTTAAAAATCGCGACTTATTGAATGTGTATGCCGCATGTGTTGCTATTGTATTGTGCATGCTCGGTTTTTGGGCGTAGTAAAGCTGAAAAGAAGTTTTAAGAAAAGTTTTTACATGTTAAAAAAATAAAATAATTTTCGTCTAAAAAAATACTGTTTTGTATTGTGGATAAAAATAAAACGGTTAATTTTGCCATTGCTGAACTATTTGTAGACTAATTATAACTTTTGATTTTTTACAAAAGTTTATGCTTCTTCCTTAAGTTAATTATTAAAACTATACGTGATTATATACAATCTTAACCAAAGTCCGTATTTAGGTCTTTGAACAGATGTTCCTACACCAAGACTCCTTTTCAGATATTAACAAGACCCTTATAGGGCTTTGGTTTTGCCATTTATCTTATTAAAAATAGCCTAAAAGATTGTTTATCAAATATTTGGATTTTTCACAATTTTTTCGTAACTTGTAATAAAAACAGTGAAAAATGAGTAAAAAATGCAATCTTTTCTACTTTTTTAGACAGTTTCCCAATGAAGATTCTTGCAGAAAGTACCTTGAAAAACGTAGGTGGGGAGATACACCCATTTGTCCACATTGTGGGTATACCCAAAAGATATACCGCTACAAAAACGGGAAGACTTTCAAGTGTGTACATTGCGGCAAACAGTTCAAGGTCACTACCGGAACGATTTACGAGAACACCAACATCCCTTTGCAGAAATGGTTTCTTACTTTTTATCTGATTTCATTATCAAAGAAAGGAATCAGTTCCATTGAGTTGTCAAAGACTATCGGTGTGACACAGAAAACTGCTTGGTATTTGTTACACAAGATACGGTATATGTTGGAACATCGCAATTCCGATAACCAATTACGGGGAACGGTCGAAGTGGACGAAACGTATGTCGGTGGTAAGAAAAAGGGCAAACGTGGTCGTGGTTCAGAAAACAAGACACCTGTATTTGGGGCAGTACAACGCAAAGGGCGTTTATCTATCACACCCATAGAAAACACAAAACGCAAAACATTGGAGCCTATCATTTATAAGCGCATCAAAAACGGCTCTCTTATTATGAGTGATGAATGGTGGGCCTATACTAAGTTGAGTAAAGATTACTTGCATAGTGTAGTAAAACACAAAAGCAAAGAATATGTTCGCGGACAAGCTCACACCAATACCATAGAAGGTGCTTGGTCACACTTGAAAAGGTCAATAATGGGCACATACCATAGACCGAGTAAGGAACATCTATCAAAATATTGCGCGGAGTTTGAATTTACCTATAATACCCGAAAGAAAACTCCAATGGCAAAATTCAATCAAATCATAGACAAAAATCTAATTCGTGTTGGCTATACTGATATAGTCGGCACATAATACTATTTACATTATGGAAAAAGTTTCAGTGAAACTCGTGATGTTCAAACAAAAGACCATACACGAGGAGGGAGAGTATTGTGGCTACTGCCCGGCATTAGGTGCGTTCCACGTTATGACGTCTTTTGAAAAACTACTTGCTTATATGCAAGACCGACTTGAAAGAGACCTTGCAGGACGTATCCATTACCGTAATCTTAAAAATAGAGGTTGGGAAGTGAGTGAAAATTCAGCAAAACCACCTACCTTTGCAGATGAGGAATTGGTGAAACGTACCGAAGAATCATTTGAAGTCAAAATTAAAGACCCCATCATCGTTGAATTATATGCCGAACTCACACCACCAAGAGACCCATACTCCCACTTGTTTCCACACGAGAATAGTTGAGGACTTTTTAGGAGTACACGATTTTATACCGACAATTCTCACAGAGTGTACGTTGTTCAAAAAAGGAGAACTCCGTATAGAAGTTCCCCATTTGAAAATGTTATCCAAAAGTAAAGTTATGGATTTACTCATTGATGCAGAAATGCCATTTAGTGAGTTTGAAGCCTACTACAAACATTTACAGGTAATGTCAAATTTTGATACACTTGTAGATTTGTCGGGTGAGACCTTGAAAAAGTAACATTACAAAAGAGTCTTTTTCTTTAGGTCAAACTCTTCTTGGGTAATGATACCCTTTTCCTTTAATTCGTACAGCTTTTTAATCTCTTCGCTACTTGAACTAATCGGACTATTTTGAGCGCTTCCCATATTTATAGCAACTGTGTTCACATTGTTGCTTGGCGTAGTCTGTTGTATAATATGAATGAGGTTATATTTCTGATTAAAAGATTCTTCACTCATAAACAAAAGTACGAAGAAATCAATTAACGCAATAAAACCGGGAACAAGAGTCCAACAGAATATAAGATATAAAAATCCTAAACCTGTTTGACCAAGATAAAAACGGTGAATACCAAAGCCTCCCAAAAAGAAACAAATAATAGTTGCGGTTGTTTTGTTTTTCATTTTACATTTATTTAAAGGTTAAACAATAAGCTGTAAAACGGCAACGGTAAAAACGAAAACGTAGAGCCGTTGCCTGTCGTCTCGTAGTTCACCACAAACTATATCCAATACAGGCACAGCCCTACGTTATGCGCAGAACTTGCCTAAATATTGGATAGTAGCCTTTATCCATTTCCGAGGTGGTGATTCCGAGACGAATTAGGCATTATGTATGAACAGTTACACTGTTCGGGTACAAAAATAGTTATTTTAGATAGAATAATCAATCAAACTTATTAGAAACTATGCTACAAGCAATAAAAAGTAGAATCCGTAACTTAGTTATCACTGAAAAAGTAACTAAATTTGTGGCAAAAGTATTTCTTATGACCACAATCAGCAATTTCAAAAACGGAGACATAGTTTGCCTTAAACACGATATGACAAAAAGATTTGTCGTAGAGAACAATCTTGTAATGAACGGCAGGATACAACTTTCGTATTTCAATGAATTTTCGGGAGTGATGTCTCCGGCTTTAATCGAGGCAAAATATTTGATACTTGCACCAAAACAAGAGCAATTTTGCTCTTTCAAATGAAAATATTATTTTTGGTGCAAATTGTATATAATTACGATGAATATAATTGAGGTATTCTTTGCTGTTTCAGATATTATTCGTACTTTTGCGAACAACAAACAATGTGTGATTATGGCAAATAAAGATTATAGTATTAAGCAAGAGCAAGTTGCACGCTTTGCAAAGGCTATGGGACACCCAGCCCGTATAGCGATACTCCAATTCCTTGCAAAGCAGACGCAATGTTACTTTGGCGATATACACGAGGAATTACCGATTGCGAAAGCGACAGTTTCACAACATTTGAAAGAGTTAAAAGATGCCGGTTTGATACAAGGCGAAGTCGAAACGCCAAAGGTAAAGTATTGCATCAATCGTGATAATTGGAAGTTAGCTCGTGAACTATTTGGTGAGTTCTTCAATCAGTGTGCGTGTAAGAAAGAGAGTTGCTGTGAATAAACAGCCTCTTTTTTTAGAAATAATGTTCGTTGTTTTGCGAACTACAAATAAGCAATAAAAATAAAGTGTATGAAAAAGGTATTTTTGATGGTTGCCCTATGTGTGGGTATGGTTGCTTGCGGTAATGGCAATGCGAAGAATGAATCAAAAGCGGAAAAGCAAGTGAAAAAAGATGTAGTGGAGGTGTTGTACTTTCACAGCAAACAGCGTTGTGCAACTTGTATGGCTATTGAGAAAAACACCAAAGAATTGGTGGAATCTGCTTTTGCTGAAAAGTTGAAGAATGGGGGCTTAGTGTTCAAGTCGGTGAATATAACCGAAGAAGAAACACTTGCCGACAAATATGAGGTTAGTTGGTCGTCGCTTATTATAGTCGATTATGATAAGAACGGAAAAGAAGAAACCACTAATCTGACAGAATTTGCCTTTGGCAATGCACGAACAAATCCCGATAACTTCAAAAAGGGTGTTGCGGAGCAAATCAACAAAATGCTAAACAATTAGAACTATGGAGTGGTTACAAACATTAATGGGAAGTAGTTCAACGCCTATTCTAACAGCGTTTATATTAGGACTGCTCACAGCCCTTTCGCCCTGTCCATTGGCTACCAATATTGTAGCGATAGGATACATCGGCAAAAACATAGACGACCGCAAGCGTATATTTCGTAATGGTTTGCTCTATACTTTGGGACGAGTGGTGGCATACACACTGCTTGGCGTGGTGCTTATTGCTCTGCTTAAAGGAGGTTCGAGCCTTTTTGGTATCCAAAAATTTATCAGCAAGTATGGCGAATTGATACTTCCTCTTGCTCTGCTGTTGATTGGTCTGTATATGCTATTCGGAAGTAAACTCCGACTACCCTCGTTTGGGTTTAGTGGAAGCGGTGAGCATTTTGCAAAACACGGAGGTTGGGGTGCATTTCTTTTGGGTGTGTTGTTCGCTTTGGCATTTTGCCCGTCAAGCGGAGTCTTTTACTTCGGAATGCTTATACCAATGTCGGCAACCTCAATAATGGGATATTTATTGCCCATACTTTTTGCCATTGCTACTGCTTTTCCTGTCTTGATTGTGGCTTGGGTATTGGCTTTCAGTGCAGAGCAAATAGGCAAGGTTTATGGACGAATGCAAACCATTCAGTGGTGTTTGAATATAGCAGTCGGAATATTGTTCATACTGGTTGGAATCTATTATTGTATAACCGTTTATTTTTAAGATTATGGAAGTAAAAGTTTTAGGTCCAGGTTGTGCCAAATGCAAAACAGCCTACAATGTAGTGGAGAAAGTAATCAAGGAGAATAATCTCGATGTAAACCTTACAAAGGTTGATGACATTATGGAGATGATGAGTTACAACATCCTATCAACTCCTGCCATTGTAGTAGATGGGGAAGTGAAAATCAAAGGGCGAGTACCAAGTGAAAATGAGGTTAAAGAACTATTAGGCTTATGATACAGCAATTTGCAGATTGGTTGGTGTGCGGCATCTTTGGAATAGATGCCGCCACATCATTGGGAATAGCGGTCAATTTTTTCGTTTACGACACTATAAAAATTATAATACTGCTGTTCTGCATAAGTCTTGTTATGGGGATTATCAATGCCTATTTCCCTATTGAGCGACTAAGACAGTACCTTACAACCCATAAGCTATATGGCTTGGACTACTTTATGGCTGCCTTGTTCGGAGGTATTACACCGTTCTGCTCTTGCTCGTCAGTCCCGTTGTTCATAGGTTTTGTAAAGGGCGGTATCCCATTGGGCGTTACGCTTACATTCCTTATCGCTTCGCCATTGGTCAGCGAAGTGGCAATTGCAATGTTTCTCGGCTCGTTTGGAGTAAAGGCAACGCTTATTTATGTACTTAGCGGTACGGTTTTGTCGATGATTGCAGGCTATGTTTTGGGCAGAATGCGACTTGAACCCTATTTGAGCGATTGGGTAAAGAACGCACAAATGCAATCCAATGCACAAAGTGAACAATGGAAGGTAGAGAAAACCCCTTTCTTGAAACGTTTGCCTGCTATCACAAAAGAGTCTTGGGGTATTGTACGGGGTGTATTGCTCTACATTATCATTGGTATCGGCATAGGTGCTGCAATGCACGGTTATGTTCCCGAAGGTTTCTTTGAGCAATTCCTTTCAGCAGAAAATTGGTGGGGCGTACCTTTGGCTGTTGTTCTTGCCGTACCTGTGTATGCCAATCCTGCGAGTGTGGTTCCCGTTATTGAAGTTTTCGTGGCGAAAGGCATTCCACTCGGTACTGCCATTGCCTTTATGATGGCTATAATCGGCTTGTCCATCCCCGAAGCCACTATGCTTAAAAAGGTAATGACTTGGCGATTGATAGGCATTTTCTTCGGAGTGGTAACATTGTTGATTATTATATCAGGATATCTATTTAATTGGATTTTATGAGAATATTGATTTTATGTACAGGCAATAGTTGCCGTAGCCAAATGGCACACGGTTTTCTTCAATCATTCAACAAAGACTTGGAAGTACATTCGGCTGGAACAAAACCTGCTGAATGTGTTAATCCCAAAGCAGTCGAAGTGATGAACGAAGTGAGTATTGACATTTCCCAACATACGCCTAAGAGTGTTGAAAACTACCTGAACGATGAATGGGACTATGTAATTACAGTATGTGGTGGAGCAAATGAGAGTTGCCCAATGTTTGTGGGAAATGTAAAACATCGTCTGCATATAGGCTTTGACGATCCCTCGGATGCTATGGGTACAGAGGAGTTTATGATGGATGAGTTTCGCAAGGTGCGTGATGAAATCAAGCAAAGGTTTGCTGAGTTCTATATCTCTCAAATATTGAAAAGGGAGATACCTAAATGCTCTTGTGGAAATTGTTAAGTGTAATGCCCATTGTTAAAATGAATTTTAACAACTGCATTCTTTACTGCCTGAATCCTCGATTTGTCTTCTGCCTGTCAGTAATCCCAATGCCTTCAAAAACTCATCTTTCTTGCATCTGAATCAAGATTGATACGAAGCACCATCTATATTGTGGTCAAATCTTACCTTTCGATTTTGTTTGTGATGCAACTTTTAAAAACGAAGACACCATCAATTTGG